>JBGCEG010000022.1:0-41038 GCA_045106135.1 Roseobacter sp. | reverse complement strand
TTGAATGTTAGTGCATGATTGGGCCGGGTTCCACCGGGGCGATGGTTTTCAGGGTCGGTGGGCGGTAGCCCAAAGCACTGTGTGGTCGTTCGGTGTTGTCGTGTTGCCTCCAGCTTTCGATGATGATCTGCGCTGCGCTTAGAAAGTAGAAGGTTTCACCGTTCACCATCGCGTCTCGGAAGCGGGCATTGAAGCTTTCGCAATACCCGTTCAACCGCCTCTGTGTGGATCAATGCTGACCCAGAACACGGCGCGCCCGACGCTCCGACACCCGCATCTCGTTGCGAATATGATCAATGCAAGCTCGGAGACGTGACGGGCTCAGTCGTTTCCCCCTGCGGCATCAGACAGGATCAGCTTGTCCAACGTCAGGTCTGACACGGAGCCACGCAACCGGTCGTTCTCTTTCTGAAGTCGCTTTCGCTCCTTCAGTTGGTCACTTCCCAAACCGCCATATTGCTTGACCCGGCGATAAAACGTCTGCTCCGCAATCTGCACCTGACGGCTTGCATCAACGCTTGGCCTTCCCTGTCCGCACAGCACCTCAACCTGCCGCAACTTCGTGACAATCGCGTCCGGCTTATGTCGCTTCATGCCAATATCTGACCCTCCGTTTCCCAACTATTGGGGCGGACCACTTCAGGGGGGGGGTATCAGGGGAGCCCAAGCTACGAAAAGCCCGGGACCAACACGAGTACATAAGTCTATGCCCTGTCTGACATCGAACTCTTTGTGCTGCCTGCGCGAACGGTAGCGCCTTGGGCATAAATCCCGAAACAGAAATCATGGTTTCCTTTGGCGGGACACCTGAACCGCCAGAATACCAACCGTGATAATTGCAACGCCAAGGACATCCCGACTGCCCAGCGGTTCAGACAAGAGCACAGCGGCAATCGCTACGCCAAAAAAAGGGTTGAGAAAATGGAACGTCGCTGCACGTGTGGCCCCGATGCGGTTGACCAACCAGAACCACACGAAGGTCGCGGCCAGACCCGGTACCAGCGTGGTGTAGGTGAACGCGATCAGAAGCGGCCAGCTTGGCGTGATGCGCGGCGTCTCGAAGGCAAGGGTTGCGAAGGCCAGTGCCACACAGCCAACGAGCATTTGCAAACCGACGATCATCAGAAAGTTACCGCCCGAGGTGGCACCGCGCACTGAAAGCGTCGCAATGGTCAATGCCACCACGGCGATCACGCAGAGCATAACGCCAAAAAGGTCAACGCCGCCTGACAGACGCGCGCCCATGATCAACGCCACGCCAATGATGCCTGCAATCAGACCGGTAATGCCCAAGGGCCGCAGCCGTTCGCCAAGGATCATCCATCCGGCAAGGGCCACAAGCAGCGGCATTGTCGAGGCGATGATCGCGGCCAGCGATGCCTCTACCGTTTGCATGGCCACAAAGTTCAGCCCGAGGTAGACCGCGTTCTGCAAGACGCCAAAGACAATCGTCGCGCGCCATTGTGCGGGCGTCAAATGCCACGACTGTCCCAAGGCCCGCGCGATGGCGACACCCAGCAACCCGGACAGTAGATACCTGACCGTCAGGGCCGCCAAAGGCGATGCGTCTGTGACGATGATGCGGGCAGAGGAAAAAGCGGACGACCACATCAGAGCGAAGGCCAGTCCGGCAAGTATTGCGCGTATGTCCACGGTGATTTGGAATCCCAGATCGTTCTGTTCCGCCAGCATGTTCAAATTGCGGACGGGTGCAAGGCTATTTGGGCGCGCCACAAAAAAAGGGACCGCATGGTAAGATGCGGCCCCGAATAGTCAGACGTTGAAGCGGCTTTAGCCGTTTACACTGTCTTTAAGCGCTTTTGCGATCGTCATTTTGACAACCTTGTCAGCGTCTTTTTTGAATTGTTCGCCAGTCGCAGGATTGCGAACCATACGCTCCGGACGCTCGCGGCAGTAGATTTTACCAACGCCGGGCAGTGTCACAGCACCGCCACCGGATACTTCTTTGGTGATCAGCCCGCAAAACGCGTCGAGCGCAGCACCTGCAGCTTTTTTGTCTGTGCCCATCTCTTCAGCCAATGCGGCGACAAGTTGGGTTTTGGTCATGGGTTTTGCCATTCTTTTTCTCCTTCGCTGCCCGCTCTGTTGGGCCTCATTCCCGAAATTTATCCGGATGTTGTGTATGAACACAACGATTAGTAGATCATTGCAAGGAAAAACATTCATTTTTCCCTTATTTTCTTGGAATTTGGGCCTTCAGAGGAAGGCAGTCTCTTCAAAGGAGCGCAATTTCCGGCTGTGCAGGCGTTCCAGCGGCATGTCGCGTAACTGCTCCATCGCGCGAATACCGATCTTCAGGTGCCGCGCGACCTGTGTTTTATAGAAATCCGTAGCCATACCGGGCAGCTTTAATTCGCCGTGCAGGGGTTTGTCTGAGACACACAGCAGCGTGCCGTAGGGCACCCGGAACCGGTAGCCGTTGGCGGCGATAGTTGCGCTTTCCATGTCAAGCGCAACAGCACGGCTTTGGCTGAGGCGTTGTACCGGGCCGGACTGGTCACGCAATTCCCAGTTGCGGTCGTCATGTGTGGCGACAGTCCCGGTGCGCATGATCCGCTTAAGCTCGTAACCTTCAAGGTTGGTGACCTGCGCCACCGCGTTTTCGAGGGCGATCTGAATTTCAGCAAGTGCCGGGATCGGGACCCAGGGCGGCAGATCGTCGTCCAGCACATGGTCTTCGCGCAGATAGCCGTGGGCCAGCACGAAATCACCCAAGGCCTGCGAATTGCGCAAGCCTGCACAGTGGCCCACCATGAGCCACGCGTGGGGTCGCAAAACCGCAATGTGATCAGTGGCGGTTTTTGCGTTTGACGGCCCTACACCAATATTGACCAGCGTGATGCCGGACCCATCTGCCCGTTTGAGATGATAGGTGGGCATTTGCGGCAGCTTTGCTGCGGCGGGCAAATCCTGATCCCCGCATGTGATGATGGCATTCCCGGTCGAGACGAAGGCGGTATAGCCCGAAGCAGGATCGTCCAGTTGCGCCCGGGCGTAGGTCTCGAATTCAGAGACGTAGAACTGATAGTTGGTAAACAGCACGTGGTTCTGGAAATGGTCTGCATCCGTTGCTGTGTAGTGATTGAGGCGCGCCAGTGAATAATCCACGCGCTGGGCTGAAAAAGGTGCAAGAGGCCAGACGCCATCGGGGGGCACGTGGGTGCCGTTGACGATATCATCGTTGGTTGTGTTCAAATCGGGCACGTCGAATACATCGCGCAGCGTGAAATCCGCAGCCCCCTCTTGCGGCACGGTCACACTGTCATCGCCCGCAACGGCAAAATGCACCGGGATCGGGGTCTGTGACGGGCCAATAATAACGGGCTGGCCGTGGTTTTCGATCAAAAGCCCAATCTGTTGCGTCAGATAGGCACGGAACAGGTCAGGCCGCGTGACCGTCGCTGCATAGGTGCCGGGGGCTGAGACATGACCAAAGCTCAGCCGTGTATCGACCTGCGCATACGAGGACGTTTTGAACCTGATTTCCGGGTAGAACGCGCGCAGCCGCGTGGCAGGCGCGCCTGTTTCCAAGGCTGTAACGAAGTGATCCTTCAGAAATCCGGTGGCTTGGGTGTACAGCGCTTCGAGCCTTGCGACGGCGGCGGCCGCGTCGTGAAATGTTTCAGGCGCAAGGGCACCGGGTACTGTGATATGTGTCATGAGAGCGGTTCCACAACCGGAATGAATTCAAAGCTGCGGACATCCACAAGCCCCAGATCGGAGATACGTAGCTCGGGTATCACCACCAGCGCCAGCAGCGAATGTTGCATGTAGGCGTTGTTCAAAGTGCAGCCGCAGGCGCGCATGGCGTCCATGATCTGATCTGCCTTTGCGGCGACCTCGGCCGCAGGGCTGTCTGACATGAGGCCAGCAATCGGCAGCTCGACCAGCGCCAGTTCTGCCCCGTCGCGGAAGATCACGATGCCACCCCCAACCTCACGAAGCCTGTTTGCCGCCAGCACCATCTGATCCGTGTCTGTGCCCACCACAATCATGTGGTGGCTGTCGTGGGCAACAGTTGACGCCAGCGCCATCTGACCCTTGTAGCCGAACCCCGACACAAAGGCATTCGTCACGCCCCCTGTGGCGCGGTGACGTTCGACCAAAGCGATCTGTGCCACGTCACCGGCGGGTTGAACGCGCCCTTCGGTGACAGGCAGCTCGAATTGCAGCGCTTTGGTGGGCGCCTGGTTTTCAACGACACCAATCACATTGGCGCGCACGCCGTTGGCACCCGCCGGGGCGGAGATCGCAAAATCCTTTGCCGTGAGGTCGCGCGCCATGTTCACCGTCTGCCGGGCGGGGGTGGGCCAGTCGTAGTGCGGGCAGTCCACAAGAAAGGCACCATCTTTTGCCACGATCTGACCGCGCGCGATCACCACCTCAATGGGCAGCGTCGTCAGGTCAGAGGTCAGGATCACATCCGCCCGGCGTCCGGGGCTGAGGCTGCCAAGCTCGCGTTCCAGCCCGAAATGGGTGGCGGTGTTGACTGTCGCCATCTGCAAGGCAACCAGCGGGTCGCATCCGCAGGCAATCGCGTGTCTCACAACGCGGTTCATGTGCCCCTCGTTGACCAGAGTGCCAGAGTGGCAATCATCCGTGCACAGGATGAAATTGCGGCTATCCAGCCCTTTTTCCGTGATCGCGGTGATCTGGCTTTCCACGTCATACCAAGCCGAGCCCAGGCGCAGCATCGCGCGCATCCCTTGGCGCGTGCGTGCAATCGCATCGGCCTCGCAGGTGCCTTCGTGATCATCTGCGGGACCACCTGCAACGTACCCGGCAAAGGCAGGTCCAAGGTCGGGCGATGCGTAGTGACCGCCGACCGTTTTGCCGGCGACTTGCGTGGCTGCAATCTCTGCCAGCATCTTGGGGTCCGCGTTTGACACACCGGGAAAGTTCATCATCTCGCCCAGACCGATGATACCGGGCCATGTCATGGCCTCTGCCACGTCTTCGGGGGTGATCTCGAAGCCCGTTGTCTCCATCCCCGGTGCGGAGGGCGCGCAAGATGGCATCTGCGTGAAAATGTTGATGGGCTGCATCAAGGCCTCGTCATGCATCATCCGGACGCCTGCCAAACCCAGAACATTCGCGATCTCATGAGGATCGGTGAACATCGTGGTAGTGCCATGTGGAATGACCGCGCGCGCAAACTCCGCCGGGGTCAGCATGCCGGACTCGATGTGCATGTGGCCGTCGCACAAGCCCGGGATCATGTAGCGCCCGCCTGCCTCGACGATCTGGGTATCCGTGCCCGTGCAATAGCCAGCATCCGGCACCACCGCAGCGATCCTGCCGTCCGCGATAGCAATGTCATATCCATCCAGCACTTCGCGGGTCTGGACATTCACCCAGCGCCCGCTCTTTATGACCATATCCGCGGGTGCGCGCCCGGTGGCAACGGCGATCAGGCGGGCGGCGGCATCGGGCCATGAAGCGATGTGAGAGGATGACATATCCCTGCCTGCCATGGGTTTTGCGAATGTTCAAGCGGGAGTTGAGCGATGGACTATGAAAACGTCAGCGCAGATGATTTTGGCAAATCCTTGCGCGGGATTGGCCTGAATTTGCTGGTGCGCGACGTGAAGGCCACGGCCAGCTTCCTTTGCGATGTCTTCGAGGTTCAGGTGCATCGTCTCTCGAATGACTTCGCCATTGTCACCTATGGGGATGCTGTTTTCCAGCTTCACAGCGATGGCACCTACCATAGTAATCCGCTGCAGGGCCTGCTGCCTGAAAACCCGCCGCGCGGGATCGGGGCAGAATTCAGGTTTTATGACACCGATCCCGATACGGCTGTGGCCCGGGCCGAAGCGCGCGGTGACATGGTTTTGCAACCTCCTGCCGACAAGCCCCACGGGTTACGCGAAGCCTACATCTTATGTGCAGACGGATACGCATGGGTGCCAAGCCGCCCGCTGTAGAACGCGGCTGCCTCTGAGCGCGGTCAGTTGCAGGACGAAATTTCTGCCCATAGCGAACCCACAAGTCTGGCTTATGAATACCAAGGTTATTTTTTGTTGGCCAAGGGGCGGCTATTCATGATCTGCTACGGCAAAAGCTACAGGAGGTTCAATATGTCTGTCACATCTTTGCGCACGAATATCGATCACTGGCAGGAGCGGGTGGACCTCGCCGCTGCGTTTCGCTGGACCGTGCGCTTGAACATGCATGAAGGCGTGTCGAACCACTTCAGCTTTGCCATCAATGACGACGGCACAAAGTTCCTGATGAACCCCAACCAGAAGCATTTTTCCCGGATCAAAGCCAGTGATCTGCTGGAACTGGACGCGAATGACCCCGCAAGCATGGAGGGGCCGGATGCGCCGGACCCGACCGCCTGGGGGTTGCACGGGGGGTTGCACCGCCATTGCCCCCATGCACGCTGCGCCATGCATGTGCATTCGCCTTATGCCACGGCCCTTGCATGCCTCACAGACAGCTTGCTGCCGCCCTTGGATCAGAATGCCTGCATGTTCTTCAACCGTCAGGTTATTGACGACAGCTATGGCGGCCTTGCGTTTGAAGAAGAGGGCGAACGCTGCGCCCGGCTTTTTGATGATCCGAAAAAGAAGGTGATGGTCATGGGCAACCATGGCGTCATGGTGATCGGGGATACGGTCGCAGAAACTTTCAACCGCATGTACTTTTTCGAACGGGCCTGCATGACCTATTTTCTTGCATTGCAGTCCGGCAAACCCTTGCGGATGATCCCTGAAGACATCGCAGAAAAGACCGCGCAGGAAATTGAAACCTACCCAGAGCAGGACAAACGGCACCTGTCGGAATTGAAGGCCATTCTTGATGAAGAAGGCGTCAATTATGCCCAGTGATCCGGAGGTCCGAGAGGCCGGGCGCTGGAATTTTAGGCCACAGACGCCGATCGCACAGAACCCGCTTTTCCAATGGCCCCTACGACCTGCTGCGATTTTCAGGTGGTACAGTGCTTTCTGGCTGGAGGTGTCGACGACGACACTGTGCTTGCTGATTGCGCTGGTCGCCTATTTCGCCGTTCTACCGGACCTTGCGGATATGCAGGTTTTGGCTTGGGGATGGGTGCTGAAACTGTGGCTCGCGAACCTTGTACCGCAGGTGATCTGCGCGGGCACCCTGCATTACTGGTTGATCATGCGCAAAGGGCAAGGGAAGCGCACCAAATATGACCTGCGAGATCAGGCGCGAAACAACGGTACCTTTACCTTCGGCAATCAGGTTTACGATAATATGTTCTGGCATATTGCCAGCGGCATTACGCTTTGGACCGCCGCACAGGTGCTGGTCTTCTGGGCGATGGCCAACGGGGTGTCGCCCGTCATCCTGCATCCCGGTGAAAATCCGATTTGGTTTGTGGCGTTCTTTATTCTTGTGCCGATCTGGTCGAGCTTTCATTTTTACTGGGTGCATCGCTTGCTGCACTGGCCGCCGTTTTACAAACTGGCGCATTCCTTGCACCACCGTAACGTGAATGTCGGGCCATGGTCAGGGATTTCCATGCACCCGGTCGAACACCTGCTGTTTTACACCAACTTCGCCATCCATCTGGTTGTACCGACCCATCCACTGCATGTGCTCTTCCACGGGTATGTGCAATCCACCCATCCGGTCTTTTCACACTCAGGTTTTGAAGAGATCGTGGTCGCTGACAAGAAACAGCTCAAGGCCGGTGTTTTTTTCCACCAGCTGCATCATCGCTATTTCGAGTGCAATTATGGCACGGTAGAAATGCCGTGGGACCGGTGGTTTGGCAGCTATCACAACGGCTCAGCGCAAGCCACGGATGAGACACGGGCGCGCAAGAAGCAGATGTATACCTGATGCCGGTGATGAACTTCTTCGATGATCTGTCTTGTTGGACAAGCACGCGTCGACTGGGAAGGGGATAGCAGCGTTTCGCTTTGCTTTTTCCCTTTTTAGAGACGTAAAAAATGACCACATATGGCCTGACTGACGAACATACGATGATTGCGGACACTGTGCGCAGCTTTGTCGAAAAAGAAATATACCCGCACGAAGAGCTTGTGGAACGCACTGGTGAGGTGCCTGCTGACCTCGCGCAGGACATCAGGCGCAAGACGCTGGAACTGGGGTTCTACGCCTGTAATTTTCCCGAAAGCGTCGGGTGCGCCGGGCTGAACCATCTGGAATTTGCGCTGGTGGAGCGGGAGTTGGGGCGCGGTTCCATGGCGCTGACGCATTTCTTTGGCCGTCCGCAAAACATTCTGATGGCCTGCGCCGGCGATCAGGTGGAACGCTATCTGATGCCGGCGGTCAGAGGGGAAAAGATGGATGCGCTCGCCATGACCGAACCGGGTGCCGGGTCTGACGTGCGCGGCATGAAATGTGCCGCTGTTCGGGATGGGGGCGATTGGGTGGTGAATGGGACCAAGCATTTCATCTCAGGGGCGGAACACGCGGACTTCATCATCGTGTTTATCGCGACGGGCGAGGACCAAACAGACAAAGGCCCGAAAAAGCGTATCACAGCGTTTTTGGTAGATCGGGGGACGCCCGGCTTCACAATCCGCGATGGCTACAAATCTGTCAGTCACCGTGGCTACAAGAACATGATCTTGGAGTTTGACGACTGCCGCCTGCCGGATGCGCAAGTGCTGGGAGAGGTCGATGGTGGCTTTGAGGTGATGAACACATGGCTTTATGCCACGCGGATCACGGTTGCGACCATGAGTGTTGGGCGCGCACGGCGGGTGTTTGACTATGCGCTGAACTATGCCGCTGAACGTGAGCAGTTTGGCCAAAAGATCGGAAAATTTCAGGGGGTGAGCTTTCAGCTTGCCGATATGATCACTGAAATCGATGCTGCAGACCTGTTGACGCTGGCCAGTGCCGACCGGTTGGATCGGGGCCTGCCTGCCAACCGTGAAATTGCCAGTGCCAAGCTGTATGCTTCGGAAATGCTCGGGCGGGTCACGGATGCGGCGATCCAGATCCACGGCGGCATGGGGTTGATGGATGATTATCCGCTGGAACGGTTCTGGCGTGATGCGCGTGTGGAGCGAATCTGGGACGGCACCTCCGAAATTCAGCGTCACATCATCAGCCGCGACCTTTTGCGCGCGTTGGGAGCATAGGCCAATGCCTCCGGCGGGCGTGTTCGCGGCGAAAAGAAAGGGCTTTCTGGCAATGGCCGGGGCAGTGATATGAGCCGGTTTTCGCGGTTTTTGCGTCCCCAGTCGGTTGTGGTCATCGGTGGCGGCGTCTGGTGTCGTAATGTGGTTCAACAGCTCCAGCTTTTTGGGTTTAAAGGCGAGATTTGGCATGTGCATCCCAAAGCAAAGTCGCTTGGCGGGGTGCTGGCCTACCCGTCTCTGGCTGATCTGCCTGGCATTCCCGATGCGGCCTTTATTGGTGTGAACCGACACGACACGATTAAGCTGGTGCGGACGCTATCTGAGAGAGGTGCGGGGGGTGCAGTGTGCTTTGCCTCGGGATTTTCTGAGGCGGACGCTGAGGATGAAGGCAGCAGCTCTTTGCAAGACTGTTTGGTCGAGGCAGCTGGGGACATGCCGATACTTGGGCCCAATTGCTACGGATTTATCAACGCGCTGGACAGCTTTCTGTTGTGGCCTGATCAACACGGTTGCAGCCCGGTTGACCGTGGCGTCGCCATTCTGACGCAAAGTTCGAACATCGCGATCAATCTTACCATGCAGCGGCGCGGGTTGCCCGTTGGGTTTGTTGCGGCCTGTGGAAACATGGCGCAGGTCAGTCAGGCGGCGTTGGCGGATGCCTTGCTGGATGACCCGCGGGTGAGCGCAATTGGATTGCATGTGGAAGGGTTTGGCGACACCGCTGAGTGGCATGCACTGGCCTGTCGCGCATTTGATAAAGGCGTGCCTTTGGTGGTGCTGAAGGTCGGTCTGTCTGATCAGGCCAAGGGTGCGGCCCTGTCGCATACGGCGTCTTTGACAGGAACGCGCGCCGGATCAGACGCTTTTCTTGACTATCTTGGTGTCCCACAAGTCACTGACTTACCAACATTTCTTGAAACGCTGAAAGTGTTCCACCTGCAGGGTCGGCTTGACAGGGGCGCCATTGCAGCAATCAGTTGTTCGGGCGGTGAGGCCAGTTTGATCGCGGATTTGGCAACATCGGCGGGGTTGACGTTTCCGCCGCTGTCAGAGGATCAGAAAACCGTATTGTCGACGGCGCTTGGGCCGATGGTGGCGTTGTCGAACCCGCTGGATTATCACACCTATGTTTGGGGGGACGCTTTGAAAATGGCGCAGGCGTGGGAGCCTATGACGGCATCTGACGCGGCGATGACGTTGATCATTCTTGACTATCCACATACCGATGCCCGCGCTTGGGAGCCTGCAACGCAGGCCGCGATTGCCGTTCGGCGCGACAGCAACAGGCCCGTCGCGGTGGTAGCCAGCTTGCCAGAATTGATGCCTGCTGCTGTCGCGAGGGAACTGGCAGCCCAAGGGGTTGTCCCGTTCAATGGCATGCGCGAGGCCCTTGGAGCTGTTTCTGCGGCAAGCTTTTTGCGCGCCCCGCGCCGGTTGCCGCCTGCTGCCCCTGTCCTTGCGCAGTCGGGCCGTGTGTTGGAAGAGGCGGAGGCAAAGGAAATTCTGCGCGCCGCGGGTCTGTCCGTGCCGCGAGGGCATATCGCGGCGCCGGGCGGGCTGGTCGAAGCGGCAGCACGGCTTACGCCACCCTTTGTGCTCAAGGCGGTGGGTCTTGCGCATAAGTCAGAGTTGGGTGGCTTGCGTCTGAACCTTTCTGCTGACGCGCTTGAAGAGGCGGCCCTGAGCATGCCGGGCGATCGCTTTTTGATTGAGGAGATGCAGATGGGCGCAGCGGTTGAGCTATTGGTTGGGATCACAGCCGACCCGGCCCATGGGTACTTGTTGACCGTGGGTGCGGGGGGTGTTTTGACAGAGCTTTGGCAAGATACGGCTTCATTGTTGCTGCCTGCGGATGCTGAGGCTACTAAAGCGGCGCTGCGCAGTCTGCGGATTGCGCCTTTGCTTGATGAATATCGAGGGGCGCCGCCTGTTCGGATTGACCTTGCCGTGGCGGCGGTGCTTGCTTTGCAACGCTGTGTGCTTGAGGCCAAGGGAACAATCGTCGAAGCTGAGATTAACCCGTTGCTCTGTACATCGGAAAATGCTGTTGCCGTGGATGCGCTGATCTGTGTGACGCAAGACTGGAAGGGAGACGCCTATGCAAGCGGTCAAGACTGAAAGAGACGGCGCGGTGCTGACGGTCACGCTTGATCGTCCCAAGGCGAACGCCATTGATCTGCAAACCTCGCGGCAGATGGGCGACGTTTTTGCAGCCTTCAGGGACGATCCTGATTTGCGCGTGGCGATCCTGACGGGCGGGGGGGAGAAGTTCTTTTGCCCCGGCTGGGATCTGAAGGCCGCAGCCGACGGGGACGCGGTGGACGGAGACTACGGCGTGGGTGGTTTTGGTGGCCTGCAAGAGCTGCGGGACATGAACAAGCCCGTGATTGCAGCGGTGAACGGTATTGCCTGCGGTGGCGGGCTGGAGCTTGCCCTGAGCGCTGACATTATCCTTGCGGCAGATCACGCGACTTTTGCGCTGCCTGAGATCCGATCGGGTACCGTGGCTGACGCAGCTTCAGTCAAACTGCCCAAGCGCATCCCCTACCACATCGCCATGGAGCTTTTGCTCACAGGACGCTGGTTTGATGTGCAGGAGGCGCAGAACTGGGGCCTGATCAATCATATCGTGCCTGCCGCTGACCTGATGGCGGAGGCGCGTAAGCTGGCGGACTTGCTGGCGTCTGGCCCCCCGCTTGTCTACGCGGCCATCAAGGAAATTGTGCGTGATGCGGAGGACACCAAGTTTCAGGATGCGATGAACCGGATTACGAAACGGCAGTTGGCGAGCGTTGACGGGCTTTATGCTTCTGAGGATCAGATGGAAGGCGCGCGCGCCTTTGCGGAAAAACGCGACCCGGTCTGGAAAGGGCGCTAGGCGGGGCTTGCCTCGACCTGCGCAAAACGTCACGCTGACAGCATGACAAAGACACTTCTATCATTCGGCCATGGCTTTAGCGCGCGCGCCCTCACCCCGCTCTTGCTGGCGCGGGGCTGGCGCGTCATCGGCACAACCCGGTCTGAGGAAAAGGCCACTGCGCTTGCTGCGATGGGTGTTGAGCCGTTGATCTGGCCCGGATCGGATGTGTCCGGCGCGTTACAGGCAGCAGACGCCCTGTTGCTGTCTGCGGCACCGGGCGCAGATGGTGATCCTGTGTTGAACGCCATGCCGAAGGAAATTGCTGCGGCCGCATCACGTGTTGATTGGGTGGGGTATCTGTCAACCACTGGTGTTTATGGCGATCGGGGCGGTGATTGGGTTGACGAAACCTCTGACCTGACACCCTCGACCAAACGCGGCCAGATGCGCGTCGAAGCCGAAGCCGCTTGGGCCGCAGTGCCGGACCTGCCGCTGCATATTTTCCGGCTGGCAGGTATTTACGGGCCGGGGCGCGGCCCTTTCGCCAAGGTGCGGTCGGGCAAGGCGCGGCGGATCATCAAGCCGGGGCAGGTTTTCTCGCGCATTCATGTTGAGGATATTGCGCAGGTGCTGCAGGCCTCGCTGGATCGTCCGCGACCCGGTGCAATCTACAATCTATGTGATGATGACCCGGCCCCGCCGCAGGATGTGATTGCCTATGCGGCCCAACTGCTTGGCCTGCCTGCCCCTCCAGAAGAAGACTTTGAGACCGCAGACATGACGCCCATGGCCCGCAGCTTTTATGCAGAGAGCAAGAAGGTGCGAAACGACCTGATCAAGAGCGAGTTGGGCGTGACATTGAAATACCCAAACTATCGTGAAGGTCTCGAAGCAATGATGGCGCACAGCCTTTGACCAATGCCGGGCTGCGGTCTTGTGACAGGGTGCTTCCTGAGCGCCGAGGCAATTTTCCAGGCCTGTGAAGGGCAGGTTTGTCCGTTGTTTTTGCTGTGTCCAAATGAAAAAGGGCCGGCGCTTGGCCGACCCTTACTAAATGTCGTTTGACGCCCGTTAGGGACAGCTTAAGCTGCCTTTTTGCGACGACGTGCTGCGGCAAAAGCAGCAAAACCTGTAAGCATCAACAGGCCACCGGCTGGCAGCGGCACAGGTGTCGGCGACATGTCAATCTCAAGGATCGATGGGTTGCCGTTTGTTGCAACGTACAGGAACCCAAGGGTACCGCCGTTGAAACCGTCAAGCTGCGACGTCCGAACGCTGTTCGGGCCTTTGAAGTCAGCGATGATCACGCCATCGTCCAAAAGGGCAATGCCGTCATCGTGCGTGACCGAAAAGTCCGCTGCTTTGAAGGCGTCGACCGATGTGAACAAAAAGAATGTTGTGATCGCGGTGCCTTTGTTGACGTCAGGAAAGCTGAGTTGCTTGCCTGCAAGTGCCTGACCGGCCGCATCGTCAAGAATTGTAGACGTGCCTGTTCCCGTCGCAAGCCAGTTGCCTACCGTGTAAGGCAGAAGGCGCTGTGGCCCCTCAACGCGGAAGTCAAAATCACCGCTATACGAGAACGTATCCATGGTTGTGACGGAGTTTGCTCCGCCAAAGCCACCGGCCAACGCCGCAGAGAAGTTGGCCGCGATGGCCTTTGACTGCTGGCGGTCAAGATTGGTGACGTTAATCGCCGTAACGTTAAAATTTCCTGACAGAGTCGCAGCGCTTGCGGCCGCTCCAATAAACCCCATCGCAATGGACGTTAAAATTAGTTTCTTCAACATGTACTCACCTTCAAATCATCATTACTTGGTTTCCCCGCTGTTTCGCTATCGCAGCAAAACGGATAAAACCAGCACTAAATCAAATTTTCACAAATTCTTTAGTGAAATTATCGTATAAGTTGTAGGTGCTTAGCGAAAAGCTCACCTAGGCGCGTGCCTCACCGATCTGTGCAACTCCAAGGGTGTCCAGAACCTTCGCCTCTATGTCTGACGCGTTCAGCTTTGCAACGGCATACATATCGCTTGGGCTGGACTGATCGATAAATGTGTCGGGCAACACCATGGAGCGATACTTGAGACCGGAATCAAATACGCCTTCTTCGGCCAGAAGCTGGGCCACATGGCTGCCGAACCCTCCGACCGCGCCCTCTTCGATCGTGATCAGCGCTTCGTGCTCTGCGGCCAGCGACAGGATAAGCGCACGGTCCAGTGGTTTTGCAAAACGCGCATCCGCAATGGTTGGTGTGATGCCGCGCGCGCCAAGCGCCTCTGCCGCCTCCTGCACCTCTTTCAGCCTTGCCCCAAACGACAGCAAAGCCACGCCCTTGCCTTCCTGTATCATCCGGCCTTTGCCAATCTCCAGCACCTTGCCACGGTCCGGCATCTCTACGCCGGTGCCTTCGCCCCGGGGAAAGCGGAAGGCAATCGGGCCATCATCATGCGCAGCAGCCGTTACGGTCATGTGGCGCAGTTCTGCCTCATCGGCTGCGGCCATCACGACAAACCCGGGCAGATTAGCGAGGTAGGCTACATCGAAACTGCCCGCGTGGGTCGCCCCATCCGCGCCAACCAAGCCTGCCCTATCGATGGCAAAGCGCACAGGCAGGCGCTGGATCGCCACGTCATGGACCACCTGATCATATCCGCGCCGCAAAAAGGTAGATTACATCGTGCAAAACGGCTTCATCCCGCCTGCGGCCAATCCGGCGCAGAAGGTGACGCCATGTTGTTCGGCAATCCCTACATCAAAGCAGCGGCTTGGATAGCGTTCGGCAAAGAGGTTCAGGCCTGTGCCATCGGGCATTGCAGCGGTGATCGCACAAATCTTGTCGTCCTCTGCGGCCTCCTGCAACAGCGTATCGGCAAAGACACGGGTGTAGCTTGGCGCGTTTGAGGCGGCTTTTTTCTGCGCGCCGGTCACCACGTCGAATTTTGCAGTGGCGTGGCCCTTGTCGCGCGCGGCCTCGGCTGGCGCGTAGCCTTTGCCCTTTTTCGTCAGGACGTGGATCAGGATAGGGCCTGTTGCGCGCGCTTTCACGGTGCGCAAGACTGGCAACAACTGATCCATGTCGTGCCCATCAATGGGGCCGAGGTAGGAAAAGCCTAATTGTTCAAAAAGCGTGCCGCCCACGGCCATGCCCTTGAGCATATCCTTGGCGCGGCGGGCCCCTTCGCGGAAAGGTTCCGGCAACAGGCTGACGGCCCCTTTGGCGGCAGATTTGAATTCCTGGAAAGGCTCTTCGGCGTAAAGGCGGCTGAGGTAGGAAGACAGCGCCCCAACGGGTGGGGCAATCGACATCTCATTGTCGTTGAGGATCACAATCAGGCGTTTGCCCAGATGACCCGCGTTATTCATCGCCTCGTAGGCCATGCCAGCGCTCATGGCCCCGTCACCGATCACGGCAATCGCGTCGCCGAGCCCCTCAGGCGTTGTGCCGCCCAGATCGCGCGCCACGGCAAAGCCCAAAGCGGCAGAGATCGACGTGCTTGAATGTGCCGCGCCAAAAGGGTCATACGGGCTTTCAGACCGTTTGGTGAAACCGCTCAACCCGTCTTTCATCCGCAAGGTGCGGATACGGTCGCGCCTTTCGGTCAGGATCTTGTGTGGATAGCTTTGGTGGCTGACGTCCCAGATCAGTTTGTCGCGCGGTGTGTCAAAAACCGCATGCAAGGCGACCGTCAGTTCAACCACGCCCAGACCCGCACCAAGGTGACCACCGGTTTCAGATACGGCGGCGATTGTTTCTGTGCGCAACTCATCGGCCAGTTGCCTGATCTCAACATCTGTCAGGCCTTTGAGGTCTGCCGGGCGATTGACGCGGTCCAGCAACGGTAAATGCGGTCTCTCAGACATATCGTCCTCTTTATCAATGCGCCCTGTTCACAACAAAGCGGGCCGCCTGCTTTAACGTATCAGCCTCAGCCCCGTAACCGTTCAGGCTGTCGCAGGCTTGATCGACCAGTTCGTGTGCGCGGGCCCGCGCGGCATCAAGCCCCAGCAACGACACAAATGTGGCTTTGCCTGCCTCGGCGTCTTTTTGTGCAGCTTTCCCTAGCATAGCGCTGTCGCCGGTTACATCCAGCAGATCATCGGCAATCTGAAAGGCAAGGCCCAGCGCGCGCGCATAGGTCTCTAAAGGGCCCAAATCGGCTTGCGCCATACGCGCACCTGCGGTGGCGGACCACTCGATCAAGGCGCCGGTCTTGCCGCGTTGCAAGGCGGTGATCTCGTCGAGGGTCAAAGGCCGTGCTGCTGTCTCGGCTGCGATGTCGAGCGCCTGCCCCAGGACCATGCCGCGTGCGCCACTGGCGCGTGCAAGGCTAAGGGCCAGATCGGCGCGCACCTCCGCCTTTGCACTTGCCGGCCCGGCGCAGACCATTTCAAAGGCAAGCGTTTGTAGAGCATCCCCGGCCAGTACGGCTGTGGCGTCGTCCCATTTCCGGTGGACTGTGGGCTGACCGCGCCTCAGGTCGTCGTCGTCCATGCAGGGCAGATCATCATGCACAAGACTATAGGCGTGGAGCGCTTCAATCGCGGTTGCCGGCCAGATGGCCTGCGACAGATCAATCTGATGCAACCGCGCAGATTCCAGCACCAGAAACCCGCGTATGCGTTTGCCGCCTTGTGTCGCATGGGCCATAGCCGCCACGACAGGCACTTTTTCCAGTGCGCCCAAAACAGTATCTAAATGCGCCTGCACTTCACGTGCCGCGTCCGCCAGTCTTTCGTCGAACACCGTGCTACAGACCCTCGACAGGTTTTGTGCCGGTGGGCGCCCCGTCCGCATCCAGTGTGATCGCAGCGACTTTTTCTTCTGCTTCTTTCAGCTTGGCCTCGCACCGCGCTTTCAATGCAGCCCCACGCTCATAAAGTGCGATACTGTCATCAAGAGCAACATCGCCCCGCTCCAACTGGCTCAGGACGCTTTCCAGTTCGGCCATGGCCTGTTCAAAACTCATCTCATTGACGGGGGTATCGCTCATCGTCTTTTCCTGCTGGCTCATCGGGATTTCTGCATAGCTTGCTTTTGCCGCTGTTGCCAGAGGTGCCACCGGGGTCAATCGGGGGCAAGCATGTATCCTGCGCCGCGCACGGTTTGCAGATAGCGCGGTTGCTTGGGGTCTTCCTCGATCTTGCGCCGTAGGCGAGTGATCTGCACGTCCACCGCGCGTTCCTGCGCCTGCCCTCTGTCGCGTCCAAGCTCTTCGACCAGTTTCGCGCGGCTGATGGGCTCATTGCACAAGGCTGAGAATATGCGCATCAGATGCATCTCTGTTGCGGTCAGCCGCACCAGATCTTCGCCTTGCCACATCTCGCCCCGGTCGAGATCGTATTTTATCGGGCCAAGCGACAACACCTTCGGGGCTGCTTCATCTTCGGGCGCTTCTGGCATCCGGCGCAGGATGGCGTTGATCCGCAGCAACAGCTCTTTCGGCTCAAAGGGCTTGGATAAGTAATCATCGGCCCCCGCCTCAAGACCTTCGATACGGTCGCTGGTTTCGCCCTTTGCCGTCAGCAGCATGATCGGAACACTGTTGCTTTCGCGTAACCAGCGGGTCAGCGCCACGCCATCTTCGCCCGGCATCATGACGTCCATGACCACCAGATCGAAATCGAGGCCTGACAGGATACGGCGCGCATGGGCCGCGTCGCGCGCCGCTGTCACAAGAAATCCGTGGCGGACAAGGAATTTTTGCAACAAGACGCGGATGCGCTCGTCATCATCTACGATAAGCAGATGTGCATCCATCTCTTTCACGATCCACTCTCCTTGAGCTTGTTGTACGCAAATCGCATTTCCCGGTCCATCATGGCCTCAAGAACGGTACGAAATCCTGCCACAGCTTCCGGCCCCGCATCGCGAAATGCAAGCCGCATTCGAGCGCGCTGCGCATCGGAGAGTTTCCGCTCAAGCGCTTGACCGTCCTCAGACAGAAATAAATGCCGTTCCCGCCTGTCGGCCTTGCCGACCCTGCTTTCCACCAGCCCGTCTTCGATCAACGTTCGCAGCACCCTGTTCAGAGACTGTTTTGTGACACCCAAAATACTCAAGAGGTTATTAACCGTGGTGCCGGGCGCGCGGTTGATGAAATGGATCGCCCGGTGGTGGGCGCGTCCATATGCCATGTCTGTCAGGATGCGGTCGGGGTCTGCCGTAAAGCCGCGATAGGCAAAAAACATCGCTTCGATGCCCTGCCGCAACTGTTCGTCCGTCAGGAACAGAAGGCTCTCACCTGATGAGATCGCACCGTGACGAGACTCAGCCATGTTGTCCTCAAATCGTTTGTTAACAAACCACCTGTAGCATATGTCAGTGTTGTTGACATTCCAAGTCTGAAAGGCTATCGAAGCGCAGCTTTTGCGTAACTTTATGTCCGTTTCGGCCTTAATCTGCGCAATATTCGGTAATTTTATGTTTTGAGAAGGATAACATAATGGCTGGGGCATATGATGACCGCGACGGATTGATCTGGCTGGATGGCCAGATGGTGCCTTGGCGGGAAGCCAATGTGCATATCCTGACGCACGCGATACACTACGCGTCTTCCGTGTTTGAGGGGGAGCGAGCCTACAGCGGGAAAATCTTCAAAAGCCGTCAGCACAGTGAGCGGTTAAAGCGGTCTGCACAGATGATCGATTTTGAAATCCCCTACACAGTAGACGAGATTGAAGCGGCCAAAGTGGAAGTATTGGCAGCCTCCGGGTTGCAGGATGCTTACGTGCGCGCCATCGCATGGCGCGGCGCGGGCGAAGACATGGGCGTCGCCTCCGCGCGCAACCCGGTCAGGCTGGCGATCGCGGCGTGGGAATGGGGCGCGTACTACGGCGATGCCAAGATGAAAGGCGCCAAGCTCGACATTTCAAAATGGAAACGCCCCAGCCCGGAAACCATTCCGAGCCATGCAAAAGCAGCAGGTCTCTACATGATTTGCACCATGTCGAAGCACGCGGCCGAAGCCAAAGGCTGCTCTGACGCGATGATGTTCGATTATCGCGGCTACGTGGCAGAGGCGACAGGCGCGAACATCTTTTTCGTCAAGGACGGCGAAGTACACACTCCGGACCCGGACTGCTTTCTGAACGGAATTACCCGCCAAACGGTCATTGGCATGCTGAAAGATCGTCAGATCAAAGTGCATGAGCGTCACATCATGCCTGAGGAACTGGAAGGGTTTGAGCAGTGTTGGTTGACCGGAACGGCTGCCGAAGTCACGCCCGTCGGCCAGATCGGGGACTATAATTTTGAGGTTGGCAGCCTGACACGCGACGTTGCAAACGGCTACGAAAAGCTTGTCCGCCTCTGACCGTCTGAGAGAAAAGCCATTCTCAGCAAGTTGTTTGGGCAACGCAAAGGGGTCTACCGCCAAGATGATGAACCATTTTGGCGGAAAATTCGGTAATTTGGGGCAAATGCTGCACACAATCACGCGATCATAGCCGTTTTTGGGCACGTGTGAGCCTGCGGCACTTTGCGATGACCGGATTTTGTGTTAATAACAAATTAATGATCGCCGCAGGGATAGCGGCGCGCTTGTTATTTTATAAAGCAATTGGAAGGGATACGAATGAAGAAAATTCTTATTGCGTCCGCAATGTGCCTTGGATTTATGGCAACGACAGGCACGGCATCAACGCTGAAAGTCGAGGTTTGGGACGTGATCGCCACGCAAGGGTTCGATAACAACCCTGCAGTGCAGACCGGTACGTTCTCTATCGGTGGTGGTAACGATGCCAATTACTTTACCGATCAGGCGTCTGACACGTCTGACAGATCAGTGTTGGCTGCCATTGCGTCGCGCACGGCAGATGCGACGTTCAACATCAGCACGGCTGATCTGGCAACAGGGTTTGGGCCTACGGATTTCGTCGGGACACCTACGTCAATCGCTCAGTTCTTTGGCGTTGCCGGCGGTGGTGTTCTGGACAATTCTATCTTGGGAACAATCGCGCGGATTACCGGCCTCGCTGACGTAGACGCGCCTTCCGACTTGACAATTGTGTCGGATGACGGGTGGCGGCTAACCGTGGGAGGTGCCGCACCGGCCTTCAACATCGGTATCAACAACGTGCCCGGGGGCCTTCAGGGTCCTGGCAGTTCGGATACTGTCGCTTTGGCGGCAGGTCAGAACCAGTCGTTTGAACTGATTTGGTTCGAAGGCAATGTAAAAGACGCGCAGTTGAAACTCACCGTGGGTGACAACGTCACGCTGCAAGCTGTGCCGCTGCCTGCGGGCGCGTTTCTGTTGCTTGGCGGTCTCGCCGGGTTTGGCTTGATGCGACGTCGCAAGACCTGATCAGAACCAATTTGCACTTTATGACGAAGGCGGCCTTGGGGTCGCCTTTTTCTTTTGAAGCGAGTGCCTTGCAAGGAGTGATTTGTCAGACTTTTGCATTCCCGTCTGCCCGGCGTATTTGGGACGGTGCACGCAGCTGATTGCCAAAGGCAAATGTCGCAATCAGATGGACAGTTCTGGCCCTACTGCAACGGGTAAGACTTTCTGATGTGAGATCGCAAACGCCAAAGGCCCGCGCTTGCCTTTTCCGCCCGGACCGAAGCCGCCCGGATCACTAAGGGTCTGGTGTGTCATTCAAGAAGGCCAGTTTTCACGATCCGCGTGGATCAATTCAGACTGGAATTGAGCGCCGGGAGACCGTCATCGGACCATTCCCATCACGAGACACTGCGGCCAACTCGCCGTATTCCAGCGGCGCGTCGCCCGGAAGGCCAAGACCGTCCCAGATCGCCCGTAAATTGCCCTTGTTCCCAATCCAGATTACATCCCGCCCGGCGCCCAGTGTGACCAACCGCTTTGTTGGGTTGGGTTCCAGCACGCTCTCGATGGGCAAGCCCCGCGCTGCGGCCAGCGGTTCGGCGGTTTGCTGATTGCGCAGCAGTTCGCGGGAGTAAATCGCATCCAACGGGGCGTCGTCCAGAACGTCGACCATTGAACGCGCCCTCACAAGCCCGGTATCGCTCAATTCGTCGTCCAACCGGTCTGCGTGCCGGACGATCCAGAGCGTGCTGTTCGGGGCCAGAGTGAGGGTGGTGTCGGCAGCGCAGGCGGCAAGCAAAGCCGAGCCTGCACCGAGCAGGACGAAACGGCGCGTAAGCATATCGAACCTCAATTTAAATTGCGCTGTCAGGTTAACCTTGCAACCGGCAAATGCCAATCTTTCTATCTTTGCAGAATCAGATCACACGGATGAAAGACATACAGCCCGTCGCCTGCCGGTCTATTCCTCTTCACAGCCCAGAAATGGCGCAGGTTTTCCATGCCACGCTTCGGGTGACCGGGCCGAAAATCTCTGGCGTTTTGGGTGAACTGATTGTGGTGCGCGTTTTCGCATTGCAAACCCGGCGCTGCTTACTTGGCTCTCATCGATTTGTAAGCTTCCACCGCCTCAGCCAGGGTTTTGCCGGTATTTTGGCGCATCCAATCCATAAAGGGGATGTTGAATTTGAAGCCGTCGCCCACCTGAGACTTAAAAAAGCGGCGGACATTTTGTGAGTTTTTGTAGCTTTCGGTGATCACCGTATCCGGGGTCAACGGCGCACTGTGCCAGTCGAACTTTGATTTGGGGTGTTGTCGAATGTCGCCGGGCCAGACAGTCTCACCGGTATCCAGAAAGTGCGTGATCCGGTCAAGAATGGTGAATTTTCCGCCTGTGTACCTTAGCCCAAGGGTCTTTGCGTAAGCTTTTAACTCTGACTTGAGCCAAACCCATTCCCGCAACTCTGCCCCAGTTTCGAAACTGTGGATTTCAGGACGGTTTGGGAGGCGTTTCGGCATGGGTCAGTAGTCTACGCCGCGTTGTGCCTTTATCCCGGCGGCATGGGGGTGTTTGACCTCGACCATTTCGCTGACCAGATCAGCGTAATCCATCAGTTCGGGTTTGGCGTTGCGCCCTGTCAGGATCACGCCGGTGCGTTTGTCGCGCGACTCAAGCCCTTTGATAACTTCGGTCACATCCAGATAGTCGTACCGCAAGGCGATGTTGATTTCATCCATGACAATCAGGTCGTAGTCCCCGGATTTCATCATTTCCACGCCTTTATCAAAGGCGGCCTGAGCGGCAGCAATGTCGCGGTCACGGTCTTGCGTGTCCCATGTGAACCCTTCGCCCATGGTGTGCCACGTTACCTCATCCAACCGTTGGAAAAATTGGCGTTCGCCGGTTTTCCATTTACCCTTGATGAACTGGACCACACCGACTTTCTGTTTCCACCCCAAAGCGCGTACAATCACTCCGAAGGCGGACGAGGATTTGCCTTTGCCGTTGCCCGTATGGACCAGCACCAGCCCTTTTTCCGGATCAACGGCTTCTGCAACTTTGGCCCTTTGCTTGGCTTGTTGCGCTTTCATTTGTTCTTTGTGGCTCGCGGCGTCAGTCATGGTGCCTCACGTTATGATGTGCTGTTGGGTGATTGATTGGATTTTGATTTGCTGCGGTCAAGACCCAACTGCCGTTCCCGCCAGATAATCAGACATCCGCCGCCGATGACAAAGGCGGATCCCAGCAGAATAGGCCCGGTCGGAATTTCTGCAAAGGCGACATATCCGATCAGCATCGCAAAGATCATGGAGGCATAGTCGAACGGGGCAAGCATTGACGCCCCTGCAAACCGGTAGGCCGAGGTGATCATGATCTGGGCCACGCCCCCAATAATGCCCGCGGTGATCAACAGACCCGCCACTGACAAAGAGGGCATCACCCACTGCAGATCAGGGATCGGGAAAACCCACCCCAAAGGTGCCGATGCCAAGGCCAGAACGCTCGCGGTGGCGGAGAAATAGAAGACAATCGCGGCGGTGCTGTCCGTTTGCACCAACCTGCGCACATGGATTTGCACCATCGCACGCAGGATGGATGCGGTCAGCACCATGAAGGCGCCGATTGTGGCGGCCAGCGATATCTCATCAGCTCCAACGCTCAATCGAGGCGCGATCACAATCGCCACGCCGAAAAGCCCAAGGCCCACTGCGGTCATTCTGATCAGCCGGATACGCTCCCCCAGAAACAACGCGGCAAAGAGAACCGCAAAGACTGGTGTGGCATAACCAATCGCCGTGACCTCTGGCAGCGGCAGCAGGCCCAGCCCGGCAAAGGTGAGGCCCATGGCGGTTGTCCCAAAAAGGCCGCGCCAGACATGCCCCATGAGGTTCGAGGGGATCAGACCTTCGCGCAGCTGCCCTTTTTGCGCCAACCAGACGGCAATCACCGGAATCGCAAAGAGGGAGCGGAAGAAAACTGCTTGTCCCGGCGGCACATCATCCGAGACGACTTTGATGATGGAGGCCATGACCATGAACAAAAAAACCGCGCTGAGTTTCAGCGCGATGGCAAGGCCGGGTTTGTTTTGGGTGAGGTCAGTGGCCATGGACCTGTCTTGCGCCTCGCGGCGGGAAAGATCAAGCGCACCAGTTGCCCGGCGCGCTTTGCGTGAAGGCTCAGTTAAGCGTAGCAACGCCGAGCGGCACAGAGAACTTCAGGCACCAGATGTACAGCTCATTGAAGTCGCTGATGTCGAGGCTCGCAGGCACGTGGTAGCTTTGCGGACCATTGAGCGATTTCAATTCGCCAAGGTCAGCCGCTAAAACGTATTCTCCGTCTTTGCCGAAGCCAACGCGCGGGTCTGGTGCACCATCCAGCGAGAAATCATCGCTCAGCGTTACTGTGTGGCTGCCGTCATCATTTGCTTCGATTGTCAGCGTGCCGGTTGTGATGTGATTAGATTTCCCGACGAAGCCACCGCCAACATCGGCCCATGCGCCTGAGACGGCGAAAAAGGTGAGAGTGGTGAGGAGGAGGGCAGAGATGATATTTTTCATGGCGGGTTCCTTTGAGAGGTTTGTGATTGGTCTGACCGCTAGATAGCGTAAGGAACCAAGTGGTACAAAACACGTCTCCGTGAGTTGTGTAACAGTCAGTTCCAAACTATATCATCCGCACAAAGGGGATCATCATGGCCAGACCACGCACATTTGACATGGAAGACGCGATTGCAAAGGCAGCCGGTGTTTTTTGGGAAAAGGGATACGAGGACGCGTCCTTGCCCGATCTTCTGGGCGGAATGCAATTGACGCGGGGCAGCCTGTACAAAGCCTTCACGGACAAGCGGACGCTCTATTTCCGTGTTCTCGAATATTACGAGGAAAACGCCGTGAACCGCGCCGTTGACATATTATCGGATGAGGCTGAACCAGACGGTCGGCAGCGTATCCTGTCGCTGTTCGGTGGTATTGTTCGGGCCGTCAAAAGCGGTGACCGGCGGGGGTGTCTGCTGTGCACTGCTGCGGCGGGGGCGGAAATGCATGATCCTGAACTCGCAGGTCGGATCGGGGCGTCGCTTGATCGGATGAAGGCCGCGTTTGAGGTAGCCGTCAGCGCATCGCCTCCGCACAAGGACATGTCGGCGGAGCAGAAAAGTCTTTTGGCGGGGGCCTTGTTGGCGCAATATACCGGTCTGCGTATCCTTGCGCGGTCAGGTCAGTTGACCCGCATGCTCGAAAGCAGTCTGGGGGGCATCCGGATGATGCTGGGTTCAAGCCCACAGGACCCACCGAATGCATACCCCGGTACGCGCTATCCGATATGACCTTGGTTCTGGCCAATTTGTCCGCGGTGCAACAAAACATGGTCCAGCAGAACACAGGCCATCATTGCTTCACCCACGGGCACGGCTCTGATGCCCACGCAAGGATCATGGCGCCCTTTGGTGATAATCTCGGTGTCTTCACCGGACTTTGTGATCGTCCGCCGCGTCGTCAGAATAGAAGACGTGGGTTTCACCGCAAAGCGTACCACGACATCCTGTCCCGTGCTGATCCCACCCAAAATACCGCCTGCGTGATTCGATGAATACACCGGCCCGTCTGGCCCCATGCTGATCTCGTCTGCGTTCAACTCGCCCGTCAGCATGGCGGCAGACATGCCTTCACCAATCTCTACCCCTTTGACGGCGTTGATGCTCATCATGGCGGCTGCAAGGTCGGTGTCGAGCTTGCCGTAGACAGGCGCACCAAGACCTGCAGGCAGACCTCTTGCCACGATTTCAATAACCGCGCCTACTGACGATCCGGATTTGCGCAACCCGTCAAGGTAATCGGCCCATGTGGTTGCAGCCTTCGCGTCCGGCACCCAGAAAGGGTTGCGGTCAATCTCGTCCCAATCAAAAGCGCTCCGGTCAATCTCATGGGTGCCCATGCGGGTCATATACCCTTTGATCTCAAGCGCCGGGAGCACTGAGCGGAGCGCCGCGCGCGCGAGACCACCTGCCGCCACGCGTGCAGCGGTCTCGCGCGCGCTTGAGCGACCGCCGCCGCGGTAGTCCCGAACGCCGTACTTCTGGTAGTATGTGATGTCCGCATGGCCGGGGCGGAACTTATCTTTGATATCCCCATAGTCTTTCGAGCGTTGATCAGTGTTTTCGATCATCAACTGCACAGGCGTGCCCGTCGTCTGCCCTTCAAACACGCCAGACAGAATCTTCACTTCGTCCGCTTCGCGCCTTTGCGTGGTGTATTTATTTTGACCTGGCTTGCGCTTGTCGAGCCACTCTTGCAGCGCTGCCTCATCCACCGGCACACCGGGGGGGCAACCGTCGACTGTGGCCCCCAAGGCAGGCCCGTGGCTCTCGCCCCATGTGGTGACGCGGAACAAATGTCCAAAGCTGTTGATCGACATGGAGGATCCTTTCCTTGCGCGCCCTTGATTAGCCGCCCCTCCGCATTCCCTCAAGGGCTTATCGCTTGCCAATCCTGAAAGGGCGCGTTACCAACAACCTCACCTCGGGGGGCCTTCCTAGGCTGAGATGCGCAGAGCGCGCGGACCCGTAGAACCTGAACCGGTTAACACCGGCGGAGGGAAGGTGAGCACTGGATCATCCTCTTTCTCCGCCCCTTGCAGATGAAAAGGAATATCCATGCGAAGGGCACTACTGACAGCAACGCTTTTGGCCGCAGGCCCGGCACTGGCCGATACACCCGTTCTGACGGTTTATGCGGGCGACTACTTTACGTCTGAATGGGGTCCCGGCCCCAAGATCGAAGCAGGCTTTGAAGCTATTTGCGCCTGTGACTTGCAGTTTTCCACCGGCGACCTGTTGCCGCGCCTGCTCCTTGAAGGGGAGCGGACCAAAGCAGACGTGGTCATCGGGCTGACGTCTGATGTCACCAAACGCGCCCGCGAAACCGGGCTTTTTGCGCCGCACGGGCAGAACAACGGCGCGCTCACGCTGCCCATCGACTGGGCTGATGATACGTTCCTGCCGTTCAACTATGGCCACACTGCTTTTATCTATAATGCGGAAACCATGCAGGCTCCACCCGCCAGTTTCGACGATCTGCGCAATATGCCGGATGACGTGAAGCTGGTTATTCAGGACCCGCGTACCTCCATCTCGGGTCTGGCGCTCGTGCTGTGGGTGCAGTCCGTCTACGGTGATGCAGCGGGGGCTGTCTGGTCCGACTTGTCCGACAATATCCTCACGGTGACCAAAGACTGGTCCGCAAGCTATGGGCTTTTCACCGACGGGGAGGCTGACATGGTACTCAGCTACACCACCTCGCCCGCGTATCACATGTTCGCCGAGGAAGACTTCACCAAAAAGGCCGCGATTTTCCCTGAAGGTCACTACTTTATGGTGGAAACTGTCGCAAAAGTCGCGGGCACCGATCAGCCCGAACTGGCCGATGCCTTCATGGCCTATGTGCTCAGCGCGGATTTCCAGCGCATGATCCCCACAGCCAACTGGTCTTTGCCATCCGCGCTGCCCAAGTCCGAATGGCCCGAAGGCTGGTCAGAACTGCCGCTGCCAGAAAAGGTGCTTTTCCTGACCGAGGATCAGGCTGCCGACCTGCGTGATGATGTGATTGAGACATGGCGCGCGGCGCTCAGCCAGTAATCACCCTTGAAATTGGTCGCGGCGGCATCGCTGCCGCGATCATTGTTGTCTTGGCGGTTGTGCTGGCCTTCGTGGGGCTGGCTTTACGCGCAGAAACAGGCATGCGGCTTGGCCCGGCAGAGTGGTCGGCCATCCGATTTACGGTGATCCAGTCTGCTTTGTCCGCTGTCATTTCCGGCCTGCTGGCTATTCCTTTGGCGCGCGCCCTCGCGCGGCGGCGCTTCGTGGGCCGCGAGCTTTTGATCACTCTTTTGGGCGCGCCCTTCATCTTGCCCGTGATTGTTGCTGTTCTGGGCCTACTGGCGATTTTTGGACGCAACGGTTGGCTGAACGGGGTTCTTGCCACCATCGGACTGCCGGAGATCACGATCTACGGCTTGCATGGTGTGGTTCTCGCACATGTCTTCTTTAATCTACCCTTGGCGACACGGTTGTTGCTGCAGGGGTGGCAGGGCATTCCTGCCGAACACTTCCGTCTGGCAGCACAACTCAACCTGCCGCCCCTGACGGTTTTTCAAACGCTGGAATGGCCGATGCTGCGCCGCGTGCTGCCCGGTGCCACAGCGCTTGTGTTTGTGATCTGTCTGACCAGTTTTGCCGTGGCTTTGACCCTTGGCGGCGGGCCTCGGGCCACCACCGTTGAACTGGCGATTTATCAGGCCTTTCGCTTTGATTTTGACCTCGGGCAGGCTGCTTTTTTGTCTGTTATTCAACTGGTTTTGGCGGGCGGGGCCGCTTTGCTGGCGCTGTGGGTGATCCCGGATCTGCCGCTGGGGGCAGGCATGGGTCGCCCCGTTGCGCGCTGGGATGCACATTTCAGCGTACAACGGGTGCTCGATAGCCTTGTGATCCTGCTGTCCTCCGCATTTTTGATCCTGCCTTTGCTGGCTGTTGTTCTCTCGGGCGTGGGCGGGCTTGCAGACCTGCCCCCCTCGGTATGGCGTGCGACCGGCAATTCGCTTTATGTCGCTGCGCTAAGCACGCTGCTGCTGTTGCTCATTGCGCTGCCTTTGGCCGCACAGATCGCATCCCGGCGGGGGGGCAGCCTCGAAGTCGTTGGTCTGTTGGGCCTATCCGCATCCCCTTTGATGATCGGGACGGGGTGGTTCATCCTGCTTGGCCCAATCGTCAATCCCGTTGCCATCTCGTTGCCTGTAACGGCTTTTGTGAATGCACTGATGGCGTTGCCCTTCGCGTTGCGGGTGATCGTGCCCGGATTTCGCGCCGCCTATGAGACCCAAGGCAGGCTAGCGCTGGCTTTGAACCTGCGCGGCTGGACGCTCTGGCGTGTGGTACTTTTGCCCAACGTGCGGGTGCAGGCGGGCTTTGCTGCGGGTCTAACGGCTGCGCTGTCTTTGGGTGATCTGGGGGTGATTGCGCTGTTTTCAGACCCGGAGCGCGCGACCCTGCCGCTCGAGATGTACCGGCTTTTGGGCGCGTACCGTACCGAAGCTGCCGCAGGTGCTGCATTGATGCTGCTGGGTTTGGCTTTTGGCGTCTTCTGGCTATGCGATTGGGGAGGCAGGCGGCATGCTAACGCTTGAAAAACTGCGACTGGCGCAGGGCGATTTTGAACTTGCCGCTGATTTTACGCTGACCGCAGGGCGCATGGCTGCTGTCATCGGGCCTTCCGGGGCGGGCAAATCTACGCTGCTTTCTGCGATTGGCGGCTTTCTCAACCCATTGTCTGGCCGCGTTCTTATGTCGGGTACAGATATTACCCGGTCACGCCCTGGGGAGCGTCCGATTGCGATGCTCTTTCAAGACAACAACCTCTTCCCCCATTTGACTGTCGCACAGAACGTCGGTCTTGGTGCCCACGCCCGGTTGAGGCTCGATGCCGATGACCGGGCGCGCGTTGCCCAAGCGCTCGAACGTGTTGGTCTGGGCGAGATGGGCGCGCGCCGCCCCGCAGAGCTTTCAGGCGGGCAACAAAGCCGTGCGGCGCTCGCCCGCGTTCTGGTTCAGGCGCGCCCTTTACTCTTGCTGGATGAACCGTTTGCAGCACTTGGCCCGTCTTTGCGGCGGGATATGCTCGACCTGCTGTGCCAGCTTATGGACGAAACCGGCGCCACGTTGCTGATGGTCACACATGCGCCTGAGGACGTCGCCCGCATCGCGGACGACGTGATTTTCGTGGAAGGCGGTCAGGCCGCGGCCCCGCAAGAGGCAACCGCACTGATGCAAAACCCGCCTCCTGCCTTGCGCGCCTACCTCTAGGCTGCGGTCGACCGCAGCGCCTCGCGGGCGTGCAGAATCCCCGTTGCGGCTTCTGCGGCTTCACGGCCCTTTTCGACAAAATGAGCGCGATAGATGGCCTCGTGATGCGCCGTCTCCTGAAAATGATGCGGGGTCAGAGAGACAGACAAAACCGGCACGCCGGTATCAAGACCCACGCGCATCAGCCCGTCCACGACCGCCTGTGCTACAAAATCATGCCGGTAAATACCGCCATCGACAACCAAGGCTGCACAGACCACCGCTGCATAGCGCCCGGTCAGGGCAAGATCACGCGCCATCAAAGGCAACTCAAAAGCCCCCGGTACGTCAAAGACGTCAATATGCTCGTGGGAGATGCGCTCTGAAAAGCCGTCCAAAGCCCGGTCTACGATGTTTAAATGCCATTGCGCTTTGACAAAGGCGAAACGGGTGAGTGTCATGAGGATCTCCTTTAGGTTTGACACGTCCACCCAAGGCGATCGCACACGCAAAAAGCGGCTGAAACAGCCCTCTCCTGCGCGTACATTCTCTTTCATCCGGACTATGACCGTCGGCTCTGGCATCTCACCAGATCTGCTGACCAACGGGTGCGCAGTAGCCCACTCCGTCGCGCTCGCGGGCTCAAGGCTTCCGCCTCATACCGCCGGTGGGGAATTCCGCCCCGCCCTGAGAATACTATGACCTTGCCAAGCGGGCATCGCTGCTGCAAGACCAAATCACCAGCTGTCGGAGGCGCCGATGCACCCAAATCCGGTTTTCCATACCCAAACTGACGAGGCAAATCTGGCCTTTGCCCGCGCCCGTGCCTTCGGCGTACTGGCTGTAAACGGCGAGACAGGCCCTTGGTTAAGCCATATCCCCTTCCTGCTCGATCCGGACGGGCAAACGCTGTGGTTGCACCTGTTGCGGTCCAATCCCATCGCACGTGCGCTGATGTCGGGCAGCATAGGCGCGCGTCTGGCGGTCAGCGGACCTGACAGCTATGTCTCGCCCGATTGGTATGGCATCGGGGATCAGGTGCCCACTTGGAACTACGTGGCCGTGCACATCAGCGGCACGCTCAGCTCGCGCCGACAAGACGAACTGCATGCCTTGCTGGACAGGCAATCCGCCCTGTTCGAGGAACAATTGCGGCCCAAACCGCCATGGACCACCGCAAAAATGACGGAGGACGTGATGCAACGAATGATGCGCAGTATTGTGCCCTGCAAGATGACGGTAGATCAGGTGGATGGCACGTGGAAGCTCAACCAGAACAAACCCGACGACGTTCGCGAACGTGCGGCAGAGCATCTGAAATCAGAGGGGCTGGGTATGGAGCTTGCGGCCCTTGCGACACTGATGCACGGTGCGCGGTAAAATCGGGGCGCAAAGCTGCGCAAATTAAATGGATGGTAGCACATGAAACTCTATTACTCGCCGGCCTCGCCCTTCGTTCGCAAAGTCGTGGTTTTGTTACACGAACTTGACCGCGCGGACGCAGTGGACCTGAAAGAGGTGACAACCACAGCACTTGCATCAGACGAATCGCTCAAAGCAGCCAACCCGCTTGCTCGTTTGCCCGCACTTGAACGGCCTGAGGGGGTCACACTTTATGACAGCCGGGTCATCACCGGATATCTGAACGATCTTTATGATGGCAGTCTTTATCCTCAAAACAAGTCCCGGTGGGAGGTCCTGACGCTGGAAGCAACCGGCGATGGCATCATGGATTCGGCAGTATCAATGGTCTACGAAAAGCGCCTGCGCGCGGAGGACCAGCAGTCACAGGCATGGATTGAAGCACAGTGGGAAAAGGTTGAACGCGCCCTTGATGTGTTGAACACGCGTTGGATGAGCCACCTTGCTGCGCCAGTAAACATGGGGCAAATCTCTGTGGCTTGCGCGCTTTCCTATCTCGACTTCAGGCACGATACGCGCGGATGGCGGAGCGGAAACGAAGCGCTTGCCGCATGGCACGAGACTTTTGCAGCCCGCGCATCAATGCAGGCGAGCGCGCCTCCTGCGGCGTGATTTTGAGGGATTAACGGGGTATCAGTGTTTCGAAGCTAGAGAAAAACCGTCCGCCTGCGACGGTTTGCGCCAAATGGACAACTGGACTGAACGCGCATGTGGCGCTAACTAACATCATCAATAGGGTCGCAATACGTGTGGCCAAATCAAACATGGCCGCTTTGCGGCGCAAGGAATGGAGAAAGCTCGTGTCTCACGCAGAAGACCATGAAGGCACTCGTAGGGATTTCCTCTACTACGCCACCGCGGGCGCTGGAGCTGTGACCGCCGGGGCCGCAGTCTGGCCGCTTGTCCACCAAATGAACCCGTCAGCAGATGTTCGGGCGTTGTCATCTATTTTCGTCGATATTAGTGGTGTCGAGCCGGGCACACAGTTGACCGTGAAATGGCTGGGTAAGCCCGTTTTCATTCGTCGCCGGACGGAAGACGAGATCGCTGCCGCGCGCGAAACCCCACTGGAAGATCTGCCAGACCAGTCTGCAGAAAACGACAACATTCCGGGTGGCGCGGACGCGTCCGACGAAAACCGGTCGATGGATGAGTCGGGTGAATGGTTGGTCATGATGGGCGTTTGCACGCACTTCGGATGTGTTCCTTTGGGAGACGCAGGTGATTTTGGCGGATGGTTCTGCCCTTGTCACGGCTCGCACTACGACACATCAGGCCGCATCCGCAAAGGACCGGCCCCTCGCAATCTACCGGTTCCAGTCGCTGAATTTATCGACGAAGCCACGATCAAACTCGGGTAAGGGAGAAACCGCATGTCAGGAATTCCTCACGACCATTACGAGCCAAAGTCCAATTGGGAAAAAAGCTTGGCAAAACGCTTGCCGATCATTGGGCTGGCATACGACACACTCATGATTCCCACACCAAAGAACCTGAACTGGATGTGGATCTGGGGCATCGTGCTTACTTTTGTACTGATGCTGCAAATCATTACCGGTATCGTTCTGGTGATGCACTACACACCGCATGTCGATATGGCATTCGCGTCGGTAGAGCACATTATGCGCAACGTGAACGGCGGCCATATGCTGCGTTACTTGCACCAAAATGGCGCCTCGCTGTTTTTTGTAGCCGTTTACGCGCACATCTTCAGGGGCCTTTACTACGGGTCTTATAAAGCGCCACGCGAAATCACGTGGATCATTGGGATGCTGATTTACGTGCTTATGATGGGCACGGCCTTTATGGGATACGTTCTGCCTTGGGGGCAGATGTCCTTCTGGGGTGCAACCGTGATCACCGGCCTGTTTGGTGCGGTTCCGTTTGTCGGCGAAGCTTTGCAGACGTGGCTTTTGGGCGGACCTGCGGTTGATAATGCAACGTTGAACAGGTTCTTCTCACTTCACTATCTGCTGCCATTTGTCATTCTGGGCCTTGTGATCCTGCACATCTGGGCATTCCACACGACTGGCAACAACAACCCGACCGGGGTTGAGGTGCGCCGGACGTCCAAAGAGGAAGCGGAAAAAGATACGCTGCCCTTCTGGCCCTACTTTGTCATTAAGGACCTGTTTGCTCTTGCGATCATCTTCGTGGTGTTCTTCGCGGTCGTGGGCTTTATGCCAAACTACCTCGGACATCCGGACAACTACATCGAAGCAAACGCACTGGCGACACCTGCGCACATCGTGCCAGAATGGTACTTCCTGCCCTTCTACGCGATCCTGCGGGCCTTTGACGATACCGTGTGGATTGTGCAATTGGCAGGTTTCCTGACCGGTGGCATCATTGACGCCAAATTCTTCGGTGTCCTAGCCATGTTCGGCGCTATCGTTGTGATGGCTTTGGCACCATGGCTTGATACTTCGTCGGTCCGTTCTGGTCGGTATCGTCCGATGTTCAAATGGTGGTTCTGGGTCTTTGTCGTGAACTTCGTGGTTCTGACATGGGTTGGTGCGATGCCTGCTGAAGGTATCTATCCGATTATCGCTTTGATCGGATCCGCGTATTGGTTCGCCTACTTCCTCATCATCCTGCCGCTACTGGGTGTCATCGAGAAGCCGTTGGAACAGCCAGCGACCATCGAAGAGGACTTTGTGGCGCACTACGGTAAGTCGTCTGGTGAAACTGCGGCCTCGCCTGCAGCGACACCGGCAGAATAAGGGACGAACGAACATGTTCAGAACAATTGCACTGAGTGCTGTGGCGGCCTTCGGGTTTGCCACAGCGGGACTAGCCGCTGGTGCCTATGACACGCATATCGAAGACTTTGATTTCAGTTTTGAGGGTGCGTTTGGGACCTATGACCAAAACCAGTTGCAGCGCGGATTGCAGATTTACACTGAGGTCTGCGCCGCATGCCACGGGTTGAAATTTGTACCGATCCGCTCGCTTTCAGAAGAAGGCGGGCCTGCAATGCCGGAAGATCAAATTCGTGCTTACGCTGAAAACTTTGAAGTCTGGGATTCAGAACTTCAGGATTTCAGAACCGCTACTTCTAACGATCATTTTCCGCACTCGAACCTCGAGAACGCGCCTGACCTGAGCCTTATGGCAAAAGCACGTGCTGGTTTCCACGGTCCTTATGGTTTGGGCATCAACCAGTTTTTCAAAGGAATCGGTGGACCTGAGTACATTGCTTCGCTCCTGACCGGCTATACCGGCGAAGAAAAAGAAGAAGCAGGCGTCATCCTGTACGAAAACAAAGCCTTCCCTGGTGGATGGATCGCTATGGCGCCGCCGCTATATGATGACGCCATTGAGTTTGCAGACGGACATCCGGCGACAGAACACCATCTAGCCGAAGACGTATCTGCATTTCTGATGTGGACGGCTGAGCCTAAGATGATGGCGCGAAAGCAAGCCGGTTTTGTGGGTGTGTTGTTTCTGACTGTCTTGTCAGTCTTGTTGTATCTCACCAACAAACGGATTTGGGCACCTGTAAAAGGTAAAAAGTCAGCCTGATAGCTAGATGAATAAAATGAAAACCCCCGCATCTTTCGACGTCGGGGGTTTTTTGATCCTGAAACACACGATTGTTTTGATTGATCCTAAGAATAAATTGGGGGGCAGGAATCCTGTGCCTAAACGACACGTCCCATCAATTGATGACCCTAGCCCCCCAAAGCTTTCTATAAATTTGTCACTTCGCTAAAAGTGCCCTGTTATACAGGGCCGGTGTTTCACGACCGGTCACCACCAATACAATCAGATTAACTTTTTGTTGTTGTGCTGTATGTGAACTTCTTCACATAGGGTTAACTTTCCACAACTTAGGGCAGAGTGATCCGACGCAGCACAAAACAAAGCTGTGAAATTCCACGCTAGGGCAGGTGTCAGAAACACGGCTTTTCAATACCATTTTCTGCACTCATCTACCATCGACTGGCGCACTCTATATTGTTTGTCCTGCTCAATAATCCAAGATACCAGAGTGCGAAAATGGGACTTGGCAGCAGACGTGTCATCACGTTTTTCGGCCGTTTCGATGTTGCGTTCCATTGATCTTTTCCTATGCTTTTTTCGCCAATAACGGCTGGTTTTAACGAAATCGATTCAATCACTACATGCGTTAACCATGCATCAGATTCGCCGCCACGTATGTGAACCGTTTCACAGGATTAGTTATATTTGGTGCAAATCAGCCATAACTTGAAGCGCTTTGCGGTCGAGCACTTTCAACCCTCCGCGCGAGGCTTCAATCACCCCGGCCCGCTTCCAAAGGGAAAGCGTCTTTGAAACGGCTTCCCGCGTTGCACCAACGAACTCTGCCAACTCACTTTGGGACAGTGTCAGCGTCGATAGTTGCTCAGATCCGTCCACAGTGAGGTATAGAATCTTCCGGGCGAGCCTCGCAGGCATTGATAAAAACACCTGCTCGTTGATCTGACTGCTCATCCAGCGCATACGCTCGCCTGCCAGTTGAATCATGTCAATTCCAAGACTGGGCGCCTTACGTATGGCTGCCAGAACGTCTGCGTTCTTCACACCCCGAACCCGCGCGGGTTCCAAAGCGGTAACCGTCGCGGTGCGCATACCGGGATCAAACAGAGCGATTTCTCCAAAAAGGGCACCGGGGCGCATAACATCTAAGGAAAGCTTGCGCCCCTCTCGCGAAAGGATGCTAAACTCAAGAGATCCCGTGACAATCGCATAGAGAGCATCACCCTCATCCCCTTGTTCAAAAAGCACTTCGCCTTCCTCAAGAGAAAATTCTGTCGACACGGACTCAAGTAGTTCAGTCAGCTCCTCGGAAGCCTGCGACAGGAATCCGGTTTTCGGTAGAGTTGAAGTCGTCATCTGGAAATCCCCTAATCCACCGACTTAGTTGGAACACGCTACCGCCTGACGGGTCACTGTTCAACTATGACGGCAGATTTCGCAAATCTTTATGCAATAAGATGTATCCCTGTGGCTTGCCGAATGTGCGCTGTAACGATCTGCCCTTCCGGTTGGGCTGCATCGAAACGTACTTCTGCAAATTGTTCGGTGCGCCCCATCCGTTCGTTTTCCATCAGCACGCGATGGGTCAACCCCGTCTGAGTGGAGAGATACGCGGCAACAGAGCGTTGGCCTACTGCACGCAACCGTGCTGCGCGCTCTCTAATCACACGACCATCGACAGGCGGGATTTTGGCGGCGGGCGTTCCTTTGCGCGCGGAGAACGGAAAAACATGCAGCCATGTCAGTCCACAGTCTTCAACCAGAGCCACCGAATTCTCAAACATCTGGTCGGTTTCGGTGGGAAAACCAGCGATGATATCTGCCCCAAAAGTTATGTCTGGACGCATTCGGCGCGCTTCAATGCAAAACGCGATTGCATCATCACGCAGGTGGCGGCGTTTCATACGTTTGAGAATCATGTTGTCGCCATGTTGCAGCGATAAATGAAAATGTGGCATCAACCGGGGCTCTGTCGCGATGGCTTGCATGAGGTTTTCATCAACCTCAATGCTGTCAATTGAACTGATCCGCAGACGCGGCAGGTCCGGTATCAGTTTCAAAATACGCATCACCAGATCGCCAAGCTTTGGAGACGCGGGTAAATCGGCGCCCCAACTGGTGAGATCGACACCCGTCAGCACAACTTCATTGTAGCCCGCGTTCACGAGCCGCTTGATCTGATCAACGACAACACCCGCCGGCACCGATCTGGAATTGCCCCGTCCGTAAGGAATGATGCAGAATGTACATCTGTGGTCACACCCGTTCTGCACCTGCACGTATGCGCGGCTACGTGTGCCAAAGCCGTCAATCAGGTGCCCTGCTGTTTCTGTGACGGACATAATATCATCGACCTGAACCGCTTCGCTCTCACCGATCAGATCCTGAGCCAACCTTTGCCATGTTCCGGGCTCCATTTTCTCGATATTGCCAATAACAGTGTCGACTTCATGCATCGCAGTGAAGGTTTCTGGTTCGGTCTGAGCCGCACAACCAGTTACGATCAGCTTTGCGTCTGGATTCGCACGGCGCAACTTGCGAATCTCTTGCCGTGCCTTGCGAACCGCCTCTGACGTGACAGCGCAGGTGTTAACAATCACCGCGTCTTCTAAGCCAGCTTTGGCGGCCAGTTCTTTCATGGCCTCGGTCTCGTATGCGTTCAAACGGCACCCGAGTGTCGAGAAAACCGGGCCGTTCACGAAAACGACTCCATAAAGTCACGCGCCAAACGGCCAGAAAAAACATGAGCCGTTGGACCAGTCATCCAAACACCGTCTTCACGCCATTCAACTTCGATCTCTCCTCCGTCCAGCACGATTTGCACATGTTTGCCTGTCAGACCATTGCGCGCCGCCGCGACCGCCACGGCACAGCTGGAAGACCCCGATGCCAGCGTGATCCCTGCACCCCTCTCCCAGACCCTCATTCTGATCACATCCGGCGCAATGATCTGTGCGATTTGAACATTGGTGCGCTCTGGGTAGAGGGGGTGATTTTCATGCGCTGAGCCAAACCGTTCCAGATCGATCTCCGCAACCGAGGGAACAAAGAAGGTCATATGGGGATTGCCCATGCCGGTTGCGGTTGGGTCACCGTCGATCGGCAGGTGCAGTGTCTGCATTTCAGAGGCCAGTGGAATTTCCCACCATTTCAGTTGTGGTGGCCCCATATTCACGGTCGTCAGCCCATTTGGGTGCAAAGCCGCTTCCAGTACACCTCGATCAGTCAACAGCTTAATTGACGTCTCGCCACTTTCCTGCATCAGATGATGCGCGATACATCGGGTCGCATTGCCGCAGGCGGCAGACGCCGACCCGTCGCTGTTGTAAAAAACCAACCTCACGTCTGAACCCGCTGTTCGGATCACCGCCAACTGGTCAAACCCAATGCCTCTGTGCCTGTCTGCCAGACTCGCGATAAGTTCCTGAGAAACATCAATTTCCTGCGTGCGCGCGTCGAGAATAACAAAGTCGTTCCCGAGACCATGCATTTTCATAAAGTGCAGTTCATATGTCGGCTTTTGTAGCATGCGCTGTCTATACAGATATGCGGTGAAACGTTCCAGCCTGCAGTCCTTACATTGGCGGATTTGGGGCTTGACCCTTCGGCGCGACCTTTCTAAGTAGACGTTCTAGTGGGCCGTTAGCTCAGTTGGTAGAGCAACTGACTTTTAATCAGTGGGTCGCAGGTTCGAACCCTGCACGGCTCACCACTCCAACCGATTGTGACAAATGACGTGTGATCGTTCCTTTGCGACAGACTTCTTTCCTTTTTGAATGATCTTGCTCAGGCAGGTCCATCCATCTTATTTTGATCGATCATATGGGTGACCTCGTAGCTCAACTAGAAAGAGCAGCCTTTTCCTTAGGGGCAGTCTGAGGTTCGAATCCTGCCGGAGTCACCAAAAGCAGTCTGCCTTACCCAGTTCGGTTAGGCCATGAAGGATGGAATCGCATCGGAGGACTTGCTGCGAGCCGTGCGATCATATCGCAGAATGCGTGACGCTGCTGGCGCGATAGCAGACATGCTTGACCTTGCTGCCGAGGCTATTGTTCTTCGCTATCCCGAAAGGTTCGATGAAGAAGTAAGGCAGGCAGCAACAGCTAGGTTGGATGCTGGCTAAGGCGGCGTGCTGCGCCTGTCTTTCCGACGAATGCCCGAGGTGTTCGCGCTTCGCTGTTCCGGCGTCAGCTTGTCGGCCAAGCTAGTTTCAGCCCGTGTTGGGCTGCCAGTTCCACTTCTTCTAGTGACTGGGCTTTGTGCGAAACAAACTCGCTGCCCGAGCAATTTGGGAGACCTACTTTGGCGATTAATTGAGCATCGTAGTGACCAGATAGCAGCATAATTCCTTCTCGAGCTAGAATATCCCGAGTGCCCCGGCCATTATCAGAACGTATCCGACGCATGAAATCTTGCTGCTGAGCCACGGCTTCAACAACGTCACGTGCGATGGGTTCTCGTTGAACTTCTCGAAACAGTGCAGCCATACGCTGGTTTCCTGATTTCCCGGAAAAAATACGTTCAACAGTCTTTGGATCGACAGTTCTCCAAAAGTTTCGAGGATATGGAAGATCTTTCAGAAGCCATAGAATGTGTGCAAAGCCAGCGGCCGAGATACTCTTTTTTGCATCTTTGTTTTGACCAGCAGTCAGGTAATCTAGTCTTGCGACAATTAAGCCCAGATAGCAGCTTGCCCGCACTTCATCCGCAGCCACTAAGATGCAAGGATGATCTATAGCCTCCGTCGGGATCATCCAATTGTTGCCCATGGTATTCTTGATATCGACATCTTGGTTAAGAATGACCGTATCCAGCTTGCCCTTGGGTAACTGGAGCATCGCACGCAATTCAATTTCAACCCGTGTGCCGATGTAGGTTTTTTCGGTCTTTTCGAGCTCATCAAATGATCGCCGACCAGTCTTAGGAGTCATAATCACATCGTCAACGCACTGTCGCAGCATGGTGGCAAACTTGCTAGAAAGAGCATCTTCTCCGCCTGCACGATTTGCGATTTCATCTGCCAGCGCGGTAAGCAAGTTGTGGTCACAGTGACCAGCAGTCACGACGCTTTCTGGTATCTTTTTCTTCACAGGTAAATTGTCCGAGATGCTCAGATTCTCGGAAACTTGCCACGTAGTCAGGCAAAATAGAAGACTAGGCGTTGATCGCGTGCAGCATCCTTCTGCGCACCGCCAAAGCAACCTTCTTACCTACAGCCTCCGCTACCGGTGGAGGAAACGCATTGCCGACTTGTCTGTAAGCGTTAGTTTTTGCGCCCGTGAAGTGCCAGTCGTCAGGAAATCCTTGGATACGAGCGACCATTGGCACAGTTAGTCGCGGCATTCCATTGTGGAATGGGTCCGGAGCCTCAGGCGCAATAGTACGGCCTTCGACACCAAGCGTGGCCCATGCGCGGCGCGCACGTGTTGGACCAAGGTCAGGACCACCGTGTTTCTTGGAACCGCCTACGATGGTCGGAGCAATTTCATTTGCCTTTTCCGCCCAGTCCTCAGCACCACGCCAACCACGTTCGGCCATCAAGTCACGAAGCGTTTCACCGACCGTGGGTGGATTGTGTGGATTAGGTTCAGGCCAATCAAACAATTCTGAACGTTCTTGCTGAACAGCGACAATCACTACTCTGGGACGCAACTGAGGCACGCCGAAATCCGAAGCATTCAACAGGCGCCAGTCAGTATGGTAGCCCAGCTTCCGAAGCTGATCCTTCAAACGTTCACGATAATCATGAAAGACAGCGTCTAGGAAACCGCGAACGTTTTCGATCATGACGGCACGTGGACGTGCAGCATCGACAATTTCTATCGCGTCATCGAAAAGGTTCCGCTCATCTTTCTCACCAAGTTGTTTACCGGCAACCGAGAATGGTGGGCACGGAAGTCCACCAGCGAGCAAATCAATACTTTTGTGATTAGACGCACACTGTTTGAATACGCGCATGTCTTCTTCGATGATGTTCCACTGAGGCCTGTTGTGGCGCAACGTGTTACAACAGTGCTTGTCGATCTCAACCAATGCGGTGTGATCAAAGCCAGCTTTCTCAAGCCCAAGCGCCTGTCCACCGGCACCTGCACAAAGTTCAATTGATGTCAGCATATAGCCCGCCCTCTTTTTCAACATACAACCAGTGGTGACCGAATAGATCAACGCATAGATTGATGCTGCCCGTTTGTTCTTACTATGTTCTTTACAGGCGGGTGGTGAAATGGGCAACTGGCAATTCATACCAATCGGGAACAGTTACCAGCGACATTAGCTTTAAACCGCGCAGCGCTTGCCGCGGACAGTTTTATTGGCTGGCGGGTGCCATGATGCACAAATGCCCGAGACGCCGGTCAGCGCCGCCTAAAAACCGGATCGTTCGTCGATCTCAAGGCACATCTACCCGGGCGCGATGCACGAGCACCACGAGAGACGCGAATTTAGCACCAACCTTTGAGCGTCCTGACCTCGATCCGTCCCGTGTTGACGTGCTGCGACGCGAACGCAGCCACGATCAGAGAGATCGCCAAGTCGCCGTGACCGGCAGCGGAGCGCGATTGAGAGATAACCTGATTGCCAGCAGCGGTCGTCTTGATCTGGAACGACGCGAAGTCTTCTTCGAGTTTTTCACGCAGCGCGAGATCATCCGCGAACTTGAGATCGCCTGACGCGAACATGACAGCGGTTGTCTCGACCAGAAGTGTTTTGCCCGCGTTCACGTAGCGGCCTTTCTTGCTCCATTCCTGGCCTGCCGTCATCTGGACGGCTGTGTGTTCCACATTCTGCTCGAACAGCATGTCCGACACGACGCGCCCGATGGACGAACCGTCAATTACAAGGCGATTGCAATGGCTCCACGGCGCAGCCGCGCGCAGGCGGATCAGGTAGACGCGGGGCTTTTAAGCGGGGTAGCGATAATATTGAATTGAATTCCGACACAAAGGACAGGCGTCAAATTCACGAAGTTCTTGCGGCTGAATTCTAGGTCTTTCAGCTAGTAACCCTGCTTCTTCCTTTCTTTAAACG
>JBGCEG010000021.1:0-3360 GCA_045106135.1 Roseobacter sp. | reverse complement strand
AGGTCCTTGTGCATTTTGTAGATGTGGCTGACGGTCCCTTCAAATTGGCGGTCGACGATTTTCTCCAACGCGTTGTTAACCACGCTACAACCCGCCGAGGACGTAGAGAAAACATCTAGTAAAACCTGACCCGGCACCCTTGCCTTGGCCGCAAGTGCTGCAGCCTCAAACGTTGCTGAGAACTGCGCGCCGATCAAGGATTGAAGGCATGCCTTCACGGTTTGACCATCACCCGCTTGCGTACCGGCCCCGGTGAATGTTCGCGGACACAGCCTCCATCACCGGCTCAAACTCATCCAAGACAACAGCAGGTGCCGCCGCCATCATCGTCAATGTCCCGCTTTGCGCGCCGAGGTAGCCACCCGAAACTGGCGTATCAATCAGATGAAGACCGGACCCCGCCATGGCCTGCCTGATTTCGCGGACCTCGCTTGGTTTGATTGTCACGCTCAGGATGACAGCCCCGCCTTTGGGCAAATGAGAGACCAAACCGTCCTCGCCCAAAATGACGGACTTTGCTTCATCCCCCGTCATAACCATTACAAAGACAGCATTCGATATTTGGCCGACTTCTGAGGTAGAAGATGCAGCGATCCCGCCCCTATCCATAAAGTCCTGCATTCGGTCCTGCCTGAGGTCATGCCCTGTGACCTTGAATCCGTGTTTGATAAGGTTGCACGCCAGCCCGCTCCCCATATCTCCGATGCCAATAATTCCTGTAGTTTTCATATGAAAACGCTCCGCGCTTTCCACAGCGGCACAAGTCCGCGTGGCATTCGAAATCAGCCCCTATTCTGAGAGGCCGGTTTCGCGGGGATTTCACGTGTTTCAAAGAAACGTCGGGCGGGTCCGGAAGACACCCCGCTGCTCGGTTAGGTGGCTTCAAACAAGTCGAGTATGCGACGCATTACAAGTCAAATTTCTCTCCGCGCGTCTCGTTCTTGAAAAACTTCGTTGTTTGAAACTGGTGTTCACATGGGTTCCAAAAGTCATTTTTATAAAGTCTTTGCCCTGCTCTGTTTCCTGAGTGTGGGCCATAAAAGCTGTCGATGTGGTCACACGACAAGAATGGCGACTTGAATAGCTGAAGATGACCACATACAGGTATCACATACGGCTTGCCGGAACCTCTAAGCGCCTGACCTGTGCTGAAGTACTTGTCCCGGTACATTACTAGCGCAAAGATCATTTCAGGTGCAAAATGCCACCGACCTCAATTTATGGCGCTGGGTCTTGAGCGCATTCGAGAGACCGTCTCGCGCTCGGCCCGTTTACACCGCATTGGCGGCAGACCCTGATCCATAAGACGCAAATCCTCCAGCACCATGTCCCCCATAGCCTTGAACGCGCTGTCGAGTGCACCGGCCCGGTGCGCTGATCGCAAAAAGCCATTCAGGCTGCGAACCTCATGATCCTGCGCCATCGGTTCCTGCGGGAAAACATCGCTGGCGGCCACAATGTGGCCTGACCGAACGGCGGCAATCAAATTGTCAAAATCAACAACATCGGCGCGACTAAGCAGGATAAACCGCGCGCCTTTGCGCATTTTCGCAAAAACTTCTGCGTTCAGAAAGCCTCTGTTTTCGGCCGTGACCGAAGCGACAACAAAAATGGTATCACTGGTGCGCAAGACATCCTCCAATGACGCAGGACAAACGCCCGCGTCGCGCAGCATCGACGGCGGCAACCACGGATCGTAAACCGAGATCTTTGCGCGAAACCCTTGCAACAGCCGCGCCAATGCCTGCCCCAGATCGCCGAACCCGATGATGCCCATGTTGGACCCTGACAGCAGTTGCGCCGATTGGTTTCCCTCTCCGCCCCATCGTTCCTGCCCCTCTTGAAACGCGGCGTCCGCCACGACCACATCGCGGGCAAGGCAAAGCGCCATCGCAAGCCCCATCTCGGCAACGGGTTGTGCAAATACAGCGCCCGTTGTCACAACATGAATCCCTTTTTCGAACAAAAAATCGTAGGGCATGTTGTTGATCAGGTTGCTTTCCACATTGAAGATGCAGCGCAAGTTTTCCATTTGCGCCAGCGTGGTTTGCGACAAAGCGGGTTGGCCGATGATATAGCGCGTCTGCCGCAGCGTTCCGGCAGGCAGGCTCTCGATATCGTCAGGCTGGACCTCCTGTACATCATATCCTGCGTGCAGGTCATCCCGCGCGCTTGGCGTGAAAATCAAGTCAAGCGACCGTGGGGCCGGAGCGGACAGTATTAGTGGCCTTGTCATGTCGATGCACGCGGGGTGGAGATGTGATGCGCAGCGGCCGCGTTCGCATGTTCCAAAGCCAGTTCAATGGCCGTATCCTGTGCAATCGCGTGGCAAAGGGTTCCGATGAACATGTCGCCCGCGCCGTGGGTACTGACCACTGTAACCGGTCGCCCGGGTATCGCGCCGCCCTGCCCGCCACGCTCTGACCAAGCCGCACCATGACCACCCGCGGTCACAACAACCATCGGCACCTGCGCGTTCAGGTCAATCGCAGCCTGTTGCGCGGTGCCAAGATCAGTCACAGGAACGGCACCCATGTCCTCGGCCTCAACCGCGTTGACGACCAAAATATCAAGTAACGCCACCAACTCAGCGGACATCACCCGCCAAGGGGCCGCGTTCATGCAGACGCGCAGACCGTTTTCGCGCGCGGCACACGCCGCGGCGATGTTTACCGCCTCGGGAACTTCGTTCTGCAAAAGCAACACTTTTGCGCCCTGCCACAGATCTGCATCAGCAAATTGCGACACGTCGATATGCAGGTTGGCACCCGACACAATAACCGCGCCATAGTCGCCCTCAGCGTCAATGATCGCAACGCTCATTCCGGTGCCACACTCCACGATGGTGGCAATCCTACCTGTCGCGATACCCTCCGCCTGCAAAGTCGCCAGCATCAGTTCTGCAAATCCATCAGCCCCCACCGCCCCGACAAAACGCGTCTCGGCCCCAGCTCTTGCGGCAGCAATGGCCTGATTGCCGCCCTTGCCGCCGAATTTTGGATACCAGGCCTGACCTGTTACAGTTTCCCCTTTGCGGGGGCGATCCGGGGCTTCAATCATCAGGTCGTAATGTAGACTGCCCACAACGACGACAGTCATCCTTGGCGCTTTGCGGTGACCGCACTCATGGTCTTGCCCAGGTTAACCTCTGCCGCTTTGAAATCGCGCTGCGCGATCGATACGAAAAGCGCATCCAGAATATTCAACTGCGCGATACGAGCGGCAGCGTTTTCACCTAGCAGCGGCGACCCCCGAGACGTGGAACAGAGCACAACATCGGCCGCATCCGCGACAGGGCTTTCGGCGTAATTGGTCACAGCAATTGTTCGCGCACCCTGCTTGCGGGCGAGCTTCATGGGT
>JBGCEG010000020.1:0-17211 GCA_045106135.1 Roseobacter sp. | reverse complement strand
GGCCGCGGACTTCTTTGACCAGAACGTTAAAGCTCTCGGGCACGCCCGCTTCAAAGTTGTCCTCACCTTTGACGATGCTCTCGTAGACTTTCGTCCGTCCGGCCACGTCATCCGACTTCACGGTCAGCATTTCCTGCAGGGTGTAGGCGGCACCATAAGCTTCCAGAGCCCAGACCTCCATCTCCCCGAAACGCTGGCCACCGAACTTCGCTTTCCCGCCCAACGGCTGCTGGGTGACAAGGCTGTAAGGCCCGGTCGAGCGCGCGTGGATCTTGTCATCCACAAGGTGGTGCAGTTTCAGCAGGTACTTGACGCCAACCGTCACAGGGCGGGCAAACTGCTCGCCTGTGCGCCCGTCAAAGAGGACCGATTGACCTGAGGTGTCAAAGCCCGCGCGGGTCAGCGCATCGTTCACATCCAGCTCTTTCGCGCCGTCAAAAACGGGTGTCGCAATCGGCACACCGCGTGTGACATTGCCCGCCGCCTCAACAAGCGTTTCCTCGTCCATGCCAGCGATGCCTTCGTCATAGACATCGTCGCCGTAGGCGTGGCTCATCGCCTCGCGCACAGGTGTCAGATCACCGGACCTGCGATACTCCTGCAAGGCTTCATCCACATTGATACCCAGACCGCGTGCGGCCCAGCCCATATGTGTCTCAAGGATCTGACCGACGTTCATACGCGACGGCACGCCCAACGGGTTGAGGCAGAAATCAACAGGTGTGCCATCCCCGAGGAACGGCATGTCCTCCATCGGCACCACTTTGGAAATCACACCCTTGTTGCCGTGACGTCCGGCCATTTTATCGCCCGGTTGCAGCTTGCGCTTCACCGCAACGAACACTTTGACCATCTTCATCACGCCCGGGGGCAGATCGTCGCCACGACGGACTTTCTCGACCTTGTCCTCAAAGCGTGCATCAAGCGCGCGCTTCTGGATCTCGTATTGCTCATTGAGCGCCTCGACGATCTGGGCGTCTGCTTCTTCTTTCAGCGCCAACTGCCACCACTGGCCGCGGGTCAGCATTTCCAGCAGGTCTTCGGTGATCTCCGAATTCGATCGGACGCCTTTCGGGCCTTTGACAGCCGTTTTGCCAAGGATCAGCGATTTCAGACGCGCATAGATGTTGCGGTCCAGAATGGCCAGTTCGTCGTCCCGGTCACGGGCCAGACGTTCAACCTCTTCCCGTTCGATCTGCAGCGCACGCTCGTCTTTTTCCACGCCGTGGCGGTTAAAGACGCGCACTTCCACGACCGTACCGAAGTCACCGGGTTTCACGCGCAACGAGGTGTCGCGCACGTCGGAAGCTTTCTCACCAAAGATGGCGCGCAGCAGCTTTTCTTCCGGCGTCATCGGGCTTTCACCCTTTGGCGTGATCTTACCTACCAGAATGTCGCCCGGCTCCACATCAGCACCGATGTAGACGATGCCCGCCTCATCAAGGTTGCGCAGCGCTTCCTCGCCCACGTTCGGGATGTCCCGCGTGATCTCTTCTGGCCCAAGCTTGGTGTCACGGGCGGCGACTTCAAATTCCTCAATATGGATCGAGGTAAAGACGTCGTCGCGCGCAATCCGCTCAGAGATCAGAATGGAGTCTTCATAGTTGTAACCATTCCACGGCATGAACGCGACAACCACGTTCTTGCCCAGCGCCAGTTCACCCATGTCGGTGCTTGGCCCGTCCGCGATCACCTGACCTTTGCCAACCGTATCGCCCACCTTCACCAGCGGACGCTGGTTGATACAGGTGTTCTGGTTCGAGCGCTGGAATTTGCGCATGCGGTAGATGTCTACGCCCGCGTCGCCCAGCTCAAGGTCCTCAGTCGCCCGGATCACGATCCGTTGCGCATCGACCTGGTCAATGGTGCCCGCCCGTTTCGCCATGATCGACGCCCCGGAATCGCGCGCAACGACTTCTTCGATGCCCGTGCCCACAAGAGGTGCTTCGGCCTGCAAAAGAGGGACCGCCTGACGTTGCATGTTCGAGCCCATAAGCGCCCGGTTCGCGTCATCGTTTTCAAGGAACGGGATCAAAGAGGCCGCAACAGAGACCAATTGCTTGGGGCTCACGTCGATCAGATCGACGTTTTCCGACGGCGCCAGCGTGTAATCACCCGACTGACGCGTGCTGACCAGATCGTTTTCAAAACGACCGTCTGCGTCCAGCTTGGCGTTGGCCTGCGCAACCGTATGCCGCATCTCTTCGGTGGCGGACATATACTGCACTTCGTCGGTCACCTTGCGGTTCTCGACCTTGCGATAAGGCGTTTCGATAAAGCCGTATTTGTTCACCCGCGCAAATGTTGCCAGAGAGTTGATCAGACCGATGTTCGGCCCTTCCGGCGTCTCAATCGGGCACATCCGACCGTAGTGCGTGGCATGCACGTCGCGCACCTCAAAGCCCGCACGCTCGCGCGTCAGACCGCCCGGCCCAAGCGCAGACAGACGACGCTTGTGCGTGACTTCCGACAACGGGTTGGTCTGGTCCATGAACTGGCTGAGCTGGCTGGAGCCAAAGAATTCGCGCACCGCAGCAGCGGCAGGTTTTGCGTTGATCAGGTCCTGCGGCATCACCGTGTCGATCTCGACCGATGACATCCGTTCCTTGATCGCGCGCTCCATGCGCAACAGGCCCACGCGGTACTGGTTCTCCATCAACTCACCGACGGACCGCACGCGGCGGTTGCCAAGGTGGTCAATATCGTCGATATCGCCGCGCCCATCGCGCAGGTCTACCAGCGCCTTGATACATGCAACGAGATCTTCGCGGCGCAGGGTCCGCTGCGTGTCTTCCGCATCAAGGGCGAGACGCATGTTCATCTTCACGCGGCCCACGGCAGACAGATCATAGCGTTCGCTGTCAAAGAACAACGTGTCAAACAGCGACGAGGCCGCCTCAACGGTGGGCGGCTCACCCGGACGCATCACGCGGTAGATGTCCATGAGCGCTGTCTCGCGGCTCATGTTCTTGTCCTGCGCCAGCGTGTTGCGCATGTAGGGGCCGACATTCACGTTGTCGATGTCCAGAACCGGAATCTCTGTGATGCCTGCGTCGACCAGCTCCTTGACGGTGCCGCCGATCAGCGTGCCGTCTTTGTCGTACTCCAGCGTCAATTCATCCCCGGCTTCGACATAGATCGCGCCGTTCTCTTCGTTGATGATGTCTTTGGCCACGAACATGCCCACGATATTTTCGTAGGGCAGCAGCAATTCCGTCACAGCGCCTTCGTCGATCAGTTTCTTGACCGCGCGCGGTGTCACCTTCTTGGCCTTCTCAAAGATCACTTCGCCAGAGGCCGCGTCCACCAAATCAAAGGTCGGGCGTGTGCCGCGGACCCGCTCCGGGAAGAACGGTGCGACCCAGCCTGCGTTCTTCTCAAGCTTGTAGGTGATCGTGTTGTAGTAGGCATCCATGATGCCTTCCTGATCCAGACCCAGAGAGTAAAGCAGCGTGGTCACCGGCAGCTTGCGGCGACGGTCGATGCGCGCATAGACAATGTCCTTGGCGTCGAATTCGAAATCCAGCCAGGAGCCACGGTAAGGAATGATCCGGCAGGCAAACAACAGCTTGCCCGAGGAATGCGTCTTGCCCTTGTCATGGTCAAAGAACACGCCGGGCGAGCGGTGCATCTGGCTGACGATCACCCGTTCGGTGCCGTTCACCACGAAGGTCCCGTTTGGCGTCATCAAAGGCATGTCGCCCATAAAGACGTCTTGTTCCTTGATGTCCTTGACCGACTTTGCGCCTGTGTCCTCGTCCACATCAAACACGATCAGACGCAGCGTGACCTTCAAAGGTGCGCTGTAGGTCATGTCACGTTGCTGACATTCCTCAACATCGTACTTTGGCTTTTCCAGCTCGTACTTGACGTATTCAAGCACGGAGGTTTCGTTGAAATCCTTGATTGGGAATACCGACTGGAAAACACCAGTGATCCCCTCACCGTCCGTCGGGATATCAGCATCGCCGGAGTTCAGGAACAAATCGTAGGAAGATTTCTGCACCTCAATGAGGTTGGGCATGTCCAGCACTTCGCGGATTTTGCCGTAATATTTCCGAAGTCTTTTTTGGCCAAGGAACGAATTTGCCATGCGGTGTCGCACTCCATCATCTTTGTCTGTTCGCAAAACGGCGGGGCTGACCGTCACGAACGCTCAAAGACCGAAAAGAGGATCAATTCCAGCGCACTTGCCCGATAGTGCGCGCCCGATCATAATCTTCCCGAAAAAACCGCCCTGCAGAGGGATGCGGCGGCTCTTTACGAAAGATCTGGGAGAGTAATTTGTGGTAGTGCCTGCTCCTGCCCTGTGAACGACGCAAAGAACCGGGTACGAATCGTCGCTCCCGGCAGGAGACATCACATAGGGCTCTCTTAACAAAAGCACAACAGGGCGGGCGGAGAAAAGTAATAAATTTCCGCGTTATCTGATTCGAGCAGATCACCGTCGTCCTACAACACCGCCCTCAAGGCCCAGAACCCTTTGCCTTGCAGCGCCAGCCGTGATCTTTTCCGAGCATTCCAAGTCCGCTTTGAGCCCAGAGTCACCGATGCTGCGGAGCACATGAATGTCTATTTTGAATAGCCGTGCCACTAAAGAAGCTGATGAACAAGTAACCAAATTGATGCTTAGACGCTTACGCCAAAAAGCCAACCAACACCTGCCGTGGCGGTCATCGCAAAGACGCCCCACCCGACGACGCGTAGAATAGCGGGCAACAGAGGGGCGGCTCCTGCCTTGGCCCCCAAGGCTCCCAGTATGATCAGTGCTAGGACTGTAACTACCAAAACGGTTGGTATGATGGCGGAAGCCGGTGCAAGATAAGCGGCAAGCACGGGCACTGCTGCCGCGATGCTGAATGTTGCACCAGACGCAAGGGCGGCCTGAAGCGGGTTCGCGGCGTGCACCTCTGAAAGCCCAAGTTCGTCTCGGATATGGGCTTCCAGAGCGTTCTTCTCGGTCAGTTCACGTGCCACTGCCTCGGCCGTCACTGGGCTCAATCCCCGTCCTTCGTAGATGGCAACGAGTTCCCTGAATTCCTCGTCGGGCATCTCGGCAAGGGCAGTCTTCTCGCGTTCGATGTCGGCCCGCTCGGTATCTGACTGCGACGATACGGAAACGTACTCACCCGCAGCCATCGACATCGCCCCGGCGACCAACCCCGCAACACCGGCGATCAAAACAGCTCGAGGGCTCGGGTCGGCAGCTGCAACACCGACGATAAGCGAGGACACCGAAACGATGCCGTCGTTTGCACCCAGCACCGCCGCTCGCAGCCAGCCGCTGCGGGTAATGTAATGTGGGTCATCAGGGTGCGCACTGGTGTTCGTCATGTTGTTTCTTTCTTGGGAGAACGGGTGTGACCAGTGGTCGATCTGTCATCATTTTGACCAGTCGCGTGCGCCATTGGGAAGTCGTCAGGTCCAATTTCTCCTGCCATCAACTCCTCCATAAACAGGCTGATGAATTGTGCCCGCCCATCCGTCGCTGACTTTGCATAGACGCTGGTTGCTTGAGCGCGAACGGTGCCGGACGCGGTTTTCCGCATTCGGGCAATCGTATCATTGTCCAAACCCTTAAGGATCATGATCGCCACATCCCGTTCTGCGGCAGTCAGCTTCCATTCGTTAAAGAAGGCTTCGATCACCTCTGCCAAGTGTCCTCTGGCGATGTCGAGGCCGGTTTGCATGTCAGACATCCGCGACAGCAATCCGCGGAGTTCCAACATCAGAAAGATGACACCGCCGACCAGAGCGACCGCAGCAACCGACTCGAGGAGGAGATGCGGGTTGTCAAGATGGCCATCTTCTCGAAAGTCTTCGATCACGTCGCCGATGAAGAACAGCGCGCACAGGGCCTGCAAAAGGATAAGGCCCGCAAGCATGGTTGCGCGCCTTTCTTTCGTTTTTGCGGGCCAAAATGTCAGCTTCATTCCACCTCTCGCCCTTCCGGGATGTTTTTGTGGCCGTTTACCATGGCTCGGACCAGATTAACACCGGATCGCCAAGTGTCGAAGGCGACACCTGCGACGTGCAGCGCTACCGAGAACAGGAGCCACCCAAAGATGATTTCGTGGGCCTCCTCGACCCAATCGACCCCAAAAAAGGTAATTGTGGTCATCATGTAGCCGGTCACCCCGATTGCAATGACGGTCAGCCATATGTTGTAAGCCATCAATGCACCAAGCGGGTTGTGCGAAAGGTGAACGGTCTGGTCACCGTAGAGCATCGCCTTGAAGTAGCGGCTCACGCGGGCCGGGCTTGGAGGAAAGGCGGCAAAACGCGCATGCTTCGGTCCAATCAGACCCCAGACCAGACGCACACCAACGAGTGCGAGAGCGATGTACCCGATCCATTCGTGTGTCTTGCTTTCGTCTTCAACGAAGGCACCATTCAGAAGGATCGTCAGGGCAAGCGACCAGTGGATCAGTCGGACCAGTGGATCCCAGACCGCGATGTCGCGGGCGCTTGTGCGCCCGCTCGATTGTTTGGCTATGGCGACCATCGGCTCAGCTCTTGATTTCGAGTTTGGTCACAGCCCCGGTCTGGGGGCTCACATACACCTCACCCATTTTGCCGTCGCGGACGAAGTAGACCTCGATCTTGCCGTCTTCCATCTCGGCCTTGCGTACTTCATAGCCCATGGCGGTCAACGAGGCCTGGACCTCTTCCATCGTGGTGCCAAGAACGCTGTCCATCGTGACATCTTCGGCGAGCGCCGGTGTTCCAAAGGCCAACAGAGTGATCAGAGCAAGTTTACGCATAGGTTTTTCCTCATTTTGTTTGTGCCGGGTTTTCGGCATTTTAGGGCGGCAACCCGTGTTGTCGCTCTTGCTCATTTGGGTGAGTTTGCAGTTTGGAAACAGTGGCAATGGGCTTATTGGCGGCTAAATAAGCGCGCGCTTATGGCGAGTTCTTGCCAAATCGACCCACAGGATCGTCGGGGAAACCTTCGCTTCCCAGACCTTAATTGCAAAGGGGGGGCAGCCAGATGAATTTGGGTGGAACAACGCAATGGTCAGCCACTTAAATGATTGGTTCTTAGAAATGTGCTTAACCACATAACCAGTCTTTGGGGCAACTGCAGCGAAAGCGAGGTTTGTCTCGCATTTCAGCCACGAGAGACCGTGCATCATCGAGTACGCCGCGCGCACCACTTGCGGCAAAGGCTCATGCCGGACTGTCCAGTATCGCAAAGATGGCCGATATTCTTGCAGACGGCATTGTTTCGGGAAAAGAAGTGGGCGGTGTCATTGGGACAACACCCACAGGTGCCCTTGTGGGCGCAGCGGTTGGAACGGGTTTAGGAGCGGGGCCCTTTGCGAGCGTCCCTTTTCTTGGCGCCGTCGAAACCGGTGTGATGGCGATTGGAGCGACCCACTTTGGCGCCGCTCTGGGTCCCGCAAATGGCGGTAGCATCGGTGGTGCCATGGAAGAAGCGTAAAGAAATGGCTCGTTGCAGGTGCAGCGGCAATTATTATGTTGGTGATTATCGCGGGCGGCTGCCCCACATCCCGTCCCTCTTGACCTTGCATCGGATCGAAACAAGGAAAACCCTGATAAGCGCCGCGTTTCTGATCACCTTGAGCACGCCTTTTGTGCTGGCGGATACGATAACTCCAATTGCGGATGTAAAACGCAACATGATAGTCACCGTTCAGGGCACGGTCGAACGCATACCCGACGAAGATGAGTTCCGGTTGACCGATCAAAGCGGAAGTATTCTGGTGTATGTCGGCCCCAACTGGGTGCCCGTTGATGTTGGTGAGGCAATCACCGTCAACGGGCGTGTTGATGACAATCTGATTGGCCCGCCCGAGCTGTATGCCCGCAGCCTGACGCGCGCCGATGGGACGGTGGTGGAATTTGACCTTCGCTACGAAGATGAATGACCCTTGCGTTGCGCTTGGCGGGCAACACGCGTTCAAAACTCATTCATGCACCCCTGCCGAACGAATAGATGACGAGCGATGTCACGGCGCACAACTGAGGTGGATAGCCCGAGCCAGCTTACGGCTGCGGCCACGCGCTTCGCATAAATAACCGACCGCGCGACGCGGTGATGTTGTGTCAAAGCTTGTCCGTTAAACCTCAGCGGCGTTGCAACACGTGATCTACTTATGACCCAGCCCGATGGCGGCTCTGAGGGGACCACACTCGTCAGGTGATGGACATTCCATCGCGCGCGGACCGGGTCCCAGCCCGGCCGGTTCCATCTGTATTCGGGCGGCCGCCCACCCTGGCCCCTCCCTTTTTACACATATGCCCGCAGCCTGCCCCCATCACCGGGGTCGCGGGCCAAAAACCATACGTCAACAAAAAAGACGCCCCGTTGCCGGAGCGCCTTTCGTGTCACAAAAGTGTCAAGCTTACGCCAGTTCGACTTCCGCGCCAGCTGCTTCCAGCTTCGCTTTGACGTCTTCGGCTTCGGCTTTGTCGACGCCTTCTTTGATCTTGCCGCCTGCTTCCACGAGGTCTTTGGCTTCTTTGAGGCCCAGACCCGTGATGCCACGGACTTCTTTGATCACGTTGATTTTCGAGGCGCCTGCGTTTTTGAGGACAACGTCGAATTCTGTTTTCTCTTCCTCGGCTGCGCCACCGGCGTCAGCAGGACCTGCCATCATGACAGCGCCACCGGCTGCTGGCTCGATGCCGTATTCGTCCTTGAGGATTGTTTTCAGTTCTTGTGCTTCAAGCAGGGTCAGACCAACGATGTCTTCTGCCAGTTTCTTCAGATCAGCCATTGTATCAGCTCTTTCCGTTCCAGATATGTGTGTTCCAACGTCGTGGCTTTTGCCCGACGCCGATCGACATGTGCCTTATGCGGCCGCCTTGTCCTCGATGGTGGACAAGATGGATGCGATGTTGCTTGCAGGCGCGCCAATCGCCCCGGCGATGTTCGAAGCAGGTGCGCCGATGCAGCCCGCGATCGAAGCAATAAGCTCCTCGCGCGAAGGCATTTTCGACACAGCTTCGACGCCGGATGCGTCCAACGTGTTCTCACCCATTGCGCCACCCAGAATGATAAACTTCTGGTTTTCCTTGGCGTAATCCTGAGCAACCTTGGCCGCAGCCACAGGATCCTCAGAATAGGTCAGAACCGTCATACCCGTCAGAAGATCCGCGATGCTTGCGCACGGCTTCCCCTCAAGGGCAATTTTGGCGAGCCTGTTTTTGGCAACACGCACAGACCCGCCCACGTCGCGTGCACGCGCGCGCAGGTCTTGCATTTCGGCAACTGTCAGACCGGCGTAGTGACTTACCACTACGACGCCAGAGCTTTCAAAGATTTGGCCGAGCTCGTCGACCAAGGCTTCTTTTTGTGCTCTATCCACAGTTTCACTCCAATTGTGGGAGGCGAGCGCCCCCCGGCTCAGTTCGCACCGGATCACTCCGGCAGTTTTGGTCCTCGAAAACAACGGGCCAGAACCGCCAGAGGCTCTACGATTGAGCATCTGGAGAAAAAATCTGTTCCCGTCTCAGGTAGGAATTATCGGATGCACCGACCCACCGTCTCGGACGAAATATATCTGCATGAAACGAATCCCACGCATATACAATGTCGGCGTATAGTGGGTTCATGCGCGCTTGCCAAGGGGTCGAATATCCGGGGATAGGGCGCGCTTGGGATAGGCAAGTACTATGCTAGACGACGCTGATTTCCAACTTTAACAGACGCTCCAAGCCGTCGGAGCCAAGCGCGGTTACGCGCGTTCACAAACACTCACCTAGCTCGACACCTTGCGCCCTGAGGTAAGCAATTTTCGTTGGCACGTTGAAATGCTCAGACGCTGCCTGCGATCGCCCCTGTATCCAGATCTCTACAAACTCTTGACGCGGCATCAAAAACGCCAAACTGAACGCATGCGCTTCGTCCGATGCGTCGCTTGTATCAGGTTTGTACAAGGCTTGAATTCCACACCCCGGGTTTTCTTCCTGGGTCCTTACAACCTGCAAAGCCCAATGACCCAAGGCCGTTGTGAGCGTGACGCGGTCATCCCGTTTGCGCGCGACATGCGGCAACCAAATCACCGGGCGCTTATCAAGGGGTACTTCGAGCAGTATCTCGTTCGGACGACGAGAGTACTCGATATCAACCCCGGCTCTTTTACAGACGGCATCCAAAGATGCTCCGCTTCGAAACCCCCAGTCATGCGCCTTTTGATTGGCAATAACTTCGATTTCATCGCGCGACCTGTGCGTCGCCTTGATCTCGACGAATGGATATGGCGCGCGTTTGGCGGGCATAAAAACAAACCTTTTTTGTTTTGTACGCTCGCTGATAACAGCAAAGTATTACCATTCTGAAAACTCATACTGACGTTCCAAGAGAAAACTTTGTATGAGCAGCAAAGTGGCCTTGATGCACCGCTGCTTGCAAAAGGGCACGCGCCGCACATTCACCATAGTTTTGTAAACTGAATTTCACCGGGTCGCTTGATCGCCCCGGTTCGGTCCCCGCTATGCAAGCGCATTGTTCAACTGGACACGAAAAAGGGCGCTGAAGCGTCAGCGCCCTTTGATTTGTTGTGCAACGTCTGGATTACTCTGTAACCGCGCTATCCACCGAAACCGTCACGCCCGGACTCATGGTCGAGCTCAGCGCGATTTTCTTCATGTAGGTGCCTTTGGCGCCTGACGGTTTCGCCTTGGAGACGGCACCGATGAAGGCGCGGATGTTTTCAACCAGTTTCGACTCGTCAAAAGACAGTTTCCCAACACCTGCGTGCACAACGCCGCCTTTTTCCGCCTTGAACTGGACTTCACCACCCTTGGCCGCTTTGACAGCCGCCTCGACGTCCATCGTCACCGTGCCAACCTTGGGGTTCGGCATCAGATTGCGCGGCCCAAGCACCTTACCAAGACGCCCAACGATGGGCATCATGTCTGGTGTGGCAATGCATCGATCAAAGTCAATCGTGCCGCCCTGAACCGTTTCCATCAGGTCTTCGGCACCGACAATATCCGCACCAGCTGCCTGCGCTTCTTCAGCCTTGGGGCCGCGCGCGAAGACGGCCACCCGGACGGTTTTGCCCGTGCCATTTGGCAGCCCGACCACACCGCGGACCATCTGGTCTGCGTGACGCGGATCAACGCCCAAATTCATCGCCACTTCGACGGTTTCATCGAATTTGACGTTCGAGTTGCCCTTGATCAGTGCAACGGCTTCTTCAACAGACAGGTTCTCTTTGCCTTCGAATGCGGCGCGGGCCGCTTTTGCTCTTTTACCCAGTTTTGCCATCTTACTTCACCTCGATGCCCATGGAGCGGGCAGAGCCCAGAATAATCTTCATCGCCGCCTCAACTGAGTTGGCGTTGAGGTCTTTCATCTTCGCTTCGGCGATTTCGCGCACCTGCTTGGAAGAGACGGTGCCGACGGTTTCACGGCTTGGCGTATTGTCACCGGATTTCACCTTGGCAGCCTTCTTGAGGTAATAAGACGCAGGCGGCGTCTTGATTTCCATGGTGAAGGATTTGTCCTGATAGTAGGTGATCACGGTCGGGCACGGCGCACCGGGCTCCATGTCTGCGGTCTTGGCGTTGAACGCCTTGCAGAATTCCATGATGTTGATGCCGCGCTGACCCAGCGCAGGGCCCACGGGGGGCGATGGGTTTGCCTGTCCGGCAGGCACTTGCAGCTTCATGCTGCCAACGAGTTTCTTGGCCATGGGCCTTCTCCTTTTCCAACCCCTCAGCAGCGCGCTGCCTCAGGTCACCGACGGACATCCCGTCATCTCGGCGGACAATCCGCCGCTGTTGTCGTGGTCCGGTCCGAAGGCCGCGGCCTCCTCGCCTCCCACGGCAGGTTACTCAGGTCTGTTTGTTGACCTGCGTAAATTCCAATTCAACCGGGGTTTCCCGACCAAAGATCGACACCGACACCTTCAGGCGCTGGTTTTCATCATCGACCTCTTCGATCATGCCGTCAAAATCTTCAAACGGCCCATCGGCCACTTTCACCTTCTCACCCACTTCAAAGTGAATGAGCGTGCGCGGCGCATCTTCGCCTTCCTGCACGCGGTTGAGAATGCTGTTCACTTCCGCATCCCGCATCGGCATCGGGCGACCTTGCGGGCCCAGAAAACCGGTGACGCGGTTGATCGAATTGATCAGATGATAGCCCTGATCGGACATTTCCATGTGTACCAGAACGTAGCCCGGCATGAACCGCCGCTCCGCTGTTACCTTCTTGCCGCGACGGACCTCGATCACCTCTTCGGTGGGCACCAGAACCTCATCGATCTGATCCTCCAGCCCGTGCTCTGCTACAGATGTCCGGATTTGTTCCGCGATCTTCTTTTCGAAGTTCGACAGCACGCTCACCGAATACCACCGCTTTGCCATTTGCCTTCAGGTCCCTGTCTGCGCGCCATGGATCACTGATCCGACGATTTTTCTGAATTACCAACCACTTGGCTGATCTATGCTTCACAAAAACCGGCGCGCGGCTCGAATCCAAACACGCCTCTGTTTCTGTCAGAGTTGCCCGATACCCCGTTGTGCATGATGTTTCAAGTGGTCAGGGAAACATTTGCGGCGCGCTTTAGCCAAAGAAGCCCAGCACCAATTGCAGGCCGCTGCGGATGCCCAAATCAACCAACGAAAAGAAAATCGCCGTCAGCGCCGCCAGAATGAACACCATCACAGTGGTCAGCATCACTTCACGCCGCGTGGGCCAGATGACTTTCGACACCTCAGCGCGGACCTGCTGGATAAATTGAAGCGGGTTGGACGTGGCCATGATCACCTTCCGGACAAATTGTTCAAGTGGCATCTATTGAATGATTGCCCCGGTTTCAAGGCAAACCTGTTGCGGCCGTCATTGCGGCGACCGAACATCCAGCCGTCTTTGCGCCAAAGTATCGTGCATTTGCCGGTCATCCCAGCACCGCGTCACCCTCTACGGCCTCAAACGTCAAATATTTTGACCCAGACCAGACCTCAAAAGCGGTCTTTCCCAACCAAAAATTGAATCCATAAACTTGTGCTATGCTGAAAGTTGAGTTGATTCTTATTCCGAGAATTACGCCTGACGCCTACTTCAATGCGCAAAAAGCGCCGTGTCACGAAATAAGTCTGATGGGAGAGACCATGACCAAGCTGAACTTGAACGGAACGGAACAGGAGTTCGATCAGGACCCTGCAATGCCCTTGCTCTGGGCCATTCGCGATCTCGCGGGTTTGACCGGCACGAAATACGGGTGTGGGGTCGGACTGTGCGGCGCTTGTACTGTTCATGTGGATGGCAAGGCCAAACGGTCCTGTCAGGTGAGGCTGGGTGACGTCGAAGGGGCGACGATCACCACCATCGAAGGGCTGGACGCGGAAGGGAACCACCCGCTTCAGGTCGCCTGGCGCGATCTTAATGTCCCGCAGTGTGGCTATTGCCAGACTGGTCAGATCATGCAGGCGGCGTCTTTGCTGGCGGAAAACCCCAAACCCACAGATGCGGAAATTCTGACGTCCATGAGCGGCAATGTGTGTCGCTGTGGCTGTTATCAACGGATCGTCGATGCGGTCCGCCTTGCAAGCACGGGAGCGTGAGCCATGCTGAAGTATCTTGAACCAGCCATCACAACCGCCAACCAAAAGCTGCAACTGGCCAAAGTGTCCCGCCGCGGATTTCTTGGCACGACCGGCGCCTTTGCGCTTGCGGCCTATGCACTGCCAGCAAACGCCTTCGAGACCTATCCAACCGGTGCGGATGGCATGGCCAATGGCATCGTAGAAGACCCGCTTGTCTTTATCTCAATCGACGCGGATGGCACCGTGACGCTGGTCGCTCACCGCGCCGAGATGGGCACGGGCGCGCGGACATCTATCCCAATGGTCATCGCCGACGAGATGGAAGCGGACTGGGATCGCGTCAAAATCGTGCAGGCGCCGGGCGATGAGCCAAAGTATGGCAATCAGGACACCGACGGGTCACGGTCCATGCGGCACCACATTCAGGCGGCCCGCAAGATGGGCGGCGCAGTCCGCACGATGCTGGCCCGCACGGCGGCCGCCCAATGGGATGTCGACCCCGAAGCGGTCACCGTCGAATTGCACGAAGTCAAAGGGCCGGGAGGTCAAAGCATCGGCTTCGGGGAGCTGGCGGAGGCTGCCATGGCGCAGCCTGTGCCAGCGCATGAAGAGGTCACCTATAAAACCGAGGAGCAGTTCCGCTATATCGGCAAGGGCGAGGTTCAGATCGTTGATCTGCACGATATCACAAGCGGCACAGCAGTGTATGGCGCGGACGTCACGCTTGAGGGAATGAAATTTGCGGTGATCGCCCGTCCGCCGGTTGTTGGTGGCAGGGCGGTTTCATTTGATGCCACGCAAGCGCTCACCGTGCCCGGCGTCGAAAGCGTGCACGAATTGCCCTACGGCGGGCTTGCCATGAAGTTTGCCCCCCTTGGTGGCATTGCAGTTGTCGCAACCAACACTTGGGCGGCCGTTGAGGGTCGTGCAAGGCTGCAAATCGAATGGGAGGCGGGCGCGCACGGCACCTATACCTCAGGGCCGTTCATGGAAGAGATGGTAGCGACCTCGGAAGCGCCCGGCACGCCTGCGCGCGATCAGGGCGACGTGGCAGCCGCACTTGCGTCGGCCTCAAGGACCTTCACCCGGACCTACACGCAACAGCACATGGCCCACATCCCGATGGAGCCGCCTGTCGCCATTGCAAACTACACATCAAACGGACTGGAAATATGGGCACCGGTGCAAAGCCCCTATACCACGCGCACCGATACAGCGGCGGCCTTGTCGCTTGATCCGGCAAACGTCACGGTGAACGTGACGCTGCTGGGCGGCGGATTTGGGCGAAAGTCCAAAGCCGATTTCGTGACGGAGGCCGCATTGTTGTCCCGTGAAGTCGGCGCGCCCGTCCGCGTGCAATGGACGCGCGAGGATGACATCCACCATTCCTTCTATCACACGACCTCTGCCGAACGGATCGAGGTCGCCATGGACGAGAACGACAATGTCACCGGCTGGCTGCATCGCTCCGTGGCCCCGTCGATCCTGTCGACCTTTGCGCCCGACGACGGCAGTGTCCTGCCTCTCGAACAGGCGATGGGAATGAGCGATGTGCCCTTTGATATCGCGAACATCCGCTGCGAAAGCGGCAAAGCGCTGTCCCATACCCGGATTGGCTGGTTCCGCGCGGTGTCAAACATTCCGCATGCATGGGCGATCGGCTCCTTTGTGGGCGAGCTTGCGGCGGAACTGGGCAAAGATCAAAAGCAGATGTGGCTGGATTTGATCGGCGCGCCCAGAATAATGGACCGGGCGGCCTCTGGCCTTCCTGACAATTTCTGGAACTACGGCGAACCCGAAGGTGCCTTCCCGATAGACACCGGGCGGCTTGCGCATGTTCTCAGTGTAGCAGCCGACGGGATTGGCTATGGCAAGGATCTGCCGCCGGGCGAAGGGATCGGACTGGCGGTGCATCGCAGCTTTGTGTCCTATGTCGCCTGTGCGGCCCATGTGAAGGTTGTGGACGGGCGCATTACCGTGCCTCAAATGCATATGGCCATCGACTGCGGGTTCTGCGCAAATCCGGAACGGGTGGAAAGCCAGATGCAAGGGGCGGCCGTCATGGGCATGACGGTTGCGTTGAACTCCGGCATCACCTTCGAGAACGGTGAGGTCATGCAGTCCAACTTCAACGACTATGACGTCGTGCGCTCGGACAACTACCCAAGCGTGGTCACACATATCGTGCCACATCCGTTCAACATCCATGCAAGCGGCGTCGGCGAGCCCGGTGTGCCACCTGTGCCGCCTGCAATCGCAAACGGGCTTTTTGCCGCGACCGGTGACCGCAAAAGGGAGCTTCCCTTGGGCACCACAGTCTAGGCTCAGGCTGGCGAGGTATCTTTTTGCCCATAGGGCCATCAACGGCAAGGCTGGCTGGACTTCGGTCCAGCCGTCCGTCGCCCAGATCAAAACCATGAAGCACGGCAGCCTTTTTCAGCTGCCGCGCATCCTGTGGCCCGGATTTGCCCGGGCTGCATAGCTGCCCGGCCTGCACAGGTTATGATCTCAATGGTACCGCTCCGGCAAATCACAACACAGTCGCCGCGATCTGCACGAAAGTCTGCGCCCCAGCTTGGGTGTGGTAATAACGTAAAGGTCAAAGCCGTCTGATGTTCGACAGCGTGCCATCTTGCACCCTCCCCCATCGAACCTGAGCCGCTCAGGAAAAGCGCGCGCCCTCATGCCAACGGTCTTGGAACGCCTAGTCTTCATGAGAAACTTGTCTTGATCAGAACTCTGTTTTGGGAAAAACGCACCGCTGAAACGCGGCCTGCGGATATTGGCAGGGGCTGAGGGACTCGAACCCACGACCCTCGGTTTTGGAGACCGATGCTCTACCAACTGAGCTAAACCCCTATGCCGCGTTGGGCGTAGTCGGAAATGCCGCTGGGTTCAAGAGAAGAATGCGCCCCATCGCCGGAAACTCCACTCAGGACGGCGCAAATGCACACCACATCGCAGGCCGCTGCGCCCACGCCTTTTTCAACGGCGCGCCCTGTCGGTCTCAGGGCAACATGATGCCTGCCGTTTGCGACTTGGCCCTCTAACAAAAAAACCATCCCCGAGCGATAAAAATTCGGGCTTTGTGAACTGCTTCACTGAAGCCACACCCAGAATCACGCCATACAGAGGACATGGAGCCGGAAACGCTCTGTCCCGGCAGAGCAAACCGCGCAGCAAATTTTAACTGGCAAAGGACAAGACCATGACACCGAAAAACCGCCTCCCTGTTTTCGCCAAGTCGATGCTTTTGTCAGTCTTTGCCAACACCGAAGTGTCCCGGTATCTGGTGCGCGTAACACGTGTTTTGCTGCACCGTTTTGCAAAGCTGGCTTCATAAGTTGCGTATTGAGTAATCCCGTTACAAGTTCGTCTGAAATCACTTACCTCGGGGGATGTCAGACATAGAAAGGCCGCCCTGTTCAGGCGGCCTTTCGTTTTTGCAAAAGGCCATACTGGGCGGCGGCGCACTTGCAGGATGTCTGCGCCAACGGATGATCGGATGCCTGCGTGATGCACTTATGCCCACAGCACGTCGTTTGAAAAAATGGGACGGGCCGGAACGGGGAAGGCCGCCCGTTGGGGCGGCCTTTTTGTTTGTACGATCGGGTGACTTAGCTTTGTTCTGATCGTCCTTGCGAGACGACTGCCACAAAGCATAGCACGGGTCGCGGCAGGCGC
>JBGCEG010000019.1:0-25713 GCA_045106135.1 Roseobacter sp. | reverse complement strand
GGGCATCTCGAAGCTGTCGCCTCTGTTCAGGTTGTGATCCCCTGATGACAGCAAGTCTGCTTCGCGAAAGGCTGTAAATTCGTAATTCTGATAGGTCATTTTGTTTTATCGTCCCCTTAAAACCTAATATGCGCCGCAGCCCTGAGGGCGACATGCTCGGAGGGGAGATCGGGAGCTTTCAAGCACCCAAATTTTTAGACCCAGTTCACTCGTACGAGCCACAGAGACACTGACCTGAAGGTCACTCTGCTTTTCTGCTCTACAATCTTACATCACGGGTGACTCTATACCCGTGATTTTTAAATCCGATCGCTACTCTTGAACCAACGTCAAATCACCTCGTTGCACGCCTTGCGTTGTGCCGAACAATAACGTGATTTGAAGTGACGTGTTAACGAAATGTTAGGATTTTGGTAATCTGGTTAATTTTTTTTGCTAGTTTCCTTCAAAAATAGGGTCCTCCGGCTGGATGGGAATCTGGCAATTTTACCAAATGATTGCATAGCCTTGAAGATTACAATTTCAGATTGAAAATTAGAGAATCACTGGATCACTGTACCAACGCCTCTGTTGAGGGATTTATGGAGGCGCAAAGGGCAGGCCGGACCTCAAGAGAGCGTTTTTTTAAGCGCGCGCGGCGCAATTTGGCCCCAAGCGATGTCTTTACCCACGCACGGCGCCTGACCGCACATCCCGTCAAAGCGCATATAGCTTTCGCTATCTGCCCGTCGTTCTTTCGCGGGGCCCGGCCGGAACGCGGGTGCAAGGAACCGGGTAGGAATCGCGGTTTCGCGGAGAAAGGGACGTCAATCATAGCGCGAGTAATTTGTTTTCGTGCATCAAGCTCATAAACGATTAAGCCCACATTTTTCGAGATTTGGCGGGTCATTCGGCAAAGTGTTCTGAGCCTGTGTCAATTTTGAAAACTTAAGCAAAGGATTTTTTAATTCCACAATAACAATTAAGTAACTCCAAGTTTCGCAATTTTCCTTTGCCGAATTTGGTAAAATTATGCGCCCGGAAACAGCGACTGATGAAAATTGTTGTAATACAAAGTCGAGATGTTACAGTTCCCCCTAAGGTAGCAAGAATATTTTTTGAGGTGCCTCTGATTATTACAGTACTTTTTACACAAGACATCGTGGACCGGCATCAAAACGGACCCTTCAACCTCTCCGATTTCGCGCCAGACGCCACGCAACAGACGATGTTCACCCCGAACGATCCTGAGGTGAACGATGATTTTCTGCGCCGCTATTATTCAGCGCAGGTGGGAGAAGGAGAAAATGCAGAAACGCTTGTTCAATTTTTACTGACCTTGCCAGTGGTCGAAGCTGCATGGGTCCGACCTGTTGAGGGTCCGCCCGGATAAATTTGCGCAGCAACTGGTAGTACAGGGAAACGATTTCCCATGCCTGAAAATCTGATGAATGGCCCGTGAGGGCCACCGTAGAGTCTGACGACGACTACGAACAAATTTTTGCGGTTTGAGAATGGTAACTTGAGGATATATTAGATGGCAAAACGATCCAAATCAACGAAATCAGCCGGCGATGGCGGGGGGCAGGACCCCCACGGGATTGCCGCGCCCCGGGAACTTGTGGTGAAAGTCCGCAAAGAAGCTGGTTTCCGGATATCCCTCGACAGCGGCCCGTCTGCGGCGTCAGCCGACACGATACAATTGTGTGAGGCGCTTGGTGACCACGGCGGCGAAATGCAGCCCCTTTTCGGTCTGACCGAAGAACGCATGGCCGCCAAAGCCTCCGTGGCGAGTATGGAAGCACAAGGCGCAGGCCTGGATCCTGAAAACACCGAGATGGAGACATACTACTCGGTTGCCGCGCCCGAAGAGCAGCTTGAAAACATGTGTGCTTCATTGCTTGGTCAGGACGAGCTTGTGGATGCCGCCTACGTCAAGCCGCCCTCTGGTGTGCCTGTGGCCCTGGCGGAATCAGATGATGACGTGATCAATGAAATGGTAGCGATGCCGGGCGATGCACCCTCATCGACCCCAAATTTTACCGCGCGACAGATTTACCTGAACGCGGCACCGGCCGGGATTGACGCCCGCTACGCCTGGACGATGTCCGGGGGGCGTGGTCAGGGGGTCAAGATCATTGACTGTGAATGGGGCTGGACGTTCAATCACGAAGACCTGAACCAACGCACGTTCGGCGTTGTTTACGGGTCGAATTCCTCAACGTTGAGCTTCAACAACCACGGGACAGCGGTGCTTGGGGAATACTCCGGGGATCGAAACGCGCACGGTGTGACGGGGATCTGTTCAGATGCGATGGCCGGTGCGTCATCGTTTGTCGGATCCCCCAGCGCCCGCACGATCCGCGAAGCGGCTGACAGGCTAGGGCGCGGCGATATCCTGCTGTTGGAAATCCACCGTGGAGGACCAAATGCAACCGGGAGCGGTCAGTTCGGCTACATCGCGGTTGAATGGTGGCCGGATGACTTTGCGGCCATCCGCTACGCCGTGAACAAAGGCATCATCGTGGTCGAAGCGGCGGGCAACGGCTCGCAAAACCTCGATGCATCCGTATATAATACGCGTCCTGCTGGCTTCCCCTCAAGCTGGAGAAACCCGTTCAACCCGGCAAATCCCAGCTCAAACGCGGTTTTGGTGGGGGCAGGCGCACCGCCGCCCGGCACGCATGGCCGCAATCACGGGCCAGACCGGTCGCGCCTTGGGTTTTCCAACTACGGCAAGCGGGTCGATGCACAGGGCTATGGCCGCGAGGTCACGACCACGGGCTATGGGGACTTGCAGGGGGGCGCGCAAACGCTTTGGTACACCGATACCTTCAGCGGCACATCCAGCGCCTCGCCGATTGTGGTGGGGGCCTTGGGATGTGTTCAGGGCATCCTGAAGGCGCAAGGCTCGACGCTGTTGTCGTCGCAGTCCGCAATAAACTTGCTGCGCTCAACTGGATCACCGCAACAGGATGCCTCTGGCCGTCCAAAAACGCAGCGGATCGGCAACCGGCCCGACCTCAAGCAAATGATCCCGGCGGCCGCCAAAACCTGGCACCGGAATGTGAACGTAACCCGCGTTTTTGCGACCTATCATTCGCAGAATGCTTGGGCGGCTATTTCGGGGCTCGGGTATCGCAAGATCAAGACCGGCAATACGGATGGTGTGACCAATACGTTGAAATTGCTGACAGAAGCACGGGCTTTCGGGCGTAAGGTCGATGTCTATTCAGACAAGAACCATATCTACCAAGCCGTTCTTCGTTGACCCCAGCTATCGCAAATTTATTTGACTTAAGGAGACTAAAACATGTGGCACAATGGCAAAAAAGTAACCCGCACCTTCACCACCAACAACTCGCAGAACTGCTGGGCAATCATCAGCACGGTGTCTGGGTGGAAAAAGGTGAAGACAGGCAGCACTGACGGTGTGAGCAACGTCTTTACAGTTCTCACAAGCGCCAATGCGGCGGACCGCACAGTGGACGTGTTCATCAAGAACAATGTCATCGAACAGGTGGTAATGCGCTAATCGGGGCCGTGTTTTCCCGGCAACGACAGCCAATTGATAAGGAAAAGCCATGGATGATGATCTTGTCGCCGACGCCCCAATGCCACCGGAGATAGTAGAAACACTGGAAACGGTTGCGGCACTGCATGACACCCCGCCCGAACCGCCCGCAGAAGACGTGGACGTTGCGTCCGATGTGGGCGAGACGGTTGCCAGCACGGAAGGCGCGCCTGCGCCGCCTGATCTGGAACATGAGGCGGAGCCAACCCTGTCGGATGGGGCGCCCCTGCCGCCAGAGGTGGATGACGGTACGACGGTCGAGGCCGCCGCGGATGCAGCCGAAGTGCCTATGCCGCCATCAGACGGTGATGGCACCCCCAGCGGTGATCCTATGCCGCCGGAACACTAATGCTTTTGCGGCGGGCCTGCAAAGATCGGCCCGCCGCCTTTGCGTCCTGCGACAGTCGCCCTGTTTTCAAACAGAACCTGACAGATGCACGCGCGACACGCACCGCCTGTGACAGGGGCTTCATGGTTCAGCACCCACTTCCTAAAGATCACCAGAGAGATTGAAAGATACGCTCTGTGCGAAGACGTTTGGCGAAACGCAATTACTAATGTTAACAAGTATCTGAAGCCAAATTTGGGGGTCCTATGGCACATTCAGCTCAAGCCACTTCTGACGCATACAAATCCTTTATTGAGAATTTCCGAAAAAAGAACGCCGCCGCACCCGCGTTTGTATCGGACGATATGCCGGAAATCGCTGAGTTCGTCCTGCAGCATGCGCCCAGCGGCACTGCAGAAAAGTGGCTCAACGAGCTTTGTAAGATTAATGCGCCCGTGGCTGCTACGTCTGGCATTATGTGGGGCTCAATCGCGCTGGCGGGCGGCGGTTTGCTTGTGGCCGCTTTTCTGGCGGTGGGCATTTTCTTTGGCGATCTGTTGGTGTCGCTGGCAGATCCAAGTGTCGCGCGTGGCCTTGTCACATTCCTGTTCGCCTTCGCAACGATTTCCGTTTTCGTGATCGCCTCAATCGCGATCTTTTGGTCGAACATTGAAGAGGTGGAAAAGCGCGCAGGCCTCGCCAAAGAACTGATCGCGATCATGATCGGTGTTTTGGGCACCGTTCTTGGGTTTTACTTTGGCAGTGCGGAGGCCCCGGCACAGCCCGCACCAACCGTCGAGGTCGAACAAGAATAGATCAAAGCAAGCTCAGTTTGTCTTCTGATTCCGCTTGAACGCCAAGGATATCATGGTGCTTTGGGGGCAAAACGGCGCGGTCGTAAATCGGGCAATCTGTGGCCGCCGGTGATGTCATGAAGCACCTCGGTCTGCCTGATTTGCAGCTTGCCGCAATTTGTCGATCATCACGTCCGTATGCGTGAAAAATGGCAGATACCCCGCGTCCGGAAGGGCCTGAAGGGTTATTTTATCGCTGTGCCGTGCGGCAAATGCTTCGACCACTTCGAAACTGGAAGAGGGGCTGTGCACCCCCTGCACAAGATCAATGGGGGTCTCACAGGCGTCGATCCATCCGCTCCAGTCCTGTGCTGCGTATTCGAACGAGATGACGGCATGGTCTGTGCCCTGTGACAGCATCGTGCGCATCGCCAGATCATAGGCCGCGACCACATCCGGCTGCTTGCCGATCTCTTCGTCGGGCGCAAACCCTTTGAGCTGCAACAGATACATGCGTCTGGACCCCATGGCCTTCCAGGCCTTGATCGCTGCATGGATCATCACCTTGTACATGCCCGGTGATCCGCGTGCGGCCCGCATCAGCGCCCGCGCCCAGGGCGAGCGTGTCTTCGTCCCATCCAGATACGGACCCGGCACGAGGGTTGAGGTTACAATAATGCGGCTCAGACGGTCGGGGATAAGACTGCCCAACCGGTAGACAAAGACGCTGGACATGTTGTTGCTCATCAAAACGGCCCTGGTTTTGCGCATCTGATCCAGCAGGCAGACCACATCTGCGCCCAGACATTCTATGTAGTCCTGACCGGCGGGTGCCGCATCAGTACGCCCGGTGCCGGGGCGGCAGACAAAGGCAACACACAGACCTGCCTGACGAAAAGCCTTCTCGATGCGGGCTGGAAAAAGAAACTGCGACGCATCGGGGATGCAAACGATCATTGGCCCTGACATGTCGCCTGTCAGCGTGACGTCGACCAACCGCCCGCCGGGCGCAAGCATATCAAAGCGACGTCTGTCCGGGTGGCGGGCGACGTCGGCTACATCGCCGATATCCGTAAAGAATTGCGAGACGGCAATGGTGTTGCGCATCAGTTCGGCCTGACTGCGCGCGCCTGCCTTGTTCATGATGGCCTGAAACTGCGTTCGGACCGTGGTGTGCGAACGCCCGCGTTGCGTGGCGATGCTGCGCAAAGAGTGGCCATCAAGGAACGCCATCAGAATCTCAAGTTCGGCATCTGTCAGGCCATAGGCCCGGCTGACCACCGCCCTGACCTCATCGCGCCACACCGGGTCGATGACAAAGACCAAAGCGCGGGCCAGCCCGTCCTCAAAAGACGGCACAATGGCAAGGGTGGCGCTGCGTTCGCTTTGGTCGTGGAGGGCGCGCTTCATCATCACATCTCCGATCGCATTGCGCCGGTCGACGGATCGGACAATCAGATCGGTGAGGCTTTCACCGCTTTCCAGCAGGTAGCCAATCTGATCTACGTTCTGGCCGGGATCGACGGACATGCGAGACAGGGCCGCATCATTCATCGCCGCAATCAGGCCGTCGCTGCGAACGACAAAAGCCATATGGGGCAGGGCGTTGACCATTTGGCGCACGCGTGTGCCGATTGCATCGCCTGCGCCCTCTCGGGTGATCGTCTGCAAGGTTTCATTCAGGACGCCGTCAAACGTGTTTGGTCTGATGTTCTCACGTTCTTCGCACTCAAAAACGGCGTTCCAGGCATCCACCAGTTCCGTGAAGCCAAAAGGATCACTGGCCATATTCCGAAGAGAGTTTTCAACGTCCTTGATATGTTTGTCCGCCATCCGGAAACCGTAACGGCAAGCCCATCTGCTGCCTACTACAAATGCAGTATGCGCCGTTTTCCCGCCTGCGCTAGCGTTTCAGGCATTTCACAGGAGAAACATTATGAACAAGACCTTGATCCTTTTGGCGGCGGTGTCCTTTGGGTGGGCCGCGGCCTCTCAGGCGGCGACCGTGCAGACGGTTTCGGTTCAAAATGGCGGCGCGATAGACCCGTCCTGCGGTGTGCCGCAGTCTGAACAGGCCGCAGGGCCAGAGCAGATTTCCGTCGTTGTGCAAAACACGCAATCGGGGTGCCGGGTGGATGTTTCTGCGGGCACGCTGGGCGGCGGGTTAACGGTAACGGGTACGGCCGGAGCATTTGAAGGCAGCACATCTGCGGTACGCATCCGCGCGACCGCAACCCAGTCCACGGCCGGGCTCATGCTGACACCGCTTTTTGATGTGAACACCTATACCGGGCCGACCTATATTGGTCTGTCCGCAAACATCGCCTTTGACGGTTTTCTGGACGCAGAAGTAGCGCAAGGCGTCCCCTTTGTGCGCAGCGCCGCTGCGTTCCTGCGTGCAGATGCGACGATAACCGGTAAGTCCGGGCCGAACCTTTTTGACACCGCAAGGAACACGCGGACCTATGAAAACTCGGTCGGTGTGATCAACTCACCCGGCGAAGATCTGGCCTTCGATTTGATCAACGCGATGCTTTTACCGACCATCAGCCATGATTGGCGCGCGCCTTTCAGCCTCGCCATGTCGCTCACTGGGACGGCGGGCGCGTTCGGCTCCGGCGACACAAAAGCCACGGGTGTCTTTGACAGCGGCAATACCCTGAGCTTTTCGAAAACCGGCCCTGCCTTTCTGCTGCCGGACGGTTTCACGATCTCTGCGCCGGAGTTGAACATCGTGAACAACCGTTGGATTGACCCGCGCGTGCAAGTCTCTCCTGTTCCACTGCCTGCCGGGGTGCCGCTGTTGCTTGCTGCGGTGGGGAGTTTGGCACTTGCGCGCCGTGCGGGTCTAAAGCGCCGTAACCTGAAGCGACAAGGCTAGAAGAGCGAAACGCGCCTTGATGCACATGCCCGCGGATCGCTTTTGCCGCCGCGCGTCACGGTCAGCAAGACGCGCCACGCAGCGCATGTGAGGTGCTACAGTTATGCGTTCTCCGGGTCCAAGGCCGATGACGCGCGGGGCAAAGGTGGCACAGCCTCGCGGCGGTCCAGCGGCGTGTCAAACAAGCCAAGGCGCAGTGACAAACGGCTGACCCCCGGTTGGGTTGTCCACACCGCAATCGGTATGGCCAAAATCAACGGCAGCAGGATCGGCGCGCCAAAAGCCAGCCCCCATGGCGCTTGCACGGCCAGCCACGCCGACAGCCCAAGACCGGCCAGCGTTTGCGGCCAGAAGACCTGCACCGCCTCGGACCATTCCAGACGCGCGCGGCTTCTTTGCTGTGCGTCCCAGCCCACGCGCCGTCCGAACATCAGCCCGATGGTAAAGCACGTCAGTCCAAAGGCGAGCACCGGTGCGATCAGCATCGACACCAGAATTTCCGCCAGTCCACTGGTGATCAGGCGCGCACGCCCGCCCCAGCTTGCGGCACGTTTGCTGTCCGCCAGAACCTGACCGATGCCCATGAATTTCGGCATCAGGTTCAACGTCATCACAGCCCCGAAAAGCCCCAGACTTGCCCAAAGAGGCACCGCACCAACCTGCCCGTCAACGGTGACCAGAACCGCACCCAGCGCGATGAACAGCATCCACGCCGCCGCAGAAACATAGGCCTGAATGGCCATGAAAAGCTGCAATCGGCTGACCGTTTCCAGTTGCGGCAACCCGAGCAACCGCAGGTACTGCAGGTTGCCATTGCACCACCGAATTTCACGGCGCAGGAAATCCGCAAGGCTGGGTGGGCTTTCTTCGTGGCTGTCGCTTTCCTCTGCCAGCACCCGGATTTCATACCCTGCCCGCCGCAACAGGCAGGCCTCAAGCTGGTCGTGGCTCAGGATGTCGCCCGACAGCGGCCCGCGACCGGGCAGCGGCGCAAGCATGCAATGATCATGAAAGGGTGCTGTCCGGATCAAGGCGTTATGCCCCCAGTTGGGGCCGCAATCGGCTTGCCACCATGCCGCCCCCAGTGTGAAGGAGCGCATGACGTGGCTCATCCCGAATACGAGGGACCGGGTGAAAAAAGTGCGCGATGGCAAGCCGGTAATCAGGCTTTGAAGCAACCCGATCTCTGGTGAGGCCTGCAAGACGCGGACCATGCGCAGGATCGTGTCCGGCCCCATCACACTGTCGGCGTCAAGCGGCAGGAAAAAGTCGTAGTCTTGCCCGTGGGTGTCCAGAAACTCCGCGATGTTGCCGGCTTTGTACCCTGTGTTCTCGGTCCGGCGCCGGTAGTGAAGCGGGGCACCGGGCACACCCGCGCGCCACGCCGCGATCCCGGTCTCTTCCTGCAGGGCGATATCCGGCTTGTCGGTATCGCTCAGCACGTGAAAGGTGAACTGGTCGGCCCATGGCGTGGCCGCAAATTGGGTCTGCAGGGTCTGAAACCGCTCCAGCGACAGTGCAGGGTCTTCGTTGCGCAGGGGCATCACGATGGCAATGCGGGTGGTGATGGGCTCGTCGCCCTGTGCTCGTCCAAGGGCCGGTGTCACCATCGTTGCGGCTTGCGCGCCGTATTTTCGGTCAATGGCAAAGCCGATCAGGCTGTTCCACAATCCAATCGACATCCAGGGCAGCGTTATGGCGTAGGCAATCAGCATCAGCCATTCGATCGCGATAAAGCCGCCGTAGGACAGCAGCAGTATCATCACGCCTGTCAGCACAACCACCGTCACAATGTTCAGCGCCGCCACAAAGGCACGTCTGCGCGTGATCGTGGCACGTGACGGAAATCCTTTGGCCTGAGGGTCTGCCCCAACGGCAGGCCGCATCTCTTCTGCCAAGATAATGTGGTTTTCCTGAAGTGACATGCGCCGTACCCTTTTCACTCGCCATGCCCGTACATGGCCCAAGTCGCTGTACAGTCCATATAATTTTTCCGTGATGTGGCCGTGATCAGGCGCAAAACAGGCGCAATTCAGGGCCTGTGCGGGCATACCGGCGTGTTCCCGCGCAAGCAAGGGGGGCAATCGCCCGACAGGGGGCTGGTCGGGCGCGGGCCTGTGGGTCTATGGTCCGCCCATGACACGCCTCGCCTCTCTTCTGGGACTTATCCGGTCCGCCATGATTTATATGGCACGCCCGGACCTCGTGCGCGCGCAGGCGCGATTTTACGCAGAGCTCTTGCCAAAGGGTGCGCTGGCTTTTGATGTGGGCGCGCACCTTGGAAGCCGGACGCGGGCGCTACGCCGGGCGGGGCTGCGCGTTGTGGCGCTGGAGCCGCAAAAGCCCTTCTGGCATGTTTTGCGGGCGACGCTGCCCCGCGATGTGGTTGTGCTGCGCAGTGCTGCGGGGGCGGCCCCCGGTCAGGCGACGCTTTTTGTGTCACCGCGCTATCCGACAGTCTCCACGCTGTCGAGCGGGTTTCAGCAGGATGTGGCCAGTCTGCCCACGTTTCAGCCTGTCCGCTGGTCGGCGAAACAACAGACAGAGGTCACGACACTCGACGCGCTGTCAAAAACCTACGGCCTGCCGACTTATATCAAGATCGACGTGGAGGGACATGAAGCAGAGGTTTTGGCTGGCCTGTCAGTGGCGGTTTCCTATATCTCGATCGAGGTTATTCCGGGTCTGACCGAACGGGCAACCCTGGCTCTTGACCGGATCAATGCGCTGGGCGCTTACCGGTTTAATGTGGCACGCGGCGAGGAAGGGGCATTCGTGTTTGACGACTGGACCGACCGCGCGTCTCTGGATCAATGGATCGGCGCGTTGCAGGCAGGTGATAAACCCTGCGACGTGTATGCAAGGCTGGACACCGGCGACGCCTGAGCTGTTGCAGACCTGGTTGGCGTCCATTGGCCGCAGACCGCCAAATGACCGGCGCTTCGCGCGCGGACAGTCAAAAGGCGCGCATCATCTGCTGCGCGGTGCCACGGGTGGCCACATCCTTGAAAACACACCATCGCGGCGGATCAACCCGTGAAAGGTCGCCGCAGCGATGTGCAGCCCAATCAGAACAGAGAGGGCAATACCCGAAAAGTAGTGAATGGCCTTGGCGGTGTCGGCCAACGCCTCAGAACGCGGCACAAGCGATGGCACCCCCATGGCATCCAGCGACTCAATGGGAAACCCACCTGCTTTGACCCGGATGTAGCCCGCCAGCGGCATGACGATCAGCAACACATAAAGGGACAGGTGCGACAAGGCGGCAATCCTGCGCTGCCAGTCTGGCACAGCGTCCGAAAGCGCTGCAGGCGGGTTCCGCCACCGATACGCCACGCGCGCCAGCACAATAAACAACAACACGATCCCGATGTTCTTGTGGTAGATAAAAAGACTGTTTTGCAAAGACCGATCCAGCCCTTGCTGTACCATGAGAAAACCGGCGGGCACTGTGGTCAGCACCAGCACAGCCATGCCCCAATGGAAAAACCGCGCGGTGGTCGAATATGGCATCAGAATGTCCCCGTCTTCTGCAAGCGTTGGTCAAAGGTAGCCCGCGTGGGCCGTCGTGCAAATATGCGCGTCAAAGTGTGAACACGCGATTGTTTGTTGATTTCAAAAGCCACGGCACGGCAAAGATGATGCCAAGCCCGGCAGGTTTGCGCGCAATCTAAAGGCGGGACGATCCGACGCGCCTGCGCCACTTGTGCTGAGCGGATGCAACTTTACTGTGGTGCTGTAACCTTCAGAGGATGATCGATGAAATTAAACTTTAACCGCCGTTTCGTGCTTGGCGCAGGCGCATCTGCGCTGATGGCCCAAACTATGACAGGCTTTGCGCGCCCGGCCTTTGCGCAGACCCAGGTGAACCTGCAATTGTCCTGGCTGCATTCGTCGCAGTTTGCGGGCAGCTATATCGCGCTTGATCGTGGCTACTGGTCCGAGGCGGGCCTTGGGGTGTCGCTCCAGCCGGGCGGGCCCAACGCCCCGGTGGAGCCGCCGGTGGTCGCAGGCACAGCCCTTGTGGGCATTTCAGCCGCTGATTACACCGCCGCCGCCGTCGAACAGGGCGCGCCCTTCAAGATCCTTGGGGTGGCGATGCAGAAAAACCCGTTTGTGATCGCATCGCTGCCAGCCAATCCGGTGAATGAACCCAGCGATCTCATTGGCAAGCGGATCGGCATGGCGCTGGCCAACACGCCCGTCTTGCAGGCGCTGTGCACGTTGAACGGTGTCGATATCAACGGGATCGAGATCGTGCCAACCCAGTATTCGGCGCAACCGCTGTTGGCCGGAGAGGTCGATTGCCTGTTGTGCTGGGAAACTGATCTGCCGGTGGCGATGACCATGCAAGGGGTTGAAAGCCTTACAATGTTGCTGGCCGATCATGGCTATATGGTGCATTCGCAAACCTATATCGCCACCGAAGACAGCCTTGCCAATCGGCGGGCCGAGCTTGTCGCGCTGATGTCCGGAGAGGTGCGCGGCTGGGACGCCTACCGCGCGGACACCGATGCCGCCGCTGCCCTGACCCTTGAAATGTATCCGGAAGCGGGACTGGATCTGGAAACCCAAAAGCTGCAGGCCGCGCGGCAGGTGCCGCTGATGTTCTCTGATCTGACGGATGCAAACGGATTTGGCTGGTGGACCGATGAAACGGTTGCGGCGAACATCGAAACGCTTGCGCTGCTGGACCGAACCGTCACTGCGGACCTTTGGGACCGCTCCATCCTTGATGAGGTTTATGGCGCGTGACCTGACCCCGCCGCCGGACGTCGTATGTCAGGGGCTTGCGAAAACCTTTGATGGCGGCACAGAGGCGTTGAGCCCCACAACCCTGACCTTCCGTGCAGGCCTGACAACAGCGCTTGTCGGCCCTTCAGGCTGTGGCAAGTCAACGCTTTTGCGTCTGGTCGCCGGGCTTGAGGACCCAAGCGCAGGCACGGTCACCATCGGGGGTGCCCCGCCTGCTGCCACAAAGCGGCGCGGGGGCCTGTCGGTGGCGTTTCAAGACCCGTCCTTGCTGCCGTGGCGCAGCGTGCGCGGGAATATCGAACTGGCTATACGCCTTGCCCGGCAAAAGGTTGACCCCGCTCAGATTGACCAACTGATCGGCCTTGTGGGCCTAAGCGGCTTCGAGGAGACACGGCCCGCAGAGCTGTCGGGGGGCATGCGTCAGCGCGCGGCCATTGCGCGGGCGCTGGCCACGCATCCCGGTCTGCTCTTGCTGGATGAGCCTTTTGGGGCGGTGGACGAGTTGACACGCGCGCAACTGGCCCAAGACCTGCCAAGCCTTTGGGAGGCGCGCGGCACAACCACGATCCTTGTGACACATTCCGTCAGTGAGGCGGTGCTTTTGTCGGACAGGGTCATTGTCCTGTCGCCCCGGCCCGCCAAGGTCGTTGACGATATTCGGATTGACCTGCCACGCCCAAGGCCCGAGGCTGCCGTGCGCAGCGACGCGGCTCTTGCGCTGATCGACCGGGTCTTTGCGGCACTGGCCAAAGGCGTGGCCGCCCAAAAACCGCCGCTGGCTGCGCAGTGACGTCTGCGACCTCGGCCTTGGGGGCAATGCCAGCGCCTAAACGGCGCGGGACCGGCGTTGCGTCTACGGGGGGCAGCCTGATCCTTGTGCTCGCTCTGTGGGAACTTGCCGCAAGGCTACTGACAGAGGCTTTCGTGCTGGCAGGTCCCAGTGACGTGGCGCTGTATTTGATGAGCAATGCCGGGCTAATGTCTCGCGCGCTTGCGGTCACGCTTGGCAATGCGGCAGTGGGCTTTGTCATTGGCAATCTCGCAGCCATCGCGTTGGCCGGGATCGCCCTTGTCTGGCCGCGCAGCGAACGTCTGATTATTGGTCTGGCGCTTGTTGTCTTTTGCCTGCCGCTTGTGGCCACGGGTCCGCTTTTGCGGGTGTTTTTCGGTCCCGGCCCGGGTCCGCAGATCACGCTCGCGGCCCTTGCTGTTTATTTCACCACGCTCATTCCGCTGCTTGTCGGGCTGCGTGCGGCCCCGGCAGGCTGGTTTGATCTGGTGCGCAGCTATGGGCGCGGACCTCTGGCCGCCCTGATCCATGTGCGCGCCATGGCGGCGTTGCCATACTTTTTCACCGGGCTGCAGATTGCGGCCCCGGCGGCGTTTCTGGGGGCTATGATTGGGGAGTTCACCGGCGCAGAGCGGGGGATGGGCGTGCTGACCGTCCGCGCCATACGGGCGCTGGATGTTGAGATGACTTGGGCGCTTGCAACGGTCGCCACTGTTGTGACGATCCTTGCCTCAGCCTCCATCGGGGCGTTGGCGCGTCGCATCCTGTTGCAGGATCCCCCGATCCTTCTGGCAGCACCCGTGGGTCCGGGCAGGCGCGCCGGGGCGGGCGCAATCGATGCGGGCTTGGTGCTGATCTTTGCCTGTGGCCTGTGGGGCGGGGCCAACTGGCTGTTTGATCTGAATCCGTTTTTTGCCAAAGGCCCGGGTGACATTTTTGAGGCGCTGGTGCGCGCCCCTGACGCCGCAGACACACGGGCCACCATCGGTGCAGCTTTTATTGAGACATCTGTTTTCCTGCTGCCCGGGTATGGCGCGGGGTTGGCGGTCGGGGCTGCTCTGGCGATGGGGGTCGTGCTGTTTCCCGCGGCCGCCCGTACCACCATGTCACTGGCCATCGCCTTGCGTTCAGTGCCGATTGTCACAACGGCACCGCTGGTTGTGCTGGCGCTGGGCCGTGGGGCAGAGGGGACCATATCGCTCGTGGCCCTCATGGTGTTCTTTCCGACCTTCATTGCCTGCCTGCAAGGCCTGCACCAAGCGCCGGGGCAGGCGATTGCGGTGTTGGACAGCTATGCCGCAGGCCCGCTGACCAAGCTGATCCGCGTCCGCATCCCTGCAATGCTGCCTGCGTTTTTTGCCTCGGCCCGCATGGCCGTTCCGGCGTCTGTTCTGGCCGTGACGGTGGTAGAGTGGCTGACCACGGGGGCAGGGATCGGCAGTCTTATGGCGCTCTCTGCCTCACTGTCTGACTACAATGTCCTGTGGGCCTCGGTCGTGCTTGTGGCCGTGATGTCAGCCTTGGGCTACGTCTTGGTCGGCGCGGTGGAGCGGCGCGTGCTGGCCATTTACGCACCAGAGCAACTGTCATGAGCCTGCGGCGCGCAGCCTTTGCGATCCCCGGTGATATTGCAACGCCAACGGGGGGCTACATTTACGAACGCCGCCTGCTGCAGGGTCTGCGCGCGCAGGGCCGCGACGTGCAGCATCTGGCGCTTGGGGCGTCCTTTCCGGACCCTTCGCCAGCGGATATGCAGGACGCCATTGCCCAACTTCAGGCGCTTGATGCGGGCCGCGTTGTCATTCTTGACGGGTTCGTATCGGCCACATTGGACACGGCTGCTGTGCGGGGCTTGCAGGTGCCAAGCCTTGCCATGGTGCACCACCCGCTTGCGCTGGAAACGGGGCTGTCGTCTGAGCGGCGCGACCATCTCTACCGGACCGAACGCGCCAACCTCGCCCATGTCGATCATGTGTTGGTCCCAAGCCCGGCAACCGCCGCAATTCTGACCGGCTCCTATGACGTCGCGCCGGAGCGGATCACCATCGCCCGGCCTGGCACGGATCGCCCCACCCGTCCCAGTGCACCGGCTACGCCGCCGTTGATCCTGTCGGTCGGTATCCAGCACCCGCGCAAGGGCCACGACGTCCTGTTGCAGGCGCTGGCACGTTTGACGGATTTGGAGTGGACAGCGGTCATCGCGGGCAAGGTCTACGACGCCGCTCATTCCCGCGACCTGGTGTCGTTGCACCGGGACCTTGGGCTGGGCGCACGTGTCAGGCTTGCGGGATATGTACCCGACGCAGAACTGTCCGCGCTTTATGCTCGCGCGTCGGTTTTTGCTCTTGCCACGCGCTATGAAGGCTACGGCCTCGTGTTTGATGAGGCGCTGGCCCATGGCCTGCCGATTGTGAGTTGTAACGTAGGCGCTGTGCCTGACACGGTGCCTGCAGCGGCAGGCCACCTTGTTGCGCCAGACTGTGTGGAGGATCTTGCAGAGGCGCTGGGCGCGCTTTTGAGCGATGCCGATGCCTATGGGGCCTGCGCGTACGCGGCGCGCGAGGCCGGTCAGCAATTGCCGGGATGGGCCGATACCGCGCAAGCGGTGGGGCAGGTGCTTGACCGCCTTTGACCGTCTGCGCGCATGCAGCGGTCCATCTCGCCACAGGCGCACCGCTGCGGTTTTCCTAGACAGGGGTTATTTCGTCAGGATCAGTTTGCCCGCCCGCGTGACCCGCAGGGTATAGGTTTTATCGCCAAGGATAATCTTGGCTCTGTCCGTGCCTTTGGTCAGGTCCTCTGCTGCGTAGGTGGGCAGGTTGTCCGGCGGTGGCTTCAGTGTTTCCTTGGCGGAATGAAAGGACATTATGGCCGTCCTTGAGGGTGCGGTGGCGTATGCTCGAAATGGTCAAACATCCATTCGATACTGAAGCCGTCCGGCATGCCGGATTGTAACCAGATGTTTGTAATCTCGGATCTTCGCGGGCGTAGGGTCTGGCGATCAAGGGGGGCGGGTTGGGGGAACGTCTGCTGTTGCACCTGAAAGTCCTCTCGTAAGATGGGTGTCGGGCTTCCCTGATCTGTGCGTTGGGTGGCTTGACGTGCCATATATCTGAGTGAATTACTAAGAATTGTCAACCTGATTATTTTAATCAGAAACAAATTCGTATTGTTCTTGACGAACGAAGGCAATTCTTTCAGGGCTGTTTCAGATGGTTTTTAGCCGCGAGACGCGCGGCTGGAATGAAAAGGGAATACGGTGAGGAAGCTGGTAAGCGCCAAATCCGTAACTGCCCCCGCAACTGTAAGCGGTGAGTGACCCCGAGGAATACCACTGAGCCTGCATGGCTTGGGAAGGTTCGGGGAAGCGCTGATCCGCAAGTCAGGAGACCTGCCATCTGGCGACATGAGGATGTCGTCACTGTAACTGAACTCAGACGGGGTGTCTGGTGAGGAAGTGATAATGGCTGCCTGGACGACCCACGTGCCTTGTGACATTTCTGGCCCGCGCCCCGCATCATCGCGGAGGGTGATATGGCCAGACAGAAAAACCATAGGATCACGGTATGCACATCCTGCAAGCATACAGGCGATGCGTGCCGGCCCGGCTTTGAACTGATCGACAAGCTGCGCGCCGCCATTGATATGGCAGGCGATGCCATTTCAGATGACTTCGAAATCTCGGGTGTTGCTTGCATGGCGGGCTGCGACCGGCCCTGCACGGTGGCGTATCATGGCAGCCGCAAAGCGACCTATCTGTTTGGCGACATTGATCCTGACGTGGATGTGGAAGACCTTGTCGCTTTTGCCAGACAATACGCGCATTTGCACGACGGCTGGTGTTCGTCGGTAGACCGGCCCGGCAAGTTGCGCACCTCGACGCTGGCCAGAGTGCCCTCTGCGATGATCACGGTCGAAGCCACCGACAGACGCGCATCATGACCGAGGCTGATCTTGACGTGCAGGGCGTCAGCTGGGCCCCGGCCAAATCGGACCAGCCTGTTTTGCACGCCACTACCTTCAGCGTCCGTGCCGGGCGCGTTTTGGGGGTCGTCGGGCCGAATGGTGCCGGAAAATCCACATTGCTGCGGTTGCTCTACCGGTTTCAAAAGCCGCACACCGGGGTGGTATGTGTCGGGGGTCAGGATATCTGGTCAATGACTGCCCGCGACGCCGCCACGCGGATTGCGGCCGTTTTGCAGGAACAGCCATCCGCCTTTGGCCTGACGGTGCGCGAAATTGTCCGCCTTGGCAGAACGCCCTACCAATCGGGCCTGTCCATGTCGGGGGCGCAGAGCGAACAGGTTGTAGAAAGCGTTCTGGAGACGCTCAGCCTGAACGCTCTGGCAGATCGCGACTTTGGCACGTTGTCGGGGGGCGAAAGGCAACGCGTGATGGTGGCGCGGGCTTTGGCGCAAGAGCCGAAGGTCTTGATCCTTGATGAGCCGACGAACCACCTTGATGTGCGCCATCAGTTGGAAGTCGTATCGCTGATCCAGACCCTTGGTCTGACCATTGTTGTATCGCTGCACGATCTGAACATGGCCGCGGGCGTGTGCGACGACGTGCTGATCCTCAAAGATGGCCACCCTCAGGGCTTTGGCCCGCCGGAGACGCTTCTGACAGACAGGCTTGTGTCCGATACCTTTCGCATTGCCGCCCGGCGTGAACACCTGAGCCTGAGCAAGACCGCCCATTTTTCCTTCAACCTCCCAACCTAAAGGGTACTCCTAATGAGACTTGTCCTGACGACACTGACCGTGCTTCCCCTCGCCACTGCTGCTATGGCCCAGACAACGATTCAAAGCTGTGACCGCACGGTCACCTTTGATGCGCCCCCACAGGCCGCCATTTCAAATGACGTGAACCTGACGGAGATGATGCTGGTGCTTGGGCTGGCCGATCAGATGGTGGGATACACGGGTATTTCCGGCTGGAAAACGCTGGACGAAGAGATGACAGCGGGTGTTGAGGCCTTGCCAGAACTATCTGCGAAATACCCCACCAAAGAGGTGTTGATCGGCGCGGATGCAGATTTCTTCTTTGCGGGGTGGAACTACGGCATGCGGGTCGGCGGAGAGGTCACGCCCGAAACCTTGGAGCCCTTTGGCATTCAGGTCTATGAGCTGACCGAAAGCTGTATCCACATCGGTGAAAAAGACGCAGCCTCCATGGAGGATATGTATGCCGACATCCGCAATCTTGGCGCGATCTTCGGTGTCTCTGACCGGGCCGAGACCTTGATTGACGGCTATCAGGCCGAGCTTGCCGCGTTCCTTGAGGCGCAGCCCACGCTTGAGGCGGCCCCGCGTGTGTTCGTCTATGACAGTGGCGAGGATGTGCCGTTCACCGCCGGGCGCTACGCGATGCCCAACGCCTTTATCGAGGCGGCAGGGGGCACAAACATCATGAATGATTTTGAGAAAAGCTGGGCCACCGTGGGCTGGGAAGCAGTGGTTGAGCGCAACCCGGAGGTTATCGTGATCGTCAACTATGGGGAGGTCAAGGCAGACCAGAAGCGCGCATTTATGATGAGCAACCCCGCCTTTGCAGAGATCGACGCGGTGCAAAACGACCGCTTCGTGGTCCTTGAATACGTCGAGGCCACACCAGGGCCGCGCAATATCAAGGCGGTCAAGACGCTCGCTGCTGCGTTTCGGGCTCAGTAGACCTGAATGACGCGGCCTTTGGCAAGCGCCCGGCCCGGAAAGGTCAGTAGTCTTTGGCTTAGCCTGATCCTGGGGGGCGTCGCGCTGATCGGGTCCTTGTCGGTGGCTGTCAGCGTCGGGGCCATTGCCGTGCCGCTGGAAACCGTCTTTGGCGTGCTGGTCAACAAGATCGCGCCGGGGACGATCCCGCAAGACTGGTCCAGAGGCCGCGAGGCGATCGTCTGGAATATCCGTCTGCCAAGGGCCATTCTTGCTTGTCTGGTTGGCGCTGGATTGGCGATGGTGGGGGCCAGTCTGCAAGCGGTGACGCGCAACCCCTTGGCGGACCCTCACTTGCTGGGCATCTCAGCGGGTGGGGCCTTCGGGGCGGTTTTAGCGCTCTTGCACACAGGTCTTTTCATCGGGCTGCTGACGGTGCCGTTACTGGCCTTTCTTGGGTCACTGGCGGCGACGTTTCTGGTGTTGGCGGTGTCACGTTTTGCATCGGCAACCAGTGCGGACAGATTGGTGCTGGCCGGTGTCGCCGTCTCTTTCATCGTGATGTCTGCGGCAAATGTTCTGATCTTTCTGGCGGACCCAAAGGCTGCGCACACGGTCGTGTTCTGGATGCTGGGCGGGCTTGGGTTGGCCCGATGGGATCAGTTGCAGTACCCGGCCGTGATCCTGCTGGCGTGCGGTGCCTACCTTTGGCTGAAATCCGAAACGCTGAACGCCATGACCGTCGGGGATGAAACGGCGACCACGCTTGGCATTCAGGTCGCGCGGTTCAGGCTGACGATCTTTGTGGTGGGGGCCTTGATCACGGGTGTCATGGTCGCGTTCTCCGGGATCATTGGATTTGTGGGGTTGATGGTGCCGCATATCGTCCGCCTGATTGTGGGCGGTGACTATCGACGGCTCCTGCCGGTCAGCGCGCTGTGCGGCGCTGTGTTTCTCGTCTGGGCCGACATCATCGCGCGCAAGATCATGGCGCCGGACGATATTCCCATCGGTATTGTCACAGGCCTTTTGGGGGGCGTTTTCTTTGTCTGGCTGCTCAGGCGAAAGATTGGCTAAAGCGGTACAGGATGCCCGGGCGCGCGCAGCCAGCCATTTCAGTTATGTGGAGGTTGTCTGAGGCCTCAGACCCGCTGGCGTCTGGCGTCTCTCAGGTCAGATCCTTGATCAGATCGAGGTAACTCTGATGTGCTGCGGGCTTTTCGATGATCGCGCTGGCCCCTAAGGATTGGGCGATATTCAGGATGTTTTGCATGCCAGGATATTTTGTTGTGCCGCTCATCGCGATAATTGGCAAAGGCCGCTGGCCACTCATCTCGGTCTCGCGGGCGCGCAGACGGTGTATCAATGAAAGCCCTCCATCCGGTACGAAGTGACCGTCAATTTTGATAATAATATCAGTTAACAAAACCGCATAGTCCTTTGCCTCAATGTGCTCCATGGCGTCGGATGCGTTGTCCACTGTGTCAACATCATAGCCGTGACCGCGCAGCGTTCTGGTCAGCGCAAACGCAAAGGCAATGTCATCATCCATAAGCAAGACACTAGTCATTAATGTTTCCATCTAGGGTTGTTTGGTGTAAGTCTGAGACTTCACATTGAGTGTAAAGTATTCAGTACACCTCGTGATTGCTTTTGCGGAGTATCTGTATGCCCTTCATAATGTCAAACGTAGAGATCGCGGAAGCATTGGAAACCTGCGCGGCAGAGCCCGTGCATATTCCGGGGATCGTGCAGCCTTTTGGCGTGGTTATTGCGGTCGATCCAAAGACTGCTGTTATTACGCACGTCAGCGAAAACGCACATAGTGTTTTGGGCATGCATCACACAGATTTGCTGGGCGGGGCGTTCATCGAGGTCTTAGGTTCCGAGCTATGGCACGCGCTGAACAACATGCTTGCGCGCCCGTCTGCGGAAACAAAGACAACATCCCTTGGTGATTTCCGCATTAACGACTACCTCTTTGCGGTCGGCGCTTTTGCCAGCGAGGGACGGGTGGTTTTGGAGATTGAGCCGCCGGAAGGGTCAACAACGTCCGGTCTGGAACCTCTGAAAACCCTCAGCTTTTATATGGAAAGTGTTGAGGGCTGTGAAACCGAAGACGCGCTGTTTCAGCAAACAACAGAGCTTTTGCGCCATTTGACAGGGTATCACCGGGTCATGGTCTACCGCTTTGATCAAGACTTTAACGGTCAGGTCATATCCGACAACCATCGCAGCGATATGGACAGTTTCGACGGCATGCGCTTTCCCCATTGGGACATTCCAGAGCAAGCCCGCGCAATGATGGTCAAAATGCCGCTGCGGTTTATTGCGGATGTGGATCAGACCCCTGCACCCCTGCAGGCGCTTGATCCAAAATCTGTGCCGCTGGATATCAGCTATGCTTATGCACGGGGGGTATCGCCCATCCATATGCAATATCTGCGAAATATGGGCAGTGCGGCTACGATGACCATATCGGTAGTGCTCAATGGTGCTTTGTGGGGGATCATTTCGTTTCACCATCAAAAACCGCGTCTTCCGGGGCCTGTGCTGCGCGAAATCATGACCCATGTCGGGCAGATGTTTGCTGCGAAATTGAATATCATCAAGCAAAAGCAACAGCTTGAACTGGTGTCCCGTGTTGATGCGCTGAAAGATCAGATGCTGCTGGACGCCGATGATCAAGCAGGCTCCCGGTCCTTTATGAAGAGCGTTTTGCAGGTCTTGAACGCAGACGGTGTGATCATCGTCCAGAACGACACGGCCAAGTCGATGGGGGCAACACCTGACGAAACCCTGATAACGCGGCTAAAGGCGATGGCGCGGTCTGATGGGGATGTTGTCGGTATCAACAGTCTTGCAAGCAGCTTTCCTGCGTCAGACGAGGCGTTGAAAGGCTGTGCAGGGGCGCTTGTCTTTGCGCCGAACGACAATCATTGCTTGATGGTTTTCAGGCGGGAAACCCAACAGGAAATCTCCTGGGCGGGCAATCCTGAAAAGGCGATCGAAAAGCACGATGGCAAAGCACGCTTGTCGCCGCGCGGTTCTTTTTCCGTGTATCTGGAACAGGTGCGCGGCACCGCGACCCCATGGTCCGAGCAAGACCTTTATTTCGCTGGCCGCATTTGGGTTTTGATCAATACCATCGAGCGCCGTGAACTGATTGAAACGCTGAACCGTCAGCAAAAAATGATGATTCACGAACTAAACCACCGTGTGCGCAACATTCTGGCGCTTGTCCGTTCGGTGTCGCAACAGGCGAAGGAAAGCAGTTACGGTTCTTTGACCTCTTACTCGCGTTCTCTTGAGGCGCGCATTCAAGCGCTTGCAGCGTCGCATGAACTGACGTCCAGCAGCGTGGTCTCTGTGGTTGGCGTCAATGAGCTTATCCAGCGTGAGTTTCAGCCGTTCCAAAGCACCGCCGGGTGCAGGTATACGATCACCGGTTCGGGCCAGCCGCTGCGGGCCGAGATCGCGCCGATCTTTTCGTTGGTGGTGCATGAGTTGGTGACCAATGCGGTCAAGTATGGCGCACTGTCGAATGATGTGGGCTCGGTGGGGATTACGCTCAACGAACAAGAGAACGGGCTTGAAGTCACCTGGACAGAGGTGGCGGGCCCAAAGATTGTTGTGCCGGACGAACTTGGGTTTGGCTCGACCTTGATCAAGCAGGCAATTCCCTATGAACTGGACGGTGAAGCCAGTCTTGAGTTTTCAAGTGACGGTGTTGCGGCGCGGTTCTTCTTGCCCAAAAAGCTCTTTAATGACAGGCTCGCCAGTCTGCCCGTTGAAGAGCAATCAGCGCCGTCGGCGGTTGTGGATGAGGCTGCATTGCGGCGGGTTTTGCAAACATCGCACTGCCTGTTGGTCGAAGATAACTATGTTATTGCAGCAACGGCACAGGACGAGTTGCACGGGTTGGGTCTTGCCAAGTGCGAAGCGGCAGCCAACGTAGAGCAGGCCATGGATTTTCTGGAGGCCGTCACGCCAACTTTCGCAATTCTTGACGTGAATCTGGGCTTTGATCAGACCAGTTTTCCAATCGCGCAAAAGCTGATGGAGCGTGATATTCCCTTCTTTTTTGTGACCGGATACGGGGATAACCATCAAACCCCCATTGCGTTCAACTCAACCATGCGCCTGACCAAACCATTGCCGCTCAAGACGATGAAGTCTGCTTTGACTGAGTTGTTGGAAAACGCTTTCTGATGGACGGGGACCGCATCTTTCAGCCCTCTGTGCGGCAGGAGGTGGCGGATGTCACGCGCCAGATACACAACACGCTACACAAAGATGCTGTGCTTAGTCGGCTGATGTCACCGCAAATATCGGAGGCTGAGTATTTTCGCGCACTGACCGTGTTGTCCCACTTTTATTATGCGGTGGAAAAACACAGAAAACGGTTTGAGGTGTTCGACCGCTTTTCACTGCAAGCAGAATGCACGGCTTTGCAGGTGGACCTTGGCGCGACCACACCAGCCGGCGATCTGAAACTGGACACCGCCGACGCGGTGCTTGGCGCGCTTTACGTCGCTCATGGTGCCTCTTTTGGGCGCACGTTGTTTTGCAGGAATGTGAAAACAGCGCTCGCGGGCTCTTCGCATCGGTTTGTGGCTTTGAAGGTGTGCAAGACATCCTGGCGCGCGTTGCTGGCGGAACTGGAACACTTCAGCGCGCAAAGCTGCCGGCGTGATCGCCTGTTTTCAGGGGCGCTGCGCAGTTTTCAGGCTGTTGAACAGCTTAGCTTGCGGATGCAGGACAACCCCACCCTGCAATAAGCGGCGCCCTTGTTGCTGCGCAGTGCATCCGGACAGTTTTGCCTCTGAAAAAGGTTTGAGGTTGTGGCGCGTTTCGGCGTGATCAAAGCTAAGCGCCTACAACCCGGCGCGTGTTAAGCCAGCGCCGGGCTGCGAAAGAGACGTCTTTAGGCCAGAGGGGCCACACCCATCCGCGCGTGGATGGCATCGCGTTCGGCGTCATCCAACCCCAGACCGGATGCCAGTTGGCGAAGGTATTGCGCCTCTGCGGGATGATCGACGCGGATGGCGGCCAGCGATGTGGAATAGACCTGCTCACGCCCGACATGCGCAGAATCCTGCACAAGACCGGCCAGGTCAAGCGGTGCCTGTAACTCTGTGCGGATATATTCCAGCTCTTCCTCGCCCACATCCCCCAGGCGTTCGATGATCGCGGCCTGCTCGGCAGGATCAATCTCTCCGTCTGCCTTGGCGGCCTGAATCATCGCGCGGATCATCAGTTTTGCCTGCTGCTCCATCGCATCCCCGACGGGGGTCTGACCAAAAACGGCCTCCATCATGTCGGCGGTTTGCTTGGTACCTGTCTCTGCTGCACCGCGCATGCTGGCCATCAGCCCGCCGAGCCCGGCCATAGCTGCATCATTGCCGCCTGTGCCCCCAAGCCCGAACTGGCCCATCATCTCTTGCACACGCGCACCGCCGTCGGGGACACCAAACTGATCCGCCAGCTTGCCGATCTGGTTGGCCATGTCACCGCCGCCCACATCTTTCAGCATGTTCTGCAACCCGGCCATGCCGCCCATCTCTTGATACTTGTCCATTCCCTTGGCCGCCGCAAACCCTACCGCAACGGATGCCAGCGCTTTAACAAAGCTCATTCTATCTCCCTCCCGTGATGTGTGCCTGCAGCCTAGCACTCTGACCGCGCTTCACAAAGCAGGTAAAACGTACCGCTGTAGTAGCAGAGGTCCGAGCGTGTTAATTTTCAGGTTGAAATGTGCTATCGTTACCTGCGTTGGGAAACGGGAGGAGAGAACGATGGAAAAGATCGAAGGGGGCTGCCTGTGCGGCGCTGTACGCTACAAGTCTGATGCGGAACCGGTCATGCAGGCCGTGTGCCATTGCAAGACATGCCAGAAACTCAGCGGGTCGACATATTCTTTCAATGTTGCGGTGCCCGCAGAAAGTCTGGTGGTGACCGGCGATGTGGCTACATATGAAGACCACAGTGGCACCAGTGGTCAGGCCATGTTGCGAAGGTTTTGCCCCAAGTGCGGCAGTTCGCTCTATGGTGGCGGTGCGCTTTACGGGCCTTTGTTGTTCATTAAGGCGGGCAGCCTTGATGATGCAAGCTGGGTGGCACCCGACCTGCACATCTGGGCGGAAGAAAAGCTGCCGTGGACCCCGATTCCAGACGGTGCCACAGTCGTGAACCAGAACCCGGGCTGATGTATGCTGCGGAGGGCGGGCAAATTGTTTGCCCCGAGCGGTTGACCGCATAGGCTTAGTCCAATAGTGGAACGCATCGGCCACGCCCCGGATTCGTCCGGGGCTGCCTTTTTGGTCTGCGAGGATCAATTCATATCGGGCACCTACGGGGGCCTATAACCACATAGACGGGGCCTTTCGCGGCAGCCGTCGTTTGCTAAACGGAAGACAGACAACATGGCACTCAAGTCGTACAAACCGACGACGCCGGGCCAGCGTGGGCTGGTACTGATCGACCGTTCGGAGCTCTGGAAAGGCCGCCCGGTCAAAGCCCTCACAGAAGGCTTGACCAAGAATGGCGGACGGAACAACACCGGACGGATCACAATGCGTCGCAAAGGTGGGGGAGCAAAGCGCCTCTACCGTATCGTTGATTTCAAGCGCAACAAGCTGGACATGTCCGCAGTTGTTGCTCGGATCGAATATGACCCGAACCGGACAGCATTTATTGCCCTGATCCAGTACGAAGATGGCGAGCAAGCCTATATCCTTGCCCCTCAGCGTCTGGCAGTTGGCGACAAGGTGATTGCCTCGGCCAAGGCCGACATCAAGCCCGGTAACGCAATGCCTTTCTCTGGCATGCCCATCGGTACAATCATCCACAACATCGAGATGAAGCCCGGCAAGGGTGGTCAGATCGCCCGTGCCGCCGGTACATACGCCCAGTTTGTGGGTCGTGACGGTGGCTACGCTCAGATCCGTTTGAGCAGCGGCGA
>JBGCEG010000018.1:0-130225 GCA_045106135.1 Roseobacter sp. | reverse complement strand
TCCGTAACCGGAGAGGGCAGGCTATGAGATCAGTGTTTTTTGCAGTTCTATTGTGCGTGGTGGGGACGCTTGGCAACGCGCAAACCGCCCCCGATGCGCCCGCGCCTGAGGGTCGCATGACCGTTGAGCGTCTGGGCCAGATCGTCAAAGCGGTTGATCCCGAAGCGGTGTTGCGCGGAACGGCAATGGAGCTGACCATTCAGGACGTGCCTGTTCTGATCGTCACAGATGCGCGCGCGGACAGAATGCGCGCGATGGTGCCTATTCGCGCAGCCGAAGGGCTGGACGCGGCGGAATTGCTGCGGCTGATGCAGGCCAATTTCGACAGCGCCCTTGATGCGCGCTATGCGGTGGCGCAGGGGCGGCTTTGGGGGGTCTACATCCATCCGCTGTCCGCGCTGGAACGCGAGCAGTTTCTGTCGGGGCTGGCGCAGACAGTGAACGTGGCGCGCACCTATGGGCAGACCTATTCGGGCGGCGCACAGGTTTTTGGGGGCGGAGATTCGAACGGGCTTTATCAAGAGCTGCTGGACGGGTTGCGCGGCCAAGAGCTTTGAACGCTTAGGCCTGTAGGTGGCGGTTGTGCAGGACATGCGCGTTCGCGGACAGCATTGCCACAAATTCCAGTGGATCTCCGATTTTCAGATCAATGCGCCCTTTGTGATCGTTGCGCAGAGCCTCGAAAGACGGTTGGTCGGTATGAACAAATGCCATTGGCCAATCCGGCATCAGCTTTTCGGGCGTTGGGCCAATCTTGATGATGTCAAAATCCGTGTGCCGCGGGTCGCGACCGATCCGGGCCAGTGTGGTGAACACCCCTGTCTTGGGTCCTTCGAGGTACTGGATAAAGCTGCAGCCTTCGTGAAGCAGGAAACCTGTTATGCCATGTCTGCTGTTGTTGCGCTGGCTGGTCTGCAGGATGTCATTGTGCTGCTCCGGCGTCGCATCGATCGATGCGCGGCTTTGATACAGGGCATAGTGCAGGTCCATCGCGCATATCCTTTTGTGCGGGTGCCGCAGTCTGAGCCTTATTCGTGACGATAGAATTAACGTGCAAAGCTGCGCGGGCAGCGCCCCTGTGCACATGCGGGCTTAGGTGAAAGTGGGTTGATCCTACGTCAAATTCGCTCTATACGCGCGAGCGTTGACAAGGCGGCCACAGTCTTGCGACAGGACCAGCGAGCAGGGTCGGTAACCACCGGCCCTTCGTTTGTTTTGCGCAATGTGTTTGCATATCAGCAGTTTAACATCTCAAAGACCGGCGGAGACAACCGCGCGGCCAGATACACAGTCAGTTAGGAAAAAAGCGCCACATGGCAAACACGATGGACGAGTTTGAAGCACTCCTGAACGAAAGCTTCGAAATGGACACCCCCCAGGAGGGGTCGGTTGTCAAAGGCAAGGTGATCGCGATTGAAGCGGGCCAGGCCATTATCGACGTAGGCTACAAAATGGAAGGCCGCGTCGAGCTTAAAGAATTCGCAGACCCCGGTGAAGCGCCAAAAATCGACGTGGGCGATGACGTTGAAGTCTTTTTGCGTCAGGTTGAAAGCGCGCGTGGCGAAGCTGTCATCTCCCGCGAGATGGCCCGCCGCGAAGAAGCATGGGACCGTCTGGAAAAAGCATACGCCGATGAGCAGCGCGTTGAAGGTGCCATCTTTGGTCGTGTCAAAGGCGGCTTTACGGTTGACCTTGGCGGTGCTGTGGCGTTCCTGCCCGGCTCTCAGGTTGACGTGCGCCCGGTGCGGGACGCAGGCCCGCTGATGGGTCTCAAGCAGCCGTTCCAGATTTTGAAAATGGACCGTCGCCGGGGCAACATCGTTGTCTCCCGCCGTGCTATCCTCGAAGAGAGCCGCGCAGAGCAGCGTGCCGAAGTCATCGGCAACCTCTCTGAAGGTCAGACAGCCGACGGTGTGGTCAAGAACATCACCGAATACGGTGCGTTTGTGGACCTTGGCGGTGTGGACGGTCTGTTGCACGTCACCGATATGGCATGGCGCCGCATCAACCACCCATCTGAGGTGCTGACAATCGGTGAGACGATCAAGGTGCAGGTCATCAAGATCAACAAGGAAACACACCGCATCAGCCTCGGCATGAAGCAGTTGCAGGAAGATCCATGGGATTTGGTGGGTGCCAAATATCCGCTGGGCTCCACGCACACAGGGCGCGTGACCAACATCACCGACTATGGTGCTTTTGTTGAGCTTGAAGCCGGTGTTGAGGGTCTGGTCCACGTCTCAGAGATGTCCTGGACCAAAAAGAACGTGCATCCCGGCAAAATCGTTTCCACCAGCCAGGAAGTCGAAGTCATGGTGCTGGAAATTGACGGTGCCAAACGGCGGGTCAGCCTGGGTCTCAAGCAGACCATGCGCAACCCATGGGAGCTGTTTGCTGAAACGCATCCCGAGGGCACGGAAGTCGAAGGTGAAGTCAAGAACATCACTGAATTCGGCCTCTTTGTGGGTCTCGACGGCGACATCGACGGCATGGTGCACCTGTCGGACCTCAGCTGGGACGAGCGCGGTGAAGATGCGATCCAGAACTACCGCAAAGGCGACACGGTTCAGGCCGTTGTCTCTGAAGTGGACGTTGAGAAAGAGCGCATTTCGCTGTCCATCAAAGCCATTGGTGGCGACAAATTCGCCGAAGCCGTTGGCGGCGTGAAACGTGGCTCGATCGTGACCGTGAACGTCACGGCCATCGAAGACGGTGGTGTTGAAGTGGAATACGAAGGCATGAAATCCTTCATCCGCCGTTCCGACCTCAGCCGTGACCGTGCAGAACAGCGCCCTGAGCGTTTCTCTGTCGGGGACAAGGTGGACGTCCGCATCACCAACATCGACGGCAAAACGCGCCGTCTGGGTGTGTCGATCAAAGCGCGCGAGATCGCGGAAGAGAAAGAGGCCGTGGAACAGTATGGCTCCTCCGATTCCGGTGCGTCTCTGGGCGATATTCTCGGAGCCGCTCTGAACAAGGGCGACGACTGAGACGCATAAAGGTCTGAAGGGCGCGCCCGCAAACGCGGTGGGCCCTGATCTTTCAAACAAATCTGCGGAGCCGGGCGGTATGTACCCCCGGCTCCGAATTCTTTTTTGGGGCGCGCGGTAAGGGGTTCCGCGCGCCCCCACCGCGTCTTTGAGGCGGGTAGGTGCGGAATTTCCTTTTGTTTTCCGACGCGACCCTTCAGCATTGTGGCATGAAACCTGTGCAAGACACCCCGCAATAGTATGACAACCAAGTTTACATGGCTGATTTTAGAGCAGCGTAAAAAGGTCTGGGTCCGCGTGGTCGCCTTTGCCTGTCTTGCGGCGGCATCTGTTGTGTTTGCGCGACTGGCCAGCACCTATGTGCCGCAGAGTTGGACAGGGCTGGTCAGCGTCGAAGCGGTGGATCAATTGCTTGAGATCATGGCGTCGTCGATGCTGGCCGTCACAACCTTTTCGCTCTCTGTTGCTGTCTCTGCCTTCACCGCCGCCGCCCAGTCCGCCACGCCCAGAGCCACGACATTGCTGCAGGAAGATCCGACCACGCAAAACGTGCTGTCGACCTTTCTGGGGGCCTTTATTTTCAGCCTTGTTGCCCTGCTTGCGCTGAAAGGCGGTTTTTATTCTGACGTGGGCGTGGTTGTGCTGTTTGCGGCCACTGCTTTCGTTGTCTTGCTGGTGATACTGGCGTTTCTGCGGTGGATTTCGCATCTCATGACATTCGGGCGGATCGGCGATACGCTGGACCGTGTCGAAGCGGCTGCCGCCCATGCCTTTGCCTTGCGACAGGCCAACCCGTGTCTGGGTGCGCAGATTTGTAAGGGCGAACGTCCCGAGGACGCAGAGCCCATCTATGCGACCTCCATTGGCTACGTGCAGCATATCGACGTGCAGTCCCTGTCGGATTGCGCAGACAAGGTCCAGACGCGCCTTTGGGTGCAGGCCGTGACCGGGGATTACGTGCATGAACGGACTGTCCTTGCGTATTGTGAGGCAGCCCTTGACGACACCGTTCAAGGCAAGATCAGGGCGGCCTTTACCTGTGATCGCGCGCGAAACTTTGATCAGGATCCGCGCTTTGGCCTGACGGTTCTGTCCGAAATCGCGTCCAGAGCGCTGTCGCCTGCGGTCAACGATCCGGGCACGGCCATTGACGTGATTGGCCGGTTGCTGAGGGTGCTGTCCGCATGGCGTGCGGAACATGTGGATACACCGCGCTTTGAGCGTGTCTTTGTGCCGCCAATCCGGGCAGAGCAGCTTTTGAACGATGCGTTCAACGCGATCGGCAGAGATGCTGCGCAGGTCCGCGAGGTCCACCTGTGCCTTTACGACGCCCTGCAGGCCCTCACTAAAATCTCGCCTGAAACCTTCAAGGGGCCTGCCGCAGAGGTGGCGCGCCGGGCCGTTCTGCACGCTCAGAAGTCAGACATGATTGCGGATGAACAGGGTGAGGTCCTGGCCGCTGCCAAAGTGATTGCCGACAGAGCGGACTAGCCTATGCTCAGGCGCTCGTGCGGTGCCACTGCCTGCGCGAATCGGTCGCACCTGCTGCGACGCGGCATTGATCGTAGCGCAGGCAATCTCTGCCACAAAACTGCCCACGGTCGGAAATATCTTGCCATAACAGGACCTTCAGTTTCAAAAACTTGTATCAGGCTTAAAAGCGCACCTTTCCGAAACAGATGTTTGTTCTTATAGTCATCAGCGATACGAAGAAGAAAAACATTTCGAATAGGGGGAGTTTGCATGATACGCTCAGAGCTGATCCAGAAGATCGCGGACGAAAATCCACACCTGTATCAAAGGGATGTTGAGCGCATCGTGAACACCATATTCGACGAAGTAACCGGGGCCATGGCACGTGGGGACCGGGTTGAACTGCGCGGCTTTGGCGCTTTCTCTGTCAAGAAACGCGACTCACGGGTTGGCCGAAACCCAAGAACCGGTGAAACAGTCCACGTTGACGAAAAACACGTCCCGTTCTTCAAAACCGGGAAACTCTTGCGCGACCGACTAAACGGGAAATCCTGATGCGTTACATTCGATATGCTTTGATCGGCTCTTTTGCCGTTGTGTTGATCGCGGTGGCCTTGGCCAACCGGCAGGTTGTCGGGCTGCAGTTGATCCCTGCTGAGGTTGCGGGCTGGTTCGCCATGAACCCAAGCATCCAGTTGCCGCTTTATGTAGTGATCTTTGGCGGCATTATTGCGGGGATGTTCGTGGGCTTTGTATGGGAATGGATTCGCGAGCACGGTCACCGGTCGGAAGCCGCGCGGCAAGGGCGCGAAACGCGCCGTCTGCAACGCGAAATCGCGCGCCTTAAAGAGCAACGCGACGAGGGCAAGGACGAGGTGCTTGCCTTGCTGGACGAAGCAAGCTAACCCTTTCCCGCGCGCCCGTTCCACTGCACACCCGTTAAACACTATGACAGCTGTCAAAATCTGTGGCCTCTCAAGGCCCGAACACGTCGCGTCGGCGGTGGACGCGGGCTGCGCCTATGTGGGCTACGTCTTTTTCCCCAAATCGCCGCGCAATGTCAGCTTTGAGACAGCGCGCGATCTGGCGATCACGGTGCCTGCGGGCATTGTGAAGGTGGCCTTGGTGGTGAACGCGGATGACGCGTTTCTGGATGAGATGCTGGCCGTTGTGCCCATTGACCTGCTGCAATTGCACGGCGCTGAGACGCCCGAGCGGGTGCTTGAGGTCAAGGCGCGCACCGGCCTGCCGGTGATGAAAGCGCTGGGGGTGGCGGACGCCAAAGACCTTGAGAAAATTGATCTCTATGCAAAGGTCGCGGATCAGATACTGGTCGACGCCAAACCCCCGACAGATGGTGAGTTGCCCGGCGGTAACGGGCTGTCTTTTGACTGGCGGTTGATTGCCGGGCGGCGCTGGCCTGTGCCGTGGATGCTGGCGGGGGGGCTGACCCCGCAGAACGTGGGTGAGGCGATTGCAATGACGGGTGCGCCGCAGGTCGATGTCTCTTCCGGTGTGGAAAGCGCACCGGGCGTGAAAGACCGCGCGTTGGTGCAGGCCTTTGTCACAGCCGCGACCGCCTGAACTGCGACATCGTCGTCCCTGCGCCCTGTCGTTTTGGGCTGGCAAATCTGGGACGAGCTACCTAAAACAAAGCCTTCTGACAGGGAATTGAGCCATGGCAAATGATCTTTTCAACTCGTTCATGACGGGCCCGGACGAAAACGGCCGGTTTGGTGATTTCGGAGGGCGGTTTGTCTCTGAGACGCTGATGCCGCTTATTCTGGAGCTTGAGCAGCAGTACGAAAAGGCCAAGACCGATGACAGTTTCTGGGCAGAAATGCACGACCTCTGGACCCACTACGTGGGACGCCCGAGCCCGCTTTATTTCGCGGAACGGCTGACGGACAAGCTGGGCGGTGCCAAGATTTACATGAAGCGGGACGAGCTTAACCACACTGGCGCGCACAAGATCAACAACGTGCTGGGGCAGATCATTCTGGCGCGTCGCATGGGCAAAAGCCGGATCATCGCAGAAACCGGCGCGGGCCAGCACGGTGTGGCAACCGCGACGGTCTGCGCAAAGTTTGGTTTGAAATGCGTGGTTTACATGGGCGCGCATGATGTTGAGCGGCAAGCGCCCAACGTGTTCCGTATGCGCCTGTTGGGGGCGGAAGTCGTGCCAGTGACATCGGGGCGTGGCACGCTCAAGGACGCGATGAACGACGCGCTGCGCGACTGGGTGACCAACGTGCGCGACACGTTTTACTGCATCGGCACGGTGGCGGGGCCACACCCTTATCCTGCGATGGTGCGCGATTTCCAGGCCATCATCGGCAAGGAGGTGCGCGAGCAAATGACGGCTGCCGAAGGTCGCCTGCCTGACACGGTGATTGCGGCGATTGGCGGTGGTTCCAACGCGATGGGGCTTTTTTACCCCTTCCTTGACGACAAGGAGGTTGGCATCATTGGCGTTGAAGCGGGCGGCAAAGGTGTGAACGAAAAGATGGAGCACTGCGCGTCCCTGACCGGGGGGCGTCCGGGGGTGCTACACGGCAACCGCACCTATCTGCTGCAGGATGATGACGGGCAAATCCTTGAAGGGTTCTCGATCTCTGCTGGGCTCGACTATCCCGGCATCGGGCCGGAGCACGCGTGGCTGCACGACATTGGCCGCGCTGAGTATGTCTCCATCACCGACCGCGAAGCGCTGGAGGCGTTCCAGATTTGCTGCGAGTTGGAAGGGATTATCCCCGCGCTGGAACCATCACACGCGCTGGCGCATGTGATGAAAATTGCCCCGACGCTGCCTGCGGATCACCTGTTGTGCATGAACATGTGCGGGCGCGGCGACAAGGACATCTTTACGGTGGCCAAGGCGCTTGGCTTTGAGATGGGCGAATTTGCCTGATCCCTGAGACCACGCGTCGCGCTAAGTGTTCAAAGGGCGGCACCCCGTGCGTCGCCGGTACCGTCTGCCCAGAAACACTGTGCCAAAGGCGGTCAGCAGCAACATTCCCGCCGGTGGGGCGGGTACAGTTGTAACAGTGGGGGTGATGGACAGGATCGTGGCCTCAAATGTTTCGATCTGGTCGCCCTCATCTGTTTTATAAGCTGAAATGTAGGCCGTCTCAAAACTGTCGGGAAACGCGATGGGCAACGTGTCGCGCCCCAGCAGCCAGTCGGTTGCAAGCACGTCAATGAACAGGTTCCAGCCGTTTGGGTCTTCGGACACAAAACTGGCTGCGTAAAAGAAATCCCTGTCCGGCAGGCTGCCGTAGTCGACAAGGGCGTTTCCGAACGCACGTTCATAGCCCTCATCCGTCCAGAACCGCAGTGTTTCAGCGCCAGCCCCGAAATAGTGCGTGTTTCCGATGCGTCGTGATGGGGTGTCGCTGTAGGTCATACGCCCATAAAGGGTGCCGTCCACGGGCAGCTTTGCGGTTTCCGACGGGGATATCAGCCCGGCACTGTCGATGCGTGCCACAATGTCGAACGACAGTTGAGACGCCGCCGCAGGCTGCATCCAGCAGGCCAAAGCGACCACCCAAAAGGCTATTTTCTGCACATTGCTCACTCCCCCGATGCTGCGCGTGGATTGTATCAACACGCAGGCGTCGCAGCATTTGGCAGGATGCGGCGTCTGTCAAGCCTGTTGGCGGCGGGGAGACAGACTCTGATCGGCTGATGTCTGGGCTTTCTTACCGCCCGACTGCTCTGGGCCGCGGGGGCCATCACGCGCTTGCGGCTGTGAGGACGAGCGGTCAGCCACGCCAAATCCCCCGCAGCACGAGTGGATCGTGGCAGGGTAACTCTATACGGTAAGGGATAAAAACCAGGGGGCGGGCCCGCGTGATACAAGGATGGCTTGCGCCTAGGGTGTCAGCCAAAGCTCGCGCGACAAAAGTCCATCGTCCTGGGATGCCGGCCCGACTGGAAAACGGGCGCGGCGGTGTAGCTACGTCCACAGGTTTATCCACAGGCCCTTATGAAAAGGTCACGACACCGTGCGCTCAGGTCGCTGCATTTTCCTGCAGCACCTCAAGCGATACGATATCCAGCGCGCGCAGGTGGGTGGCGGCCAGATTGACGCGCGGTGCACACCCTTCCTCATGGGCCTGCAAAAACCGGCTGGCGCACAGACACCAAGCATCGCCGGGGTTCAGACCGACAAAGCCATATTCCGGGCGCGGCGTGCTCAAATCATTGCCAACGTATTTTGAGAACGCCAGAAACTCCGCTGTCATCACAGCGCAGACAGTGTGGCTGCCCTGATCTGCGGCGCATGTGTTGCAATGCCCGTCGCGGAAGAAACCGGTGACCGGGTTTGTGCCGCATATGGCGAGCGGGCCGCCGAGAACGTTGAGGCTGTCATCCTTTTCCATAAGGTCTCCAGTTATAGTGTGTCTGCAATCAGCCGAAACATCGCGACGTTTGACGATTTTACCGCGTCTGCCCGAAAATCGGGATCAACGGCTGTAACAGCGATCACCACATCTGCGATGTCATTGATGTAGAGGTATTGGCCGTAAATGCCACGTGCCATATATTCGCGGGGCCGGGGCGCATGCGGGATCCACCATTGAAAGCCGTAGCCCATCTCGGCCTCGGTGGTGGGGGCCGTGGCGGTTGTGGAAAGCGTAACCCAGTCGCGCGGCACGATCTGCTGGCCCTTCCATGTGCCGCCTTGCAAGAACATTTGCCCAAACCGTGCATAATCGCGCGTGGTCGCGTTGATCCCGCCAAGGGCAAAAGCCACACCAACCCCGTCCGTCAGGTAGTAGGGCGGTTGTTCCGACCCGAGCGGCACAATGATTTTCTCGCGGATCAGATCGGTTATTGAGCGACCCGTCGCCCCCCGGATCACCATGGCAAGCACATGCGTGTCGATTGAGACATACTGCCAGTCCACGCCCGGCTCGGTGAAGGTGTCCTGCAACCCGGCGGCAAAGACATCCATTTCCTGCCCCAGCGCCAGCACGCGGCCCATGCGGTTGATGTCGGATTTCTGGTCGGCGTAGTCCTCATCAAAGGTCACGCCCGTGGCCATGTTCAGCACGTGCCGGATGGTCGCACGGTGATAGGCCCCGTCGCGCAGGGCAGGGGCGTAGTCGATCACGCGATCCTCCAGAGAGCCGATCTTGCCTTCAGCGAGGATAATCCCTGTCAGCGCGGACAGGTAGCTTTTGGAGATCGACCAGCCGATGCGCAGATCATCGCGGCCTGTGCCAAGGCGGTAGGTTTCATAGACGCGCGCGCCCTTGTGCAGGATAACCATAGACGTGACCTGCCGGTTCTGCATCCACCCTTGCAGGCTGTCGGGCAGTGCCACGGGTGGGCCTTCGGGCAGGGGGGTGGCGGGGGCTACGGTCATCGGCTGGTACAGAAAGGCGCGGTTCATCGCGGAAAAGTTCTGCACAATCCGGTCCGGTTCAAACAGGCTGTTGACGGCCAGCAGCCGTTCAATCTCCGGCTTTTTCCACAGGGCTGCGCCGATGGCTGCCAGAAGGACCACGCCAAGCAAAAGGCCCAGCCATTTGAATGGTTTCGATCGCACGGGGTTAGGCCCTGTTCTGTGGGTTCCAGCTGATCCACCTGCCGTGGAAATCAGCCCGCCCCAGCGACAGGTGAACATCACCGGGCCAGAGCCGCAGTGTCAGATGCGCGCCCACGGCCCCTGACCGGTCGCCGTCGTTTTCCATCGCGATCCACGCAAGCGGGGCAGCAGCGGTGGCGCGCGCCCCGGCGGCCTCGATCAACGCCGCACCCCGCGCTTGCGCGTCTTTGGGGAAATACTGCCATGCCACCGTGTGTTGCAGGATATGCATGTGCCCCGGCGGGATGTCGTTGAGGCGGCGCGCCAGCCAGTCAATCGCATCTTCCTGCGCCACTTTGGTGTGCTGAAGGGCTGCGGCGGCCTGCGTGAGGGACATGCGGTGCGGCTGGTCAGCCCACAGGTAGGCCTTGAGCCTGAGCAGATCATCTGGTTTTTGCGGATCAAGCGGGTTGAGGTCAACCCCGGCGCGGCCTGCAATCTGTGGCAAGTGGGTTGGTGGCATGTCGCCTGTCCATTCCGGGGTGAGGATCACGCCCGTCTGTGCGGCACCCAGATGTCCGCCCGGCAAATCAAGCCTGAAGCTGTCCCAGTTCAGGTTCAGCCCGCCGCTTGCCCCCAGTTCAGACAGAACCGCAGGCGCGTCAAAATAGGTCGCCGCCATGGCCGCTGCTGGCATCAACGCGGCGGAGCGGCGGACCTCGTTTGTTTGTGGCGCGGAGGCCACCCAGTCGAGCAGGAAGCTCTCGTGCGTCTCAAGGGCTGTGGCGACGGCTTGCCACAGGCTGTCATCTGGCACGGTCTGCGGGGGGTAGACCGCTTGCAAGTCAGGCGCGCGACCGGTCAGAACCAGCGCATGCAACCCCCCCGCAAGCCTGAGCGGGAGAGAGTGTCCAGCAGGGCCAATGTCGCCGGTGAAGCTGTCAAAATACTGGCGCAGCCTAGATGGGTTGTGCCAGCGTTCAGACAGCAGCGCGCAGAGTTGCCCCATGAAGGGAGAGCCCAGTTTGACACAGCTTTCTGACTGGTGGCGAAACGCCTGGCTGAGGGTCACTTGAAACGGTCCATCAGCTTTTGCAGCGCTGATTTGGGGGGCTCTTCCGCAACGGGCGGCGTGTCCGGCGCGGCGGGAGCAGGTGTGGCGGTCTTGTTTTTGGGTGTTTTGGGGCCTGATGTCCCGGTGCCGGAGCGCGGAGGGGCCACACGAAGGGCCACCGCGTTGCTGAATTTGGCAGGGTCCCCGGCGGCAAGGTGCGGTGCACCGTCACTGAGGCCGCGCAGCACATCGTCCAGCCAATCGGCATCGGCCTTGGCAAAGTCATGCAGCACATAGCCCGGCACGCGATCTTTGTGACCGGGATGCCCGACGCCCAGCCGGACGCGCGCGTAGTCCGCGCCAATGTGCGCATGGATCGACCGCAAGCCGTTGTGGCCCGCGTGTCCGCCACCTGTTTTATATTTCACCTTGCCGGGGGCGAGGTCAATTTCATCATGTAAAACAATGATATCCGCCGGATCAATTTTAAAGAAGCTGGCAGCGGCCTGCACAGATTGGCCGGAATTGTTCATGAAGGTTTCAGGCTTGAGCAGAACCGCGCGGGACGCGCCAAAGCGCCCCTCGCTCACGCTGCCCTGATGCTTGCCTTTCCACGCAGGAAAGCCGTGGTCCGCTGCGATCCGGTCCAGCGCCATGAAGCCGATGTTGTGCCTGTGGCCCGCATATTTCGGACCCGGATTGCCTAAGCCGACAATCAGTTTCATCCCTGAGCCTCCTGCCTTGTTTTGCAGTGCAGCATAGCAAAGCTTGTCCGGAAACGAAATACGGGGCCGCAAGGGCCCCGCATTCTGAACGTTGTGCGCGCTGAGGGATTATTCCTCTGCGGCGGCAACCTCTTCGACTGCGTCTTCACCGTCGTCGTCATCGTCGGACGACGCCAGACCCGCAGGCGCAGACAGTTGCGCAATCACGAAGTCACGGTCGATTGTGGGCTTGGCGCCTTCCGGCAGGTTCACCGATGAGATCGTGATATTGTCGCCGATCTCCATCTCGGAGATGTCGATGGTTATGTGATCGGGGATATCGCCTGCGGTCACGATCAATTCGACTTCCGGACGGATCAGGGTCAGCACGCCGCCCTTTTTCAGCCCGGGGGCCACGTCTTCACCGTCGACTTCAACCGCGATGAACAGGTTGATCTTGGTGGTGCGGCGCAGACGCATGAAATCGATGTGCGTGGGCAGGTCCTTGACCACGTGGCGCTGCACGTCGCGGCAGATCACGCGGACGTCGTCATGCCCTTCAACTTTCATGTTGAACAGGGTCGACTTGAAACGCCCTTCTTTCAACTTTTTCAGCAGCACGTTAAACGGGATGTTAATGGGCAGCGGGTCCGTGTCGCCACCAAATACGATACCAGGAACCATGCCGTCGCGGCGTGCCTGACGAGCGGCGCCCTTGCCTGTCCCCGTCCGTTCCTGAGCGATAAGATCCGGAATCTCTCCAGCCATCTTTGTCTCTCCAATATGTTAGGGCGGGGATCCTCCAAGGCTGTATCCCCGCGTGAAGCCGCGCGTATAGACCGGATTTGCGATGCTGAAAAGGTGTTTTTACACAGGCGCTGCTTGCGGGAGGGGCTGGCCCGTGGCACGGGGAGGCATGGCCTTGTTCAAAGATATCATGCTGACCCGCAAACCGCTGGCCGGGTTTGTCCTGATCGGGCTGGCGTGGGCTGCGTTCTTTGCGCAGATGCCCGCCATCAAGGCGCAGATCGGTGCGTCTGACGCGATCTATGGCAGTGTCTTTCTGGTGGCCTCGGGCGGCGCGCTCTTGGCGATGTGGCTGGCCCCTTTTACAGAGCGGTATTTGGGGCGCTGGGGCATGGCCGTGGCCGGGCTTTGTGTGGGGCTTGGTATGCTGGGGGCTGGATTTTCCCACAATATCATCGTGTTCGGGATGTCGATGTGGCTTGCCTCCATGGGGGCGGGGGTTGTGGATGTGTTGATCAATGTCCGCGTTTCAGAGATCGAGACCAAGCATGACCGTGCCTTCATGAACCTTGTGCATGCGCTTTATTCCTTTGCTTATGCGCTGTCGGCTTTTGGCGCGGGGCTGTTGCGTGAAGCGGGCTGGAGCCCGGCGGAGGTGTTTTCCGCCATGATGCTGCTGTTTGTTGGTCTGTGCGCGGCGATGGTGCCAAAAAGATCGGTCGAGATCCCCGACATGACCAGCGACGCGCCGCCCGGTCTGCCCATGCGGCTGGTCTGGATTGCGGGGTTGATCGTGATGGTGTCTTTTCTAACCGAATCTGCCTCTGAAGGGTGGTCTGCCCTGCATCTGGAGCGCACCCTGGGCGGCGGTCCGGCGGAGGCGGCGCTGGGCCCTGCCATTCTGGGGCTGACCATGGGCGTGGGCAGGCTGTCGGGGTATTTATTCGGGCACAGGTTCCGCGACATGCAGGTCATGCGGGCGGGGTGTCTGATGGCTGTGGCCGGGCTGGTTCTGGTGGCGGTGGCACCGGCGGTCACGGTGGCCTACGCGGGTTTTGCGCTCACCGGATTGGGGGTGTCGGTCGTGGCCCCCTTGGCGCTGGCCTGTCTTGGGCGATCCGTCCCGGCGCGGGACCGGTTGGTCGCCATCACGAAGGCGTCAGTGCTGGGCTATGCGGCCTTTTTCGTCGGTCCGCCGATGATGGGGATCACGTCTGAATACTTTGGTCTGCGCACGGGCTTTTTGCTGGTGGCAGTCATTTTGTTGGTGTCTGCCTTGCTGCTCTTGCCTGCTTTGCGCCGCCAGATCTCACGGACCGCTGGCTGAGGCTGACGCTTTGGAAAGATGCCCGCCCGCCGCCACCACGCGATCATAGAGCGCAAATTCGGCTGCTCTGGCCTCTCGCAGCTTTGCTTCGGTCTGGGGGGGCAGGTCCGCGTCGAGGTCGGGAGAGACATTGCGTTTGGCAAAGCGCACCGGGGTTTTCAGCCGCTCGGACAAAAACGCTTGAAAGGGGTCGGGCGTCTCGTAGGCAAAGATGTGATCGACCACGATGTCGCCGCGCCGGGCAAAGAACCTGAACTGGCTGCCGACACGTGCATAATCGGGCGGGTCATCGGCCAGTGTTGCTTCGATGAAATCGGCAAAAGACACACCTTGGGTGGAGCGTGGGTCGCCTGCGCGTGCGTCGCGCGCGCGGTACCTGTACCAACTGCGCAACTGGTCGACCGGCGCGCGCATCACTGCCACTGTGGCGAGGTTCACGCCAAAGGCATCTGAGACAAACGGGGCAACCTTTGTCACAAAGCGGCGCGCAGGCATATGCTTGCGGCCCGCCTGAAAGGCGATGTCTGCGCGGGGCCGCAAGGCAGCTTCCGTCGCGGTTGTCCCGGTTTTGGGCGTGGCCAGATAGGCAAATCGGGCGTCCAAAAAAATCAACATGGCCCACCCTAGCTGTTGTGCCTAAGCCTGCCAACGCCCTTCGAAATCTTCGGGGATCAGCAGGTTATGACGTCCCAGATCGGCGACATTGGTCTCTCCGCAAAGCGCCATGGTGGTGTCGAGTTCCTTGTGGATCACCTCGAGCGCCTTGGTCACGCCTTCTTGCCCCATTGCGCCCAACCCATGGATGAACGCGCGGCCGATGTAGGTGCCTTTTGCGCCCATACTGATCGCTTTGAGCACGTCCTGACCCGAGCGGATACCGCTGTCCATGTGCACTTCGATGTCGTCGCCCACCGCATCCACGATCGGTCTGAGCATGCGGATGGAACTGAGCGCGCCATCAAGCTGCCGCCCGCCGTGGTTAGAGACGACGATGGCATCCGCGCCGGATTTGGCGGCCATCTTTGCGTCCTCCACATCAAGGATGCCCTTGATGATGATCTTGCCGCCCCATTCCTCTTTCAGCTTGGCGACCTTGTCCCAATCAAGCGAGGGGTCAAAGCTCTCTGCGGCCCAGACAGACAGGGACGACGGATCGGAAATGCCATCGACGTGGCCTACGATATTGCCAAAATCGCGCCGTTTCGCGCGCAGCATCTCAAGCCCCCATGCCCATTTGGTGGCAAGGTTGGCCATGGTCTTAAGCGTGAGTTTTGGCGGTGTGGACAGACCATTCTTGAGGTCTTTGTGACGCTGGCCAAGGATTTGCAGATCAAGCGTGATCACCAGAGCAGAGCATTTTGCATCTTTAGCCCGTTGGATCAGCCGCGAGATGTAATCGGTGTCCTTCATCATATAAAGCTGAAACCAGAAGGGTTTGTTGGTGGCTTCCGCGACTTCTTCGATGGAGTTCACGGACATCGTGCTTAGGGTGAAGGGCACGCCGAACGCCTCTGCCGCGCGGGCCGCTTTGATCTCACCATCTGCGTGCTGCATGCCGGTGATGCCGACGGGCGCGAGGGCCACGGGCATTGAGACATCTTCGCCGATCATCTTGCCCGAAGTGCTGCGTCCGGTCATGTCGACGGCCACGCGCTGGCGCAGGCGGATCTTTTCAAAGTCGGACGTGTTTTCGCGGAAGGTCTGTTCGGTCCAGCTGCCGGATTCGGCGTAGTCGTAGAACATACGCGGTACGCGGCGTTCGTGAATGCGTTTGAGATCCTGAATATTTGTAATAACCGGCATGATGTTCCTCGTTTTGGTAAAAAAACATTACCAATTTCGAAGAAGCAGATCAAGAGTTAATAAAAGGACGAAATCGCACTTGAATGATACGACATTGCGCTAATATATAGTGCGATATCGTACCATAGGAGATAGAGACAATGATAACCCGTCGTAAATCAATCGCCATCATCGGGGGTGGTTCCATTCTGGCCGCAGGGGCTGCCCTCGGCGCGTCGCTGACCCGCCAACCGCATGCCGCATTGGCGCCGTGGGAAAGTGCCGGGGCCTACGATGACGCCCGGATGCGCGCGCTGAGCTATGCGGTGCTGGCGCCCAACCCGCACAATCGCCAACCCTGGCAGGTGGACCTTTCAGTTGCGGATGAGGTGACGCTTTATGTGGATCCCACGCGCGATCTGCCCCAGACCGACCCCTTCAGCCGCCAGATCACCATAGGGTTGGGCTGCTTTCTGGAGATCATGCGCCTTGCCGCCCTTGAGGATGGTCTGCATGTATCGTTTGACCTTTTTCCCGAAGGGTCTGACCCGCAGGCGCTGGACACGCGGCCCGTTGCGCGCTGCCGTTTTTCGCCGACAACGGCCGGAAAGGACCCGCTGTTTGCGCAGGTGCCCCGCCGGCGGACCCTGAAAGAACCCTATAGCCTGCATCGTCCGGTGCCCCGCGACGCGTTGGCACGGATCGCGGGGGCGGCGGTGTACGGAACACAGATCGGTTATACCGATGACCCGGATCAGGTCGACGCGTTGCGCGCGCTGTCCGCAGAGGCGTTTTTGATCGAATTCCGTACGGACCGGACATTGAAGGAAAGCGTTGATCTGTTTCGCATCGGTCATCGTGAGGTCAATGCGGCCCCTGACGGGATCGATTTTACTGGCCCGACCTTTGAGATGCTCAGACTGACAGGGCTGTTCTCGCGCGAAAACGCACTGGACAGAGAGGGGCTGAGCTACGCGCAGGCAGAACGGATGGTCGTCGAGAACATGATGACCGCGATGGCGCACCTGTGGCAGGTCAGCCCGCAGAACACGCGCACAGAGCAAATCCGCAGCGGACAGGATTGGGTGCGGATCAATCTGGCCGCGACCGCAGAGGGGATCGGGGTGCAGCCGCTGTCACAAGGGTTGCAGGAGTTTTCCGAGATGTCAGATATTTACACCACGGTGCACGAAACGCTGGCACCGCAAGGAGGGACCGTGCAAATGTGGTGTCGTCTGGGGTATGGTCCTCAGGCCCCAAGCAGCCCGCGCTGGCCCATCGAAGCAAAGATTGTGAATGCCTGACACGTCAACCCTGCGATACTTTGAGTTGTTCAATGAAATCGCCATCATTGAACAACTCAGCCGGACACTGCTGGAAGAACGGCTGCCGGAGGGGTTGATTTCACCGCATTTTACGGTGCTGAACCACCTCACGCGGGTTGGCGATGGACGCGCGCCCATTGATATAGCGCGCGCTTTTCAGGTGCCGAAAACCTCCATGACGCATACGCTCAAGGTGCTTGAGGCGCGGGGGTTGATCGCAATTCGCCCCAACCCACAAGATGGCCGGTCCAAACTGGTGTGGCTGACCGATGCAGGGCATCAGGTGCGCGCTGACACAATCAAGGCGCTGGGGCCGGACATCGCCCGAATTGCCGAACGCTTTGGGCACGCGGACCTCGACGCGGTTCTGCCTGTGCTCAAAAAGCTGCGCATCCATTTGGATGCGGCGCGCGATCAAAAGCACGCAGACGCTAAACCGAGTGCGCCCCGTCAGCCAGCGATTTAACAAAGCCCAAGGTCTCGTCGATAGAGGCGGTTGCAGCCATTTTACTGACAATGGCGCTGCCGACGACAACCCCGTCTGCAACCTCGGCGATGGCGCGTGATTTTTCAGGCGTGTTGACGCCAAAGCCTACGATCACGGGCAGACCGCTGGCGTTCTGGATGCGCGACACCTCTGGCCCTACATCGCCCGCCTGCGCTTCGGCCGCACCGGTAATTCCGGTGATCGACACGTAATACACAAATCCGGAGGTGTTCTGCAGCACGCGCGGCAGGCGTTTTTCATCGGTTGTGGGCGTGGCGAGACGGATAAAGTTCAGGCCTGCATTCTGGGCGGGCAAGCACAGTTCCGCATCTTCTTCGGGGGGCAGGTCCACGACAATCAACCCGTCGATGCCTGCGGATTTGGCCTCTGTCAGGAAATCTTCAACGCCACGGCTGTAGATCGGGTTGTAGTAGCCCATGAGCACGATCGGGGTCGTGTCGTCCTCTTCACGGAAGGCGCGGGCCAGATCCAGCGTTTTCTGCAGCGTCATGCCCGCCTCAAGGGCGCGTTGGCCGGCCAACTGGATGGTGGGTCCGTCGGCCATCGGGTCGGTGAAGGGCAGGCCCAGCTCTATGATGTCCACCCCTGCGCCGGGCAGGCCTTTCACCAAGGCCAGCGACGTGTCGTAGTCGGGATCGCCCGCCATAACGTAAGAGACAAAAGCCTTTTTCCCGGCCTTTTGAAGTTCTGCAAATTTCGCGTCGATGCGGCTCATCATTTCCACCCTCGTTGTCCTGCCCCGGAATGCCCAAATGTTGGCCGGAACGCAATGGATCAATCTGCAAATGCCTGTCCGGAGCATGACCGCGACCGCTTGTCTTGTCGGCGTTCAGGTCCTATGCACGCAGCCGAACCAAAGAGGATGGACGCATGGGTTTCAAGATGGGAATAGTCGGGCTGCCAAATGTCGGCAAATCGACGCTGTTCAACGCGCTGACCCGCACCGCAGCGGCACAGGCGGCCAATTTTCCGTTTTGTACCATTGAGCCCAACATCGGCGAAGTGGCCGTGCCGGATGCGCGTCTGCAGACCTTGGCCGATATCGCGCAATCGCGTCAGGTGATCCCGACGCGGATGACCTTTGTCGATATTGCCGGGCTGGTAAAGGGCGCGTCAAAGGGCGAAGGGCTTGGCAACCAGTTCCTAGCCAACATCCGCGAGGTAGATGCGATTGCCCATGTGCTGCGCTGTTTCGATGATGGGGATGTGACCCATGTCGAGGGCAGAGTCGACCCTGTTGCCGATGCCGAAACCATTGAGACGGAATTGATGCTGGCCGATATCGAAAGCATCGAAAAACGTCTGCAGAATATCGTGCGGAAAGTGCGGGGCGGCGACAAAGAGGCGGTGCAGCAAGAGCGCTTGATGCGCGCTGCTTTGGCGGTGCTGGAGGATGGCAAACCCGCGCGATTGGTAGAGGTGGACGAAGAGGACGCAAAAGCGTGGCGGATGCTGCAACTGCTGACAACCAAGCCGGTTTTGTACGTTTGCAACGTGAATGAAGATGACGCGTCGGCGGGAAACGAGATGTCAGAGCGGGTGGCCGAAATGGCTGGGGCGCAGGGCAATGCGCATGTTGTGATCTCGGCGCAGATCGAGGAAGAGATTTCGCAGCTGGAACCAGATGAAGCAGACATGTTTTTGCATGAGTTGGGGTTGGAAAGTGCGGGCTTGGATCGTTTGATCCGCGCAGGCTATCAATTGCTGCATCTTGAAACATACTTCACCGTTGGGCCGAAAGAGGCCCGCGCCTGGACGATCCCAACGGGGACGACGGCCCCAAAGGCCGCAGGCGTCATTCATGGAGATTTCGAGAAAGGCTTTATCCGCGCAGAGACAATTGCCTATGATGATTTCATTGCCCACAACGGTGAAGCGGGGGCGAAAGACGCAGGTCGGATGCGGGCAGAGGGCAAAGGCTACCTCGTTAAGGACGGCGATGTGTTGCACTTTCTCTTCAATACCTGACGTCGCGCGCTGTTTGCCTTGTCGTGCCGACCCCGTTTTGTCTTGCGGCCTCAGGCTTGAGCCCATGCACGATGGTGCGTTTTGCGCTGGATGAAAAGCTGACGGATCGTTTCGAATTGTGGGACGCCTATGTCTTGGTTATCGGGTTCGCCGGACTTCAGAGCGGTGTTCAGAGTGGTCGCTGGTGTCCGAAACACGGTCGCGAAACAGATGATGTGCGTTACTCGAGGTACCTGTGACGTAACACTGGGTGTATTTCTAACGGTGCATAGCTTTGTGTAAGAGGCAGGTTTGGACCAGTTGTGGGACGCAGTCACGACATTGGAACGTCAACATGACGGTCGTTTCTTTGCGAAAGGGACCGCACTAAAAGTGCGGTGCGATCTGGTATCGCGTACATGGCCGTGACGCCGTTTGTGCTGTGCGATCAAGCGCAGTCATTCAGCGGTATCCAGACCCCGCCAGCCCTTTGGAGCGTCGAGGGGTGCCTGTCCACCAAAATGTTGGCGCATAAAACAGCAAAACATGCTGATGAACGGCGATGTGGCCTTTGAGCCGTTATTTTGCGCCCTGCAGCATTTCAGGCGCGCTGCCTTGTGGGGGCACCGCCGGGCCTCATCTTTCGCCATTGCCCGAAGTGTGGCGCGCCTTGGTCAAGTGTTTTGTTGAGCAAAACGACGTTCCTGCGGGCAACACATCAAGCACAAACAACTGTTTCATAGCGGATTTGGTTCAAGCTGACTTTGCGATGCTGGGTGGTTCGGAATGAGGAGTCGCGTCGCTATTTCTTTGGTCCACGTGAAAGCCAGCCACAAGATTGCTCAGTTGACCTGCTTCACTTGTGAGAGACTGGCTCGCGGCTGTCGTTTCTTCGAACATCGCGGCGTTTTGCTGGGTTGAACGGTCCAGTTGCTCCACAGCGACATTTATCTCGCTGATGCCGGTTGATTGCTCTTGGGCTGAAACGGCAATTTCCGACACGTTCTTCGACATATTCCGAATGCCGCACAAAATTGTGGCCAGTGCTTCGTTTGCCTGATCAATGAGCGATACGCCCTCTTGGACGTGGGTCGACGATTCTGAGATCAGTTTGTTAATTTGTTCAGCAGCATCTGAGCATCGATGTGCAAGAATTCGAACTTCAGAGGCAACGACCGCAAAGCCGCGACCGGCATCGCCGGCACGCGCGGCTTCGACACCCGCGTTCAGTGCAAGCAGGTTCGTTTGGAAGGCGATCGAATCAATGACTTCAACGATTTTTGCAATCTCCGAAGAGGAAGTGTCGATCTGGTCCATGGCGTGAACTGCTTCAGTCATGACCTTCTGACTATCTTCTGCATCGTGCTTGACCGCGTCCACCGTTTCTGTGGCTTCTGATGCCCCCCGTGCCGCGGATGAAACGCTTGCTGTCAGTTCGCTCAAGGCTGCTGCGGTTTCCTCAAGTGTTGCTGCGGCGTTTTCAGTGCGGCGGGACAGATCAAGGGAAGACGCTGCAATCTCGGCGCTGCCACTGTCGATGAGGCCTGCACTTTTGCCAATTTGTTGGATCAGATGCGCCAAGTTGCTAATTGCCGAATTATAATCCTGCCGAAGTTGTTCGTAGTCGCCGGGGAATTCTGTGCTGATTGTTCTGGTTAGATCACCTTCTGACAGACTTTTGAGACTGTTCGCCAATTCGGTTACAACCAAAGCCTGTTCTGCCGCGCGTTGTTTCTCTACGGCCTCTACTGCCGCCCTCTGTTTCTCTTCACGGTCTCTTTCCGCTTGTTCTGCCTCGCGTTGTTCTTGCGCACGCTCCTCCTCAGCCTTCTGCTCGCGCAAGTGGGCTGCTTGTTTGGCGCGTTCCGCAGCCAGTTCTGCCTCCCGTAGTTCTGCCTCCCGCTTTTTCTCGGCCTCTTGCATCTCAATGCGTTCCAAGGCGCCCGAACGGAAAATTTTCAATGCATCAGCCATTCTGCCAATTTCGCCGCGTTGCTTGTCCAGCCCGTTGATCTCCGACAAGTCGCCATCTGCTAGCTGTTCGGTAACACTGGTGAGCCGGTTCAAGGGGCGCGTGACGCTGAACCAGATCAGGAAGGGCGCGAGAGCAACAATAGCGAGGCTTAAAGCGCCGATGGTCTGGATTTGCGTACGCGCACGCGCAACCTCCATGGTAAGAACATCTGCATTGGCCGCAATCTGGGACTGCGCATCTCTTGCCATTTCGCCAACCCGAACAGCAATTAAACGCACGCTTTCTGCTGCATCTCGAGTCGATACGGTCGCTTTTTGTTCAGCGGCAAAAGTAGCGGCACGGACTGTATTGATGGCTTTGTCACCGTCTGCAAACACGAGAATGCGACCGATCAGTGCTTGAACCTCTTCTGTGCTGTTGAGCGATGCGGTGCGTACTGTAGATGCGGAAGCTTTTAATTCGACGTCGCGTGCAGCCAGTTCTTCTGGGCTTTGAGCCAATGCTGTCGACATGATGATTTCAAACAGACCGTTGACCGTTTTGAGCAAATCGTATTGCGCCTGCATACGACCAACTTGATTATCGACCAGCGCGGTAATGGCCTCGGAGTTGCTGGTTTTCGCGTCTTCGCTGCTGATTGTGAGATCGAAGTATATGTCATCGAGGACAGTTGATAACAATGCATCAAACTCTTGTCGCGTTGACAGAATTAATTGAGGCGAAACCCCGAAGCGGACACCGTCGAAAAGTTGGGCGACGCTCGCTTTGGCGTTTTCCAGTAAAACCGCAAGCTCTGCAGTCGCTTCGTTCTCAGCGAGTTGCGTTTGCGATACCGCAAGGCGCTCTCGGGCAGCAATGCCCAAATCCGTCAGTATTGCGGCGATAGCGCTGTCACTCGTCTGCGTAAGCGATAGTGCTGCGCCCATCATCAAATTCAAGTCTGCCCTAACTGCAAGTGCCAACTGAAATGCGGCGAAGTCTTCTTCAATCAAGCTTGTGAGTGTCGTATCCACAAAAGCAATGGTCTCTTCGCTGCCAAAGATCAGGTCAATGTATGCCCCTGCGGCATTGTCGGCCAAAACAGCGCTAACTTCCTGAGCGACAATCGTTGCGTTTTCCACTTCTTCTGCGAGCCGTGCTATGCTGCTGAATTCGTCTTGCCGCGCTGCGACAAGTTGTGAAAGTCCCGAGTCTACCTGGGCAACCAGTTCGTCCAGTTCCGCGCTGACGTCGCCAGAATAACTGGACGCGGAATTTGATAAGTCTTCAAGGATGAGTTGCTTTTTGAAAGCAAGACTTTCAAGCTTTTGGGGAGCATCGGCGATGAGCAGGTCCGAAAGCACGCCGCGTACACTATCTGCGACGGCAACCATCTGCGCATCTTTCGTCAGTCCTGGAATGCGTTCTTCTGTAAGCGTTTGCATGTTTGCTGCAATCGACTGAAATACAAACCAGCTAATGGTGATGGCCGCAGCTGTCATCAGCGCAAGAGCGCTGAAAATAAGGGCCAGTCGTACCATTACTGACCCAAAGACATTAGATATTCTTGCCATCATGATCATTGCCTCATTTAGAATTCATATTTCGTACAAAAGTCAGCAGGTGGAGGCGCGTTTGCCGCGCCCCCCTCAGGACATCTTCAGCTGCCCGGTGTCATTGATTCGAACTCACCGCCGGATGTGATTCGCGTCAGGAAAACATCATCGGAGCCTTGGTTGTCGCCCTGTCCGTATTCCATCGTCATCCCGCCAAGGTCGAGTGTGCCGAGATCGCTCAATGCCAGCAAAAAGCTGTCTCGTGTCAGGTCTGTCCCGGCTTTCTCAAGCGCCTTGATCGTAACCAGTCCGGCCAGATACCCTTCGAGGGTGACAAACCCCGGTTCCGCGTTCGGGTCAGTGGCGGTCAAGGCTGCCTGATAGGCCGCGACGACCGGCAGCGAGGTATCCCAAGGTTGCGGCACAACCTGGCTGACAATCACTCCGTCGCCGTCAGCGCCAAGTTCAGCAGCCAGTGCTTTCGACCCCACAAACGAGATCGTCACGAACGTCGGGTCCATTTTCATTTTGCGCGAAAGCTTGATGAATTCAGCCAGCGGTTTGTAGGCGCCGACCATAACGACTGCTTGCGGCTTTGCCTTGCGAATCTCAAGCAGAGCGGACTTCACGGCAACGGTGTTCCGTGTATAGGTGCCCTCTGCCACGAGGCTCATGCCGCGGGCCTCAAGTGCTTTGGTGACACCCGACAGGCCAACCCGGCCAAACCCGTCATCCTGATACAGAATGGCGATATCTGTCAGACCCTCAACATCGACAAGGTAGTCGATCCAGGCCTGCGTTTCGGCGTCGTAGGTGGCACGAACATTGACAACGTTTGTCAGCATGGGATCGCGCAGGAAGCCTGCACCGGTGAACGGGGCGATCACAGGGAAGCCTGCCGTTGTCGCCAGAGGCTGTGTCGCCTTTGTTGTTGGCGTGCCAACGGGTCCTACAAAGCCAAGATGCGCATCGCCCGCAATAATCTCGCGTACTGCTGCAACGGATTTATCCGGTTCATAGCCATCGTCCACACTGGTGAGCTCAATCATGCGGCCATGCACACCACCTGCCCGGTTCGCTTCTTCAAAAGCAGCACGCAAGCCAAGCTCCATCCCGCTCCCCAGCGCTGCGGCGGGGCCTTCAAGGGCTGCGACTTGTGCGAAGCTAACGCTGGAAGGCGTGACGCCTTGCTCTGCGGCCAGCGGACCTGCCGCCAAGACTGCGGCAGTCAGGGCCGCGGCTTTGGTGATTTGAAACATAACATACTCCCGTGTTGCAAAAACTGGGGCCAGTTAAGGGAGCATCCATTCAGAAAGGTTTAACGGCTCCATTCGAAATAGGAGAAATTTGAGATATCCGACTAAGGCGCTGTGAAATATCAGGGCGTGTTTTATGCGCGGAACTTCTGCCTCAGCCGGGCGGGTGGCGCAATTTATTCGTCTTGCCGAAGCCTGTCGGCTTTTTTACTGACAAGCACGGACCGCAGATCATGCATCGCCATGAGCAGGTCGTCTGTGACACTTTCCAGCTGATCCGCGGTTGCTTTGGATTGTGCCCACTGCGCGGTGAGGTTCAGGTGCTCTATCGTGCGCTGGATACTGTCCAGATCGCGACCTGCGAGCACCTGCTGTCGGGCCTCGATCCAGCGCTTGATTTCGGCTCTGTCGGTGTCGTTCAGTTCCGACTTGCCATGGGGTTTGATATCGCCGTTGCGCGTGTTGGCAACGGCGATTGGGAGCATTTCGATGCGGCGGTGCCTGTTTTCGGTGTCGACCCGGAAGACGGTGGCCCCATTTTCGCGGATGCGGAAAAAGTACTCCGGAATATCCGTCACGCAGGCATCGCCCTTTCACAAATCATGCAAGGCCGTCGCAAAACGTCTGAATGCGTGTGCACGCCTCTTTGAGTGCCTCATCCGACGTCGCATAGCTGACCCGGAAGCAGGGCGAGGTGCCGAAGGCCGCACCAAAGACGACGGCGACCCCGGTTTCTTCCAGCAGAGCTGTGGCGAAGGCTTCATCGTTGTCGATTTTGTGCCCGCCCTTGGAGGTCTTTCCGATGCATTCAGCAATTGAAGGATAGACGTAGAACGCGCCATCCGGAACCGGGCATGTGATCCCTTTGGCGGCGTTCAGCATGTCGACAACCAGATCACGACGCCGTTGAAAAAGACGATTGTTTTCAGCGATGTAATCCTGCGGACCGTCAAGTGCCTCAACGGCGGCCCACTGGCTGATCGAACAGGGGTTGGAGGTGCTTTGAGACTGAACCTTGCGCATCGCGCCGATCAGCTTTTCCGGCCCGGCGGCATAGCCAATACGCCAGCCTGTCATGGCGTAGGCTTTGCTGACCCCATTGACCGTCAGCGTTCTGTCATAAAGACGCGGCTCGACCTGAGCCGGGGTGCAGAATTCAAAATCGCCGTAGACCAGATGCTCGTACATGTCGTCGGTCATGATCCAGACGTGCGGGTGACGCAGCAGCACATCCGTCAACTCTTTAAGCTCATCCCATGTGTAGCCCGCCCCTGTCGGGTTGGACGGCGAATTGAAGATCAACCATTTGGTTTTGTCAGTGATCGCCGCTTCAAGCTGATCTGCGGTCAATTTGAACCCGGTCTGGATCGACGCTTCGGCAACCACCGGGGTGCCACCCGCCAGCAGCACCATATCGGGATAGCTGACCCAATAGGGCGCGGGTATCACGACCTCGTCGCCTTCATTCAGCGTGGCCATCAGGGCGTTGAACAGAATTTGCTTACCCCCCGTGCCCACGCTGACCTGCGAGGGGGTGTAGGTCAAATCGTTGTCGCGCTTGAGTTTTTTGCAAATTGCCTGTTTTAGCTCTGGAATACCATCTACAGCTGTGTACTTTGTTTTACCTGAGGCGATGGCCGCGACCGCTGCATCCTTGATGTTCTGCGGGGTGTCAAAATCGGGCTCACCGGCGCCCAGGCCAATCACGTCACGGCCTGCAGCGCGCAATTCGGCGGCCTTGGTGGTGACGGCAATGGTGGGGGACGGTTTGACGCGGGCGAGTGTCGTTGACAGCAAATCCATGGGGACCTCAAAGAAGTAAGTTAATCATGTTCATAGGGGGCGCCATGCGCCCGATCAAGCGCGAACAGATGATAAAGGGCAAGCAAATGGACGATATGCAGGATTGGTACGGGCCGGACACCGCAACATTCGGGGACCGGTTGGCCGCAGCGCGTGAATTGGCCGATATGACACAGGCCGAACTGGCGCGCCGGCTGGGGGTGCGGGTGGCGACCTTACGGTCTTGGGAAAATGATCTGTCTGAGCCGCGTGCCAACCGGCTCTCCATGATGGCCGGGTTGCTCAATGTGTCGATGATGTGGTTGATCAACGGCGAAGGTGAGGGCATCGACGCGCCGCTGGAAGAAGGCAGCGTGCCTGCGAGCGCGCAGGCCATCCTGAACGAATTGCGCGATCTGCGTGCAGACATGCTGGCGCGTGCAGAACAGGTCGGACGGCTGGAAAAGAAACTGCGACTGGCGCTGCGGGATGAGGGTCACGATGGAGCTGCGTGAGCATCGGTTGAAGCGGTTGCATATGCGGTCGATCCGGCGTGGAATCAAGGAGATGGACATTATCCTGATGCGCTTTTCCGAACTGCGGCTGGCGCAGTTGAGCGATGCGGATCTTGATCTTTACGATGCGCTTTTGGAAGAGAACGATCAGGATTTGTATCAATGGGTCACAGGCCAGATTGCCCCCCCTGAACGCTTTGCGCCCATCGTCGCATTGGTGGTCGACAGCCTGCCCAAATCGACGGCCTGACACGGGTCTGCACATCTTTTTGATGTTTTTAACGAAATATTGGGCTTTCACGATCAGTTTCCGGTCAAAATAATATCCGGAGCGCAATTTAATGAGTATCCAAGATCCAATACCGACAGCACCCGAACAACCGACGCACAACCCGGGGTTCATGGTCGGCTATCTAGAAGCCTTGTCCTTGGTAGAGCGTCTGCACAGGCTGCTGCTTGATGTCATCAAGGATGAATTCGAGCGTGTCGGCGTCATTGAGATCAACGCGGTGCAAGCGCTGTTGCTGTTCAATATCGGTGATAATGAGGTGACCGCAGGCGAATTGAAGAGCCGTGGTTATTATCAGGGCAGCAACGTCAGCTACAATCTCAAGAAGCTGGTGGATATGGGCTACATGCATCACCAGCGCTGTGAGATTGATCGCCGGTCCGTACGCGTTCGCCTGACCGAAAAAGGGCGTAAAATTCGCTCTGTTGTGTCAGAGCTTTTCGCGCGCCATGCAGACGGGCTGGAGCACAAGGGCGTTCTGGGCCCCGAAGGTATCGAGGACATCACCCGGTCGCTCAAGCGTATGGAACGCTACTGGACGGATCAGATCCGCTATATCTACTGAAGCTCGCCAATGACGACGCCTTGCAATTCGCGCTTCAGCTTTGCAGTCATTGCTTCTGCATATGCCTCAAAGCCAAGCGCTGTTTGCACAAAGCCGTCAGGGCCGACGATCACTTCGGTTTGAAAGTAAGCCGTGAGTTCGGCGATATCCGATTGTCGCCGGTCTGCACCGACAAGACTGTCCGAGCCAATGACCAGCCCGTTGATGGTGATATCTTCACGCTCGATCTGCGCGCGCACATCCCGGGGGCGTGGCCCTAGATTTGAGTGCCCATCGCCGGAAATGTCCAAAGTGCGTTTCCAGCAACTGCTTTTCTGGCCCAGCAACTGCGCTCCAACAAGCATTGCCTGACCCAAGGCGGTGCCTGGTGCCGCATCGCGCCGTGTTGTAAGCGCCAGCAAACCGTTGATCTGTTCCAGATCCTCAAGCGTGGTCACCTGCGTCCATGGGACAAGCACCCGCTGATCGGTCGGCCCGCTCCATTCATAGACCAACAAGCTGACAGGCGCGCTGGCCGTGGCAAAGAGCAGGTGTTTGACCTCTGGATGGTTCAAGGCGGCCACGACGCCATCCAGTTGCAGTCGATACTCCCTGAGGTCAACCGAGCCTGAGACGTCCAACCCAAGAGCCAGAGCCTGCCGACAATTGGCAGAGGCCGCAGACACTGTGCTCAAGACGGCCAGACAGACAAAAGCGACGACGCGTCCGATCAACCGCGTGTCCCCTTTGGTGTCGGCGCACCGCCGATGACGGGCGGGGACACTTCGCGCAGCAGTTTGCGGCGCATCGCCCGCGCGTAGTCGTCAAACCCCTGCGCAATCTCCAGAAACGCGCCGGGACCCCGAATAACTTCGGCTTTGTAAAAGGCGATCAGGCCCGTTTCCGCTTCAAAGTCGGCACCGTTAACCACCAGACCGTTGACGGTAACGCCCTCAAAAGGAAAAGCGCCATAAGCTTGCGACGGCCCGAAGCCTTCGTTGTTCTGCCCGTCGCCTGCCATATCAATGGTGCGCGCGTCGCAGGATGGCCCTTCTTTGAAGAGGTTGGCCCCAAAGCCCAAGGCGTACCCCATCGCGGTCGGGAAATCGTTATGGCTGCGTTTGCTGGACTGAATGATGTCTGCAGCCTGTTCCAGATCAGACCGTGACCGGATCAGTCGCCAGCCCAGAATGACGTTTTGGTTATAGCGGCCTGACCATTCGTAGACAGTGATCGCGACGGCGCGTGGGCTGGCCAGAAAGGCATCCTGAACCTCGGGCGCTCTGAGGGCTGCAGCGACACCGCCGCGTTGCAAAGCGTCTTCGGTTGCATCCACAGAGCTGGAGATATCCAGGGCCATGGCCAATGCCAGACGACACTCCGCCATGGCGTTGCCAGCTGCAAAGAAGAAAAAAAGGGCCAGCCCCGCGCGTTTTACCAACTTCCGGTATTCTCCATGCTGCTCCAAGGCTCGGCCGGGGGCAGATTGTCGCCAGCCTGAAGCAATTCGATCGAGATATTATCGGGCGATCGCACGAAAGCCATGTGTCCATCGCGCGGCGGACGGTTGATCGTGACACCATTGTCCATAAGATGCTGGCAAGTCTCGTAGATGTTGTCGACGCGGTAGGCGAGGTGACCGAAATGGCGGCTGTCGCTGGGCAGCCCCTCGTCGCCATCCCAGTTATATGTCAGCTCGACAGGACATTCAGGCTGATCTGGAGGGGCGAGAAAAATCAGGGTAAAACGCCCCTTTTCGTTTTCATAGCGGTGCGTTTCTTCCATCCCCAGCAGTTTGAAAAATGCAATGGATGCGTCGAGATCTTTGACCCGGACCATGGTGTGCAGATACGTTAGGCTCACAGGTGGCCTCCCTTAAATTAATGTTCGCTTCATATTAGCACAGTCGGGCGTCTTGACCAGCGGCGCGCGGGATGTGGACAAAGGTTCATGTTGAGGTTTGTAGCCCCGGAATAGCAATATATAGTGGCGACTGTTGCATGATTCTAAAAGGATGCCGCGAATGCCGCTCTCTTCCGACCAACAGGCCGAAATCGACGCTCTGCGGGCCCAGCCGCACCCCACGTTGCGCGCCGTCAGCCCGGGAATGGAAAAGCACTTGTATACCGCACAACCTGTGCTTGATCATGGGTTTGTCCGTGTGATTGATTACATGGGCGATGATGCAGCGATCTGTCAGGCGGCGCGGGTGTCCTATGGGAAGGGCACCAAATCGGTTCAGAACGACGAAGGCCTGATCCGCTATCTGATGCGCCATTGGCATTCGACCCCCTTCGAGATGTGCGAGATCAAACTGCACGTCAAACTGCCCGTTTTCGTGGCGCGGCAATGGATCAGGCACCGGACAGCGAATGTGAATGAGTATTCGGCGCGGTATTCGATCCTTGATCGGGAATTTTACATCCCCGCGCCCGAGCACCTTGCGGCGCAGTCTGTTGTCAACAATCAAGGCAGGGGAAAACTGCTGGAAGGCGCAGAGGCCGCTCGGGTGCTGGAGTTGTTAAAAGCCGATAGCAACCGGGCCTACGATCACTACGAGCAGATGATTGGACAAGAGGATCAAGACGGGTTGGCGCGGGAACTTGCGCGGATGAATCTGCCCGCAAACATCTACACACAGTGGTATTGGAAAGTCGATTTACACAATCTTTTCCATTTCCTGCGGTTGCGGGCGGACAAGCACGCGCAATACGAAATTCGCGTATATGCAGACGCAATTTGCGACATGGTCGCGGATTGGGTGCCCGCAGCCTACCGCGCATTTTCCGATTACCGGTTGGGCGGGGCTACACTATCCGGCGGTGCTGTCTCCTGCCTGAAAAGGATGCTCAGTGGAGAAGAGGTCACCCAAGAGACGTCCGGTATGTCAAAAGGGGAGTGGCGCGAGTTTCAAGCCATCTTTGACAAGCAGGCTTGAATTTATTTTGTGTTCAATATGTTGCCTTGTGTGGCATCAATTGCGTTCAGTAAAGGCGCATGTCCGCTAAAGCAGTTTCAGATCACTTGCCATCTGTCTGCCGTCTCGTCCTTCGCTGAGTTCAAAACTGACTTTTTGATCATCTGCCAGCCCGGTCAGGCCAGAACGCTCTACTGCGGAGATGTGGACGAACACGTCTGATCCACCTCCTTCGGGGGCAATGAAACCATAGCCCTTGGTTGTGTTGAACCATTTCACGGTACCGTTTGGCATCAGTCCCGCGCCTCCTTTCGCTTCTGCTGTGTCGTTGCAGGTGTGCCGCGACTTATTTTCGACAATTGCAGGTTTATGTCTGCGCTGTGCCATGTCTTTAAAGATTGTACTGTGCTTGTAAAAATCAAGCTAAACAGATTAACAGGTGCGTTATTCGGTCCACTTTCTATCGGGTTTTGGGGAAAAATTGTGCAAATATACGGTCTTAAGAATTGTGATACCTGCAGGAAGTCGATGAAGGCTCTGCCGGATGCTGAGCTTGTGGATGTCCGGGCGCAGGGTGTGCCGGAGGACATACTGCGCCGGGCTGACAGCCAGTTTGGCGCGGCACTGTTGAATACACGCTCTACAACCTGGCGCAGTTTGACGGACGCGGACAAGGCGTTGCCGGCGCTTGCGTTGATCGCGGCGCATCCGGCAGTGATGAAGCGCCCCCTGATTGCCAACGGGGACGCTCTTTATCTGGGGTGGGGTTCTGAGGTCAGGGAGAAACTGTTAGGTGCCTAGCCGTTGACCGTTTTGGACAGGCCGCGATCCAGTGCTATCGGCCCTGCGCCTTTGATCACAAGCACCAGAAGGATGAAAACCCAGAACGTCCGCTGATCCATGATGACACTGTCGGGGAAGCGGTCAAACCATGCGCCCAGCGTTTTCGGGTCTTCCAGAACGCCATGGGCATAAAGGTCGGTGAGGGTTTGAACGCCTATAAATCCGATCATGCCAAGGGCGGACAACCGCGTGAACAGCCCCAGAATGATCAACGTGGGCAGGATAAATTCTGCCCATGTGCCGCCCAGTACCACCAGATAGTGCCACATCGAAAGCTGCGTCACATCGTAGGTGACCGCCTCCATCGCTTTGGGGAAAATCTGCGCATAGGCCCCGACGGAGGGTTGGAAAATGCCCAGAAAACCATCGCCAAGTTTTGTCAGACCTGACACCCAGAAGTACAGCGCAAGCGTTGCTGCAAAAATGAAACGGGCAAGCGTTGGCAAAACCCAATCGGCACGCGAGATTTGATGTACCGTGGCATTGTAGAGCGAGAGCATTGGGCTTTCCTTCAGTGGTCTTGGATCAGGGTGTTTGTTTGCAGGGCAAGAGTTAACATTTGCGCAAGGTCAAAATCGGGGAATGATGTGAACGTTTCTTCGGTGGCTGCGGTGAAGCTGAGATTTGACTGCAAATGTGCCAGCCATGTCGCACCGCCAAGCGGCAGCAGGTGCGGGACCGGGTCAAAGGAAGGGCGCGCAATCAGAACATCCTGCGGCGATGCCTGCGGGGCGGGGCTGCCCGCCACCATGTTGTACTGCCACAGATCATATAGCGGCCAGTTTGATCGGATGACGAGGCTTGAAGGGCTGCGGCCCAGTGTCAGGCTCTGCAAGGCGCTTTCATCTGCAAAGACATCGGGGGCAACCGGCGTGCTGTCTGCGGCGTGGTAGGACTGGCGCATCGCCAGATCCAGCCGGGCGCAATCGGGCAGGTATCCCCATTTTTGCAAGGGTTCGAAGGCCTTGAGAAAATCAGGAAATTCTGCGCCGTAGTGCATCATCACAGGGGATGAGGGCGGGTGGTCCCGGACAAAGCGGCCACAGACATTAGCGAAATTCTCGGCACCAATCAGCTTGTTCACCAGGGGAAAAGCGGTCGCCATCGCGTCCTTGAGAGAGACCACAACATTGTTGCGATACACAGAAAAACGACGGCCCGCAGGGCCATCGTGGCCATCCCCCAGCCCGGTGGGCACTGGCAGAGCCGGGTCCAGCAGCGCTTGTCGCAGGTCCGTTTGAGAGGTCATTGGGTCATACGTTCAAGCAACGTGGCGGCGCGGTCTGCTTCGTCGCGCAGCGTGGGCCAGTCCGGCACGTCGGTGTCCCATTCGACCAGCACGGGCTTGGGGCCGGATTTACTGAGCGTATAGTCCAGCAGCGCCCAGACCGGATCAACCACCGGCTTTGCATGGCTGTCGATCAGCAGCGGGCGGCCTTGGTCGTCGGTGTCTTCGTCATGCCCGCCCACATGAATTTCACCCACCGCGCCAAGAGGGTAGGCGTCGATGTAGGTTTGGGGCGTGTACCCAAGGTTGGTGGCAGAGATGAACACGTTGTTGACATCCAGCAACAAGCCGCAGCCCGTCCGGCGCGTCAATTCCGCCAGAAAGTCGGTTTCGGACCATGTGCTTTCGTCAAAGGACAAGTAGCTGGAGGGGTTTTCGAGCAGCATCTGCCGCCCAATCGCGTTCTGGACCTGATCAATGTGCGCGGCCACGCGGGTCAGCGTTTGATTTGTATAGGGCAGCGGCAACAGATCGTTGAGAAACTCAGCACCATGGGTGGACCATGCCAGATGTTCGGAAAAGCTGGCGGGGTTCGACCAGCCCACAAGCGTTGTCAGCCGGGTGAGATGGTCGCGGTCCAGCGGGCTTTCGCCGCCAATGCTCAGACCGACACCGTGTACGGACAGCGCAAAGTGTTCGCGCAGGTGCTTAAGCTGGGCAAGCGGTCTGCCGCCGCCACCCATGTAGTTTTCTGCGTGCACTTCAAGCCACGTCACCGGCCCGGGCGCATCCAGAAGGTCCTGAAAATGTTGAGGTTTATACCCAACGCCGGGCGTTGCAGGCAGTTGAGGCGTCCGCGGTGAAGTATCCAGCATCTTCGCCTCCGGCAGTTAAGTCATGTGGTGTCGCGCGCTGCGCCTCGCGAAAGAAGACGCAGCACCGATTTGCATTCAGTTATGCTGGCAGATCGCGCTCAAGTTCCTCGAGCGATCCGGCGCGGGACGTGCCGTCGGCCATGGCAGGCAGGTCGATCTCTGCGCAGGTGCCTGCGTCGACCAGTGTCCATGCGTTGCCCTGGTAGTCGACCGTAGAGGTGCCGGCGCAGGTTGTGCCCGGGCCCGCAGCACAGTCGTTCTCACCCGCGAGTGACACGCCATAGCATTTTTCTTTGGAGGCGGCTTCTGCGCCAGTTGTGGTTGTTGCCATAGCAGCGGCAACAGCACCAGCAATAGCGACTGTTTTCATTGTGTTGGACATGCGATGTTCCCTTGTTGATAGATAGTTTGCCGTATGCTCAATAAATTAGCGGGTAGAACGCTAACATACCATTCACGAGCCTGTGTGTCACATCGCTGTCAGATTATGTCAGCGTGTTTTGCTGATATTCCCGGAAAAACGCGTGAAATGTTACAAAAAACGCCGGGACAACGGATATGTCCCGGCGTTTTCGTAACGTTTAAGCCGGTGATTTAGCGCAAATCAGGTGCTGTGGCGTCCAGCCCGAGCGCTTTTGTTACATCTGCCAACGCTTCGACCTTGGTGTGCTTTTCGCCGAGCCGCCGAACGGTCACGGTTCTTTCTTCGACTTCGCGCGCGCCCACGGCAAGGATCACGGGCACCTTGCCAACCGAATGTTCGCGGACTTTGTAGTTGATCTTTTCATTGCGTACGTCTGCCTCTGCCCGGACGCCCGCCGCTTTCAGGGCATCGACGATTTCGTGCACATAGTCATCCGCATCCGAGATGATCGAGGCCACGACAACCTGACGTGGGGCCAGCCAGAAAGGCAGCTTGCCTGCGTGTTCTTCGATCAGGATGCCTATGAACCGCTCGAATGAGCCAAGGCAGGCGCGGTGCAACATGAAGGGGCGGTGCTTGGCCCCGTCGGCTGCGATATAGGTCGCGCCCAACCGATCCGGCAAATTGGGGTCTACCTGAAAGGTGCCGCATTGCCAGACCCGGCCAATGGCGTCGGTCAGGTAGAAATCCAGCTTGGGGCCATAAAACGCCCCGTCGCCTTCCTCCAGACGGTAGTCGCGGCCAACGGATTTGATGGCCGCCTCCAACGCGCCTTCGACATGGTCCCAGCTTTCATCCGAGCCCACCCGTTTTTCTGGGCGCGTTGCAAAGGCGATCTCGAATTTTTCGAACCCCAGTTCGCGGTAGATATCCGCCAGATAGTCGATGAACCGGGCGCATTCGTCCTGAATCTGGTCTTCGGTGCAGAAAATGTGCCCGTCGTCCTGGGTGAAGCCGCGCACGCGCATAATGCCGTGCAACGCGCCTGAGGGTTCATAACGCGCGCAGGAGCCAAATTCCGACAGGCGCAGGGGCAGATCGCGGTAGCTTTTAAGCCCTTCGTTGAACACCTGAACGTGGCAGGGGCAATTCATCGGCTTGAGCGCATTGATGCGGGTCGCGTCGCGGTTTTTCACGTCTGCATCGGCGGTTTCACCGTCACGGCTTTCGTCCACCTCAACAAGGAACATGTGGTGCTGGTATTTCTCCCAGTGGCCAGATGCCTCCCAAAGCTTGCGGTCCACGACCTGCGGTGTGTTGATTTCCTGATAGCCGCCTGCGCGCTGTTTGCGGCGCATGTAGTCTTGAAGCTGGGTGTAAATGGTCCAGCCGTTGGGATGCCAGAACACCTGACCGGGCGCTTCTTCCTGCATGTGAAAAAGATCCATTTCGCGGCCCAGTTTGCGGTGGTCGCGCTTGGCGGCTTCTTCGAGCATGTTGAGATGCGCGCGCAGCTTTTCCTTGCCGGTGAAGGCCACGCCGTAGATGCGCTGCAACATGGCGCGGTTGCTGTCGCCGCGCCAGTAGGCCCCCGCAATGGACATCAGCTTGAAGGCATCCCCCGGCACCTGCCCGGTATGTTGCAAATGCGGGCCGCGGCACAGATCTTGCCAGTCCCCGTGCCAGTACATTCGCAGCGGCTCATCCCCCGGGATCGCCTCGATCAGTTCGATTTTATAGGGCTCGCCGGTGTCTTTGTAGTGCGCAATCGCACGCTCCCGGTCCCAAACCTCTGTGCGCACGGGGTCCCGTTTGTTTATGATTTCCTTCATCTTTTTTTCGATAAGGCCAAGGTCTTCGGGGGTGAACGGTTCTGCGCGGTCAAAGTCGTAGTACCAGCCGTCCTTGATGACGGGGCCGATGGTGACCTTGGTCTCTGGCCAGATTTCCTGCACGGCGCGGGCCATGATATGCGCAAGGTCGTGTCGGACAAGCTCGTTGGCCTGGTCTTCGTCCTGCATTGTGTGGATCGCGATGGAGGCGTCGTTGGCAATGGGCCACGCAAGGTCGTAGTGTTGGCCATCAACCGTGGCACTGATCGCTTTTTTACGCAGTGAACTTGAGATGCCAGCGGCCACTTCTGCCGGTGTGACACCCACAGGGTATTCACGTGCAGTGCCATCGGGAAAGGTCAGAGAGACTTGGGCCATTTTAGGCGCTCCTCGTCGGTTTGGCGCCTACGAGACGCCCGGTTGCGGGTATGTGCGGCAGGTTTTGGCCGAGGGTGCCAGGGGTGTCAAGCGGCGGGGCATTGTATACCGAAGAATACGTTGACTGCGACACTAAAGCTGCTAAATCCGACATGTTTCCAATCGGAAACTGTGCAAGCCAGAAGGGAAGACCATGCCGCGTTATAACCGTACATTTGAGCTGAGCATTCACGACGTTGACCTGATCGAAGAAGCGATGCGTGCACGTGGCCGCGAGTTGTCGAAAATGCGTCTGGCATTGTCTGACGAAAACCCTGCGGATCTGGAGCGCGTGCGTGTGATTGAAGAAGATCAGCGCGAGAATGAAGAGTTGCTGGGGCGGCTTCACAACCAAAAAGTGTTTTATCGCCCCAAATCATCTGCCTACGTGAGCGGCTAACGCTTAAGAATTCCAGACGTGTTTTGCGTGGCGGTGGTTTAATCACGGTCAGCAAGAAGTCGGCGATGTCGCCTACTTATAATATCAATAGGTGGTGAAAAGCGCCTTTGATCGCACGGCGATACTCTGAAAGATAGCCCGTTCGCCCTGTTGAAAACGCGCAGCACAACCTGAAGAAGCCCATTGCAGCGCCCCGCTAGAGCCTTTTTGATGGTGCAAAACGGGAGGCTACCATGGCTGAACAAAACTACTTTGAAACACCGCAAGGGCGCAGGCTGGCCTATCACAAGATCGATGGGCGAGGGCCGTGGGTTGTCTTTCTGGGCGGTTTGAAATCCGACATGGAGGGCACAAAAGCGCTGCATCTTGAGGCATGGGCCCGTGCGCGGGGGCAGGCGTTTATGCGCTTTGACTACTCGGGCCATGGTCAGTCCTCTGGGACGTTCGAAGAAGGCTCCATTGCCGACTGGGCAGAAGATACTGCGGCGATTCTCTCTGATCTGACAGACGGGGCAGTGCTGCCGGTTGGCTCTTCCATGGGGGGATGGCAGGCCTTGCTGGTCCCTCGGGCTTTGGGCCGCCGTGTCATGGGTATGGTCACCATCGCCGCCGCGCCCGATTTTACCGAAGACGGATATTGGGCGTCTTTTACGGATACGCAGAAAGCGGACCTGGCGGAAAAGGGACAAGTGGAGCTGCCATCGGACTACATGGACCCCTACATCGTCACCCAGCGGATGATTGAGGACGGGCGCAAGCATCTGGTCCTGAGAACGCCGCTTGATCTGCCTTTCCCCGTCCGCTGTCTGCAAGGCACCGCAGACACGGCGGTCAGCACCGACACAGCGCTGCGCCTGCTCGATCACGCCACCTGCCCGGACATGCGGCTGACACTGGTGAAAGATGCCGATCACCGTTTTTCGGACGGTCCTTGCCTTGGCTTGATCGAAGCGGCCATCGAAGATGTGATTGCGGTGGCAGGCTGATGCGCCCACCGCGCAGCATGTGGAGCCTTGAGACCTTGGGCAGGGTGCGCCTGTCGAAATACTTTTACATGCGTGATTTCCTCTATTCGGAAATTGGAAACATGCATCAGATCAAAAACATACCCGAATCCCCCGACCTTGCGATTGAAAACGGGCGCGCGCTTTGCGAGACGTTGCTCGACCCGTTGGAAGAGACGTTCGGGCGTCTGGCGATCCGGTCAGGGTACCGGTCGCCCGGGCTGAATAGCTATGGCAACGCGCACAAACTGAACTGTGCGCGCAATGATAACCCGCTGGAGTGCCACATCTGGGATCGTGCTGCGGGGGAGGACGCGATTGCTGGCACGTCGTTGACTATTCCGTGGTTTGCGGATCAATACGCCAAAGGCCGGGATCGGCGCGATCTGGCATGGTGGTTGCACGATCATCTGCCCTATTCAGACATCTGGTTTTTTCCCAAACTTGCCGCGTTCAATCTGGTCTGGCGGCGGCAGCCCCTCAGAACGATTTCGAGCTATATCCGCCCGCGGGGTACTTTGTTGAGCGCAGGCGCAGAGCCGTCAGAAGCCAAGGCGGACAGAGCGAAAAGATACGCAGACTTCCCCGCGTTCAGGGGCATCACGCTGCCCACTTCGTGCTAAAGCGGCAAATTTCATCGTTTTGGGACAGACGGGCAGGCGATGCTGCGCTGGTGGGACGGGCAGGGCTTGAACCTTGCCAGTCTGTGGGTACAGTCACACGCAACTCCTTGAAATGAGGGCCTGATGCGACCTGTTGTGCGATCTGTCCATGCTGCGTGAAGCGCTTGTCTTTTTGCCAGGACTGATGTGTGACGCGCGGCTTTTTGGGCCGCAGATCGCAGAGCTGTCAGCCAACACGGCGGTCATGGTAGCGCCGATCACGAAAGGCGACCGGATCGAGGAAATCGCGTCGTCGCTTCTGGATGTTCTGCCGCCCCGCTTTGCTCTGGCGGGCTTGAGCATGGGCGGCATCGTGGCGATGGAGGTGCTGCGCCGCGCGCCGGACCGGGTGACGCGGTTAGCCTTGATGGACACCAATCCGCTGGCGGAGACTCCGCAGGTCGCCGCTGCGCGGGAGCCGCAAATTGTAGCAGCCAAAACGGGCAACCTGTTGGATGTGATGCGCGAAGAAATGAAGCCGAACTACCTCGCGCAAGGGCAAAACAGCCAGGCGGTGTTGGACCTGGTGATGGAGATGGCGCAGGCGCTGGGGCCGGATGTGTTTGTGCGGCAGTCGCGCGCGCTGCAACGGCGGCGCGACCAGCAAAGCACGTTGCGCAAATGCAAGGTGCCAACTTTGGTGCTGTGTGGGGCACATGACACGCTATGCCCGGTCAAACGGCATGAGTTCATGTCCGAGCTTATCCCAAACGCGCACCTTATGGTTATTGAAAACGCAGGGCACTTGCCGACTTTGGAACAGCCTGCTGAGACCACTGCCGCCCTCAGGGCGTGGATGGCGCAGCCATACGTTCTGCGTTGAGCGCGATCAGGCGGCGGCGTTCTTGTTTGCCGCTTTCTTGCTTTTTTCCGGTGGGCTGTTGGCGTCGATGAAGTCGAGCACGAGCGGGCGAATGTTGTTCCGCCAGCTTTTGCCTGCAAAAATGCCGTAGTGTCCTGCACCTTCTTCAAGGTGGCTGGCTTTTTTGTCATCGGGCAGTCCGGTGCACAGATCCAGCGCGGCGACGCATTGACCGGGCGCGGAAATGTCGTCTTTCGAGCCTTCAACGGTTTTCACGGCAACGGTCGTGATCTTGCCGATGTCCACTTGTTTGCCTGCTACCACAAATTCGTTTTTGGCGATCTCACCGTTTTTGAAGATACGCTCCACCGTTGAAAGGTAGAATTCGGCGGTCATGTCCATGACCGCGAGGTATTCATCGTAAAACCGGTTGTGTTTGTCGTGATCGCCCGATTCGCCGCGAGCGACGCGGCCAATCTGATCGGTGAAGGCTTTCGAGTGCGTTTCCGCATTCATGGAAATAAATGAGGACAGTTGCAGCAAGCCCGGGTACACCATGCGGCCAACGCCGGGGTATTTGAAACCCACGCGCTGGATCATCAATTCTTCGAGTTGGCCCATCGTGACGCGCCTGCCAAAGTCGGTCACGTCAGTGGGGGTCGCGTCCGGGTCAATCGGGCCGCCGATCAGGGTCAGGCTGCGCGGCTGCGCGCTTGGGTCTTCTTCTGCCAGGTAGGCTGTGGCCGCCAGCGTGATGGGGGCGGGCTGGCAGACAGCGATCACATGGGTGTCTGGCCCCAGTTCGCGCATGAAATCAACGAGGTAAAGGGTGTAATCTTCGATATCAAACTTGCCTGCGCTGACCGGAATGTCGCGCGCGTTGTGCCAGTCTGTAATATAAAGGTCAGCGTCCGGCAGCAGGCTGATCACGGTCGAGCGCAGCAGCGTCGCGTAGTGCCCTGACATCGGGGCCACCAACAGCACCTTGCGTTTGGGCGTTTTCCGCCCCGCAACAACGAAATGCACCAGATCACCGAAGTCACGTTCCACAACCACTTCGGTGCCAACTACGTGGTCGCGGCCATCGGTTGACGGCACAGGGGGGATGTTCCAGTCCGGTTTTACGACCATTCTCTGGAATGTCCGCTCTGTCACTTCACCCCATGCCTGCATCCACGCGATGCTTGGGTTTGGAATCATGGAGAATGCGGGGTATGCTCCCATTGCAAGGGCGGTCGCACCAAGCCATTGGTTGGTGTTGCGGATCGTCTCCATAAAGTCGTAGGTCATCATAAAACGCATGAGGGTCTCCATTTCTTTAGCCGGGTACACCGACGCAGAGAGTCGCCAGAGCCCCCTGAAGCCAACGACGAAATGCTGCAAGTGCAAACATACGAGGGAAAGAAAAATATGACAACCGATACTAAGGGTGAAGTATCGATTTCAGGCCAAAATCTCGAAAAGATGACGGAAAACCTGAAAAAAATCGAAGAACTCTCGGAACGTTTGCAACAGGTTTTGAGGAACCGCAGCACGCATAATCCGGCTCTGGATGGTCCGAATCAAGAATTATTCGGGCGTGCAACCCAAGCTTACTGGGCCGAGGCGGTGAACAATCCGGCCAAGGTGATCGAGCATCAGATGTCTTACTGGGCAGACACGATGAAGCACTTTGTTGCAGCACAGCAGACCCTTGCCAAAGGAAAACTGGCGGCCCCCGAGGATCCCGGACCCAGCGACCGGCGGTTTTCCAACCCGCTGTGGGAAACGCACCCTTATTTCAACTTTGTGAAGCAGCAATACATGATCAACGCCGAGGCCGTGCGCCGCGCTGTTGAGGATGTGGCAGACCTTGATGGGAAGGATAAGACGCGGCTTGAATACTTCGCACAGCAGATCATTGATATGATGTCGCCCACGAATTTTCTGGCGACAAACCCCGATGCGCTTGAAAAAGCGATTGAGACCGAAGGTCAAAGTCTGGTGCTGGGTATTGAAAACCTGATTACGGACCTTGAGGCAAACAAGGGTGAGCTGGTCGTCAAACTGGCGGACGAGCAGGCGTTCCATCTGGGCGAAAACATCGCCACGACACCGGGCAAGGTGGTCTACCGCAACCGGATGATGGAGCTGATCCAGTACAGCCCCACAACCGAAAAGGTCCACGCTGTCCCGGTGATCATCTATCCGCCGTGGATCAACAAGTTTTACATCCTGGACCTGAAATCGAGCAATAGCCTGATCAAGTGGATCGTGGATCAAGGCTATACCGTGTTTGTGGTCTCGTGGGTCAACCCCGACCCCACATATGCTGACATCGGCATGGAGGACTATATTACAGACGGGTATTTGACCGCGATCGAAGAGGTCAAGACGATCACCAAGCAAAAGCAGGTCAATGCGGTCGGGTATTGTATTGCCGGAACGACCCTGACGCTGACATTGTCTTTGCTCAAGCAACGGGGCGACAAGTCGATCAAATCCGCCACGTTCTTTACTGCGCTTACCGATTTTTCCGATCAGGGGGAGTTCACGCCGTTTCTGACAGACGACTTCATCGACGGGATTGAGGCTGAGGTCGAAGATAAAGGGATGCTGCCCTCTGTCATCATGGCCCGGACCTTTTCGTTTCTGCGCTCAAACGATCTGATTTATGGGCCTGCGATCAAAAGCTACATGATGGGAGAGACCCCGCCTGCGTTTGATCTGCTCTATTGGAACGGGGACGGCGCGAACCTGCCGGCAAAGATGGCGATGCAGTATCTGCGGGGCTTGTGTCAGCGCAATGAGCTGGCCGAAGGCGGCTTTGAGCTTTTGGGTCACAAATTGCAGCTGTCCGATGTGACGGTTCCGATCTGCGCGATTGCCTGCGAGACCGACCATATCGCCGCGTGGAAGGACAGCTACCGGGGCATTCAGCAGATGGGGTCGAAGGACAAAACCTTCATGATGACCCAGTCCGGCCATATCGCGGGCATCGTCAATCCACCCACCCGGAACAAATATGGCCACTATACAAACCCAGAGATGACGTTGACGCACAAAGACTGGCTGGAGAGCGCAGATTTCAACGAAGGATCGTGGTGGCCCCGCTGGGAGACATGGCTAAAGAAGCGTTCGGGCAAGATGATTCCCGCCCGTATTCCGGGAGATGCTTCTCACCCTGTGCTCTGTGACGCGCCCGGAACTTACGTTGAAAAGAAGGCAACTCTCTGATCTGAATTGATTTTCTGCGATGCAGAATAATCTATGCTGCATCGCAGAAAAAACTTGCATTGCTGCAGTGCAGCATCTATATTCGTATCAGACGCAAGAAAGCGGGGTGGTCCCGCAAAAGCGGACGAAAGGACAAGACAATGACCAAGACACCTGATGTGACAGCGATGCTTAAAGACGTAATGGGCGCATTCCCTGTTGATACAGCAGCCATGGAAGACGCATTCAAAACAACTGCGACACTCAATGAGAAACTGTCCGGTGTTGCTTTGACCGCCGCCGAGAAATCGACAGAGATTTCCAGCAAGTGGACACAAGACACGATCTCCAAGCTGGCCGACATGTCCAAAGCGAAAAAAGAGCCTGCCGACTACGCAAAAGCGATGACCGATTTCGCGTCCGCTTATTCCGAAGCCGCTGCAGAGCACATGGCCGCCTTTGCTGAAGTTGCAAAGAAAGCGCAAATGGAAACGGTCGAGCTGATGATGGCTGCTGGCAAAGACATGAGCGAAGATGCAACTGCTGCCGTGAAAAAAGCGACAACAGACGCAACTGCCGCTGTCAAGAAAGCCGCAACTGCAAAGTAAGGCACTAGAGTATTTGCGCGAACTCCTCCCTGATACGCGCAATACTACTGGGCGAGCTTGTAAAAGCTCGCCCTTTATTTTTCTCTGACAGTCGCTTAAGCTGCACTGCAGCGTTTGATTTGGGAGAAAAATTTTGGCTGATACCGATAAACCCCTGTTGATAAAGCGCTACGCCAGCCGCCGATTGTACAACACGGAAACCAGTGACTATGTGACACTGGAAGACATCGCGGGTTTCATCCGCAGCGGACGTGAGGTTCAGATCGTTGACCTCAAATCCGGGGACGATCTGACCAGACAATACCTTTTGCAAATCATCGCAGAGCATGAAAGCCGGGGCGAAAGCGTCCTGCCTGTGGATGTGCTAAACGATCTGGTGCGCAGCTACATGACGCCGGGCGCCTCTGTGGTGCCGCAGTTTTTGCAAGCATCTTTTGAAATGCTGCGCAGTGGTCAAAGCCAGATGGTCGATCAGATGAACGCCATAAACCCCATGTCCAAAATGCCGGGCTTTGAGCTGATGCAAAAACAGCAAGAAGCGTTCATGAAGGCGATGACCGGAGGTCTGGGCGGGGCGGCTGCGTGGAAGTCACCTGATGACGGCGATGCCGATGATGCCGAGGGGGGTGAAAACCTCGACGACATCAAAAAGCAACTGTCAGAACTTCAGGCCAAGCTTTCAAAGCTTCAGTAACGGTTCGGCTTTACGCAACGGCGGTTTCCCTTTGTGGGGTGACCTGCGCCAGCGCATCCAGCAAAGTATCAGTCACGGCATCCAGTTCGACCTTGGTCAACCGCACCGGCAGGCGCACATCACACGCCCGCATCAGCATGGCCCGGGTGTTCGGCAAATCGGGCAGATCGTCCAGAAACTGCCAATTCCAGAACGCGCGGGCGTTGTCGCTGCTTTGGCCAAAGACCTGAACCTTGACCCCTGCGGCGTCTGCTGCCCGGGCGAAGGCGTTGATCCTATCATCGTCGAGACCCACCAGATTGAACTGGATGCTGTCGGGCGCGCGTGTCTCACCGTCCAGTGGGGGCGGCACATCAATGTGGGGAGAGGCGTTCAGCCGTGCCGCGACATAGTCATGGTTGCGCAACCCGTCGCGCACGCGTCTTGGTAATTCGTCAAGCTGTGGTCGGATGAGCGCCGCAGAAAGGTTGTTGAGCCGCAAATTGTAGAGCGGCAGCTTGTTTTGCCAGCGCGCAAAGGCCGCCTGCAAGACGGGATGCTTCTTCCAGTTGTGTTCATACGCGCCCGACATAATGATGGCCCGCGCAACAAGGTCGGCGTCATCCGTGATCAGGATGCCCCCTTCGCCTGCATTCACCATTTTGTAGGACTGGAACGAAAAACAGCCAACCCGCCCGAGTGTGCCGATCTTTTTACCGCGCCAGAGCGTGCCGAGCGAATGCGCCGCGTCTTCGATCACGGGAATACCTGCCGCATCGCACAGGCGCATGATGGCGTCCATGTCGGAGGTGTGGCCGCGCATATGGCTGACGATAACGGCGTCGACCCCGCTTTGGAGCTTTAGCGCGAAGTCGTCCATATCGATCCGGTAGTTCTGCCCGACTTCGCACAAAACCGGGACGCAATCTGCATGCACAACAGAAGATGGCACGGCGGCAAAGGTGAAACCGGGGATCAGCACGCGGGCTTTTTCGCGCAACCCCAGAGCTTTCAGGGATAAAAACAGCGCGGCAGAGCAGGACGACACCGCCAGAGCGTATTTGCTGCCCATCATCTGCGCGAATTCACTTTCGAGCAGCGAGACCGGCGCGCCGGCGGCGGCTGTGTACCGAAAAAGATCGCCGCTTTGCAAAAGGCGCTCAATTTCGGCGCGCGCGGTTTCGGGAATAGGTTCGGCCGTGTGCATATCTGGCAATTTCATCTTCGGTTTTCCTTAATCTAGATTTTCGGTTTTCTAAATCAAAGAGCCCTTTCCGCCAAGACAAATATTTATGACAGGGCCTAGAGCGTTTCGATTTATAGTTGAATCCCTTGTTCGCGGCCTCTCCCTTTGGTCGAACGCGAAAAGTGATGAGCGATGTCTCAAATTAAAATCGAAACGCTTTAAACGCCGATCCTGTCGCGCAGGGCGTACCATGTCATCGCCAGGGCCAGCAGGGGCGTACGCAGGCTTGTGCCGCCGGGAAAGGCGGGTGTTGGGATCAGGCCCATGGTCTGAAACCCGTCGTCGTCGCCTTCGATGGCGCGGGCCATCAGCAGGCCTGCGTGCGTGGCCGTGCCGACCCCATGGCCGGAGTAACCCGAGGCGCTGAGGATGTTGGGCGCAAGGCGGGCCAGATAGGGGAACCGTTTCATCGTGATGCCCAACGTGCCCCCCCATGCGTAGTCGATGCGGACATCGCGCAGATGCGGGAACACGATGCTGAGCGGCTTGCGCACCACCGCTGCGATGTCCGCTGGAAAGCGGTAGCCGTAGCTTTCGCCGCCGCCAAAGAGCAGTCGTTTGTCGTGGCTTAGGCGAAAGTAGTTCACCACAAACTTGCTGTCTGCCACCGCCACATCGCGGGTCAGCACGCGGTGCGCTTCCTCGCCCAGCGGTTGCGTCGCAACGATGAAGTTATTGATCGGCATCACGCGGGCGGTCACTTCAGGCGCAAAGCCCGACAGGTATCCGTTGCACCCCACAACCACATGATCTGCCCGCACAACGCCGTGATCTGTGTGCACGGCGACCACTTTGCCGGGCTCAATGCGGGTGACGCGGCTGCCTTCGTGCAACTGCACCCCGGCGGCACCGCTTGCGCGCGCCAAGCCCAGCACAAAGGCCAGCGGGTGCAGATGCGCGGCCCCCCTATCCAATAGACCACCCTTGTAGTCTGGGGATGGGCACAGCGCCTGACAGGCGGCCTCGTCCAAGGGTTCGATAGCGTTATAGCCGTACCGCGTTTGCAGATGCTCTGCGTAGTCTTGCAACTCGCTCGCTTCTGCAAGGGTTGAGCCGGTCCAGGCCACACCGGGTTTCAGGTGGCAGTCGATCTGATGTTCGGTAATCAGCCCTTTGACAAGGTCTTTGGCGTCCTCCCCCAAAGCCCAGAGCTTTCGCGCCGCCTCAGGACCGGTCCACTTTTCAAGCTGCGTCTGGTCGGGGCGTTGCCCGCTGCCAAGTTGACCGCCGTTGCGACCCGACGCACCAAAGCCGATGCGCTGCGCCTCAAGCAGCACCACCCGGCGTCCGGCTTGCGCCAGATGCAGCGCGGCAGACAGGCCCGTGTACCCGCCGCCAATGACGCAGACATCGGCGCGGACCTCACCTGCGAGGGGCTCGAATGGCTCAAGCGCAGGGGTTGTCGCGGCGTACCAACTGGGCGGGTAACAGCCTGCGCGATCATTCGCTGTCAGCAAGTCCATCTGCTGGCCCCTTTAGACGTTCAGGAGCAGATGCTCCCGTTCCCAAGGGGATATGACGGCCAGAAACTCATCATATTCGGCGCGCTTTACGATGGCATAGACCCGGGCAAACTCCGGTCCAAGCACTTCGTGCAGGCCGTGCGCTTCTTCAAACAAAGACAGCGCCGTGCCCAGAACGCGCGGAATGTCCCCTTCGCCGGCATAGGCATCGCCCTTGAACTCCGGCTTGGGCTCTACGCCTTGGGTGAGGCCCAGATACCCGCAGGCAAGGCTTGCGGCGATGCCCAGATAAGGGTTGCAATCCATCCCCGCAAGGCGGTTTTCCACGCGGCGCGCGTCTGGGCTGGAGAGCGGGATGCGGATGCCAGTGGTGCGGTTGTCGCGCCCCCATTCCAGATTGATCGGGGCCGCATGGTCTTTGACGTAGCGGCGGTAGCTATTCACGTAAGGCGCGATCACGGCCAGCGCGTCGGGCATATGCGTCTGCAGACCCGCAATAAAGTGTCGGAAGGCGGGCGTTTCCGCGCCGTCGTGATCCGAGAAAATGTTCTGCCCGGTCTTCATGTCGAGGACGGAGTGATGCATGTGCATGGCGCTGCCGGGTTCATGTTCGATGGGTTTGGCCATGAACGTGGCAAAGCAATCGTGCCGGAGTGCTGCCTCGCGGATCAGCCGTTTGAAATAAAACACTTCATCCGCAAGTTTGATCGGGTCGCCGTGCAACAGGTTGATTTCAAGCTGCCCTGCGCCGCCTTCCTGCGTGATGCCGTCGATCTCGAACCCTTGTGCTTCGGCAAAGTCGTAGATGTCGTCGATGACCGGCCCGAATTCGTCTACCGCCGTCATTGAATAGGCTTGCCGCGCGGCTGCTGGCCTGCCGGACCGGCCCATCATCGGCTCAATGCCATGGGCGGGGTCAATGTTGCGCGCGACCAGAAAGAACTCCATTTCCGGGGCGACGATCGGCTTCCAGCCTTTTGCGTGATAAAGCGCGCAGACCCGTTTCAGCACGTTGCGCGGGCTGAACGGCACAGCCACGCCCTCGCGGTCAAACGCATCATGGATCACCTGCAGCGTCCAGTCGCCAGTCCATGGGGCTGCTGTGGCGGTCTCCATGTCCGGGCGCAGGATCATGTCTTTTTCGATGAACCCTTCCTCGCCTGCCGCTTCACCCCAGTCGCCGGTAATGGTCTGGTAAAAGATGCTGTCGGGGAGGTGGAAGTAATCCTGCCGGGCAAACTTGGAGGCCGGGACTGCCTTGCCGCGCGCAATGCCGGGCAGGTCAGAGATGATGCATTCTACTTCGTCAAGGCGCCTGTTAGTCAGGTATTCCTTTGCTGCCTCGGGCAGTCTTTCCTTCCAATCCGACATCAGGGTCTTGCCTCTTTGAAAAAACCGGCCATCGTGTTCGCAACGTCCATCCGGTCTGTCGGCCTGTCCAGATTCCGGGTCGCTGTGCTGAGCAGATCGTCGGGCACAATCCCCTTGCCGCGCTCGCGGATCAGCCCTTCGATAAAGGCGCTGTCGTATTCGGGATGCGGCTGGATCGTCCAGATCCGATTGTCATAGCGCAAGCCTGCATATGCGCAAAAGTCGCTGCTGGCGAAAACATCCGCCCCCTGCGGTTTGTCGACCACCTGATCCTGATGCCATGCGTTGAGGGCACAGGCGTCGCCGTTCACCGTGTATTCGGTGCGGCCCACCGACCAGCCGCCTGCGAATTTCTCGACCCGGCCTCCCATGGCCTGCGCGATGATCTGATGGCCAAAGCACACGCCGATCATGGGCACGGGCGCGGCATAGGCCTGCCGGATGAAGTCTTCGAGCGGCGGTATCCAGTCGTGGGCTTCGTAGGCGCCGTGCTTTGAGCCGGTGATCAGCCAGCCATCTGCGGCATGCACATCGGGGGGAAAGACCCCATCCACAACGGCCCACCCCTCAAAGGAGAACCCGTGGCCAGCCAAAAGCCTTTCGAAGTAGGCGTCATAGCTGCCCCCACCCAACAGGGTTTCGGGCGGGTGCCCGGTGATCAATATACCAATTTTCATGTCACACCGTATCCAGATAGATCGCCACCTGTTCCTGGGGGCTGAGGTCCTTCATATAGTGCAATTCCTGTCGTTTTGTGAGGATCAGGTTGCGGATCAGGTCCGCAGGCAGGATGCGGGCAATCTCGGGGCTGGCCTCGAAGGCGTCTATGGCGGTCGTCCAGTCGCCGGGGATTTGTGGCAGGTTGGCGGTGTAGGCGTTGCCTATGATTGGCGCAGGCGGTTCCTTACCGTCTTCAAGCCCGTTGAGCGCAGCCCCGAGGATGGCGGCCAGCAGCAAATAGGGGTTCACGTCCCCGCCGGCCACACGGTGTTCGATCCGGCGCGCGGCGGGGGCCCCTGATGGGATGCGCAGGGCGGATGTGCGGTTCTCATAGGCCCATGACACGCCCGTTGGCGCATGGTTGCCCGGCACCAGCCTGTCAAAACTGTTGGCGTGGGGCGCAAAGATGAGGCCGGAACCGGGCATCGCCTGCAGGCACCCTGCCACCGCATGTTTCAGCAATGCGGTGCCCTCGGGGCCGCCATTGTCAAAGATGTTGCGGCCATCGCGGTCAAGGATCGAAAAATGCACATGCAACCCGGACCCGGAATAATCCGCATAGGGTTTGGCCATGAAACTTGCGGCAAACCCGTGTTTGCGCGCCATACCTTTGACCAGCATTTTGAACAGCCACGCGTCATCTGCCGCACGCAACGCGTCATCGCAGTGCAGCATGTTGATCTCGAACTGTCCCAGACCGGATTCCGAAATCGCCGCATCTGCCGGAATATCCATCGCGTCGCAGGCATCATAGAGGTCGGTAAAAAACACATCGAACTGATCCAGCGCCCGCAAGCTGAGGATTTCACCAGCAACCCGGCGCTTTCCGGACCGGGGGGAGGGCGGCACCTGTAGCGTGCGACCTGAATCGTCAATCAAGAAGAATTCAAGCTCAATGCCGCACACCGGGTTCAACCCCCGGTCGCGGTAGCGTTGCAGCACCCCATTCAGCGCATGGCGCGGGTCGCCCGCATAGGGTTTGCCATCCTCGTGAAACATCCAGATCGGCAAAAGCGCTGTCGGTGCATCCAGCCACGGCATCGGCATAAAGCCGCGTTCTGTGGGTTTGAGCACGCCGTCCCGGTCCCCGGTTTCAAACACAAGCGGGCTGTCGTCGATGTCTTCGCCTAAGATATCGAGGTTCAGCACGGACATGGGAAACCGCGTGCCGTCTTCTACGATACTCAGTGCATTGCGCGATGGGATGCGTTTGCCGCGTGCCTGCCCATTTAAATCCGCGGCTGCCACGCGGATGGTGCGGACCTGCGGGTTCTTCCGGAGCCAGTTTTTCATATGTCACCAAAATGGAGGCGCCTTGCGGAATGCGGCGCGCTAATTTGATCAAATTATCGATACTACCGGATCAGGTTCGGGCGCAACCGCATTTTCGCCCGTGCCTCCTGTGGCAGATGCTTGTTGAGACGTTTGTTGATGATGCCAAAAAACCCGATGATCACCAGCGTCAGGAGGATGAAGTAGAAGGCAAGGATCGGGTAGGGGACAAAGGGGTTGAACGTCTTGTCCGCAAAGTAGTTGGCGTAGTACAGCGCATCCCCGCGTTGTTGCCGCGCGGGAAAGCTGGAGAAAAAGACCAGCGTTGTGGCGTGGAACAGAAAGATCGCCTCATTGGTGTAGGAGGGCCAGGCAAGCCGAAGCATGGTGGGCCAGACGATCCGCCGGAACTTTGCCCAGCCGGACAGCCCATAGGCGTCCGCCGCTTCCATATCGCCCTTGGGTATGGATTGCAGAGCGCCGTAGAAAATCTCGGCCGAGTAGGCAGCCGTGTTCAGGAACAAGACAACCAGCGCGCCCAGCCACGCAGACGTGAAGGGGTCAAAGAAAGGGTGGACACCTTTGAGGTTGAGAAACACGAAGTAGGCAAAGAAGAACTGAATAAACAGCGGTGAGCCGCGAAAGAGAAAGATGAACCATTCCGATGGCAGCCGCAGGGCGGTTTTGTCCGAGGCCTTGCCCAACGCGACGGCTGTGGCCAGACAGAAGCCTGCCGCGAGGGCGAGCAGGCCAAAATAGACGTTCCAGATCATGCCGGAGCCGATCAGGGTAAAGTGTTCGCACAGGGTAAAGTCACTGCGGGGCAGCAACCGTTCGCCAAACCCCAATGACCGGAAGGCGTAGTCCTGTATGGTTTGCCAGCAACTCATGTGGCGGCGGCCTTTCTTTGCGCTTCACCCGCAGCGGTGGCCTGCCCGTGGGTCAGACGCACCATCAGCCGCTTGAGGATCTTTTCAGAGCCCCACGTCATCAGCAGGTAAAACACCAACAGTCCAAGGAAGTACCACATCCGCCAGTCGCCGTGCGGATAGTCGGTAAAACGCGACGTTTTGGTGCCGCCCAGCTCGCGCGCCCAATACACCACGTCCTCGATCCCCAGCAGGAACAGCAACGGCGTGGCCTTGATCAGCACCTGCCACAGGTTCGACAGGCCGGGCAGCGCATAGACCCACATCTGCGGCACGAGAATGCGCCAGAACGTCTGGCGCTGCGACATCCCGTAGGCCTCAGCCGTTTCAAGCTGTGTGCGGGGCACCGATTGCATGGCCCCGAACAGCACGTTGGCGGCAAAGGCCCCAAACACCAAGGCGTAGGTAAAGACCGCCAGCGCAAAGGAATAGAGCCCATGCACCCATTCCGGCGCGCGGCCCAGTGGCATTTTTGCATCCGGGCACACAAGAAAGTCGTTACCTTGCCGGATCGCTTCGGTCCAGTCGGGGCAGATCGCCTGATGCCGCAGCCATTCGATGCCCTGATCCAGCGCGATCACGAAAAAGAGGAAAAAGGCGATGTCGGGCACGCCGCGCACAATGGCGATGTAGGACTTGCCCAGTGCCGATACGGGCCAGAAACGCGCGCGGGCCGACCACGCGCCAAAAAATCCGAAGGCCAGTGCGATGGGGGCCGTGACCGCCAGCAACCCCAGAACCTTCAAAAACGAATAGTAAAACGTGATATGGCCGCCCGTCGTGAGGTAACACGACAGCCACGCAAGCGTTTCAAGAACGGAAGGGTCTTCGCAATAACTGAACATATCTGGAAATGAAAATGGGCAGGGAGGTCCCTGCCCAAATGTGCCTTAGTAGGTCTGTGCGTCGTCGCCGAACCATTTGACGATCATGGTGTTCAGCGTGCCGTCTTCTTTCATCGACGTGATGGCTGCGTTGAATTTGTCTTTCAACTCGGTATCGCTTTCGCGCAGACCCATGCCGTTGCCGCCGCCCAGAGGAACGTCGGGGCCTACAAAGACCAACTCACCACCGGATTCTTCGACGATGTCCGCGAGAAAATCCTTGTCCGCAAAGACGGCGTCTGCTTCGCCGTTGCGCACGGCTGCGATGGTTTCTTCAGGCGTTGCAAATTCGACCAGTGCGGCGTTGGATTCCGCGATGAACCCTGCCTGGATCGTGGCTGTTTGCGCCGCAACCACACCCCCTTCGATATCCGCACCTGCCTCTGCGCCCACGTAGGCTGATGCGCTGGGCGGCAGATAATGCTGTGTGAAATCAATGACTTCATCGCGCTCGTCGGTGATCGACATACCTGCGATGATGGTGTCATAGTTGCCTGAAACGAGGTTGGGGATGATGCTGTCCCAGTCGTTCTTGACCCATTCGCAGGTCAGTTCTGCGCGCAGGCAAAGCTCATCGCCCAGTTCACGCTCGAAGCCGTCGATTTCGCCCGCGTCATTGATGAAGTTATACGGAGGGTAGGCGCCTTCGGTGCCCATGCGCACGGTCGTGGCATGGCCATCTGCCAGCGCAGTCGTTGCAGCCATCGCCAGTGCTACAGTGCCAAAGAGGATTGTTTTCATGATGTACTCCCGTTTTTTTGTTTGTTTTACGCAGCGTGGGTTGCAGAGAGGAACCCGCGCAGGCGTTCCGATTTGGGCGCGCCAAACAATTGTGAGGGCGGCCCTTGTTCTTCGACGCGGCCCTGATGCAGAAAGATCACGTGATCAGACACATCAGCCGCTAGTTTCATATCGTGTGTGACAATCAGCATGGTGCGCCCTTCGGCGGCAAGGTCTTTGATGACGCGCACCACCTCCTGTTCCAGTTCAGGATCAAGCGCTGAGGTGGGTTCATCAAACAGCAGCGCCTCGGGTTCCATGCACAGGCCGCGCGCAATCGCGGCGCGTTGCTGTTGCCCCCCGGACAATTGGGCCGGGTAGACGTCGCATTTGTCGCCGATGCCCACTTTGTCCAGATACCCGCGCGCGGCTTGTTCAACCTCGGCGCGGTCCCGTTTCATCACCGTGAGCGGTGCTTCCATCACGTTCTGCAAAATCGTCATATGCGCCCACAGATTGAACTGCTGAAACACCATGCTGAGGTTTGTGCGGATGCGCAGCACCTGTGCCGTGTCCGAAGGCCGTCTGTTGTGACCTTCGCCTTTCCACTGCATCTGTTCACCCTTGAAGCGGATGTCGCCTTGCTGGCTGTCCTCAAGCAGGTTGCAGCACCTCAAAAGCGTGGATTTGCCGGACCCGGACGAGCCGATCAAAGAGATGACATGGCCCTTCGGGGCAGACAGGCTCACACCCTTGAGCACTTCAAGCGCGCCATAGGCTTTGTGAAGATCGGTGATCTCTATAACCGGTGGTTGAGTGCTCACTGTTTGCGGCCCATGTGTCTATTCCAGCCGCTATAAGGCGGCAGTTTAGCTTGTTTTGCAATCCGCAATGTCCTGTCGCACATCTGCCGCAGCGTCAACCAGCGCATTGTGCTACTCAGGCAGGCACCGGCTCTGCCAAATAGGCCGATGCCGGAATTTGCACGAGCCCCTTGAGCATCAGTTTGCGGCGATCCGCCTCAGGCAAGCCTTGGATCGCTGCTGAAACGGCGACGGTGATGGACTTCGGGTCTCGCGCTTTTGCGGTGATGAAGGGCAGGCCGGGCGTGGGTCGTGTTTTGCACAAGACGCGCAACCCGTCCATCGAGGCCTGTGCCTTTTTCAGCTCTGCCCATGTTACCGCGTCCAGCGCCGCGAGGTCTGCACGCCGGTCCAACACAGCCTGCGCGGAGGCTGCATGGCTGCCGGTTGTATCCACATTGTCCGAAAAGGAGAAACCTGCGCCGCTTTCTTGCAAATGGGCCTCAAGGGCTGCCCAACCGGATTGGGACCGTATGTCATTTCGTGCCAGCCGCGCGCCTGCAAAGTCGGCAAGCGCGGTGCGACGGTCATTGCGGCGCACCACGATCACCGACCGGTAGTATCCCGGCGGGCAGTCCGGCAACCCGTAATCCGGCGTGCCGATCAGGGTGACAAGGTCGCGCAACTCTGTCCGGTAGGGCAGGCCACAGGTCTGCGAAAACAAAAGATCCGGCGCGCGCCACAGATCCCAAGGGTCTGTACTGCGGTCGAGCCGTAAGGGACCAAAGCCCAATGACGTTCTGATCAGCTGCCAGAACCGGTCGTTTGCGGCCCGTGTCATGGCCGTGTCGTACATCGGCAGGCTGGCGCTCATGTGCCGTCGTCTACCTCTTGCCGGGCTATGGCGGAATCCCGGTCGCTGACGCCCAGAAAATTGCTCGCCATCCGCACCAGTGCGTCTTCTTCCTGCGCACGCGCGCCGTCCGCCAGCACCACGGCCCACATGGATTTGACCACGGCGCAGCGCTCCTCATAGGGGACCGCATCCTTGATCGCGCGGGTAAAGCGGACAGTGTCGGGGGCCTCTGCCTCCAAGGCCTCTGCTTCGGTGCGCAGCGCGCTGGTGGCGCCCGGCCCCAAGCCGTATCTTTTGGCGGTGATCTGATCGATCCGGTCTTTTTCGTGATCCGAATAGTCATTGTCCGCCCGGGCAATGCGCACAAGCAATGCCGTCAGCGCAAGGCGCGCGTCTTCGTCAGGCAATTCAGCGGGTTCCGGCTGGGTCAGCCGTTTTAGAAAATCTGCAAACATGGCGCGGATATAATCCTGTTTTTAATGGGCTGCCAATCTCAGTTCGTCTTTAGTGCGCGTTCCCTTACGGCAGCAATGTCTTCGTCACTCAACCCCAAAGCAGCTTCTGTTGCCAGCAACAGCTCTTCTTCGGATGCGTCCTTTGTGCCATCCGCAAGCGCGATTGACCACATCGCATCCGCGAGCCTGACCCGATCCTCGTAGGGAACTTCGCTGCGCAACAGGGTTGCGAATTCCGGCGTGCCGGGCGCGTGGCGCTCCAGTGCCTCGCTGGCGGCGCGCAACTTGGCGGCTTCCAGAGGCTTGAGGTTGAACGTGGCGGCCAGCACCTTGTCGATCTGGCTGACCTCGGTGACCTGATAGTCCCGGTCGGCAAGGGCGATGCGCACCAGCAAAGCGCCAAGGGCCAGTTGCGCATTCGGCTGCGGCAGTGGCGGCGCAGTTTTTGCAAGGCGGGGGAAAAGTTTGTGCAGCATGGTGTCAGCTCAGGTTCGGGGGTCTGCCAAAGCGCAGGTTGTCGATCGCCAACCCTTCTGGGTCGACATTTGTAATCACAACACCGGCGATGTCATCAATATTTTCCTGCCTCACAAATCCAAAGGCATGCTCCCCCGCAGGCGGCAGGATCATCTGATGGATAATGCTCGCGTCGCGCCGCAAGAACATCACCTGCACTGTACCGGCCTCACCACCGCGGATGTGAAACGCAAGCGCGCTCTGATCGTTTTCAAAAGCAAAGGCAATGGCCCCTTCCCCCTGCGCATGTCGCCGTGGAAAGCCTGCAACGCCGTAGCCATTCAGCACATTGTTCCCGCCAAAATACACAACAGACAGGTTCTGACCTTTGACGCCCGGCATCAAGGTGAGCGGTGGCAGGGGCCGGCCGGAAACTTTGTCGTGATTTCCGTCGGCTGTGATGGTCTGGCCCGCAAACCGTTCGCCGAACGAAGCACCATCCAGCACCAGCAAATCCCGCACAGGTTGGCCCGGGCCATATCCTGCATGCGCGTTGTCGAAGGTGATGATCCGGCTCAGCACGAGGCTGTCCGGATCAATCAGGCAAACGGGCGCGTCGCATTCGGCCCGCGCGCTGGAGCCGATAAAAAGCAGAAACAGAACCCAAAACCGCATGGCGACAGTCTGGCACGGACCTGCCGTTCTGCCTAGCCTTCGCGTTTGTCCAACGCGCCGAACGCGGCATCAAGGCGATTAATCTCCGCCTCCAGCCCGAAGGTTGGGCGGATAACAAACATGCCGGACCCCACCATGCCGTGCCCTTTGCGCGCGGGGGGGAACCGAATTTCATGGCACATCGCCGTGTCATGCGCAGCCCTGATAGCCGCGACCATGGGTTTTTGCCGCTGATCAAAGAGAATGGGATACCAAAGCATGATGATCCCGACATTCCACGCCCTTGCCAGCTTGGTGATGTGCCGGGGGATGTCGCTGTAGTCGGTTTTGATCTCGTAGCTTGGATCAATCAGCATCACCCCGCGTCTGGGCTGCGGCGGCGTCATGGCATGGGCCAGATTAAAGCCGTTTTGTTTGTGCACTTTGGCGGTGGTGCCGGTCATGTGGCGCGCCAGCGCCTGCGCCTCTGCCGGGTGCAGTTCGGCAAGATGAATGACGTCGTCCGGTCTGAGCACCTCAGTGGCGATCATCGGCGACCCCGGATAGGCGTTGGGGCCATGTTTTTCACGCACGCTTTGCACCGCTTGGGGGTAGGGGTGATCGGCCTCAAAGTGGGATAACAGCCGCAGAACGCCCGCCTGCGCTTCACCGGTTTTTTGCGCCTCCGCATCCGTCAGGTCATAAAGGCCGCGTCCGGCGTGGGTTTCGATGTAGGTCAGCGGTTTGTCTTTGCGCGTCAGATAGCTGAGCACGCAGGAAAGCAGCGCGTGTTTGTGCACATCGGCGAGGTTGCCAGCGTGATAGATATGTTGGTAGCTCAGCATAGGGTCCGAATGCCTGCAATTGGGGCAGGGCGCAATGGCTGAGGTGGCTGCGCGCGCGTATGGTGCTGCCACGGCGTGATGAGCCGTTTGACTTAAACGAGGCGGCTGATGTCCTTGGCGGCCCGCACGAAATCAGCAAAAAGCGGATGAGGCGCGAAGGGTTTGGACTTAAGCTCGGGGTGAAACTGCACGCCGATGAACCACGGATGGTCCGGCCACTCCACGATCTCGGGCAATTTGCCGTCAGGCGACATGCCTGAGAACCGCAAACCGGCCTCTTCAAGCTGCGCGCGGTACTTGATGTCCACTTCGTAGCGATGGCGGTGCCGCTCATCGATTGCGGTTGTCCCATAGACATCCGCCACCTTTGATCCGGCGCTCAGCACCGCGTCATAAGACCCCAGCCGCATGGTGCCGCCTTTGTCGTCACCAACCTTGCGCGAAACCTTTGCGTTGCCCTGCACCCATTCCTTGAGGTGATAAACTACCGGTTCAAAACGCTTTTTGCCAGCTTCGTGGTCAAATTCCTCTGATCCTGCGGTGTTGATGCCGGCTGCGTTCCGCGCGGCTTCGATGACGGCCATTTGCATGCCCAGACAAATCCCCAGATAGGGAACTTTGCGCGTGCGCGCGAATTCAGCGGCCTTGATTTTGCCTTCCGTGCCGCGTTCGCCAAAGCCGCCGGGCACCAGAATAGCATGGTAGCCCTCAAGCTGCGGCGCCACGTCTTCCTTGTCGAAGGTTTCGGCATCCACCCATTCGATGTGCACCTTGACCCGGTTGGCCATGCCGCCATGGGTCAGGGCCTCGGCGATGGATTTATAGGCGTCTTCCAGTTGCGTGTATTTTCCGACGATCGCGACGCGCACCTCCCCTTCAGGGTTGTGCACGCGGTCGGACACGTCGTGCCAGACGGTCAGGTCAGGGCGGGGCGCGGGCGATATCTGAAACGCATCCAGCACCGCCTGATCCAGCCCCTGTTCGTGGTAGGCAAGCGGCGCGTCGTAGATCGTCTTGAGGTCATAGGCCGCCACAACGGCCTCTTTGCGGACATTGCAGAAAAGTGCGATCTTTTCGCGCCCTTTTTCGGGAATAGGCTGTTCGGACCGGCACACCAGAATGTCCGGCGCGATCCCGATGGATTGCAATTCCTTCACAGAGTGCTGGGTCGGCTTCGTTTTCAATTCACCCGACGCCGCAAGGTAGGGCAGCAGCGTCAGATGCATGAAAATGCACTGACCTCTGGGTTTGTCATGGGCAAACTGGCGAATGGCTTCAAAAAAGGGCAGCCCTTCGATATCGCCAACGGTGCCGCCGATCTCGCACAGCATGAAGTCGACCTCGTCGCCGCCGACGGCAAGAAAGTCTTTTATCTCATTTGTGACATGCGGGATGACCTGAATGGTCTTGCCGAGATAGTCGCCGCGCCGCTCTTTCTCGAGCACGTTTGAGTAGATGCGCCCGGACGAGACGGAATCGGTCTGTCGCGCTGCTACGCCGGTGAACCTTTCATAGTGGCCAAGGTCCAGATCGGTTTCCGCCCCGTCATCAGTGACAAAGACCTCACCATGCTCAAAGGGCGACATCGTGCCGGGGTCCACGTTCAGATAGGGGTCGAGTTTTCTGAGCCGCACCGAAAAACCACGAGCCTGCAGCAAAGCGCCAAGGGCGGCAGAGGCAAGGCCTTTTCCCAGACTGGAGACCACACCGCCGGTGATGAAGATATAGCGTGCCATGGGTTGAAAGGCTCCCGTCGTGCGTATTTCGGTAACAACACTCGCGTCGTCACAGTGTGCGATTATTCACAACACCACGGGATTTAAGTGTATCAGGATTCGCCATGCGGTGACAAGGGCCACATCAACATGCTGTTGCACGATCAGGCAAATTCTCAAGGTATTGTAGGGTGGTCAGTCGATGGTCGGGACCAGCGGCGCGTTGTCGTCGGTGCCGGGGGGCAGCAACAGGTCACCGTCGGGTATGGCGGGCGTCTCTGCTTGGTTCAGCGCAGGCGGCGTCACGCCGAGCCGGTCAACCACAGAGGAGCCGGACGCTCTTTCAGCCGCGAAGATCGTCAGCGTCATCGAGGTACAGATAAATGCAATGGCCAACAGCCACGTGAGCTTGCCCAAGGCGGTCGCTGCCGCCCGTCCGGTCATGGCACCGCCACCGCCGCCGCCCATGCCAAGCCCGCCACCTTCAGACCGCTGAAGAAGCACAACCGCGATAAGGCTCAAAGCCAGCAGAAGGTGGATGATGAGAACGACGTTTTCCATGAATACCTGACGTGTGCGGAACGATACCCGGGCTATCTAGGCAAGTTTACCGCGTCCCGCAAGGGAGGAATGGCTGCCTCTTTCAACAATGAAGACCGTCGCGGGGTGCGCGACGGTCTGAAAAAGCTACTGTCTCGCATATCTACCTTAAGAGGGTTTTCCTGGAAATGAGGCGATACAGGTCGGCTTTGGATCAGTATAGCACAGTTTGCAAAGATTCGGACCCGGTTGTTTCGCCGTGAAATCCTTGCCTTAGGCGTGCTGCGGTGCGGCTTTGCAACTGCCGCACGCCGGTTTGCAAAAGGCTGGACAGTGATGGGGTGGGCCGTGCATGCTTGGCGCATGCCCCATGATGATCCAGATCACCCGCACAGTTTATTGCCCCCGGAACCCGCGCTGCGTGTGAAAGCGCTAGAGACGCTTCTTGAGGCTAAAGGCCTGATCCAGCGTGCAGCACTTGATGAAATCATCGACACCTACGAGCATCGGATCGGCCCGCGCAATGGCGCGCGGGTGGTGGCCAAAGCGTGGACAGACCCGCAATTCAAGGCCGCACTGATGGAAGACGCAACCAGAACCGTGGCTGAACTGGGCTACTACGGACGTCAGGGTGAGCATATGGTCGTCGTGGAAAATACGCCCGAGTTGCACAACATGGTCGTTTGCACTCTGTGCAGTTGCTATCCGTGGCCTTTGCTTGGCATCCCGCCGGGGTGGTACAAATCTGACGCCTATCGCGCCCGGGCCGTCCGCGAACCGCGTATCGTGCTGCAGGAATTTGGCGTGACCTTGCCGGAAGGTACTGCTGTGCGTGTGTGGGATTCGACCGCTGAGGTGCGGTATCTTGTCCTGCCGCAACGCCCCGAAGGCACCGAAGACCTGGACGAAGAGGCGCTTGCCGCCCTTGTGAGCCGTGACAGCATGATCGGAACTGATCTGGTGGCGGCACCATGACCCGCGTGCACGACATGGGCGGGCGTTTTGGCGATGGCCCGGTGGTGCCAGAGCCCGAAGATCACATCTTTGCAGAAGACTGGCACAAGCGCGCGCTGGCAATGACCCTTGCCTGCGGCGCGTTGGGGCAATGGAATATCGACACCTCACGGCACGCCCGCGAAAGCCTGTCACCAAAGGATTATGCGCGCTTTTCCTACTATGAAAAATGGATGGCGGGGCTGGCGGACTTGCTGTTGGCAAAAGGCGTTGTGACCCGGGCCGAGTTGCAAGGGGCCACGCCCACCCAAAGCCCCTTGGCCGAACGGGCGTTGCAGGCCGAAAAGGTCGCGGAGGTGCTGGCACAGGGCGGCCCTGCTGACCGTGATCCACAGGTAGCTGTTGTGTTCACCGTTGGTGACACCGTGATGACACGCAGACAACCTGAAAACATAGCGCAAAAAGGCGGGCACACGCGCCTTCCGGCCTACGCCGCAGGGGTACGCGGGCGGATTTTGCGCGTGCACGGTCATCACGTTCTGCCAGACAGCGCGGCGCATGGCCTTGGGGACGCACCGGAGCCGCTTTATGCGGTGGCATTTCCGGCGAGCGCCTTGTGGGCTCAGCCTGAGCATGGCTGCGACGAGGTCGTGCTGGATTTGTGGCAAAGCTATCTGGCACCCGCATGAGCAGACCTGACCCTGTTTTTGCAGCGCCCTGGCATGCGCAACTCTTTGCACTGACCGTCGCGTTGAACGAGGCAGGGCATTTTGTGTGGTCAGAGTGGACAGAGGCGTTTGGCCAGTCCCTCGCTCAGCGCGGTTTGCATCACGAACTGGACGGCGGCGATAACTACTTTGCGGCGTGGCTCGACACTTTGGAGGCGCTCATTGCAACGCAAGGCATCGCGGAAAAAGAAGAAATGTCCAAACTCACGCAGGCGTGGCGGGACGCCTACCTTGTGACGCCGCACGGACATCCGGTTTCCTTGGGTACCTAGCGTTTCGGGCGCGAGGTCAGCCCCGCTTTGTTCATGAATCGCCGCAAGGATCCTTTGCGCGGCCACCATTTCAGACGCGGGCGCCTGTTGCCTGCCAGACTGTTGAATTCATGCACGTCGATCACGCGCTCAGCACAACCGCAGCCTTCGCCGGTTGCGACCTTGGTGAAATAGAACTTCTCAAAGCTGTCAGGCCGGTTGGTGGTCATGGAAAGCCTCCTATTCGTCGATATCGTCTACATCGGATTGACCGGACAAGGCGCGGCGGATGTGGCTCCAACTTAAGCCCACGCCCAGCACCAGTGACAGTGACACCACCGCCAGCCAGACCGTCACCCCTTGATTCTCGAGCCGCAAGAGACCGAAATCATAGAGCACCCAGACCAGCGCACCGATTAGAGCCAGTACAAGCATCATGCCACCCGTCCCAATAGAGCGGAGCGTTGCGCGCAGGTAAATGATGTAGCCCACCGCCAGCACCAACCCGATCAGCACGGCGACGGACAGATTTTGCGCGCCATGGGCGAAAACCCATCGCAGGTAGTTGAATTGTGTTGGGTTGAACGTTGCAGCCACCAAAAGGAACGCGAACGCCCAGCGTGTCAAAAAGCTCATATGTGCCTCAATCAGGGATGTCGTGGCCCTGTTATCGCGGGTGATGGGGGGAAATCAAACGCTGGAGAGCGTCTGGAGGCGTTTTTTCGGTTTCGCGCGGGCCTGTGCGTCGCTATACGGTCGCGGGTTGAGCAAAACCGGAAGGATACAGCATGGCCAATGTGGTAGTTGTCGGAGCCCAGTGGGGTGACGAGGGCAAAGGCAAGATTGTCGACTGGCTTTCAGAACGTGCGGATGTGATCGCCCGGTTTCAGGGCGGGCATAATGCGGGCCATACGCTGGTCATTGACGGTGAGGTCTACAAGCTCAGCCTGCTGCCCTCAGGCATTGTGCGGGGCGGAAAGCTGTCGGTCATCGGCAACGGTGTTGTGCTTGATCCCTGGCATCTTGAGAATGAAATCAAAGGATTGCGCGGCCAAGGCGTTGAGATTACGCCTGAAACGCTGATGATTGCTGAAAACACGCCGCTGATCCTGCCCATCCATGGGGAACTGGATCGCGCGCGCGAGGCGCAGAATTCAGTGGCCAAGATTGGCACGACCGGGCGCGGGATTGGTCCTGCGTATGAGGATAAAGTAGGCCGACGTTCCGTGCGCGTGGCGGATCTGGCTGATCCGGCAACACTGGAGTTGCGCGTGGATCGCGCGTTGGTGCACCACGACGCCCTACGTCGCGGCTTGGGTCTGGAGCCGGTCGACCGTGCCGCTCTGCTCGAACAGTTGCAGCAGATCGCCCCCGTGGTGCTGGAATACGCAGCGCCTGTGTGGAAAGTGCTGAGCGACAAGCGCAAAGGCGGCAAGCGTATCTTGTTTGAAGGCGCGCAAGGGGCGCTGCTGGATATTGATTTCGGAACGTACCCCTTTGTAACGTCGTCCAACGTGATTGCCGGACAGGCTGCGACCGGTACGGGCATCGGCCCGGGCGCCATCGATTTCGTGCTGGGGATTGTGAAGGCCTATACGACGCGCGTGGGCGAAGGCCCGTTCCCTGCAGAACTTGACGATGCAGATGGCCAGCGTCTGGGCGAGCGTGGGCACGAATTCGGCACAGTCACAGGTCGCAAACGCCGCTGTGGCTGGTTTGATGCAGTCCTTGTGCGGCAAACCTGCGCAACCTCTGGCGTCAATGGGATCGCCCTGACAAAGCTTGACGTTCTGGACGGCTTTGAGACGCTCAAGATCTGTGTGGGCTATACGCTGGATGGCGAAACCATTGATGTTTTGCCAACGGCGGCGGATGCGCAGGCACGCTGCACCCCTGTATATGAGGAAATGCCGGGCTGGTCAGAATCAACCGAAGGCGCACGGCGTTGGGCGGATTTGCCCGCAAACGCGATCAAATATGTGCGCCGGGTCGAAGAGTTGATTCAATGTCCCGTCGCCCTACTTTCCACCTCACCGGAACGGGAGGATACGATTCTTGTGACGGACCCTTTTGCAGACTGATTTGGTGAGGTGAAACTGTTCCATGGCTTTGAGTTACAAGACGCGACGGCGGATTTCGTTGCTTGTTTTGCTGGTTGGCTTGCCACTCTACATTGTTTCTACTGTCAGCATCGTGGCGCTTTTTGAACGTCCCAGCATCTGGGTGGAACTGGCCGTCTATATCGGTCTTGGGGTGCTGTGGGCTATTCCATTACGCACCGTTTTCAAGGGTGTTGGACAGGCCGATCCTGACAAAACAGACGCGGAAGGTGAGAAAAGCTGACACCGGCGTCTTTGGCGTCACGTTAATCAGGCGCTCACCCTCTAGCCTGCTTCACGGGTATTGGGCTGGAAACCGATAGACTGTGTCGCCCTGAATCGGCCCCCCCGCACTTTGACGATCTTGCCTGTGCGCAACAGCTTGCCAAAACACCGCAGACTGTCTTCCCTGCTGAAGTCTAGTCCTTTTGCCAAGCGCACAAGGGACATCACCTGCAGGCGCGAAAATGCCTCATAGCGTTCGACATAAGACAGGTAGGACACCGCCGCTTCCATCACATCGGGCAGCTTGCTTGCGCCGATGTTGGCTGTAAACAGTTCAAAATCACCTCCTCCTTCAAAGGTGTCGTTTTCAGGCGTTGCGACCCGCCGCGCGGAAACAGAGCCGTCCTTTGTGTCTTCCGGATCGACGCGCTGCTCGGCGACAAGTTTCAGCGGGGCAGGGCGTCCGTCCTGAGGTGTTTGGTCTTTCCGCGCGCCAGACGCAACGGGGCGGCGTGGGGGCACGACTTCTGCAAGATCACTCTTGAAGGCTTGCGTGTTCTCTTCTTCTTTGTCGCGAAGATCCCGAGAGATCGATTTGTCTGCAAAGCGCGCCGCGACGGCTGCGCGCAAATGGGCGAAAGCGCTGCGGCGTGTGGCCCCTTCGGGCTCCGCCATGTGCTGTTCTGCTTCAACCAAAAGCCTCGAGATATTGATGTCGCCGCCGTTGTCAGCGCCGATGTCCGGCAAATGCATGCGTTGGTCCTGTCTTTGCGCGGCGCGCGCATCATTGTTTTCAACGCCCGGATCGTCGACTTTTTCCAGATCGCCCTTTGCTATCGTGGCGTCGAGTTCTGTGCGGTCCACGTTCATCAGGCGCGCCGCATCCTGTGTCGGGGCATCGGCACGGCTCGTCGCTGTTGGGCTTTGCTGTTCGCGCGCATTCTCTTGCGCTGGTGCTACAGCTACATTTGATGCTTCATCTGACTTTGAGACATCCCCGATTTCAAGGGCTTCACCCTCTATGTATGGGTCTTCTGCAAAGATATTTACGTCTTCTTCAAGATGCGCATCGTCAGTATCTTCGTCATCACAAGCCGTGCTCTCCGCCTCAATCCGGTGCAAAAGCGCGCTCAGGTCGTCGTCGGTTTCGTCGCTATCGTTGTGCTGTTGGTCGTGTTTCGTCTGAACCGGCTCCGGCATCTGTGTTTGCCGCGCGGCAGAGCTGTCAGAGACGTCACGTGTCTCATCTTCCGTTGGTTCATTGCGCGCGTCCGTCCGGTAAGGCGGCTCATCCGATACGCCAAGATCACCGGACACCATTTCAGTGTCCTTCAGTTGCAGAACCGGTCCGATCATTGCCTTTGGTGAAGGTGTGGCGGCGTCGTCACTTTCGAGGGGGACACGGGCGGATGTATCTTCTCTGCGCCCGACAACAGCGCGCATGCGTGCAAGCTTTTTTGCAATGCTCTCTCCACTTTGGGAAGAGATAGCCGTCGCCAGCGCATCACCAACCGTTTCGTGAGGCGCCTTGGTGTCCGCCATGACGTCGTAGGCCGCGTCCTCTTCTGCATCGTTCAAAGGAGGGAGAGAGGGACTTTGCGCAAAAAAGGCAGAAAAAGCTTGTTCCGGCCCTTCAACCTGCTGACTAGTTTTCAAGTCCATCTTGTCGCTTGCAGCGCTTGGCTGTTCGGTTTGAGTCAGGTTCTGTGCGGCGGGCGAAAAGGCGTTCTGATCAGCGTTGATCTGGCATTTCTCTTCTTCCGCTGACTTGGATGTGCTGCCATCCCCGATCATGGTCTGTCCTTCTGCGGGCGCGCGCGCGGGCTCTGCCCCGAAGTGTGGATCATCTGCCGCAAGATCGCGAAAGTAATCCGCGACGGCCTTCATCGTGTCAAAAGAGTCATCGAAGCCTTCCAGCGTGCAGGAAAATGCCCCATAAGATACCGTCAATATTTTGTGTTTGTTCATCTTCGGATGCTTGTCCTCTGGGAGATCTCAACAAAATATTTACCATAACTGGCAAGACCAAAGCGGCGCGATTCTGTGGTTATTTTGGTATCATTTCGTGGCAACATTGTGGCAAGTGTCAATCAAGGGCGTTAAACTTCGGTGAACGGAACTGTCATAAGTAGTTGTGATCCAGTGATTATTCTGGGTGGCGGGGTCTTGAATGAAAATGACCTCAATGTGGCGCTGATGCACAGCAGCCGTGTTTTGGCGGCGGACGGGGGCGCAAATGCTGCCTTTGACAACGACCTGATTCCAGAGGCGATCATTGGCGATATGGACAGTATTCGCCCTGACGTGATGGCCAGGGCCGCACCTGCGCGTGTGCATCATATTGCAGAGCAGGACAGCACTGATTTTGACAAGGCCCTGCGCCACGTGCAGTCGCCCTGTGTTCTGGCTGTTGGGTTTTCAGGCGGGCGGCTGGACCATCAGATGGGTGTTTTGCATACGATGGTGGCGCGCGCGCATCAGCCTTGCCTGTTGCTGGCCGCCGAAGACGTGGTGTTTTTGTGCCCGCCTCGGATCAGTCTGGACCTTGCGGCGGACACCCGTGTGTCGCTTTTCCCGATGGGGCCCGTGACCGGGCGTTCTACAGGGCTGGAATGGCCCATCGACGGGCTGGCTTTTTCCCCCGGCGTGCGCAGCGGTACGTCGAACCGCGCCGTGGGGCCGGTGACGCTGGAAATGGATGCGCCTGTGATGCTGTGTTTCCTGCCGCGCGACTGCCTTGATCTGGCGCTTAAGGCACTGGTGGCGCTGCCGCCACGGCCCGCGCAATGGAGCGCTCGCGCAGCACAATATAAAGACCGGCCGCCATCGTAATCAGAATGCCCAGAGCCGCGACCGAGTTTGGCAAATCACCAAAGATGATAAAGCCAAGGATCGTGGCAAAGGGTATTTCGAGGTACTGCATCGGGGCCACCGTGGCAGAGGGCGCGAACCGCAGCGACCATGTCATCAACAGGTGGGCGACCGTGCCCAGAATGCCAATTCCAAAAAGCAGCAACAGTTCAAAATCTGTAACCGCAATCACGCGAAGTTCGCCGCCAAGTCCGCCCTCAAACACCCAAAGAATGGGAGCCATTATGATGACAGCCATCACGCCGCTGACCCCTTGCAGGCTGATCGGATCGGTTTCCTTGGCAATCTGGCGGGTTACCAGCATGAAAAGCGCAAAGTTCACCGCGACCGCAACGGGCAGCAAAGCAGGCCAGCCCACGTTGACAAAGCTTGGTTGAACCACCAGCAGCGTTCCAACAAAACCCACAGAACAGGCGACAATCCTGCGAATTCCCACCTCTTCGCCCAGAAAAAAGTGCCCCAGCAAGAGCATGATGAAGGGCATCACAAAGACGATCGCAATCGCATCTGCCAGCGGCAGGTACTTTAGCGCCGTGACCATCGCACCAATCCCCAGAATGTGCAGGATGGTCCTGAGGATGGTCAGCCGGAATACCCGCCCGGACATGCGCCAGACCCGGCCCGTGAGCCAGATCAACGGCACCAGCAGCACGGCCTGTACCGCAAAGCGAAACAGCACCAATTGTCCGACAGGGACGGTTTGGCCCAATATTTTTGCAATCGCGTCCCCGAAAGGCGCGAGAAAGCAAAACGCGAGCATTAACATAATGCCCAACAAGGGTTTATCCTGAGCCATGGCGAATACGCTAGAAGCGCCATGCTGCATTTGCAAGCAGTCAAAACCGGTCAGGTCTGATCAACAATTGGGCACATTGACGGCCAAACCGCCCAATGCTGTTTCTTTATACTTTTCCGACATGTCTTCGCCGGTTTGTCGCATGGTTTCGATACAGGCATCCAGCGGCACAAAATGGGTGCCATCGCCGCGCAGCGACAAAGAAGCCGCAGAAACGGCCTTGATCGCACCAAGCCCGTTCCGTTCGATGCAGGGGACCTGTACCAGCCCTTTGACCGGGTCACAGGTCATCCCAAGGTGGTGCTCCAGCGCGATTTCGGCGGCGTTTTCGATCTGTTGCGGCGTGCCGCCCATCACGGCACAGAGCCCGGCTGCGGCCATGGCAGCAGCAGAGCCCACCTCGGCCTGACATCCCGCCTCAGCACCTGAGATCGACGCGTTGAATTTCACCAAGCCGCCAATGGCGGCGGCGGTCAGCAGAAAGTCTTCTATATGCGCCTCTGACGCGCCGGGGACGTGATCAAGATAGTAGCGCAAGGTTGCAGGCAGAACGCCCGCCGCGCCGTTGGTGGGCGCCGTGACGACCTGCCCGCCGGCTGCGTTTTCCTCGTTCACGGCCATGGCGTAGACGCTCATCCAGTCATTGATCGTGTGCGGGGCTGAGAGGTTCATGCCGCGTTCGGCCAGCAGCTTGTCATGAATGCCTTTGGCGCGGCGCTTTACATTCAACCCACCGGGCAGGATGCCTTCGGTTTCCAGCCCGCGATTGATGCAGTCGTTCATCACCTGCCAGAGCCGTTGCGTGCCAGATTTGAGTTTCTGAGCACCGCCTCGGGATAACTCATTTGAACGTTTCATTTCTGCAATTGATTTGCCCGACCGTGCGGACATCTCCAGCATTTCGGCTGCAGATTTGAAAGGAAAAGGAACCGCTGCCCCTTCATCCGTGTCGCGGCCAGCGGTCAATTCTGCCTCTGTCATCACGAAACCGCCGCCGATGGAATAGAAGGTTTCCTGCAAGGCCACATCGCCCTGCGCATCCAGCGCCATCAGCATCATGCCGTTGGCATGGCCCGGCAGCGGATGGTCGTAGTCAAAGATCAAATCCTGTTTCGGATCAAAGCGCAGGGCGGGCATGTCCTGCGGGCAGACCTCCTTTTGCTCGAAAATAAGCGACAGAGCAGCGTCTGCTTTTTCAGCGTCGTACGTATCCGGCACGAAGCCCGCAAGCCCCAGAATCGTTGCGCGGTCCGTGGCGTGCCCGACCCCGGTAAAGGCCAGTGATCCATGCAACGAGGCGCGCAGGCCGTGAAACTGAAAGGGAGAGGCGCGCATCATGTCGAGAAACTGCGCAGCCGCCACCATTGGGCCCATCGTATGCGAGGACGAGGGGCCAATACCGACCTTGAACATATCAAATACAGAAAGAAACATCGGGTAGCGCTTCCAATTGGGGTTGATGGGAGGTGTGGATTGCTGAACGGGGCTGGACCGAGCCCTTCGGCCTGTGCTGCGCTCTGTACGGAGGCACGCGGCTCACACATCTGCGCGCGTTCAAGCAGGCGCGGAAAGTGCTGCAGGTCGAACCAATCATTTGTCGTGTCAGTTGGATAGATTTTGGCCCATCTGAGCATCGGACAGAGGTAACAATCAAAAACAGAAAAAGGAGCTGGCAGGTCCGTGGCCCGTTCCAGCGTGTCGAGGCAGTCGGCGATCTGGCGGCGCGTGTCGTCTTGCAAGGCACGCTGCATGGGCTGATCACTGCAGATGTATTTTTCAGGCTGGAACCGTCGCCGCAATGCAGGATGCAGAGTATTTGACAGAAAAAACAACCATTTGAGAAAATGCGCACGGGCCGGGTCCTGTGGGGCGGGTGCCAGCGCCTGATGGACGTCGGCAAGCCACAACAGGATTGCGGCAGTTTCAAAAACCGCGCCTTGCGGCGTTTCAAGCACGGGGATCAAGCCGTTGGGGTTCAACGCCAGATACGCCGGGCTGCGGTGCGCCTGTGCCGGTCTGTCCACAAGCGCAGTGGAGTAGGGCAGGTTCAACTCCTCCAGCGCGAGACGGACGCAGAGCGAGGCATTGTCAGGCGCGTAGTGCAGCACATAGGGTTCCATAGGGGCGTCATAGCGGATCAACTGCGCAAAAGCGTGGCGAAAACGACATTTTGGCTTCTACTTTGCAGCGTATGATGAAATTGCGCCCATGAGGTCAATCGCCTCTCGCTCTGGTTGGCGGATCGCCCTATAAGCGCCTCCGACGCCGAATAGGAGATCACGATGCCCCCCGAGCTTTCCCCACAGGATACCGCAAAAAACGCAGCTGCCGTCCGGGCGGCTGACTTTGTTGAGACAGGGATGAAAGTGGGTTTGGGCACCGGATCCACGGCGGCTTTTCTGGTGCGCGAACTGGGGCGTCGCCAACGCGAGGACAATGTGCGGATCACGGGCGTGCCAACCTCCGAACGCACAGCCGATCTGGCCCGCGCCGAAGGCATTGCCATCACCACGCTGGATGCGGCAGGATGGTTGGATTTGACGATTGATGGTGCCGACGAATTCGACCCGGCCTTCAACCTGATCAAAGGCGGCGGCGGGGCATTGTTGCGCGAAAAAATAGTGGCGACCGCCTCTGACGAGATGATTGTGATCGCGGATGCGGGCAAGGCGGTCGAAACACTGGGACAATTTCCGTTGCCCATCGAAGTTTTCGGCTTTGGGTTGGAGACGACGAAAAGGCTTTTGAAAGACACCCTTAGCTCGCTGGACGTCTCGGGTCACGAAATCACGCAGCGGATGCAGGGCGGCGCGCCGTTTGTCACCGACGAAGGCAATCACATCCTGGACCTGCATCTGGGGCGGATTGCCAACCCACGACAGGTGGCGATTGTGCTCAACCAGCTTGCCGGTGTGGTAGACAACGGTCTGTTCATTGATGTGTGCGATATGGTGATCGTCGGACATGAGGATGGTCGCACCGAAGTCCGCGACCTGCCGACTGATACGCCGCAGGATGGGGCAAAGAGCAACGTGCCGCAGAACCTGTTTGCAGACACCCAAGGCTAAGCTGACCGGCGGCGCGCCCGGTTGGTCTGGTAATCCGGCGGCCAACCTTTATGTTCTCACCGACCAAATTACCAGAAAGGCCCTGCCATGAGCGACTTTGACTATGATCTGTTTGTAATTGGAGGGGGATCAGGAGGCGTGCGCGCGGCGCGTGTGGCCGCAGGAGAGACAGGCGCCAAAGTGGCCATTGCAGAAGATGACCGCTACGGCGGCACCTGCGTGATCCGGGGCTGCGTGCCCAAAAAACTAATGGTATTTGCCAGCGAATATGCCTGCGTGGTCGAGGATGCCGCAGGCTATGGCTGGGATTTGACCAACGGACCTTTCGACTGGTCGTCGTTTCACGGCAGGTTGACCAGTGAACTGGACCGGCTCGAACAGGTGTACCGAAACCTGCTCAAAGGCTCCAATGTGGATGCCTATGACGCGCGCGCCCGGATCGCCGGCCCGCATGAGGTTACGCTGTCCACGGGGCAGACGTTTTCAGCCAAGCATATCCTGATCGCGACCGGGGGGCATCCGGTGCGGCCTGAACAGCGCAATGCGCATATGGGCATTGTGTCGGATGATATTTTCCACCTCGACGCGCTGCCCAAGTCTATTTTAATCGTGGGCGGCGGCTATATTGCGTGTGAATTTGCAGGCATTTTCAACGGTCTTGGGGTTGAGGTCACGCAGTACTACCGCGGCGCGCAAATCCTGCGAGGTTTCGATGATGAGGCCCGTGGTCTTGTGGCCGAAATGATGCGCGAAAAAGGCATCGACCTGCACGTCGGGACCAACATTATGGACATGGGCCCTGCGGATGAAGACCACGCAATGACGTCAGGCCCAACTGCCTCTGATGCGGCAATGGGGGCCTCGGCGCAGGATGTGTCAGATTTGTCGTCAAGACGCGCGGGCAGTGACAGCGCAGGGCAGCCCGTCTGGGTGAAATCGACGACCGGGCAGGAAAAAGTGTTCGACGTTGTCTTGTTCGCTACCGGGCGCAATCCGAATTCCCACGACATGGGGCTGGAAGACGTTGGCGTGAAACTTGGCAGGCGCGGAGAGATTATCGTGGATGACTACAGCCAGACGGCTGTGCCGTCGATTTATGCCATCGGGGACGTGACCGACCGCGTGAACCTGACCCCTGTCGCCATTCGCGAAGGCATGGCCTTTGTCGAAACTATTTTTAAGGGCAACCCGACCACCGTGGATCATTCGCTGATTCCATCGGCTGTTTTCACGCAGCCCGAGATGGGCACAGTTGGCTTGAGCGAGGAAGCCGCAAGGGATCAGGAGGAGGTTGAAATCTATTGCACGTCCTTCCGCCCCATGCAGACCGCTTTTGCTGGCAGACCCGACAGGGCGCTGATGAAACTGATTGTTTCCAAAGCCACGCGCAAGGTTTTGGGTTGTCACATCGTCGCACCGGGGGCGGGTGAAATGATCCAGATTGCAGGCATTGCAATCAAGATGGGTGCAACCAAAGAAGACTTCGACAGAACGGTTGCGGTCCACCCCACAATGTCAGAAGAGATGGTGACAATGCGCTCTCCTGTCAGAACGGCTTGAATTTGGCGCGCGGCAGCGTACTTAACCACTGACATTGAAAGATCGTGTAGTTCTGCGGTTCAGAAGGAAAGAGACTTAATGGCTGGCAACAATGGCGGCCCCTGGGGGGGCGGCGGAAATTCGGGTGGAAACAAAGGCGGCAACGGCGGCGGTGATGATCGGGGTCCCGGTCGTGGCGGCCCACGAGGACCAGGCGGCGACGGGCCGCAGATTCCTGAAATTGACGAGTTGGTCAAGAAAGGTCAGGAGCGTCTCAGGGTGCTCATGGGCGGCCAGGGTGGTCGTGGCGAAAATGGTAGCGGCGGCGGTGGCGTGGGAGGCGGCGGTTTTACACGCGGCACCATGGGCATCCTTGCTGTCATCGCGGTTATTGGCTGGGGCGGCATGAGCTTTTACACGGTCGCACCTGAAGAGCAGTCCGTTGAATTGTTCCTTGGCGAATACTACGCCACCGGCAATTCTGGTCTGAACTTTGCGCCTTGGCCCTTTGTGACGGCAGAAGTGTTGCCAGTGACCCGCGAACAGACCGAAGAGATTGGCAACCGTGCTGGCACCGGGCTGATGCTGACCACGGACGAGAACATCATTGATATTGATTTCTCGATCGTGTGGAACATCAACGATCCGGCGTTGTTTCTGTTCAACCTCGCGGAACCGCAGGAAACAATTCGGGCGGTGTCTGAATCGGCGATGCGTGAGGTCATCGCGCGGTCCGAGCTGGCCCCGATCCTCAACAGAGACCGGCAGGCCACAGCCGATGAAGCAGCGCAGCTTATTCAGGGTACGCTTGATGCCTATGATTCAGGTGTGAACATTGTGCGTCTCAACCTTGATAAAGCGGACCCACCCGCAGAAGTGATCGACAGCTTCCGCGAAGTCCAGGCCGCAGAGCAAGAGCGGGACAGGCTGGAACGTCAGGCGGACGCCTATGCCAACCGTGTTCTCGCGGGCGCACGGGGTGAGGCTGCAAGCCAGTTGGAACAAGCCGAAGGGTACCGGGCACAGCAGGTCAACGAAGCACAGGGTGAAGCGGCGCGATTTGTCTCTGTTTATGACGAATATGTGCAAGCCCCTGAAGTGACGCGCAAACGTCTGTATCTTGAGACGATGGAACGGGTCTTTGGCGACGTCGACAAAATCATCCTCGAAAGCGAAGCCACCGGCGGCGGCGGCGGCCAAGGCGTCGTACCCTATCTGCCGTTGAATGAACTGCGTCGTCCAACAGGAGTAACAAACTAATGCGTGCTGGTAAATTTCTCCTCCCGATCGCAGTGATTGCTGTTGTTGGGTTTTTGAGCTCTCTTTTCATCGTGGACGAGCGTGAAAAGGCGCTTGTGCTGCAGTTTGGTCAGATCAAAGCTGTCAAGGAAGACCCCGGTCTGGCGTTCAAAATCCCGTTCATTCAGGAAGTTGTGCGCTACGATGACCGGATTTTGTCGCTGGATACGCAGCCGACCGAAGTCACGCCATCGGATGACCGTCGTCTTGTCGTCGACGCCTTTGCGCGCTACCGGATTTCGGACGTGGTTCAGTTCAGACAAGCGGTTGGTGTGGGCGGTTTGCGTGCCGCCGAAGACCGTCTTGAAGACATCCTGAACCCGACGATCCGTGCGGTTCTTGGTTCAGATGGTGTGACGTCTAACACCATCCTGTCCGCGGACCGGGCAGAATTGATGGCGCGGATCACAACGCAAGCACGGCAGCGCGCCTTGCCGCTGGGCCTTGAGGTTGTGGATGTGCGGCTGAAACAGACCAACTTGCCTGATCAGAACCTTGATGCGACCTTCGCGCGGATGCGAGCGGAACGGGAACGTGAAGCGGCAGACGAGATTGCGCGCGGCGAAGAGGCGGCCCAGAGGGTACGCGCCCTGGCCGACAGAACCGTGGTGGAACTGACGTCTGAGGCCACGCGGGAAGCAGACATCGTGCGCGGTCAGGCCGATGCGGAACGTAACGCGATCTTTGCGGATGCTTTTGGCCGCGATCCGGAGTTCTTTGAGTTCTACCGGTCACTTACAGCCTATGAGCGATCCTTGCGCGGGGAAAACTCGACAATGGTTTTGTCGCCGGACAGTGAGTTCTTCAACTATCTGCGCTCTGATCAGGGCGCGCGGTCACTGGAAGGTGAGCGGTGAGTGTCATTCTCCTTGCCCTTGGGCTTGTGATGATCATCGAGGGGCTGGCGTACGCGCTGGCCCCTTCGCTTATCGAAAAGATGCTGGAAGCGCTGCGCGCGATGCCAGAACAAGCCGTGCGGCAGCTTGGTTTGCTGATCGCAGTGAGCGGTCTGATTTTGGTCTGGCTGGCCTATCAGACGGGCCTGTGACGTAACGCATGTCTCACATTATGTTGAAACGATGCGAGACTGACACATCTTTAAGGTTGCAGGGGTAGACACCTACATGCAGCCTGTAGTCCGTATGGGTGCTCCGTGATGGCGCGGCACCTGTGACAAAAACAAGAGCATAAGAGGTCGGCAGCGTGCCCCGACGATAGTGCAGGAGAAAAGACAAACCATGCAGCCTTTTGCAGCAACCCGGTCAATGACATCATCACACCTTGTGCGGATGCGCCTTCTTGCGTTCGCAGTTCTGGCAGTCGCCTTCACCCTCTTGCAGGCCATGAGCGCACAGGCGCAACAGGCCAGCCTTGCGCCCTTGGCAGAGAAAATCAGCCCGTCTGTGGTCAACATCACCACGTCGACGGTTGTTGCGGGCCGCACGGGTCCGCAGGGGATTGTGCCTGAAGGATCGCCCTTTGAGGATTTTTTCCGCGAGCGTAACGGTGAAAACGGCGACAGACCGCGCAGGTCTTCCGCGCTTGGCTCCGGGTTCGTGATTTCCGAGGACGGGTTCGTGGTAACAAACAACCACGTTATCGAAGGCGCAGATGAAATCCTGATCGAGTTCTTTAACGGAGATGAGTTGGCGGCCACTGTGGTGGGCACCGACCCGAATACGGACATCGCCTTGTTGAAGGTCGAGGCCGATGGACCACTGCCTTTTGTGCAATTCGGTGACAGTGACGTCGCACGCGTGGGCGATTGGGTGATCGCGATGGGTAACCCGCTGGGTCAGGGTTTTTCCGTCTCTGCGGGTATTGTATCTGCTCGTAACCGCGCCTTGAGCGGCACCTATGACGACTACATCCAGACGGACGCCGCGATCAACCGCGGTAACTCTGGTGGGCCGCTCTTTAACATGGATGGCGATGTCATCGGGGTGAACACGGCAATTCTGTCGCCAAACGGCGGCTCGATCGGCATTGGTTTTTCCATGGCATCAAATGTTGTGACCCGCGTTGTGGATCAACTCAAAGAGTTCGGTGAGACACGGCGGGGCTGGCTGGGTGTGCGCATTCAGGACCTGACGGACGATCTTGCTGAATCAATGGGCCTTGAAAATACGCTGGGTGCCTTGGTCACGGATGTGCCTGCGGGACCTGCGGAAGACGCCGGGATGAAGGCTGGGGATGTCATCATCAGCTTTGCGGGCACGGATGTCGATGATACGCGCGGTCTGGTGCGGCAGGTCGGCAATAGCCCGGTAGGTGAAACGGTGCGTGTTGTTGTGATGCGCGACGGAAGTTCCATGACGCTGCGGGTGACTTTGGGGCGGCGCGAAGAAGCCGAAGGAGCGGTGCCTGCTGTTGCGCAAGCGCCTGTGGATGATGCGCCACAAAGCAAGGATCTGCTGGGGCTGACGATCACGGTGCTGACAGATGACATGCGCGAAGATCTGGGCTTGGATGCAACCATGCAAGGACTGGCCGTAACCAACGTGGATGAAGCCTCGGAGGCGTTTGAAAAAGGGCTTCGGGTTGGCGACATCATCACGGAAGCGGCGCAGCAACGGGTGACCACGATTTCAGAGCTTGAAGAGCGCGTGGCGGCGGCCAAGGATGCAGGGCGTAAATCGTTGCTGTTGTTGGTGCGGCGCGGTGGTGATCCGCGGTTCGTTGCCCTGTCGCTCGAAGAATAAGGTTTCACACCTTTTGAATGTGAAGAGGGCGTCCCTTGGGCGCCTTTTTCGTTTTGCGGGCGCTCTTTTTGGAGTGATGGCGCGTTTGATCGGTTGGCTGCGAGGGCTATGCCTATTCGGCCGGAGGGGTCTGCATCTGCGCGACCGCAGGGCTGTCGCTGACCAAACTGTCCAGAAGCGGCGAGATGTCTTCGATGTCTTCCGCAAGGATATGTGTCACGCCGTGCCCGCGTTGCAGTCTGCCCGTGACGCGCAGCATCCTGCCTGCGATGACAGCGCGCCGAAAACGTTCATAGATGTGGCGCCAGACAATGATGTTCACCACGCCGGTTTCATCCTCAAGGGTCAGGAAAATAACGCCTTTTGCTGTGCCGGGGCGCTGGCGCAGGATCACAAGACCCGCCACCGCCACCCGGGCATTCAGGGGCGGTGCGTTGAGGTCCGATGCCACAAGGCAGGAGGGTGGACGCGGCCACGTGGCAGATTGGGTGTCACTGCCTGTCTGTTGAGCGATTTTCATAAGAACAAAAATAGAACATATTGTTCTGAACGCAAGCAGGCAAAGCAGCATTGGCAAAATGGGCTGGCGCACCCTATATGGCGCGGATAGATACAGACTGACAGACCAAAAGGGAAAGACAAACGTGGCAAAGATTACCTACATTGAACACGGCGGCAAAGAACATGTGGTCGAGGTTGCAACGGGCCTTACGGTCATGGAAGGCGCGCGTGACAACAATATTCCGGGTATTGAAGCGGACTGCGGCGGCGCCTGTGCCTGCTCCACCTGTCACGTTTATGTGGACGCTGCCTGGGTCGAAAAGCTGCCAGCGAAAGAAGACATGGAAGAAGACATGCTGGATTTTGCCTATGAGCCGGATCCGCAGCGCTCGCGGTTGACGTGCCAGTTGAAAGTCACGGACGCGCTGGATGGGTTGGTTGTGCAGATGCCCGAAAAACAGATCTGATGGCGGCAAAGGCGCGGCGTCTGCTGTCGAGCGTGTGGCGCAGGCAGGCGCGCCGCGCGGTGCTGGCAGTGTGCCTGTGGTTGCCGGTCACAGCCTACGCCGATCCGATTGTTTCTGCGCGATATGCAGAGCCCACAGAGCGCTATGCGCATGCTGTTTTGGGCGACGCGATTGAATACGGCGCATTGGAGGTGGTGCGATCAAGTGGCGCTGTCGTGCGCCACAGGTTGCCTGAAACGTCTGTGTTTGAGGACACCTCACCCAGGCTGGTGGACCTTGATCAGGACGGAGCACCCGAAGTCATTGCTGTTGAAAGTAGTCAGACAGAGGGTGCTCGTCTGGTCGTATACGGGGTCGACGGGCGCATCGCGGCCACTCCTTACATCGGCACGCGGTTTCGGTGGCTGGCCCCGGTGGGTGCTGCTGATCTGGATGGCGATGGCGCGGTAGAGATTGCCTATGTCGACCGTCCGCATCTGGCTAAGACCTTGCGGGTCTGGCGTTTTGAAAACAGAACCCTGACGCAGGTGACATCCTTTGGAGGTGTCACAAATCACCGCATTGGAGAGCCGGACATTGCCGGTGGTATCCGGCACTGCGGCGGGGTGCCAGAGATGCTGGTGGCCTCCGCAAACTGGGGCGAACTGTTGGCGCTGCGCGTCTCAGGGGATGAGATCACGGCCACGCCGCTTGGCTCTGACACGACGCGTGCTGCCTTTACACGGGCCTTGCGCTGCGACGACTAGTGCGTCGCTAGTCGTCCGTGTCGCGGGCGAGGGCGCGCCACCCAATGTCTTTGCGGTAAAACCCTTCCGGCCAATCGATGGTCTCTAGCATGCCATAGGCGCGGGCTTGCGCCTGCGACAGGTCAGCCGCCCGTGCAGTCACCCCAAGCACACGCCCGCCTGTCGCTACATATTGGCCGTCTTTGCGGGACGTTCCGGCATGAAAAACCATGTGGTGGCTATCCATCGAGATATCCTCCAACCCGGAAATCACACTGCCTTTTGCGTAGGCGCCGGGGTAGCCCTGTGTGGCAGAGACTACGCATAGCGCATGGTCATCGGCCCAGTTGACCTGCGCAGTGGCAAGGCGACTTTCTGCTGTTGCGTGCATCAGATCCAGCGCTTGCGCGCCCAGCCGCATCATCAGTGCCTGACATTCGGGGTCCCCGAAACGGGCGTTGAATTCCACGAGACGCGGGGTTTCGTTCTCGATCATCAAGCCCACGAATAATACGCCGCTGTAGGGCATTCCTTGCCGCGCCATTTCTGCCACGACGGGTTTGACAATGCGATCAAGTGAGGCCTGCGTTACCTTATCCGTCATCACCGGCGCGGGAGAATACGCGCCCATGCCGCCCGTGTTTGGGCCTGTATCGCCCTCTCCGACCCGTTTGTGGTCCTGTGCTGTCCCGATCGGCAGAACATTCTCACCGTCGCATAGCACAAAGAAAGAGGCCTCTTCGCCTTGCATGAATTCCTCGATCACGACCTCTGCACCGGCCGCCCCAAAGGCGCCACCGAACATGTCATCAATCGCGGCGAGGGCCTCGGCTTCGGTCTCGGCGATGATCACGCCCTTGCCTGCGGCCAACCCGTCCGCCTTGATCACGATGGGGGTGGATTGTGTTTTCAGATATGCCTTTGCAGCCTCGATTTCTGTAAAATGCGCATAGGCGGCAGTGGGCGCGCCTGCAGCATCGCACAGGCGTTTGGTGAACGCCTTTGAGGCCTCAAGTTGTGCTGCGTCCTTGCTGGGGCCAAAGACCAGCAATCCTGCCTCGCGCAACCGGTCTGCGACACCCGCCGCCAACGGTGCTTCGGGGCCAATAATGACAAAGTCGATGGCGTTTTCGTCTGCAAATGTCACCACCGCGCCGCCATCTTCGATATCAAGCTGCGCGCAATCGGCGATTTCAGCAATACCTGCGTTGCCGGGGGCCACGATCAGTTTGTCGCACTTGGGGTTTTGCAACACCGCCCATGCCAGACTGTGTTCGCGACCGCCGCTGCCTAAAATCAGGATGTTCACGCGCCATCTCCTTGGCCTTCTTCGTGTTGCGTTCTAAGCTGTGGCGCGAGGCTTCACAAGGACAGGGTGATGGATCTACTGGATACGCCGACGCCGGGGTCGAACACGGCGGAATTTACCGTCTCGGAGGTTGCGGGCACGGTCAAGAAACTGGTCGAGGCCGAACTGGGATGGGTACGAATTCGCGGCGAGGTCGGGCGCGTGGTGCAGGCACGGTCGGGGCATCTGTACTTCGATTTGAAAGACGACCGGTCGGTGCTGTCCTGCATGACGTGGAAGGGGCAGGTGCCGGGTCTTGGGCTGATGCCAGAAGAAGGCATGGAGGTGATCGCCGAAGGCAAGATGACCGCCTCGGGGTTTCAGTCCAAATTTGCGCTGAACGCCCAGCGTATCGCTGTGGCGGGCGAAGGCGCGTTGATGGCCATGCTCGAAAAGCGCAAAAAGCAACTGGCCGCCGAAGGGCTGTTTGACGACAGCCGCAAACAGCAACTGCCCTACCTGCCCGAGATCATCGGGGTTGTGACCTCGCAGCAGGGCGCTGTTATCCGCGATATTCTGCACCGCCTGCGCGACCGGTTCCCGCGCAAGGTGCTGATCTGGCCTGTTGCCGTTCAGGGCAAGGAATGTGCGCCGCAGGTGGCGCGTGCGATTGCCGGGTTCAATGCCATGACCCCCGGTGGGGCCTTGCCGCGCCCTGATCTGTTGATCGTGGCGCGCGGGGGTGGGTCGGTTGAGGACCTGTGGGGGTTCAACGAAGAGATCGTGGCCCGGGCCGCCGCAGCCTCGGATATTCCCCTGATTTCGGCGGTGGGGCACGAGACGGACACCACGCTGATTGATTATGTGTCGGACAAGCGCGCGCCGACACCGACCGCCGCTGCGGAATTGGCAGTACCTGTGCGGCATGAATTGATGGCATGGTTCGAAGCACAAAGCGCGCGGATGCAGGGGGCGCTTAGTCAGGGGCTGACCCGGCGGGATCAGCGGCTCAAGGACATGGGGCGTGCGCTGCCGCGCCCTGAAAGCCTGCTGGACGGGCCGCACCAGCGCCTTGACCTGACCGGCGCGCGGCTTGCGCCTGCGTTGATCGCGGGCGTCCAGCAGCGCAAGGTCCGGCTGTCTGATATAAGCGGCGGGCTGCGTCCGTCGACGCTGCGGCGCGCTATGGCGGGTGAACGCCAGCGGCTTGCTGAGCGGGGCAATAGGTTGACGCCTGCACTGACCCGGCTTGTGACGCAACGCCGCGAACGGCTTGTGGCGGATACGCGGCGTTTCAGGCCATCGGTTTTGTTGCGCGACGTGCAAAACCAGCGCAGCGCGTTTTCGATCCTGCTGGCACGGCTGTCAGATGCAGCGCAGCGCAACCTGCAGGACTGGCGCGCGCGGATTGATGCGAATGAAAGGTTGCGGCGCACACTGGGCTATGAGGCCACGCTGGAACGCGGATTTGCCGTGGTGCGCCGGGAGGGGGCCGTTGTCACAGACAGCGTCTCTGCCGCAGCCGCCGGGCCCCTTGAAATTCAGTTTGCGGACGGGACCGTTACAGTTGGTGGCCCTGCGAAAGGGTCCGGCAAACAGCGGCAGACGCCAAAGAAACCTGAACAAGGATCGTTGTTCTAGATTGCGTTTTTGCCGTCAGACGCCGACTTCTGGCCCCAGGCAGATCATTTCCTCACCGATGTCGCCTGCTTCATACAATTCTGTCGCGCCGGGCATGTTCTGAAAGCGCGCGATCAAGCCTTGCTCTCCCTTGCTGAAGCTCCAGCACTGCGGTGCATCGGGTGCGTCCTCATAGACGAAGCAAATCTGGGGGCCGTCTTCGTACCAGCTGCCTTCTTTGCACTTCCCATCGAGAAACGACCAACGCACCCGCTGATTGTCGAGATAAATCTCTGCACCGTAGGTTTGACCGTTTTGCCCGTAAAACAGTGTCTTGCCACGGGTGTAGCGGTCAAAGGCCTCCCCGTCCAAAGGCACTTCGGCAGCGATCGACGCCGTGGCCAGCAGGGATGTCAGGCTTGCAAGGATAAATCTGCGAAACATTGTACTCACTCCAAAAATCATGCGGCCTGCACGGCGACATCGGTTTTACGGGTTACCGCATCCACGCGGGGGTCCATGATCCTGCGCCACAGCGGCGGGATAAGCGCGATTGTCGACATGACTGGCAAGGACGCAGGCAGCATCGGCATGGCGTCGCGGTCAAGCTGCAAGCTGTGATACGCTTTGCCGGGGTTGGCATGGTGGTCTGAATGACGCGGTGCCGCGAGCAACATCGCGTCAGAATACCGGCCCGGCGCGTTCCAGCTGTGGCGCAGGCCCATCGGCTCGGGCTTGCCGTTCTTCAACGTGGTGCGTCGCAACCCGTAGTGCTGCACGTAGTCTGACAGAAAAAGCTGTGATTGCGCATGGAGCGCGAGGGCCAAAAGGCCGATCAACCCGGCAAGCCCTGCCATCAAACCAGCCGCGCAAAGCGTGGCGATCGCGCCCAGAATGTAAAACGTATAGGGGTGCCAGCGTCTTGTTCCATCTGTCCGCCGCGCGCATTCAGCGGCCCGCCCCGCCAGAAACTCGCGGACCATCCCTGTCCAGAAAAAGCGGTAGAAGCCACGTCCTTTAGGCGCTGAATTCGGGTCACGGGCGGTTCCGGCCCAGACGTGATGCACCAGCAAATGCGCAGAGACATGCTGCCCGTTCAAGAGCGAACAATAGATCGCCGTGCCCAGCCATCGCAGGTGACGCTGTGGGCGGTGAATAAGCTCATGCGCGCAGGCATTTGAAATCTGGCCAAAAAACAGCCCCGCCGCCAGCATCGTTGCCAGTGTTTCCAGACCTTGCCATCCGCTGCGCAGGCTCCAGAGCACGGCTGCCAGCGTAGCAAAGTGCGCGAGGCCCACAACAACCGGCAGCGCGTCTTTCATCACACCGTCTGACAGGCCGGGCAGGCCGGTTTTGTCCATGCCCCAGACCCAAAGCGTCATCACAATCAGCGCCACCAAGGGCCATGGGCCACCATGCAGCGCTGCGGCGATGATCGCAGCCGCTGGCAAAAGGCTTGCGCATCGGCTCAGACATGTTGAGAGGAACGTTTTCATGTTAGTTCAGAGTTTACTCAATTTGAGCCGATGCTCCAAGCCTCCGCAGGTGTTTCGGTTAACGTTCCTGTCGTCTCTGATCGGAAACAGAGTCGTTTTTGAGCACCTGAAAACGGCGGGAAGACAGTAAGGTACAGCAGGAAAGGTCTGGTGGTGGCAGCTTTGCGGGCGCTAGGCTTTGAACAGGTCAGAACAAGACCCTGCCCGGTGCGCGGCAGGAAGCGGGAGCACGGCGGATGGCATTGGATACCTCAGATAAAAACGCCAAGCCCGGTGTGTGGAAATCGGGCGCTGGCAAAGGGCGTCGTCACACCAAGGGGCGGCAACTCGACGATGCCGCCTTGGCGCAGGTTCAGGCGCTTCTTGGGACACAGCCGCGCAGGCCGGACCTGCTGATCGAATTTCTGCATCTCATACAGGATGAATACGGTCATCTGAGCGCCGCTCACCTCCGCGCGCTGGCCGAGGAAATGCGTCTGTCGATGGCCGAGGTCTACGAGGTCGCCACCTTCTATGCGCATTTTGACGTGGTGAAAGAAGGTGAGACGCCGCCACCCGCCCTGACCATCCGGGTCTGCGACAGCCTGTCGTGCGAACTTGCTGGTGCGCAGGCGTTGAAATCAGCGCTTGAGGCCGGCATGGACCCGTCCGAGGTCCGCGTTTTGCGGGCGCCCTGCATGGGCCGCTGCTACACAGCCCCTGTGTTGGAACTGGGGCACCACCATATCGACCACGCCACACCTGAGAAGGTTGCAGCGGCCATTGCCAACGGTGACACGCATCCGGTTTTGCCAGACTATGAAGCCTTTGAAGCCTACAGCGCGTCGGGCGGCTATGCGGCTTTGCAGAAGCTGCGGGATCACGGCAACTGGGAAGACGTGCAGGATCAGGTCCTGGCGTCAGGCCTGCGCGGCTTGGGCGGTGCGGGCTTTCCGTCTGGCAAGAAATGGGGCTTTGTCAGAGCAGGCGATGGGCCGCGCTATCTCGCCGTGAACGGGGATGAAGGCGAGCCGGGCACCTTCAAGGACCGCTTCTACCTAGAACAGACACCTCATCTCTTTCTTGAGGGGATGTTGATCGCTGCATGGGCCGTTGAGGCAGACCGCGCCTATATCTACATGCGCGACGAATATCCTGCGGTGCTCGAAATTCTGCGGCGCGAAATCGCGGCACTTGAGGCCGCAGGCATCGTTGATCCGGGCTATATCGACCTGCGCCGCGGGGCAGGGGCCTACATCTGCGGCGAAGAATCCGCGATGATCGAATCGATCGAAGGCAAACGCGGTCTGCCGCGTCATCGCCCGCCTTACGTGGCTCAGGTAGGGCTCTTTGGCAGGCCAACGCTGGTGCACAATGTCGAAACGCTGCATTGGGTGGCGCGCATCTGTCGCGAAGGCCCCGAAGTGCTCAGCAGCACAGAGAAAAACGGGCGCATCGGCTTGCGCAGCTATTCGGTATCGGGCCGTGTGGCGAACCCGGGTGTGTTTGTGCTGCCTGCCGGGTCAACCATCACCGATATCATCGACGCCGCAGGAGGCATGGCAGCGGGTCATACCTTCAAAGCCTATCAGCCGGGCGGTCCGTCCTCGGGGATTTTGCCTGCCTCCATTGCGGATGTGCCGCTTGATTTTGATACGTTGCAGCCCTTGGGGTCGTTCATCGGATCAGCCGCTGTTGTGATATTATCTGATCACGACAGCGCGCGCGGGGCCGCTCTCAATATGCTGCGGTTTTTCGAGGACGAATCCTGCGGCCAGTGCACACCGTGCCGGGTGGGCTGCGAGAAAGCGGTCAAACTGATGCAAGCGGACCAATGGGATCAGGCGCTGCTGGAAGAGCTAAGCACGGCCATGGTGGATGCGTCGATCTGCGGGTTGGGGCAGGCCGCCCCTAACCCGATCCGCATGGTGATGAAGCATTTCCCGGACGAAATCTGACCGGCAACACGCGCTTTAACCTGCCGGGCGGCGCTGCTATGAAGTCGCAAACAAGCGAGGAGCAGCATGGCCACCCAACTCGCCACCATGTGGTTTGACGGACCTTTGCGTCTGGTGGACCAGGTGTGCCTTGCCTCCATGGTTGAGACTGGCATGCCGGTCACGCTTTATACCTACGGTGATGTGCCAAACGCGCCCGCCGGTGTTGACCTTCGTGACGGCAATGAAATCCTTGACAAGGCGCTGCTGGACCGGCTTTTGCCGGTCGCCAAGAAGCAACAGCAAAGCTGGTTGCCGACCGTGCAGTTCAGTGACTTTTTCCGCGTGTTTTTGCAACGCGCCGGGGGCGGGCTTTGGCTGGACAGTGATGTGCTGATGTTCAAACCGTTCAGCTATGATGCGCAGGATGTGTATTTTGTCAGGGAACGGTCCGGGGGCATCGGGGCATCGGTGTTCTACCTGCCGCCCAAGAACCCGATTGTTGCGGAATACGAGCGGTTGATTGAAACCGATGATCTGCGCCCGGATTGGCTGGAATTCAAACGGCGCGTTTTGCGCCCGCTGTGGTACCGTTTGTCCGGAACGGCGTTTTCCGCGTCTGATCTGGGCATCACGATCTACGGAAATGAGGCGTTTCGCCAGTTGGCGCGTCGCCACGGGATCACCGGTCGCGCGCAGCCGCCAGAGACGTTTTACCACTGGTCGGATGCGCAAAATACGGATGTTTTCAAGCCCGTGCCGTGGCAGTTCTTTTATGATGATCCGGCGTATATTGGCATCCACATTCACAAAAAAGCGGCGGATGATGTCGCCAAACCCGATCCCGGCAGCCTCTGGCACGCGGCCCTCCAGCGGTATACCTAAGGCGTCGAGACAGGAAAGTTTTGCAAGATGGCATTTTTCAAAAAGCTAAAAGACAAGCTCTTTAAATCCTCGTCCAAGATTGATGAAGGGCTTGAGGCCATTGTCGAAGACGGGGGGGCTGCCGAGGCGGTGCCCGAAGAGTCTGTTCTGTCCCAAGCGCCTGAGATCCCGGAAACGCGCCGCGCACCTGAACCCGAACCCGCGCCTGAGCAGCCAACAGCGCCGTCTGAGGCGTTGACACCGCAAGCGGCGCCCGTGCCGGAGCCGGTTGACCTGCCGGATCCAAAGCCTGAGGCTGAGCCTATCCCGGAGCCAATCGAAGAGCCTCCTGTCGCAGCAGCGGACCCTGTGCCTGCGCCACTAGACGCAGAGCCCGAACTGGTCGAAGAAAAGCTGGACACTGTCTTACCGGAAGAACCAGCCTACACGACCCCTGCTCCCGAACTGGAACCCCCTGCAGAAGTGCCAGCGCCGCAAGCCAAACCGGGTCTGCTGGGGCGGCTCATGGGGCGCGGCGGGGGTAAAACCGTTGTCCGGCGCGAGTTGGATGATGATATGCTGGAGCAATTGGAAGAGTTGCTTATTACGGCGGACATGGGTGTGGACACCGCCCTGCGCGTGGTCGCCAATATGGCGGAAGGGCGCATGGGCAGCAGGCTGTCGGTCGAAGAGATCAAGACGCTTCTGGCCAAAGAGATCGCCGAGATCATGGAACCGGTGGCCCGTCCCCTTCCGCTTTATACCAAAACGCCACAGGTGGTGCTTGTGGTCGGGGTAAACGGGTCGGGCAAGACCACGACGATTGGCAAACTTGCAAGCCAGTTCAAAGCGGCGGGCAAAAAGGTGGTGATCGCCGCCGGGGACACGTTTCGCGCCGCAGCGGTAGAGCAGTTGCAGGTCTGGGGCGACCGCGCGGGCGTACCTGTCTTGACAGCGCCCGAAGGGTCGGACCCGGCAAGCCTTGCCTTTGACGCCATGACGCGCGCGCAGGCCGATGACGCGGACCTGTTGATGATCGACACGGCAGGACGCCTGCAAAACCGCACGGACCTAATGGAAGAGCTGTCAAAAATCGTGCGCGTGATCCGCAAAAAAGACCCTGACGCGCCGCATAACACTCTGCTGGTTCTCGATGCGACCACGGGCCAGAACGCGGTCACGCAGGTCAAGGTGTTCCGCGAATTGTCCGATGTCTCTGGGCTGGTCATGACAAAGCTGGATGGCACCGCCAAAGGCGGCGTTCTGGTGGCGCTGGCAGATCAGTTCGGCTTGCCCATCCACGCCATCGGGGTCGGAGAGCAGATCGACGATCTGGACGCCTTTGACCCGGATGATTTCGCCAAAGCCTTGATGGGCCTTGATGCAGCCTGAATTTTCAGAAGACCCGGCAACGGTCATGGAGTTCCAAGCCTTGCGCGGGGCTGTGGGGCTCACGGTTTTCAGTGAGGCCGCAACAGCCCTGTCGCTGAGGAACCAGCTGTACGGCCTCTGGTTGCGGTGTGACGATGATCTTGTGGGCATGGGGCGGCTTATCGGGGACGGCGGTATTTTTGCACAGGTCACGGATATTGCGGTCCACCCGTGCCTGCAGCGGCAAGGCTGGGGGGATCAGATCGTGTCGCGGTTAATGTTTTGGGCCGATGCGAACCTGCCCGGCGATTGCTATATCAGCCTGATTGCAGAACCCGGCGCTGAAAAACTATATGCGCGGCATGGCTTCGTCATGCGCACCGGCATGTCACGGCAACGGCTTTGACGCAGTGGCTGATCTCTATCGAAGGGACGGAAACCGGGCATCAGGTCGCCCTGATGCTTGCCTTGACGGCGGCCTTTCTGCATGCGGTGTTTGGCGCGCTGCAAAAGGGGCGCCACGATCCATGGCTGACGCGCGGCGCGATTGATATCTCGTATTGCGTGATGGCGGCTCCCTTTGCCCTGTTTGTGGTGCCGTGGCCCGAGCCACATATGTGGCCCATTTTCGTCGGCGTCTGGGTCATCCACACGGTCTACAAATACTTGCAGGCGATGGCCTATACGCGCGGTGCCTATACGGTGGTGTATCCGGTCGTGCGCGGCACCGGGCCGCTATTCACCGTGATCGGTGCCTATCTGCTGTTCGGTGAAACCTTCACCGGTGTGCAATGGGCTGGCGTTGGGGTGTTGTTGGCAGGGATTTTCGGGCTTGCCGTCTACAATATGATCTTTCTGGTGTCCGAGCGGGAGACACTGAATGCGGCCCTTGGGTTTGCCGTGCTGACCGGCCTGTTTGTAGCACTTTATACCACCTATGACGCTTACGGGATCCGTGCGACCGCGAACCCTTTCACGTTTCTGGCGTGGTTCTTTTTCATCGACGGGTTCTTTTTCCCGATGATTGCCGCGCGGCGGTGGCTGCGGATGCCCGACCCGCCCGCGCTTGGCCCGTTGATGACGCGGGGCGTCATTGGCGGCGTTGTGGCGTTTTTCAGTTTCGGGACGATCATGCTGGCCACACGGCTCGATAAAGTGGGAGAGGCCGCCGTTCTGCGCGAAACCTCAACAGTCTTTGCCGCTGTGATCGGCTGGGTATTTCTGAAAGAAACGGTTGGCCCGCGTCGCATCGCGCTTATGGCATTGATTGCGTTGGGCGCCGTGATAGTTGAGATGGGCGGATAAAAAGAGGCTGGAATGGAAAAACCGATCAACCCTTGGGTTAAACAATCGCTCGAACTGGGGCCGACGATCCTGTTCTTTCTGATCTATCTGCGGATCAAGGAAGACACCTTTGTCATCGGCGGCATTGAATACACGGGCTTTATCGTGGCCGCCCTCGTGTTTGTGCCGATCCTCTTGGTGGCGATGGCGATCTTGTGGCGGCTCACAGGCAAGCTGAGCCGCATGCAGGTCTTCACGGCGTTCATGGTCATCTTTTTCGGCGGGCTGACCGCGTGGTTCAACGACGAGCGCTTCTTCAAGATGAAAACATCGATCGTCTACGGCATGTTCTCTTTGCTGCTGGGCATCGGGCTCATGCGCGGCCAGTCGTACCTTGCTTATGTGATGAGCGAGATGATGCCCATGAGGGATGAGGGGTGGATGATCCTGACCAAGCGGTTGTGCGCGGGCTTTGCGGTGTTGGCCATCGCCAATGAGATTGTCTGGCGCACCATGTCCACAGACGCATGGGTCAAGATCGAAACCTTCGCTTTCCCGCTGGTCCTGATGGCGTTTTTGATGTGGCAGTTTACGGCTTTGCAGCCTTACCTGATCCACGAGGAGGACACCTCAGATCAAGACTAGCTGGCTTTGACCCAAGGCTCGGACGGGGCTCCCAATGGGTATTTCACCGAATTTGGCCCCACCGCCCGCGCGACCTTGCCGGCAAGATCGACCGAAATCGCGGCTTCCAGCGCGAGCTTAAACCGCGTGCTGCGGCTGCATCTTTTTGCCAGCACATCAAAGTCCCATTCCAGAACCTCTGCGCCCTGCGACAACCATGCGGTCGCAGAGGACGGTTGCCCGGTCAGAAAAGCAATCTCGCCCAGAAACAGCTTGGGCGGCAAGGAAAACTCGCTGTCTCCTTTGCGAACGCGAATTGTGCCCTGCACGATGTAATAGAGCTTGCTGCCCGGTTGCCCTTCGTGTGTCAGAACCTGCTCTTCGGTCGTTAGATAGCGACGCGCTAGCTTCATCAGGGTCCTGAAGTCGCCGGGCGGAATGGGGGGGAAGCTCTCGAAAACATCCGCGTACTCTTTGGGCACCGCAAAGCGCGACTGGCGCAGCAGCAGGCTCCCCAGACCAAACAGATTCGCAAGGCCAATCATAAGACTGACGTAGATCGCTTCCATCAACGGATCGGACGTCGCGGTTGCGTAATACAGGATGTAAAAAGACGTGCCCGTCAAAAGCATGAGACGCAGCATGATCTGATGGATCGTGACGAGGCCGAGGACATAAAAGCCCCCCGCTATGTAGGCAAGTAAACCCGGTGAAAAATACGCATCCCACATAAAATTCAGAATGGCACACCTTTGCTGTTTGCGCCATGCGCACAATCACCCATTTCCGAAAAAAGTCTATAGATCAACAGGTCACGACCGCTTGAACAGCTTGCTCTGCGCGTCTTTATCCTTGCGGAAATCGGCGCGTTTTTCAGCATAGAGTGCTCGGCCTGCAACCACGCCCGGTCTGGCGTTGAGCAGGTCCAGCCACCGTGCCATATGCGGTTTGTCTTCAAGGGTCTGTTGCTGCCCTTCCCAAAGGGACGCCCAGCCCCAAATCGCCATATCGGCGATGGAATAGAAATCACCGGCGACATATTCATTCTCTGCCAACCGACGATCCAAAACACCGTAAAGACGGGCGGTTTCGTTGCGGTAGCGGTCCTTGGCATAGGGCAGGTCGTTTGGCGGATCCATCGCCGGGGCGTATTTCAAAAAGTGGTGGGCTTGTCCGGCCATCGGCCCCAGCCCGCCCATCTGCCACATCAGCCATTCGGTCACGGCAAGACGCTCACGCGCTGTGGTGCCGCCAAACTGGCCAGTCTTTTGCGCCAGATATAGCAGGATCGCACCGCTTTCGAACACCGAGACAGGTGCGCCATCCGGGCCGTCGTGGTCAACGATCGCGGGCATCCGGTTGTTTGGGGCAATCTTTAAAAACTCAGGCGCGAACTGGTCGCCGGCACCGATATTGATCAGGTGCGTTTCATAGGCCAGCGCCATCTCTTCCAGGGCGATGGAGATTTTCCACCCGTTAGGCGTCGGCCAGAAATACAGATCAATAGGCGTGCTCATGTGTTTTTCCCCGCAATGACGCTTTGGGCATAATGCGTTTTCCTGCGCGCAGGGCAAGGGGCAGCGCAGGCAGGGTGACGGGCATTGCAAGGCCACGCCATGATCCGCGCTCTCCCATCAGACGGGACCAGCGTGGCGCCTGTGCTGGCGGCAGGCAGGTGTCGAACGCCGCCAGCGGCAGTTTTTCAGGCGCGCGCAGCATTCGGGCATAAAGCGCCATGACGCCTTCCCGTTTGTACGAAGACCAATGGCAAACCCGCTTTTCGGAGGGCGAGACAGAAAACCCAAGTGTATTGAAAGCGCCCAGCGTGTGCGGGCAGTCTAGTTGCAACGTCCGCACATTGGGGGCATCAATGCCCTGCCCAATGGCATGATCAAGCTTTTCGGGGCGCGGGACGAGGGTCTCGAAGGCCAGATCAAACAGATCGTTTTCCCGGCTGGTGATGTTGAACACTTCTGCCGCGCGTCCGGCAGGCGTCGACACCATATCGCGCGCGTGACTGGCAAAACTCGCTCCTGTCAGAAGGACCATGCGACCGACCGACCCAGCGGGTAAATGCGGCAGCGCGCTGAGCGCTGCCTGAACGCCCAGTGAATGTGCGATGATGTGAATGGGCCGCGCCGGGGCTTGCGCTTTTGCCATCGCGATCAGAACCGCAAGCGTCTCACCCAGATCTGTCGCGCGCTTATAAGCGCGGTGCAGCGGGCCGCGGGCGTACCAGCCGAATGCTACGGCTGTGCCTTCGTCACTTTGCCCGGAGATGAACCCAAGCTGTGCAGGCCAAGCGGTTGGGTTTGAACTGAAAATCTTGTTGTGTGGCGAATGGGCGGCTTGGCAGGGGGCGTATTTGTACCCGTGCACCATGATGACCAGTGGCCCTTTGGCATCCGTCGCCGTTTGTAGCGACTGCTGGGCCAAATCCGCTGTGTCGTTCAGCGTGAGGCCGCGTGATGTGGCGTTGATCCTGAGAACTGGCATTCTGGCCCTCCACAAGATGTTGTGGTTGCGCTGTGCCAAAAACATATTACGAGAGCATGAACATTGTATTACAGCACCGTGACGGTGTTGACCTGCACCATCTGCTCGGCTACCCCTGCAGCGTGGCGATTTGTTACCGGATTGCGGGCCACTTTAAAGATTCCGCTAAAAGGTCATTCGATGAGGGACCCCCGTCGCATTGGCCGCGTCTGGGGTTTTTTTTGTGCTCGATGGAGCAAGAGGATGAAGAAGATGAACGATAAAGTCGGGCCGCGCACCACAGCCGTCCATGGCGGCACGCGCCGCAGCCAATATGGTGAAGTCTCTGAGGCGATCTTTCTGACCCAGGGCTTTGTCTATGAGACGGCAGAGCAGGCCGAAGCCCGCTTTATTGAGGCGGGACCGGACGAATTTATCTACGCAAGATACGGCAACCCGACGGTTGCAATGTTCGAAGAGCGCATTGCACAGATCGAAGGGGCGGAGGATGCATTTGCCACCGCCTCTGGCATGGCAGCCGTTTCCGGCGCGCTCACGTCGATGCTCAAGGCCGGGGATCATGTGGTTTCTGCCCGCGCGCTGTTCGGGTCGTGTCTCTATGTGCTTGAAGAAGTCCTGACGCGGTTCGGGGTGGAGGTGACCTTTGTGGATGGCACCGATCTGGCCCAGTGGGAGGCCGCCATTCACGACGACACAAAGGCGGTGTTCTTCGAGAGTGTCTCGAACCCCACGCTGCAAGTCATTGATATTGAGTCGGTTTCAAAGCTCGCACATGCAAAGGGCGCGATGGTATTGGTGGATAACGTGTTCGCCACGCCTGTTTGGTCCAGAGCGTTTGAACAAGGGGCCGATGTGGTCATCTACTCCGCCACAAAGCACATTGACGGGCAGGGGCGCGCGCTGGGCGGTGTGATCCTTGGCACAAAGAAGTTTATCCGCAAAACCGTGGAGCCCTACATGAAGCACACGGGTGGTTCTATGAGCCCCTTTACGGCGTGGGTCATGCTCAAAGGGTTGGAGACGCTTGATTTGCGGGTGCGCGCGCAAACGACCAATGCGACGGCTTTGGCCAAAGCTCTGTATGGTCATGAGAAACTGGCCCGCGTGATTTATCCGGGGCACGAAAGCCACGCACAGCACACCTTGGTCAAGCGCCAGACAGGTCAGGGTGGCACCGTGATGGCCATTGATCTGAAAGGCGGCAAAGACGCCGCTTTCCGGTTTTTGAATGCGATTGAAGTTGGCATTATTTCCAACAACTTAGGCGACGCCAAAACCATCATGACACACCCTGCGACCACCACGCACCAACGGTTGCCAGAGGATCAAAAAGTGGCCCTGGGCATTACCCCGGGCCTCGTCCGGATCAGTGTTGGTATCGAGGACGGCAAGGATCTTGAGCGTGACCTTTTGACGGCGCTGATGTCGGCCTGAGGATCGCCTACGGCTAAAGTTTTCACTAAGAGTGATCTTTGTTGCAGCGCGTGACGTATATGTGAAGAACATTGGCCGCCTGCCCGACATGACCTACATGCTCGTCAACGCCGTAAACAGGGACACAGCGATGAACATCCATACACCCGTACTCGACGCAAATCCGGACCGCGAAGATGCCGAAGCCGCACTTAACTTACTCCGTGCTTGGGTCCGCGACGCCTCGACCTCTGAAATCCTTGAACTGGACCCGTCCGTGGCGCGCCTTCTGCCCGGAGAGAACACTGTGGACTACCCCGCGTTCTCGCGCGAGTATCCACAGGGGTTTGCCGTTGATCCTGACTACAAAGACACACTGCCCGATCTGCAAAACGGTCCGTCCAGCCTGATCCGTGGCGCGCGCAAGCAATTGCAGCACGTGGGTATTTCGAACTTCCGCCTGCCAATCCGCTTCAAGACACGCGACGCGGGCGAGGTGATGTTAGAGACATCGGTGACAGGCACGGTGAGCCTTGATGCTGACAAAAAGGGCATCAACATGTCGCGGATCATGCGCAGTTTCTACAAGCACGCAGAGGCCGCGTTCAGCTTTGAGGTGATCGAAGCTGCGTTGGAAGACTACAAATCCGATCTGGAAAGCTTCGACGCACGGATTCAGATGCGCGCCTCTTTCCCGATGAAAATGGACAGCTTGCGTTCTGGTCTTGCCGGATATCAGTATTACGACATCGCACTTGAGCTTGTGGAAACGGCGGGTGTGCGCAAGAAAATCATCCACATGGACTACGTGTATTCATCAACCTGCCCATGTTCACTGGAACTGTCGGAGCACGCGCGGGCAACACGTGGCCAGTTGGCCACCCCGCATTCGCAACGCTCTGTTGCCCGGATTTCGGTCGAGATTGACCCAGCCACCGACTGCCTGTGGTTCGAAGACCTCGTCGAGATGTGTCGCCGTGCCGTGCCAACCGAGACACAAGTCATGGTCAAGCGCGAAGACGAGCAAGCCTTTGCCGAACTGAACGCCGCCAACCCGATCTTTGTCGAGGATGCCGCGCGCCTTTTCTGCGAGCAATTGCAAGCAGATGTGCGGGTGGCGGATTTCCGGGTCATTGCGAGCCATCAGGAAAGCCTGCACAGCCATGATGCGGTCAGCATCTTGGTCGAAGGGGATACCTTTGCAAACGACAGCCTTGACCCGCATCTCTTTACCACGCTGTTTCACGTAGGCTGATCGGCGCGCTTCAAAATATCAAAGCAATAGATTGACCGCAGGCGATGGCTTGCGGTCTTTCTTTTTGGGCCCCCGCCGTGCAGATCGCCCCGGTTACGCGTGACGATACCCCGGTGATTTTCGCGCTGTTGCTGCTTGGCTGCTGGCTACGCCGTTTCTGCGCTGCAGCAAATCGGGTACCGGCTATGCAAAATCAGCAGTTCTCATGCCAGAGTTATCTCTTATTTATGCGCTAACACAACAGCATAGACAAAGAACAAAGGTACTATCATGGCGTATCATGACACCCACCACTCCCCGATTGGCGAAGGCCTTAGAACGGTTGGCACCGCAATTGCGCAGGTTTTTGCCCGCATCGGTTCCGCCTTGGTTTCGGCGGCTGAGGCGAACCACCGCATCAAAACGGTCGAACGGTTGCAAGCCAAATCCGATGCAGAGCTTGCGGCGCTGAACCTGCGCCGCGAAGACATCGTGCGGCACGTGTTTCGGGACGTTTTCTTTAACTGAGTAAACGCGCCACGGGCTGCACGGCTTGACAGTGGCCCGTAGCGGCGACAACCCTGCGCGCATGTTGGACTTGCGCCCCGTTGGATATGTGATCGGCTTGCTGACGGCGATGCTCGGCCTTGCGATGCTTGTGCCGCTGCTGGTCGATCTTGCCGAAGCACGCGGGCACTGGCCCGTTTTCGCGCAGTCTTCTGTTATCACCTTTCTGACGGGTGGGCTGATTGCCCTGACCTGCTCAAACGGGGTGAAGCAGGGGCTGACCATCCAACAGACCTTTCTTCTGACAACAAGCGTCTGGGTGGCGTTGCCGCTGTTTGGCGCGATCCCCTTTGTGATCGGTGCGACAGAGGCCCGTTTTGTCGATGCGTTTTTTGAGGCGATGTCGGGGCTGACCACAACCGGTTCTACGGTATTTTCCGATCTGGAGAGCCTGCCCAAGGGCCTGCTGTTGTGGCGGGGCATCCTGCAGTGGCTGGGCGGTATCGGTATCATCGTTGTGGCAATGGTGTTCTTGCCGGCCCTGCGAGTTGGGGGCATGCAAATCTTCAAATCTGAAGGCTTTGACACCATGGGGAAAATTCTGCCCCGTGCCACGGAGATTGCCAGCCAGATTTCCTCCATTTATATCGGTCTGACCATGGCCTGTGCGCTGGTCTACCTGTCTTTGGGCATGGACCCGTTTGACGCGACGGTGCATGCGCTGACCACCCTTGCCACCGGCGGATTTGCGAACAGCGATGCCTCTTTCGCGGCCTATGCCGGACCACATGAATACGCAGCCTCGCTTTTCATGGTGCTCGCTGCTTTGCCGTTTGTCCGCTACGTGCAGCTTTTGAACGGTCAGGCCAGCCCGCTTTGGAAAGACACGCAAGTGCGGGCCTTTGTGGCCACGTTGCTGATACTGGTTTGTGTAATGGCAGTCGCGCTGGCAAGTGTGTCGGACAAGCCTTTCCCCACGGCTTTCCGGCAGGCCTTGTTTAATGTGACCAGTATCATGACCGGCACAGGCTACGCCTCGGACGACTATATGAATTGGGGCGCGTTTCTGGTGTCGATGTTCTTTTTCATCGGTCTGATTGGCGGCTGCGCGGGCTCTACCACCTGTTCGATCAAGATTTTCAGGTACCAGCTTTTGTTCGCGTCGATCCGGATGCAGCTCAGGCGCATTCAGTCGCCCAATGGGGTGTTCGTTGTGCGCTACCAAAAACGCCCGGTGAGCGAAGATGTCTTGGGCTCGGTCATGTCGTTCTTTATGTTCTTTGTGGTCACTTTGGGTGTGCTTGCGGTGGCCCTCAGCCTTACCGGCCTCGATTTCATCACCGCGCTGTCGGGGGCCGCAACGGCGCTGGGCAACGTGGGGCCGGGGTTAGGACCCGAGATCGGCCCGGCGGGAAATTTTGCGGGCCTGAACGACACGGCAAAATGGCTGCTCAGCCTTGGGATGCTGCTGGGCAGGCTTGAATTGCTTGCGGTTTTCGCAATCCTCACCATCAAATTCTGGAGAGACTAAAGATGCAGCGGCCTCTTGGCGCACAAATATCGCATATGCTGAAAGATCGTGGCGTTGACGTCGTTTTCGGCATTCCCGGTGTTCACAATCAGGAAATGTACCGCGGGATCGAAGAAGCCGGGATCACCCATGTTTTGGCGCGGCACGAACAGGGCGCAGGTTTCATGGCCGATGGTTATGCGCGCGCGACAGGCAAACCGGGGGTGGCTTATGTTATTACCGGGCCGGGGCTGTGCAACATTCTGACGCCGATGGGGCAGGCCACGTCAGACAGTGTGCCGGTGCTGGTGATCTCCAGCTGTCTGGACGATGTCTCTGCACAGCGCGGGCAGTTGCACCAGATGAAGGATCAACGCGCGGCTGCGGCAACGGTCTGCGACTGGTCCGAAGAAGTCTGCGCCCCATCCGCCGTCTACAAACTGATTGACCGGGCGTTTGTTGAATTTGAAACGCGCCGACCTTCAGCAAAGCACATTCAGGTGCCAATCGCCGCGCTGCAAGCAATGGCACCGCTTGCATGGCACGCAGACCCGCTGGCTCTGCCAGAACGCCCGCAGATGTCTCAGGCTGTTCTGGATCAAGCCGTTGCCGCGCTCAAAACCGCCAGAAAACCACTTTTTGTGTTTGGGGGCGGGGCGCGGGGGGCCGCAGAATTTGCAAACGAGGTTCTGACGGCAACAGGGGCTGCTGCGTTTTGCACATACGCGGGGCGCGGCATCGTGCCGGGGGATAGCCCGACCTATCTAGGCAGTACACTGGCGCGTCCGGAAACGGCACGGCTTTGTGCGGAAGCTGATCTTGTGGTGACCATCGGGACCGAACTGGCAGAGGTCGATCTTTGGCGGGACAAACTGGGGCACAGCTGCGACCATATCTCGGTTGATATTGATCCCGAGGTCTTGGCCGCCCGAGAGGGGCCGGGCTTTGGTGTCCTGAGCGACGCCTCCGCATTTTTACGCGCGGTATCAGCCGCTTTGCAGGGGCACGCGGCAGATAGCGATTGGTCCGTGGAAAGGCTGTCGGCTCTGCGCAGTCAATGGCGTGCGGAAACTGACGCGGAACGCCCGGGCATCGTGGCAATTTGTGACGCGTTGCAGACCGCTGTGCCGCAAGACACGATGATTTATTCTGACATGACGCAGTTTGCCTATGTCGCCAAAGAGGTCTGGGATATGCCCGCCCCGGGGCTTTGGCACCATCCTTACGGGTTCGGCACCCTTGGCTACGCAACACCTGCTGCGATTGGCGGCGCAATCGCCCGAAAGGGTGCGCCGACGCTGGCGATCATTGGCGACTACGGCTTTCACTATACGATGGCAGAGCTTGGTGTTGCGGTAGAGCTTGGGTTGCCGCTGCCGATTATTCTGTGGGACAACGGTAAGCTGAAAGAGATCGAGGACAGTATGGTCAGATCGCAGATTGCGCCCAACGCTGTGGCTGCGCGCAATCCTGATTTCTGCCGTCTGGCTGAAGCTTTCGGGGCGTTCGCGGTTGCCCCGCCCACGCTTGCGCAGATGCAGACGGCCGTGCGGGATGCCTTTGATGCGGACCGCCCGACCCTGATTTATCTGACGCCTGACGCCTGACGTCACGCAGGCCGCTTATTGATAATCCGAATACGCGCGCTGGATCAGCCGTGCCGCGCAATTGGCATGTGCTGTGTTCACGATAAGGTACCAGACCGTTTCGCCGGGCCTGCCTGCGCGTGAATATTGACACTGATCCGGCGAAGTCCACCACTGCCCTTTGTAGTCGGCAGGGGGCATCTTGTCTGACTCGTAGTGCAAGAGCTTGGGCGCTTTGCTGTCTGTTGCTTTCTTTTCTGCTGCTGCAGGAAGCACGAATGCGCAGCACAAACTCAGCGTCAAAAACGCTTTATTCATTATTGTCCACTCCATCCTCAGGCCGATGGTCGGCCGCGCCCCCACGCACGTGCACAATGGCTGTGGCGGGTTAACGGCGTGCGAACGGCGCGATGAAAAACGCGTGGTGTTTGAAAGAGGTTTTAGACGCTTTTGCGCTTATTCCCAGCAACTGACCAAAACGGTCATGCCGATACCGCGCCGCGTGATGTCTTCGGGAGGCAGCGGTGTCGATGTATCGCCCGCGCTGAGCGATAGACCGGCGTCTCTGGCGGCTGCGGCAATGGTCTGACCCGCCAGGGCAAAACTCACGTCATCGGGCAACCTGCGATCGCTCGTGGCACGTGGTAAAAGCATGCCGACGACATTGCCGCTGGTGTCAAAAACGGGCCCGCCGGCATCGCCGGGCAGACTAGCCAGACTAAGGCGGTTCAAATCCTGTTCGCCGCGCAGGCCCTGCAGATCCGCTAGCTTTCCGAAGGTCAAGGTGGGCGCGCCCAGAATGCCTTCGTAGGAATAGCCTGCTACTGCGATATCCGATTGCAATCTTGGCGGCACGTCACTGAAGGCGGCGAACGCAGGGGGGGACAGCTTGTCCTGAGGCGTCAGGATCGCAAGACCCCGTTCGCGATCCAGTTTGCTCAACTGTGCTTCATGGGTGTCATCAAGCAGTATGCGGGTACAGTTCTGCACCGCATCAGCGGTGGTCAACACAGCGCCTTGTCCGTCCACGAAAAAACCGGACCGGGCCAGTTTGGGTTTGCGCACCGCAAGACCGGACACAAAATCAAGTTGCTGGATCTGACCCGAACCCAAGGCTGGATCCAGCACACCATCAAGCCGGACGAGGCTACGCTGCATTTCGTCCAGCAAACGGGTGCGTCGCGTTTCGTCGTCTGCGGGCCAAACAAGCATAAAGCCTTTCAAGGCGCCATCCGCCAGTGTCACGCGGGCCTCGCTAACAATTCGGGCGTTGCGGCCAACCAATGTAAAACTGCTGTTGTCCAGCGAGCGTGGCCCTTGCAAAGGAACAATCTCGAGCGTTTGCATGACGTCATAGAGGCTGGCCAAGGTCGCTCTGTCGCCGGGTTGGCTGATCAGCAGGACCTGCGCGGTTGAGCCGTCTTGCGCTGTGAAATGCGCAAACGGCGGGTCGTAGCGCTCAAATCCCACAACACCCAAAGGCAAGTTCACGGAAAGCCCTGTCGTTTCGTCGCTGTAGGCCGCCAGCCCCAGCCCTTCGAGCACCTCGTTGTACTGCCCGAACAACAAAGCGCGCTGCGCTGTTGTCATCACCCCTGTCTGCGGCAGGTCGTTTGCACGCTGCCACGCGGATATCGATGCGCGGGTGCCGCGCCCAAACGCCCCGTCAATCGTGGACGTGTAAAACCCCGCCCAGGCAAGCGCCTGTTGCAGACCGCGTTTTTCATCTGCGGTCAAAAGCTGCTCTGTGGTGCGGGCGTCGCGTTCGGTTTCGGTGTCTTGCAACACTGCGGCTTCCAGACGCGCAAGGGTGGATGACACTTGCGAAGGTGTGACCTCTTCTTGCGCAGGCAGGCTTGTGTCTTCGGGTGCTGCAGGGCTGTCGGGCTCAGTGGTTGCTTGTTGCGGCACACGCTGAAGCAGGCTTTGTCGTTGCGGATAGAATTGTGATCCGTAGGCTTGGCTGCGCGCAATGTAGCTGTCGCGCGGAATAAGGCCGTCAGCGCGAAACACATCAAGCACCTGTGCGGCATCAGAGGCCCGGTAAGGCCCCAAGGCGATGGCGAACCAACCGCCGCCCAAGGCAAATCCGTGCACATCTTCCAGCGTGCGCGCAAATTCGTCAGCCCGTTCCAAGGCATCGGCAAGGTTCGGGCGCGCTTCGATCTGGACCCAGACGACTTCCTGATCTTGTTGCGCATGCGCCTGCAAGGTCGCCGTAAAAAAGGCCGCCAAAAAACAAAAAACAAGACGCAGCATGCGCGACATTCCCCCGACACTATTCATTTTTATCCCGGACGCAGGATAAACAGGAATGATACGTCATTACCATAAGGCCAAAGCGCAATTTTAGCGGCGTGCGGTAATTGACGCACTACACCTGCGGACGTAAGCAGGGCGAATGCGGCAGAATATTTGGACACTATGATGCAGAACGTCGACACACCCCGGTCGTTTCAGGACATCATCCTGCGCCTTCAGGCGTATTGGGCGTCCAAAGGATGCGCTGTTTTGCAGCCCTACGACATGGAGGTCGGAGCAGGCACCTTTCACCCCGCCACCACGCTGCGCAGTCTGGGAGACCGACCTTGGGCTGCAGCCTACGTGCAGCCGTCGAGGCGTCCGACAGACGGGCGGTATGGTGAAAACCCGAACCGGTTGCAGCACTACTACCAGTTTCAGGTCCTGATCAAACCAAGCCCGCCCGATCTGCAAGAGCTCTACCTTGGCAGCCTTGAAGCCATCGGGATCGACATGGGCCTCCACGACATCCGCTTTGTCGAAGACGACTGGGAAAGCCCGACCCTTGGGGCGTGGGGCCTTGGGTGGGAGGTCTGGTGCGATGGAATGGAAGTCAGCCAGTTTACCTATTTCCAGCAGGTTGGTGGCCACGACTGTCATCCGGTTTCTGGCGAGTTGACATATGGGCTAGAGCGGTTGGCGATGTATATTCTGGGCGTACCTCACGTCATGGACATGCCCTACAATGACCCGCAAACTCCCATTCCCCTAAGCTATGGCGATGTTTTCCGCCAGACAGAGGCTGAATACAGCCGGTGGAACTTTGACGTGGCGGATACCGATAAGCTGTTTGCGCATTTTGAAGACGCAGAGCGTGCCTGCCAGACGATCCTCGCGGCAGATCACATCGATCCGAAAACCGGCAAGCGTATCGTCATGGCGCATCCGGCCTATGATCAATGTATCAAGGCCAGCCATCTGTTTAACCTGCTGGATGCGCGGGGCGTCATTTCTGTGACCGAGCGTCAGGCCTATATCGGGCGCGTCAGAGCCTTGGCAAAAGCCTGTGCAGACGCTTTTGTGCAGACCGAAGCCGGTGGTTGGACCGCGGAGGCCGCAGAATGAGCCATGTGCCACAATATGATGTCTTTGGCCCGAGCGCGTGCCAACAGGCCAGAAGGTGCGCTTTGTGAACGGAAAAATCGCAAGCCTGTCGATCCTGCTATGTTCGATTATCGCCGGAGGCGCGCTCTACTACCTTCAGGTCTATGGGTTTTATGACGACGTGACCGACGCCTTCACGGAGGTAGAGCTTCTGCCCATTGGTGAAAACAGCACCACCGCCATCGCGGCGACCGCGATCGAGGCGATTGATGCTGAAAGCTCTCCGATCCGGTTCAGGGCGTGTTTTTCGACACCGGAAACCCTGCCCGATCTGCAGGCTGAATATCAGGTTGTCACGGGCGTGGACCCGCGCAACGCGCCCAAGTGGTTCGAGTGTTTTGACGCCGAAGCCATTGCCGCTGAATTGAAAGCAGGAACTGCGGTCACGTTTCTGGGGCAAAAGAACGTCGATTTCGGTGTCGACCGTATTGTCGCGATTACCGACGCGGGCCGGGGCTACATCTGGCACGAATTGAACGACTGCGGAGAGAAAGCCTACGACGGCACCATCGTCGGAGAGGAATGTCCAAGGCGCCCAGAGGCTGCGGAATGACACCCGAAATACCCGCCTTTCTTGCGGCTACCCTTGGTTTGGCGCTTTTTGTGTTCGGGACCATGCTGAACGCGCGCTTTGAGGTTTTGCGCCGCTTCAACATCCCGGATTCGGTTTCAGGCGGGCTGGCTGCGGCGATAATCGCCTTGGCGCTCTACCTTTCTTTTGGCGTTTCGTTAAATTTCGACATGCAGGCGCGGGATTTGTTTCTGGTCATGTTCTTTGCGGCCATTGGTCTGAACGCGCGGTTTGGCGACCTGTTGGCGGGGGGCAAGCCGCTTTTGATCCTGCTGTGCCTCACGCTGTTCATGATCGTTGTGCAAAACGTCATCGGGGTGCTGGGCGCCGTGCTTTTTGGCTATGCGCCGTCGGTTGGTGTGCTTTTGGGGTCGGCGGCTTTGATCGGCGGACACGGCACAGCCATCGCTTGGGCGCCCGAAGTCGCAGCCGCCTCAGGGTTTGAGACAGCACAAGAGCTTGGGATCGCGGTGGCCACACTGGGCTTGGTGGTCGCGGCCCTGATCGGGGGGCCGATTGCCCGGTTTCTTGTCGAAGGACGCAACCTGTCACCGGACCGCCCGGACGCGGGGCCAATCGCAGGTGTGCCGCATGGCAGCGAAGACACCCCGGCGGCGGGGATCACGCCTGTGAGCGTTGCGCGGGCCTTGTTGTACCTGAACCTCGCGATCATCTTTGGACATATCATTTCCCTGTCACTTGAGGCCGCTGGCATCAAACTTCCGCTTTTCGTGCCCTGTCTCATCATGGGCATTGTCCTTGCCAATGCGCGCGCGTGGTTGTTTCCCTCGGCGGCACCGATGTCCCGGACGCCCGCGCTTGCGTTGATTTCAGAGATTTCGCTCGGCACTTTCCTCGCCATGTCGCTGATGTCCTTGCAGCTTTGGACGTTGGTAAGCCTCGGCGGGCCGATCCTTGCGATCTTGCTGGCGCAAACGGTGATGACACTGGCCTTCGTGATCTTCGTGCTGTTTCCGCTGATGGGCGGGGGGTACCGTGCCGCGGTACTGGGGGCAGGGTTCGGGGGGTTCGCCCTTGGGGCCACGCCCACAGCCATCGCCAACATGACCGCCGTGACCAAACGGTACGGGCCATCGCCCATGGCTTTTGTCATTCTGCCGTTGGTCTCCGCCTTTTTTGTCGATATTGCGAACGCAGTCGTCATCCAATTCATTGTGAACTTCTAGAGCCTGATAATGCCTGATTTGCTGATCGAACTGTTTTCCGAAGAAATTCCCGCGCGGATGCAGGCGCGGGCTGCGGAAGATCTGAAGAAACGGATGACCGACGGGATGGTTGAGGCGGGCCTGACCTATGCCTCTGCTGCCGCGTTTTCCACGCCGCGCCGGTTGACGCTAACTGTTGAAGGGCTGTTGGCGGCCAGTCCCACCACAGTTGAAGAACGTAAAGGGCCGCGGGTGGATGCTCCGGAAAAGGCCATCGAAGGCTTCTTGCGTGGCGCAGGTGTTGCGCGCGACGCGCTTGAGACGCGCGACACGCCCAAAGGGGGCGTCTTTTTCGCGCGTATCGAAAAACCCGGACGCCCTGCTGCCGACATCGTGGCGGAGGTGCTGGAAACGACGATCCGCAATTTCCCATGGCCCAAGTCGATGCGCTGGGGCACAGGAACGCTGCGCTGGGTGCGCCCGCTGCACAGGATCATCTGTGTCCTGAGCGATGAGGCAGGTGTTGAAGTTGTCCCGCTGGATATTGATGGCATCGGGTCAGGTGACACCACGACCGGACACCGCTTCATGGCGCCCATGCCTTTTGGCGTCACCGGCTTTGACGACTATGCGGCGAAGCTCAAGCGTGCCTATGTGATCCTTGATGCTCGGGAACGGGCGGACGCCATTTGGCACGAGGCGACCAATCAGGCCTTTGCAAACGGTCTGGAGGTTGTCGAAGATCGCGGCCTGCTGGCAGAGGTTGCCGGTCTGGTGGAATGGCCCGTGGTCCTGATGGGCAAGATAGGCGAAGACTTCCTTGATCTGCCGCCCGAAGTTTTGCAAACCTCGATGAAGGAGCATCAGAAGTTCTTTTCTGTGCAGAACCCAAAGACCGCCCGGATTGAGCGCTTTATTACCGTGGCCAACCGCGAGACCGTGGACAATGGTGCTACGATTCTTGCGGGCAACGAAAAAGTGCTGGCCGCGCGCCTCGCCGACGCCAAGTTCTTTTGGGAAAACGATCTGCGCGTAGCGCAAAACGACCTCGGCCAGTGGGTGCAGGCGCTGGAGAACGTGACTTTTCACAACAAACTGGGCTCTCAGGCTGAACGCATTGCGCGCATCGCTGCTTTGGCGCGCGCACTGGCACCGGTGACGGGCGCGGACCCCGATCAGGCCGAGGAAGCCGCGCGTCTGGCCAAGGCCGACCTGAGTTCCGAGATGGTCTATGAATTTCCCGAGCTTCAGGGCCTGATGGGCCGCTACTATCTGGAAGCTGCTGGTAAAGACGCCGCTGTTGCCGCCGCAGCACAGGAACACTATTCCCCGCTTGGCCCGTCAGACGATGTGCCGACCGCACCTGTCAGCGTGGCCGTGGCGCTTGCCGATAAGCTCGACACCCTCACAGGTTTCTGGGCCATCGACGAAAAACCCACCGGCTCCAAGGACCCCTTCGCCCTGCGCCGCGCCGCTTTGGGCGTGATCCGGAACAGCGAGAGCATTGGATGTGGTTTCGGTTTAGCTCGGGTTTTAGAGAATAGCCTTATTGCAAATTGGTATGAGACCACAGAATTTGGCGACATCGAAATCTCCGCAGACACAGCTGGCATACGAATCCGCACACCCGATGACAAGGAAAGGAAAGAAGGTTTCCGCCGCACGGAATACTCAGGTACCGAGCTTCAGCTGGAGCACTTGAGAAAGCTAAAGGCAGATTTGCTTTCCTTCATCCACGACAGGCTGAAAGTCTATCTGCGGGATGAAGGGGTCCGGCACGATGTCATCGACGCCTGTATCGCCATGGACGGCAACGATGATCTGGCCTTGCTGGTCAAACGCGCGCGCGCACTGTCTGCGGTGCTGACCACCGAAGACGGCAAAAACCTCATTCAGGGCTTCAAGCGGGCAAATAATATCCTCAGCCAAGCGGAAGACGCGGACGGTGTAGAATACTCTTACGGAGCAGATGTGAAATTTGCCGAAACCGATGAAGAACGTGCACTCTTCAAGGCACTCGATCAGGCAGAGGCGGTCATCACTCCGGCGATGAACGCTCAGGATTTCAGCACGGCAATGGCTGCGATGGCTGCTCTGCGTGCGCCGATTGATGCGTTCTTTGAAGCGGTGCAGATCAACACCGACAACCAGACGGTGCGTCGGAACAGGCTGAATCTGTTAAGCCGAATTCGCGCGCTTTGCCTCGTGGTTGCGGACCTTTCGCGTATCGAAGGCTGAAGACACCGGGCAGCCTTTGCGACTTTCGGTCAACCAGGCCTGCACAGTCTTGTCACAAGATGCTTTCTGCCTATGCTGCGGGCAGAAGAGCAAAGGTGCCGCAGTGCAGAATAACCTCGATACCACCCTTGTCACGCCAATCGCGCCGATTGCGACAAACAGTCATGGCGGACGGGCAAAGTGCTTGCAGCGACTGGTGCGGCTTGAACTGCCCGTGCCGCGCACGGTCGCGCTGTCTTTTTCAGCGGTGCAGCGGATCGCAAAAGGGCAGTTGCCCGACATTGCGGCCATCGTGTCGCAATTTCCGGATGATGCCCTGCTTTGTGTGCGGCCATCCTCTGAAGATCCTGACTGGGGCGGACCGGGGGCGGTTCTGAACATCGGGATGAACGCAGACCGCACACGCGACCTTGGGGCGCGACTTGGTGCTGCGGCTGCGGAAAACCTGTATGTGCGATTTGTGCAATCTTTCTCGGTTGAAGTCGCGCGTCTTGATCCTGATTTGTTCGATACGGTTAAGAGTGCTGGAGGCCGCGCGCTCGAAGAATCCTTGCGCATCTACGAAGCGGAGATGGAAGAGCCTTTCCCCACCGATCTTGCAGAACAACTCGCCGCCATTCTCAAGTCGATGGCACGGGCGTGGGATGGGACATCCGCACGGTTGTTGCGCATGGCGAAAGGCGCCCCGGCGGATGCCGGTCTGGGGCTGGTTGTGCAGGAAATGGCGCTGGGCTTTGGCGACGGGCAGTGCGGGTCGGGCGTGTTGCAACTGGTCGACAGTGAGACGGGACTGCCACAGATAACTGGCCGCTATCTGAGCCAAAGTCAGGGGCGGGATGCGCTGGATGGCGATGCGTCGCTGTACCTGTGTCGTGACCCGCGTGGGCCGTCGCTGGAGGATGTCGTGCCTGACGCTTTTGCCGCATTGCAGGAGCATGCAGCCTTGATGCGCGTGAATCTGCGCGAGGAGATGCAGGTTGAATTCGCGCTCGATCAGGGTGTTTTGCGTATTCTCGACGGTATTCGTGTCAACCGCACCAGCCAGGCTGCGGTTCGGATTGCCGTTCAACTGGCGAAAGACAAGATAATTCCCGTGGCGGAGGCGCTCATGCGTGTACAGCCCCGCACCCTGACCGAATTGCTGCACCGTCAGGTTAGCCCTGATGCCGAACGCGATGTCATTGGCAGCGGGATTGCGGCCAGCCCCGGGGCTGCCAGTGGTAAACTCGTGTTTTCCGCCACCGAAGCGCAAGCCAGCGCGTCGCGTGGTGAGCCTTGCATTCTGGTGCGGCGGGAAACGACGCCCGAAGACATTCGTGGCATGCATGCGGCCCATGCCGTGTTGACCGAACGGGGCGGCATCACCAGTCACGCGGCGGTCATCGGTCGCGGGATCGGGCTGCCCTGTGTGGTGGGGGCGTCCAACCTGCGCTTCAACCCCGGTAAACGGCAGTTGATTTCGGCGTCGGGTCGGGTGTTTTCTGCGGGCGACATTATCACCATTGATGGCACAAGCGGGCAGGTGCTCGCCGGGGCCCCGACAATGCGTGAAGCGATGCTGGACGAGAGCTTTCAACAGCTTATGGAATGGGCGGATGAACACTGCGATATCGCCATCCGGGCCAATGCAGATACCCCCGATGATGCCAAGACGGCGCGCAATTTCGATGCGCAGGGGATTGGCCTGTGCCGCACAGAGCATATGTTTTTCGATCCCAGCCGCCTGACGGTGATGCGCGAGATGATTTTCGCGGAATCCTCTGAGGATCGACGGGCGGTGCTGGAGCGATTGCTGCCCATGCAACGGGATGATTTTACGCAACTCTTCCGTATTATGGAGGGAAAGCCCGTTTGCATACGGTTGTTTGATCCCCCCTTGCACGAATTCCTGCCTACTGACCGGGCGGGCCAGCACGAGCTGGCTGAGGCGCTCGGCTTGCCGCTCTCAAAGGTGACCCGCCGCATTGTGTCGATGTCAGAATACAACCCGATGCTTGGGCTGCGCGGCGTCCGGCTGGGGGTGACGGTGCCCGAAATATACGAAATGCAGGCTCGTGCAATTTTTGAGGCTATCTTGGATGCAACCGCGATGGGCGGCGCGCCCGTCGTTGCAGAGATCATGATCCCATTGGTGTCGGCCAAACGCGAAGTTGAATTGGTCAAAGCAACGATCGATGCTGTGGCCGCTGCGGTGCGCACCGAAAGCGGCAGTGATTTCACGTTTCGGTTGGGAGTGATGGTTGAGACGCCCCGCGCGGCCTTGCGGGCACACGAAATCTCACCAAGCTGCGCCTTTCTGAGCTTTGGCACAAACGACCTGACGCAAATGGCCTACGGGCTGTCACGGGATGATGCTGGTCGGTTCATGTCTGACTATGTCCAGCGGGGCGTGTTCGAAGAAGACCCTTTCCACGTGCTGGATCAGGACGGGGTGGGTGAGTTGCTGACACTTGGGGCGTCGCGCGGACGGGCGGCCCAGCCTGATGTCACCCTGTCGATTTGCGGCGAACACGGCGGAAATCCCGAATCAATCGCCTTCTGCCGGGAGGCGGGGTTCGACTATGTGTCGTGCTCCCCGTTCCGGGTGCCGGTGGCGCGACTAGCTGCCGCACAGTTGGCGATACGGGACCGCATGTCGAGTTAAACCTTGAAAAATTAACAAAATATTGTGCGATTGTCTGAGTTTTGAGCAAAACTTGCAGCATCGCGTTAACCATGATTACCCCGGTAAACTTTACGTCAACCATTATAGTCGGTAGAGCACGCTCACGATTTGAAGTGGGGACGTGGGATGTTTGGTGTCGTAAAAATTGGGTGCAAGCCTGTATTTGGGTTGCTTGTGGCTTTTTCTTTGGCAACGCCGGGACTAGCCGCACCGAATAGCACGGAAGAAAAACAACGTGCAAATTCGTTAACGTCGCTAACCCAAGAACTGATGATCGACAAGGATTTTGAAATAGAGCGGACAACGGCGCGCGTCTCTCCTTTGCCGAAAGCGCGGCCCATGGAGATGACAAAGGCTTGGGTGGACGCGCAGCCTGCCGCACAAGGTGGTGATGAGCTGGAATGCCTGTCAGAGGCGCTTTACTTTGAGGCACGGGGTGAAACCGTCAAAGGGCAGTTTGCTGTTGCTGAGGTGATCCTGAACCGCGTGGACTCCGGCCGCTTTCCGTCTTCTGCTTGCGGTGTGATCAATCAGGGAACAGGGAAGAAGTATCAGTGTCAGTTCACCTACACCTGTGATGGGCGCAAAGAAGTCATACACGAAGCACAAGCCTACGAGCGTGTTGCGAAAATTGCCAAAATCGCTTTGGATGGACGGGCCCCGTCGCTGACAAAGGGTGCGACGCACTATCACACGCGGTCGGTGAACCCGTCATGGGCGCGGGTCTACACAAAAACGGCGACCATCGGATACCATATTTTCTACCGCCACACGTGGCAGACTGCCAGCAACTGACGTGTTCGGGCGTTCAGCCGCCGCATCTACCCCTGTTGTGACTGCATAAAAGGCGGTAAGAGTTCGTCGAGACACGAGGGTTGGGCCGGGCGCATGAATTCTGAAATCACTTTGGCTTTTGCACATCCGACCGCACGTGCAGAAGCAACAGCTGGCGACGCACCTCTCGACCGAATTTCTTTGCGAGACCACATTGTCGAGGTCGAAATCGGTGCTTTTCAGGCTGAACGTGGTGTGCGCCAGCGTATTTGTTTTAACATTGTCGTTGAAGTTCAGCCGTTGACCGGCCCTGTTGACGATGATGTTGACCGCATTCTGAGCTACGATAAAGTCACCGAAGCGATTGCCTATGAGCTGGCCGCTGAACGGTTGAACCTGCTGGAAACACTGGCAGATCGTGTTGCAGACCGCATTCTTTTGGAGCCTCAGGCGATGCGTGCTTTCGTGCGGATCGAAAAACTTGACCGCGGCCCCGGCGCACTGGGCGTCGAGATCGTAAGAGCCCGGACCGACCAATACCTGCCGGTCGAAGAAGAAGCGCCTGTACCGCACCCTAAACTTGTCTACCTGAGCAATGCAGCGATTGCATCGCCTTACTTGGGCACATGGATCGACCAGCTTGAGGCGTTCGGGCAACCGCTGATCTTTTGTGTGGGCGCGTCCGATACGACTGCGCCGCAGACACAGCACAAAATGGCGCAGCGGCGGATCGACTTGTTGGCGATTGAGCAGAACGCCTGGGTTCTGGCCTCTCGTGACGACCGTTGCGTTGTGGTGGCCACGCGCACCGAACTGGACTGGGCCATGCGTAACGGGCAATCCTGTGTCTGGGCTCCGTCCAAGATTGTGCTGGATGCGGTCGATGGCCCTTCGGCGCAACCGCGCGATGCGCTGGCGTTGGCTGTTTGGTTTGCCGCGACGTTTGACGCTGAAGAGATGATTGTGATCGGAGAGGCTTTGTCGTCTGGCAGCGCCGTTCCGTTACGCTCTTCTGATGTGGCGTCGCCTTCTCTGGCTTTATGACGGCGTATTTCAGGCCGTTGGTGCATAGCGGACCGACGCGCCCGCCCCATGCCATCCCGCTTGCGGGCGGCTGGGGGTGGTTTACGGAGTTGGAAGTGTTGCGGCGGGACGAACCGCCCGAGTTCGTGACAGCAAGCGATGTGCCTGCGGGTGTCCTTAAACGACTGACTGATCCGCGCCCTGCAGTGGCGGGCCTGTGCTTCACCAGACCGTTGATCATGGGTATTTTGAACACAACGCCAGACAGTTTTTCGGATGGCGGCGCGCATGTGACACAGGATCAGGCGCTGGTGGCTGTCCGGACCATGGGGCAGGCGGATATTATTGATGTGGGTGGCGAATCCACGCGCCCCGGTGCGCTGCCCGTGGACACCCAAGAAGAGATCCGCCGCACCGAACCGGTCATTTCTGCGATCAGGCGGGATGGCTGGAATGGCGCCATCTCGATTGATACGCGCAAGCAGGAGGTCGCGCGCGCTGCCCACGCCGCAGGTGCGACCCTCGTGAATGATGTCTCAGGCTTCACGCATGACCCGGCCCTTGCGCCGTTTTGCGCATCGCGGAGCCTGCCAGTCTGCGTGATGCACGCGCTGGGCGATCCGCAAACCATGCAGCAAAACCCGACATACGATGACGTTGTGCTGGATGTGTATGATTTTCTTTCCAGCCAGATTGAGGCTTTGGTTGCAACAGGGGTGCGCCGTGACCAGATCATTGCCGACCCGGGCATCGGCTTTGGTAAGACGCTTGATCATAATCTGACATTGCTGGCGAACATGTCCGTTTTTCATGGCTTGGGCGTCCCAATTTTGCTGGGCGCGTCGCGCAAGCGGTTTATCGGCACGATTTCCGGGGTGGAAGAAGCCGCTGCCCGCATGCCCGGATCAATTGCAGTGGCGCTTGCTGCAGTGGCGCAGGGTGTGCAGATTTTACGCGTGCATGATGTGCCACAAACCGCGCAGGCCATTGCACTTTGGCGGGCTGCTGTGTCAGGTACGGTCCATGACTAAGCTTTTTGGAACAGACGGTGTGCGAGGCACCGCAAACATTCACCCGATGACCGCCGAAATGGCGTTGCGGATTGGGGCAGCCGTCGGGCGCTATTTTCAGCGTGCGGGCGAAGGCGTGCACCGTGTGGTGATCGGCAAAGATACCCGGCTGTCCGGCTACATGTTCGAAAACGCTCTGACCGCCGGATTGACGTCCACGGGCATGAACGTACTGTTGCTCGGGCCTGTACCGACGCCGGCCGTGGGCTTGTTGACCCGGTCCATGCGGGCGGATCTGGGCGTGATGATTTCGGCCAGCCACAATCCTGCGATCGACAACGGGATCAAGTTTTTTGGCCCGGATGGGTTCAAGCTGTCGGATGAAGCCGAAAAAGAGATTGAAGCGCTGATCGTACAAGGCGTGTCCCTGACCGAGGCGTCGGAGATTGGGCGGGCCAAACGGGTCGATGACGGGCGCTTTCGGTATATCGAACGGGTAAAATCCTCTTTCCCGCGTCAACAGCGCCTGAACGGGCTGAAAGTCGTGGTGGATTGCGCAAACGGGGCGGCCTATCGGGTCGCGCCTGAAGCACTGTGGGAATTGGGCGCGCATGTCATCCCGGTGGGCGTGGCACCAAATGGCAAGAACATCAATGACGGCTGCGGCTCAACGCATCCTCAGCTTGCGGCGGAAACGGTTGTTGCCCATGGCGCAGATGTTGGCATTTGCCTCGATGGGGACGCGGACCGTGTCATCTTGCTGGATGAGAACGGCAAGGTGGGTGATGGCGATCAGTTTATGGCGCTGATGGCGATGCGGTGGTCTCAGCAGGGGCTTTTGGCGAAGGATTCACTGGTGGCGACGGTCATGTCGAACCTTGGGCTGGAAAACTACCTGACAGGTCAGGGGCTAAAGCTGGAACGCACAGCCGTTGGAGACCGCTATGTGGTTGAGCGTATGCGTCAGGGCGGCTTTAATCTGGGCGGTGAGCAATCCGGCCATATCGTGATGACCGATCACAGCACGACAGGCGACGGTCTGATGGCGGCGTTGCAGTTTCTGGCAGAGATGCAGCACTCCAACAAACGGGCGAGTGAACTGTTGCACAATTTCGATCCGGTGCCGCAACTGCTGAAAAACGTCCGCTTTTCGGCCGGTCAAGCGCCGTTAGAGACAAAGCGCGTTCAAGATGCCATCGCTCAGGCAGAGGCTGATCTGGCGGGCAAGGGCCGTTTGCTCATTCGCAAATCAGGCACCGAACCCCTTATCCGTGTGATGGCAGAACATGAAGACGCAGGCGTCATGGAAATGGCTGTAGATTCTGTCGTTGAAGCGGTTGCAGACGCCGTTGGCGCATAGTCAGATCAGGCTGATCTGAAAAGCTGCTTCAGCCGTCCAAGTTGGCTGATGGCAACGCCCACCAGAATAAAGACCATTGCCAACAACAAGGACGCAGGCAAGGGCTCGTTCAGAAAAAATGACCCCAGAACCACGGACCACACGGGCACCTGATAATTCGTCAGGGACATAAACACCGGGCCTGCCGTGCGGACCACCCGAACCCTCAGCAAATTGGCCGCGGCGGTTGGGATCAAGCCCAGCAAAGTCACAACGATCAACGTGCGTTGATCGGGCATTGGCGGTGGCCCTTCGACAATCAAAGCAACCGGCAGGACAATCACGGAGGCGATGAGCAAAAGAACTGTTGCGAGCCCGATTGTATCGACGTCTGGCAAACGACGCATCACAATCGACGAGCAGGCATAGCAACAGGCCGCCCCGACACAGGCCAGTTGCCCGTATGTTTCAAAGGCGGCCCCCGTGGTTTCAAACGCCTGCTCGCCGATCAGGATGAAAACACCCACAAAACCAATGGAAAAGCCGATGCTGCGGCGCAGTGTCAGCCCTTCACCGGGCACAAAGAAGTGCGCAAGCGGCAGCATGATAAGCGCGACAGATGCCATTGAAACACCGGCAAAACTGGAGGTGACATACTGTTGCCCCCACGCAAGCAACCCAAAAGGAATAGCCGAGCTTAAGGCGCTGACCGCCACGACGGCAGATAACGTCGCCTTGTCTGGTTTTTCCTCAAAAAGAGCGAAACCGCGCAGACCCCAGATGACGCTCATCAACGCGGCAGCAAAGGTGATCCGGCCGGCCGCTACCCAAAACGGCGTGAGGCCCAGCAGGGCAATTTCGGTCACCAGAAAGGTACCGCCCCATGTAAAGCCGAGCAGAGCCACCATCACCCAACTATGCCACGTGATTTGCGGCAGCGGGGGGGTCACACTCTGTCCACGCATGCGCAGGACGCGTAGCGCGCGGTGATTTCAATAACAAGTGCTCTTGGGAAAAGGGGAAGCAATGCAGTAGCCTTGGTGGTCGTGGCGTTGATCTGAGCGAATATGCGTGCGCGGATCAATTGCGGTGTACCAGCGCCCATGAGGGTGGTTTTGGCCCTGCGGTGCCAAAACGGACACCGAAGGCCAGAAAATCGCGCAAGTGGCCCGCTTAAGCTTGCGGGCCACTTGTCTTTTTCGAACTTAATTCTTGGCTTTATCCACCATTTTACCGGCTGAAATCCACGGCATCATACCACGGAGCTTTTCACCCACTTCTTCGATCTGGTGGGCGTCGTTCAGACGGCGCGTGCCTTTGAAGAACGGCTGGCCGACTTGGTTTTCACCCATGAAATCGCGGACAAATTTACCCGTCTGGATGTCTGTCAGAATGTCCTTCATCCGTGCCTTGGTCTCGTCATAGGGCAAGACGCGTGGGCCGGACACATACTCGCCATACTCCGCAGTGTTGGAGATTGAGTAGTTCATGTTGGCGATGCCACCTTCGTAGATCAGGTCCACGATCAGTTTGACCTCATGCAGGCACTCGAAATAGGCCATTTCAGGTGCATAGCCTGCCTCGACGAGTGTCTCGAACCCCATGCGGATCAGTTCGACCAGACCACCACAGAGCACGGCTTGTTCGCCAAAGAGGTCGGTTTCGCACTCTTCGCGGAAGTTCGTCTCGATGATGCCGGAGCGTCCGCCACCGATGGCAGAGCAATAGCTCAGGCCGATCTCAAGCGCACGACCTGACGCGTTGTTGTCGACGGCCACAAGGCAGGGCACACCGCCGCCTTTTGTGTATTCGCCGCGTACTGTGTGGCCTGGACCTTTTGGCGCCATCATGATCACGTCGACGCCTTCTTTCGGCTCGATCAGGCCAAAGTGCACGTTCAGGCCGTGTGCGAATGCGATCGCTGTGCCTTCGCGCAGGTTGTCGTGGACGTATTTCTTGTAGGTTTCGGCCTGCAGTTCATCGGGCATTGTGAACATGATCAGGTCAGCCCAGGCTGCGGCCTCGGCGATGCCCATCACCTGCAAGCCTTCGCCTTCAGCTTTGGCGCGGCTAGCGGAGCCTTCGCGCAGGGCAACAGCCACGTTCTTGGCACCGCTGTCACGCAGGTTGAGAGCATGGGCATGGCCTTGGCTGCCATAGCCCAGAATTGCCACTTTCATGTCCTTGATCAGGTTCACATCACAGTCACGGTCGTAGTATACGCGCATTTCTTCCTCCATTGGATGTTTCTGCGCGGACATTATGGGGAACTGTGCGCACACAACAGTGTTGTACGCTGAAAGTTTGGTGTATTTGCGATATAATCATTCTCAATTCTTTTAATAAATGAGAAAATCATGCTTGATGATACAGACAGGCGGCTCTTGCGTCAGTGGCAGGCGGATGCAGCGCTGTCCCCGGCAGAACTTGCGGAGCGTTGCGGGATCACTGCCGGAAAGGCGGCGCGGCGTCTGGCACGTTTGCAGGAAGAGGGGATCGTTCGGGGGGTTTGCGCAGAGATCAACTGGGCGGCGTTGGGGTACAGCGTCGCTGTGTCGTTGCGGATAACGCTGGAAAAGACCATGCCGCGCGCGTTTGACGAATTCATCGATGCCGCCCGCTGCGTGCCTGAGGTGACGGAAATCCAGACGTTTCTGGGCCGGGTCGACGTGCGTTTGAACATCATCGCGCGCGACATGGCGCACTATCAGGAGATTTACCGCACCCGCGTGCTGACGCTGCCGCATATCACCGACATCGAAGCCTTGATGCAGGTGGCGCAGATCAAGAACGAGGACGCGCTGCCGCTATGAAGGATCTGGACGAGATTGACCGCGCCTTGCTGCGGGCGCTGGCCGAAAACGCGATGCAGAACGCTGGTGCGTTGGGCCGCACTCTGGGCTTGTCACAACCTGCGTGCTGGCGGCGGATCAAACGGTTGCAGGAGGCCGGTATCATCACAGGCAGGCGGTTGCGCTTGAACGCTGATGCCTTGGGCTTTGGTGTTACGGTTTTTCTGGGTGTCAAACTGGCCACCAAGGGGCGCGCCAGCCTCGAAGAATTCGAACGAGCGGTCAGCGCCATCCCCGAAGTGCAGCGCGTGGACCATGTGCTGGGGCTGTATGACTACCGGTTGCGGGTGGTTGCGCGTGACCTCGCGGACTTCGAGCGCGTGCTGCGCCGCAGGATCATGACATTGCCAGGGGCAGGCGACGTGGAAGCAAACGTTCTGCTGAGCGAAGAGAGGCTTTTGGGCCCAATCGGCTAGGGTAGGCGTCAGGTGTTTCCGATGATGAACCCCGCTTTGGGTATCATGCGCTTGGTATACGTAAGTAGACTTTGCCAAGACCCCTTCGCCGGGATAGGGCTAGACTAAACGACAGGGAGAGAAAGACATGGCCGCTTTGCTGGATAGTGTAGACCCCGATGGGCTCGAAGAATTTTCAGTTGTCTTTACGGACAGGTCCCTGAATTCGATGAGTGCCGCGTTTCAGGGTGTGATGTGCGACATGTCATCCATGCTCAAGGACGTCTATGCAGCGGATTCTGTGGTGCTGGTGCCCGGTGGCGGGACATTTGGCATGGAAGCGGTTGCCCGTCAGTTTGCGCGGGACGCAGAGGTTTTAGTCGTGCGCAACGGTTGGTTTTCCTACCGGTGGAGCCAGATTTTCGAAAGCGGCGGCTTGGCCAAAAACACCACTGTGATGAAAGCGCGCCAGACCGGGAACACCGCACCTGCCCCTTTCACCCCCGCACCGATTGATGATGTGGTGGCCGAGATTGCTGCCCGTCAACCTGCCGTTGTCTTTGCCCCCCATGTGGAAACAAGCGCGGGTGTGATCCTGCCAGATGAGTATATCGCAAAAATGGCGGCCGCCGCGCATGAGGCGGGCGCGCTGATGGTGCTGGATTGCATCGCGTCAGGCTGTGCCTGGGTCGATATGCGCGCGCTGGGTGTGGATGTGCTGATCTCTGCGCCGCAAAAGGGCTGGTCCGCGTCGCCTTGTGCGGGTCTTGTGATGTTGTCCTCGCGGGCAGAGGCGCGTTTGTCGGAAACTCAGTCAGACAGTTTCGCGATTGATCTGCGCAAATGGTACGACATTATGAAGGCTTACGAAAACGGGGGCCATGCATATCACGCGACAATGCCCACAGATGCCCTGCGGGCTTTCCGGGACACGATGCTCGAGACGCGAGAGTATGGTTTTGGACGGCTGCGCGATGCGCAATGGGCGTTGGGGGATGCTGTTCGACAGTTGTTGCATGACAAAGGGGTGACATCGGTCGCCGCCGAAGGATTTGGCGCACCCGGCGTGGTTGTCAGCTACACCGCAGACCCCGATGTGCAAAACGGCAAGAAATTCATGGCGCAGGGCATGCAGATCGCGGCGGGCGTACCTTTGCAATGCGACGAGCCTGCGGACTTTCGGACATTCCGACTGGGTCTGTTTGGGCTGGATAAGCTCTATGACGTTGACGGCACGGTCGCGCGTCTGCGCCGGGTGATAGATCAGGTCATCTGACCCCAAGACCAAGGGCCATTATCCGTTTGCGAACCGGTTTGATCTGATGCAGGGCGGTCAGCCCCGCTGCACGCATATTTCGCATCATCTGGTTTTCGATCTGGCTGGTGCGGTTTAGCAGATCAATGCCCTGAATGCGCATGGAAATATCTGGATACCGGGCCTTGTGGTAGGCCTCAAGCATTGCGGTATCGCCAAGAGTGTCACGCGACGCGCAGGCCAGCGACAACAAGGTGGAGGTGTCCGCAAGGCTCATGTTCAGCCCTTGCGCCCCAATCGGTGGCACCACATGCGCCGCCTCCGCGACCAGAGCCAAACGCTCTCCGGTCAGGCGTTTGGCTTTCTGGCTGATGATAGGCCAGACAGACCGATGCGATGTCAGCTTTAACGGGCCGAACAAATGGTCGCTGCGGTCGGACATTTCCTGTTCAAAATCAGAAAGATCGCTCTGCATGCGGGCAAGGCATTTGGCCCCATCATCCATCCAGACCACTGCAGATGACGGCAAACCGTCTTGATCCGGCAAAGGCACCAATGTGAAGGGACCACCGGTTTTATGCACTTCGGTCGAGACATTCTCGTGCGGAATGAGATGTGACACGGTAAACGCCAGTGCTTTTTGACCGTAGCGATATGTCTGAACATCAATGCCTGCGGCCTCGCGCATGGCCGAGTTGCGGCCATCCGCGGCAATCACCAGTTTCGCCCGCACCTGCATGCCATCACTGAGCCCAACGCGGGCGTAAGCTGTGCGTGTAAACAGCGAGGTTGTCGCAACCCCGAGCCGAAAATCAACCGTGTCCAGCGTGTCGAGGGCGGCCAGAAATTCACGCCGCAGCAGCCAGTTCGGCACGTTCCAGCCAAAAGGCAGGTCAGACATGTCGGCGGCGTCGAATTCCTTGACCGTGTTTGCCGCGTCACCGCCTGCATCCACGATGCGCATCACCTGCAAGGGTGATGCATGCGGGGCCAGACGTTCCCACAGGTTTGCGGCCTCCAGCAATTCTCGCGCAGGCTGCAACAAGGCTGTGCTGCGCATATCAGCATTTGCATGCGTCGCGTCCGTCACCGGAGGTGCGGGATCAACACATACAACGCTAAAGCCCTGCCTACCGAAGGCCGCAGCCGCGCAGAGGCCCGCTATACCGCCCCCCGATACGACTACATCCGCTTGGATTTCTGCTGGTTTATTCATCACGTCGCAGGTTTAGGCTATTCTGAAACCTGATGCCATTGGCTCTTTTGCCTCAGGACCAAGTGATGAACATCAATATGGTAAAAATGATGGGCACCAAGGCGACAGCAGGGATATAGAGCCCGGGCAGGCCAAATGTCAGCGCAGAAATCATCCAAAGGCTGACAAACATGATCAGCGCGAACCAAAAATTGTTCTTATCGCCAAAAATGAGGTCCCGAGCGATCCAGCCGATGACGGGGATGGCATAGAAGAAACGCTGCCAGAGTGGCAGATTTGTGGGAACGGATGACAGTGCGGCCATGGTGAAACTCCTGTTGTTTCGTAGGAAATAGGTATTAATCGGCGCCGTATCAGGTGCCTGATTGTCGCAGGAGCTCAAGCCGGAAACCTAAGACAGAAGCTGCCTCAGAAAGTCGCTCAGATCGTCGGTATGAAAGTGGATGTGGGCGCTGTTCTCGCGCGTGTCCGACACATGTACGGTGCGCATTCCCATTGCATGCGGGGCTTTAAGATTTCGTGAATCGTCTTCGAACATCGCGGCGTTTTGTGGGGTCAGGCCATCTGTTGCAAAAACCTGTTCAAAGGCTGCCTGCTCTGGTTTGGGCAGAAAATCCGCATGTTCCACCCCGTAGATGGCATCAAAAAGTCCGGCCAGCCCGCGCGCCTCCAGAACCCGTTCCGCATAGGGCGCACAGCCGTTTGTGTAGACGATGCGGCGCCCGGGTAGTGCATTAATTTGCGCTGCCAGTTCAGGATCGGGGGCCAGACGATCCAGCGGAATGTCGTGCACATCAGTCAGATAGGGGGCAGGGTCTATGTCATGTTCGCGCATCAGACCGGCGAGCGTCGTGCCATAGGTCGCCCAGTAGTGTTTGCGCAGGTAATCGGCCCTGTCGCGTGTGACCCCGAGCGTCTCCATCACATAGGCGGTCATGCGCACTTCAATCAAATCGAAGAGCCGCGCGTGCGGGGGGTAGAGTGTGTGATCAAGGTCAAACACCCAGCTTTCAACATGGGAAAAGGCGTCAGCAGGCATCCGGCAGGCCTAAGCCAATGCGCCGCTTCGTTCAAGTCCAGAGCCTTGCGCAAAGTGGGCCTGCACCGCTAAGATCAACGCAGAGAGAAAATACAGGTCGTGTCCGTGCAAAAACCACAACAAAGTGACGCCTATTCCATGATTCTGGAGGCGATCGATACCGGAGTATACAAACCGGGAGACAGGCTTGTTGAAAGCGAGTTAGCTGAGCGCTTTGGCGTTTCACGCACGCCGATCCGCGAGGCTTTGCAACGACTGGAAACCCAATCGCTGCTGTCGCGCGATGGGCGCAGCCTGATCGTGGCATCGCTAGATCACAACCAGATGGCTGAGCTTTACGTGGTGCGGCGCGAACTTGAAGGTCTTGCGGCCCGGCTGGCGGCAAAGCATGCGACCAGCGAAGAGGTGCGCGTATTGCGTGAGATGGTCGATGCGGACAATCAACTGACCGACAACCCGTCAGCACTGGCGCGGGCCAACCGCCGCTTTCACAAGCAGATCCATCTGGCGTCGCACAACCGCTATCTTGTGCAGCAGCTTGATCTTGTGCACCGCACGATGGCTTTGATGACGACGACCTCGCTTGCGGCTCAGGGGCGCGGGGAAATCGCCCAGTCCGAGCATGACGCGATTGTATCTGCGATTGAAGGCAAGGATGAAGAGGCCGCTTATAATGCGCTGCGCGAACATATCTCTGTGGCTTTCATGACGCGGCTCAAACAGGATGCAACGCGGCGACAGGATGATGCTCAGGGCGTGTAGTCTATCTGTCTGGATACCCCATGCTGGGTTTTGTCCCAGTAAAACGGCGCGCGCACCAGTTCCCAGATGGCTTTGAACGCGGCAAGCGTGCCAAGCCCGAAATATAGCCCCATGGTTGGCAAAAAGGGCACAAGATGGCGATGCGCCCGCCCGGAAACGGCCACAAGCCCCGCGCTGATGCTGATAAGCTCTGAGGAGATGAACAGACCAATCATCGCCCAGACTGTTCCTGTTCCCAATACGTCTGTCACAGGATGGTGGAGGCCGAACAAGATCAGCCAAAAGGACCAAAGCACGGGCGCAAGCGCAAACTGCAGACCTGTCGCCAGAAACAGCGTCTGAACCCCCATGAACCGCGCAAACCCAAGGTCGCGCAACAACGCGCGGGGGTGGCGCATGTGAACGCAATAGGTGACCAGAAAACCTTTGAGCCAGCGGGAGCGTTGCCGCACCCAAGGCCAGGCGCGGCTGGTGGCTTCCTCGTGGGTGACTGTTGGCAGCAGCTCTGTCACATAGCCGTGCCGGGCAAGTCGCAGGCCAAGGTCTGCATCCTCCGTCACGTTATGCGCGTCCCATGCGCCCAGTTTCTCAAGGGCTGTGCGGCGGAAAAACAGGGTCGTGCCGCCGAGAGGGACCACAAGGCCCATTCGCGCAATGCCGGGCAGAAACACACGCCACCAGGCTGCGTATTCGATTGAAAAGCAGTGCGTCAGAAAGTTTGTGCGCGAATTGTAATAGTCCAGAATGCCCTGCAGACAGGCTGTTTCGGGGGGCGCTTTTTGAAAGCGGTTGACCACGCGTTCGATCTGATCGGCCTCTGGCCAATCCTCCGCGTCCCAAACGCCAATAATCGAGCCCTTGCAGAACTCCAGCGCATAATTCAGCGCGCGCGGCTTTGTGGTCAGATCACCTGTTGCGGGCACCTCGATCACGCGCATCCAGTCGGGCAGGTTGGTTCTGGCGATTGTCTGGCGCGTCATCGTATCGCTTTCTTCGAGAACGAGCACCACCTCGAGTAGCGATTTGGGGTAGGTCAGCCCTGACAGTCTCTTGATCAACTGGCCTGCGATTTCGCGTTCGCGCAGCAGCGGCACCAAAACGGACACGCGTGGCAAACGAAACCGACCGTCACCGGCATTGATGGTAGGCAGCGCCCCGCCGGAAAACCCCTGTGCAGCCTGCGCCAGACCCAGCGCAGCACTTGCCCTCGTGCCGCTCAACAGAACCAGTTCAGGCTCCTGTGTCGGGGGGCTGGGCTTTTGGGCCCGGGTTTTGATCGTTCGCAGAACAGACGCAATCGGCAGCCGCTTGATCGCCGCGACAGGCATCAGATATGCGATCAGGGCCGTCAGTTTCAGAACAGTTGTCATGAAAAGTGTGATTACCGCCAGCACAGAGAGCAAGCTGATCATGATTGCCGGAGCGGCAAGGGTCGCGCCCGCAAATCCTATCACTGAGGCCAAAGCCCAGCGGGACCGGACGCCGCTCAGCCCTTCCCAGTCGCGGCAGCTTTCTGCTGCAGGCACCCGGCGTTCTGCCTTCTGAGCCAATTCAACCCCGTGTAGACGGCAAATGCTGGCCTGAATTTGTGCCTCATCAACAATGACCGGAAACAGCGGTTTATCCGTTGGCCCAAGCTCTGCCCGCAGCGCATTGAAGGCCTGTGGGCTGGGGGTCGCCACATAAATTGCGTTCGTATCTTCCTTCCATGGCAAAATGCGATGCCGCAGGCACACTTCTGCGGACAAACATGTAGCCATTTCAGGACGGGGCGGGGTGCGGTTCAGGTCTTCGCACTGTCCGCGCGATTGCGTGGCCAGTGCGTCCAGCACATCAGAGCGTGCGACCAGCCCTTCAGCGACCATGATATCACCCAAGGGTGCATCAATGCTGCCTTGCAGCTTCAGAGCATGGGCAAGGGCGGCGGGTTCTATCTTTCCGGTGCCGACGAGCAACTCACCCAAAGGCGCATGCGCTGGCGGCGAGTGTACTGCGCTTGCGTTCAGCAGGCGCAAGCGCAACTCGTTCATTATGTATCGCCCTGCTATTTGTTACCGGGTGATACAACCAAATCAGGGTTAATGTTCTGTTAAATCAAGAATTTTTCAACTTGAACGTGCATTCTCTGCGCCGGCCATCGCTTTGGCAAATCTCTCAAACAGATAGTAGCTGTCTTGCGGGCCGGGGCTTGCTTCGGGGTGGTGCTGAACGGACCACACGGGCCGGCCATCGACCCGGATGCCACAGTTTGATCCGTCAAAGAGGGACGTATGCGTTTCCAAAACGCCGTGGGGTAAGGTCTGTCCGTCCACAGCAAACCCATGATTCATCGATGTAATCTCTACCTTACCGGTGTCATGATCCTTGACCGGATGATTTGCGCCGTGGTGGCCGTGGTTCATTTTGATCGTCTGCGCGCCCAAGGCCAGCGCCAGCATCTGATGCCCCAGACAAATGCCAAACACTGGCATGTCCGTCTTGGCGAGAACTTCCTGGATCATTGGCACGGCATAGACGCCCGTGGCCGCAGGATCGCCCGGACCATTCGACAGAAAAACCCCATCGGGTTCATGCGCCATGATGTCCGCATAGGTGGCTGACGCGGGCAGCACGGTCACATCGCATCCGGCACTTGCGAGGCACCTCAGGATATTGCGCTTTGCCCCGTAATCAACGGCGACCACCTTGTGCTTCGGGTCAGTTTGCGGCTTGTACCCGTCGGGCCATGCCCACCGCATTTCGTTCCAGCGATAGGACTGCGCGCAAGTCACCTCTGTTGCCAGATCGCGCCCCTCCAACCCATTGAAAGCACGCGCTGCGGCGACCAGTTTTTCAACATCAAAGTTGCCGTCCGGATCATGCGCAAGGGCAACATGTGGCGCACCAGAATGGCGGATCGCGCGTGTGAGCCGCCGGGTGTCGACCCCGCCGATTGCGAGACGACCGCGTGCGGCAAGCCATGTATCGAGCGTTTGTTTTGCACGCCAGTTGGACGGCTCCGTTGGCATCCATTTGACAACCATGCCTGCTGCTACCGGGTCACCGGTTTCATCGTCTTCGGGATTAACGCCCACATTCCCGATATGCGGAAAGGTGAAGGTCACAATTTGCCCGGCATAAGACGGGTCGGTCATAATTTCCTGATACCCGGTCATCGCGGTGTTGAAGCAAAGCTCCGCATCCGTTTGTCCTGTCGCACCAAAGCCCTGACCGTAAAACAATGTGCCATCTGCCAACGCAAGGCAGGCGGTTGGGCGGTCTGTGGCGGTATCGGGCATACGCCATCCTTTCAATTGGGACTGGTGGGCAAATTTGCCGGAAACTAGTCTTGGGCAAATTGAGGGTCAAGGCGCAATCGGCGTGTTGCAGAACTTACAGGCGTTGCGCGTCATGTTGCGCCCTGATCGCTCTTTCGATATAGCGCGGGGTCTGAAACATGGCCCAGATCAAGACGGGCGCAGCACACAGGATACGGCAGCATGGACTTGCGAAGTAAAGTGAACGCGGCGTTGAAACAGGCAATGAGGGACAAGGCGGCGGACAGGCTGTCCACGCTCCGTTTGATCAATGCAGCAATTAAGGACAGGGATATTGCCGCCCGCGCCGAAGGCAAAGATGACGGCGTTGGTGACGATGAAGTCCTTGCGATTCTCGGTAAAATGTCGAAGCAGCGTGCTGAAAGTGCGCGGGCCTATGAAGAGGGCGGTCGTCTGGATCTGGCTGGGCGTGAGCAGGAAGAGATTTCCGTCATTGCGGAATTTTTGCCACGTCAGTTGAGTGAGGCTGAAACCCAGGACGCCGTAGATGCTGCGATCAACGAGATTGGCGCCACAAGCATCCGTGATATGGGCAAAGTCATGGGCGCCTTGAAATCGAGGTATACCGGCCAAATGAACTTTGGCGCTGTTGGTCCAATGGTTAAAGCTCGCCTGAGCTAGGACGGCCGGTGCCACGCCAGCTTAAGCTCATCGTAGAGTGACAGGCGTTCTTCCTCGCTAAGGAATGCGCCAATTTCGACCTCACGACCTTTTCCCCTTAGGGTAAGGTAGTGGGGCACCGGGCCATCGTCTTCATATTTGGTGATCGTGGTCCAATACCGGTCGCAGGCCCAGTCGTGCGTTGTGCCCGAAGGCTCTGTGCGACACAGGCGCGCCTCATCGCCATCGAGGGTTAGGATTTCAGTTATTTGTCGCGTGCGCTGATTGTAGCGCAGGGCAAAGAACACCCCCCAGACCGCGGCGAGCAGAAACGGCAAAAGCCCCCACAGAACGGGCGTTCCCAACAGAGGGATGGCCGGAATACAGATCAGTGTGAACGTGCTCAGCACAAAAGCGGCCAGCCCTTTTTGCGGCAAGGAATTATGCGGCCACAGCTTGAGTTCCTGCAGAGGGTCGTCAGGTTGTGTTGTCCACTGATACGGCATGACCGGCGCTCCTTTCCTGTCCTCAAGAATAGCACTGAAAGGCTTTTGAGCAACACGAGAGCGCATCGTTGTTGGCATTGATTATCGCAGGGCAGGCTGCATTTTGCCGCAGGCAGAGAGCGCTGCGGTAGATGCACCCCGGTGCCACAGCGCAATCAATGTAACAGGGCTGCGGTTGAGGCGTTTATGGGTGAGATTTGTGTTGATGGAACAGGTCTGAAACGAAAAAAGGCCCCGCGTGTCGCAGGGCCTTTTAAGCGTATAAAGAGTTATTAGTGAGCGTGCTGTTTGTCCCAGTCTTCCCGCTTTGGAAGCTGTTCGAACGTGTGCTCTGGCGGTGGGCTGGGCAGAGTCCATTCCAGCGTGTCCGCATATTCGTTCCAAGGGTTCTTTTCCGTGACGATCTTGCCTGCACGCAGGGTGTAAATAATGACGCCAAAGAAGAACAGGAAGGACGCGAAGCTCAGGAATGCGCCCCAGGAAGAGACCCAGTTCCAGTATGCAAAGGCTTCCGGATAGTCGATGTAGCGCCGTGGCATGCCCTGACGTCCCAGGAAGTGTTGCGGGAAGAATGTCAGGTTTGCGCCGATAAACATGGTCCAAAAGTGCAACTTGCCAGCCCACTCGGGATACATGCGGCCCGTCATCTTGGGCAGATAGAAGTAGATACCCGCAAAGATACAGAACACCGCTCCAAGGCTCATCACATAGTGGAAGTGCGCGACCACGTAGTAGGTGTCGTGGTAGTACCGATCGACTGCCGCCTGGCTGAGAACGACGCCGGTAACACCGCCAACCGTAAACAGGAACAGGAAGCCAAACGCCCAGAGCATGGGTGTCTTGAACTCAAGCGATCCGCCCCACATCGTCGCAATCCACGAGAAGATTTTGACCCCAGTCGGCACCGCAATCACCATCGTTGCCAGCATAAAGTAGGCTTGTTGGTTCAGGCTCATCCCGACCGTATACATGTGGTGTGCCCACACGACGAAGCCCAGAGCACCAATTGCGATAATCGCCCAGACCATCGGAAGATATCCAAACACAGGCTTGCGCGAGAATGTTGCAATGACGTGACTAATGATTCCAAAGCCTGGGAGGATGATGATGTACACTTCCGGGTGACCGAAGAACCAAAGGATGTGCTGATAGAGCACAGGGTCTCCGCCACCGGCAGGATCGAAGAAGGTGAAACCGAAGTTTCTGTCCATCAGCAACATGGTGATCGCGCCCGCCAGAACTGGCAGAGACAGCAGGATCAACCAGCTTGTCACAAAGATCGACCATGAAAACAGCGGTACCTTGAACAGGGTCATGCCCGGTGCGCGCATGTTTAGGAAGGTCGTGATCATGTTGATCGCGCCCAGAATGGATGACGCCCCCGATACGTGGACCGCAAAAATTGCAAGGTCCATCGAATAGCCGCCTTCATTGGTTGAAAGCGGCGGGTAGAGTACCCAGCCTACGCCTGAACCCGCTTGACCATTGCCGCCCGGTGCAAGCACAGAGCACACGGCCAGCGTCGTCCCTGCCACGTAGAGCCAGAAGCTCAGGTTGTTCATGCGCGGGAACGCCATGTCCGGCGCGCCGATCTGAAGCGGCATGAAATAGTTGCCGAACCCGCCAAAGAGCGCGGGAATCACCACGAAGAACATCATAAGGATGCCGTGCCCGGTGATAAGGACGTTCCAAAGGTGCCCGTTCGGCGTACACTCACCAACCGCCGCTGCGGTCAGGCGTGCGCCTTCCATGCACATGTATTGAACACCCGGATCCATCAGTTCCAGCCGCATATAGACTGTGAACGCCACCGATACGAAACCGACCAGTGCTGATGTTATCAGATATAGAATACCAATATCTTTGTGGTTCGTTGACATGAACCAGCGGGTGAAAAACCCGCGTTCGTCATGGTCGCCGTCGCCTTGAATGGCTGCGTCTGCCATGCGGTTGCCTCCTGTTTAGTCTGCTTGCACGACGGTTCCCTAGCCGTGCTTGCCATCGCGTCGGTTGTAATGCCAGAAGATTAAAGGAGCAATGATCGTAATGACGCACCGACCAGTTTTTTGCCTTTTCAAGACCCCCGAACCTGCGACATATCGCGCATGCTGTTGGGCGCGCGCGCGAGTTAACCCGGATTTAAGACAGACTGCTTCATGTTGACGGGTGTCATGCGCTACTTAAGGCGTATGCCGTGTGAGGAGTAATCGCGGAGTGGTGGCGGTTTCTGGATCAGGCGGTCGTTCAGCGACCGATCTATATTGCAAAGATGAGGCTGTTTTTTTCTCGCGTATTGCTCATGCAATGCCTGCGCTGATCTATGTCTTCAACCAAAACACCATGAGCAATGAATACGCCAACCGTTCGGTTGGCCAATTCTTGGGATATAGTGAAGCAGAAATTCAGCAAATGGGCGCTGATCTGTTGCCAACGATCATGCATCCAGACGACTTCAGGGCGCTTCCAAATCATTTTGAGCGTATGAAAAAGGTGCGGCCAGAGCAGCAGGTAACGTTTGAATATCGCGTTGTCGCAAAAGACGGTGGGGAAGTCTGGTTGCGCAGCATCGAGTCGGTGATCGAGAAAGATGCCGCTGGTTGTGTCGTGCGACATGTCGGAATCGCCACAGACATAACAACTGAGAAAAACGCTGAAAAACAGATGTTTGAGGCCAACAAAGTGCTTGAAGCACGCGTGGAAGATCGCACAGCGGAATTGCGAGCGCTGAATGGGGAACTGGAACAGCGGGTTCAACTTAGAACTGCGGAACTTGAAAACGCAAACGAGGACCTAAAACGGCTCACTTATATCGCGACACACGACCTGCGCGTGCCGGTCAATAATATGACCAGTCTGGTGCATATGTTTGACGAAGCGCGATCCGCCTTGTCGGAGGAGCATGAAGAGACGCTGGGATGGATGCATGAAGTGTGTTTGCAAGCGAGCGAAAAACTGGACGCCCTGATTTGTGCAGCGCAGGCAAATTCGTTGGACACATCGGAATACCATCCGGTTTCAATCAAGAACGCACTGGAAGAAGTTCTGACGAATCTTCACTTCCAAATCAGGTCCGTTGGCGCGACCACTTACTGCGATCTTGAAACGGACGAGGTGTTTTTCCTCCAGAAACATTTGGAAACTGTCTTGCAAGCGCTTTTGGGCAATGCGCTCAAGTACAGAGATTCAGACCGGAAACTTAAAATCACAATCTCGTCGCGCAAAGCCGCACATGGGACCACGATAAGCGTGCGTGATACCGGCACGGGAATCGATCTTACCAGAGATGAGGAAAAAGTGTTTGCCCTGTTTCAACGGGCGCATGTTGAACCTCAGGGGGCGGGCGTGTCCCTTTTCATGGTCCGGCGTATTGTTGAGCGGGGCGGTGGGGAGATTGCCGTCAAGAGTACGCTTGGCGTGGGATCAGAATTCACACTGACATTTCCCAATGCACATCCGGATACAGGCCGATGAGTCTGCCTGTTCTGGACAGAGTTTTACTGGTTGATGATGATAAGGTCACCAACCTCATGCACGCGCGACTGATCCGGAAGGCGGGTCTGGCAAAAAATATCGACGTTGCAACAGACGGGGTCGCAGCGATAGAGTATCTGGTTGGTTTTGCCGCGCGATCAGAAACGCCGCCTCAGATCATTTTTCTGGACTTAAACATGCCCCGGATGAACGGTTTTGAATTTCTGAACGAATACAAGAGCCTGCCGGAATCAGTCAGAGAAGCTCAGGACATTGTGATGCTGTCCACTTCCGTTTTGCCTGCTGACAAATCACGTGCGGAGGCTGACCCCGATGTGCTTGAGTTTGTCACCAAGCCAATTCGCGCGGACAAACTTCTTGCCATTTTTGAAGATCAACACGCACGCCGCGCAGGCTGACCGGGCAAGATTTTGATCTGCGCCTTGTGCGGCAAAAAAACGGCGTCTGCCAGCGCCAGCTTGGCGCGTTGCTCTTTCGTCAACGGCAGGTCCCGTTCGGCTGATCGTGCGCCACCAAAAATCAGCGACGCCGCGAGCATACTTACGGGTCAGACGACAGTCGAAGACATGTGATTGCGAAGGGCTGCCTGACTTTCCGGGGCCTCCCCGAACACCCGTTCAAAGGTTGCCCTTAGGGCAAGGTCGAGATCACCCATGGTGACGGGTAACCCCAAATCCACAAGGCTTGTAACCCCATGTTCGGTGATTCCGCAGGGAACAATGCCATTGAAGTGGTCCAGATCAGGTTCAACATTGATCGAGATACCATGATAGCTCACCCACTTTGAAAGGCGTATGCCGATCGCCGCAATCTTGTCTTCTCGGGGTAGCTCGTTGGCCGCGCATCCTTTTTCGGGGCGGGCTACCCAAACGCCGACACGCCCGGCACGTAACTCCCCTCGCACGTTGAACTGGGCAAGGGTTGCCTGAACCCAGTGTTCAAGCTGTGTCACGAACCGCCGCACATCACGCCCTCGTTTCCCGACATCGAGCATCGTATATGCAACGCGCTGCCCGGGGCCGTGGTAGGTGTACTGCCCGCCGCGTCTGGCCTCGAAGACCGGAAAACGATCCAGGTCCAACAAATCTGCCGCGTTTGCGCTGGTGCCCGCTGTGTAGAGCGGCGGATGCTCGACCAGCCAGATACACTCCGCTGCGGCCCCGCGTGCGATTTCGCTTGCGCGTTTTTCCATCCAACGCTCTGCGTCGCGGTATTCCGTCAGTCCCGAGGACACGATCCACTCAACCATGTTTCAACTCTCTTTGCATGTCGTGATGTCCCTATCGCAATAGCATCCTGAACGTCCACAATTGCGCCTGTTTTCTTCGGTCGAATCAACAAAGCTGTGTTACGCTTTCTCATCAGATTTGTATTATCGGAGTTTTTCGCATGATTACCAATAAGTTAACTGCTGCATTTTTGGCGGCTTCAGTCGCGATCATGCCTGGTGCCCGCGTTGCAGCGGATGCGGGCGATTTTATCGCTGGGGCGATAATTGGCGGCGTCTTGGGCTCTGCGGTCACGAATAACAATCAGAAAAAGCGGACGACACGCACGTACCGCCCCGGTATTCCTTCCACCCAAGAGGGCCGGAACATACAAGCATCGCTGAACTATTTTGGGTTCAATGCGGGTACGGTTGATGGGCAGCTAGGGCGTCAGTCGCGGTCGGCCGTCTCGCGGTATCAGGCCTACATGGGCTATCCAACGACGGGGCAATTATCACCTTTTGAGTACGATCTGCTTACAACGTCCTACAACCGCGCACAGGTCGGTGGCTATACGACGCAACAAATCATGGCGACCAATCAGGATGGCACGCGAGGACTGCTGAAGGCGTATCGCGCCGAATTGGCGGGGCAGCCTGTTCAGCCGGCCCCGCAACAGCCTGCGCCAGTCACTAATGTTGTCGTGCAACCGCAAGTGGTCGCGCCAGCACCAACAACCACGCAAGTTGTGACACCCGCGCCGCAGGTGGCGGCGGCAACGACGGCCACGGTTGTCGCAGCCGCGCCGAGCACGGATACAAACGCGCTTCCGAACTTTTTTGGAAATTCCGGCGCTGCGGCGTCGCTCGCTTCTCATTGCAATACCGTGTCCCTGCTGACCAGCACGAATGGGTACACGACTGTCTCAACCATGACCGATCCTGCCCAAGCGCTAAACGAGCAATTCTGTCTTGCACGCACCTATGCCATTGCGCGAAGCGAAGAGCTGATTTCACAGGTAAATGGTTTGGCGCCTGATCAGGTTGTTCAGCAATGCGAAGGGTTTGGACCAGCCCTTGTTCCTTATGTCTCTGCCCTGTCGCTCAAGCCGCGCGACGCTGTGGTGCGGGATGTCTCAGCGTTCATTTTGAGCACGGGGATGTCGCCGGCGCAACTGTCGGGAACTGCAAAAATTTGCCTTGGTGCGGGTTACCGGACAGACAATATGGATGTGGCATTGGGGTCCGCGCTTATGCTGTTCGCTTTGGGCGAAGGGGTCTACGGCGAGTTGATGGGTCACCACCTTGCCATGGGTTTTGGAACGGCAAAGCGCATTGATATGGCACCAAACTGGTATGAGGCGGCTCTTGCGGCTTCTGATACTGGTGCGGATGCGGTGTTTGTTCCCGGTCAACCGGAACGCACTGAAATTATTCGCAAAGCCTCCATGCAGCTGGGCGGGGGCACCCAGCCAGCCACTGCAGGTGCGTTGCCAGTGTTTTCCGTAACTGAATAGGCTGGACACGATCCAGAAAAGCAACAGTCTGCAGCAGTAAATGCTGCGGGTTTTTTTTTATGTAATTTGGGCCTTCACAAGTGCCGCCGCTCACGATAGGAAAACTTCACCATTCGTGCGGATGTGGCGGAATGGTAGACGCGCAGCGTTGAGGTCGCTGTGGGGTAACACCCGTGGAAGTTCGAGTCTTCTCATCCGCACCATTTGACATTCACTTGACTGAAACACCTCTAAAGCCTTGAATGGTAAGGCCTTTTTTGGCGTTCGAAGTCCGTTTTTGCGGGAGTATGCAATTCGCTCCGCAAAAGCCAGTCTAAGGACGATTCTCTTAAGGGGATAGTCCCCATTATCCCATATTTTCCAAGGACTTGCGAGAAACGACATTGATAGTTCGAACAACTCTTCGAAGGTATGCTTCGACTTGCCCGATTTTGCGATGGTTTCTTCCAATCTGATCTTCTCGCGCTCCAGCTTAGCGATGCGCGATTCATAGGCTTTCGTCACGCGGTCGTTCTGAGATTCAACTATCCTATCGACCAGGGTGTCTATCTGCTTGTCCAGCTTCTTCAGCCCAGACTGTGCGGCCTGTGAGCGTGCCTTGGCCTGACCTAGCCTTTGATCCCACGCATCCTTGAACATGCTGCGCACGATGCCAAACAGGCCTTCAGAGGGCTCCAGAGCCTCCAGCATGGTCTCAAAGTCTCCTTCGATCTTGTCCTTGCGGATCGACTTCCTATAGCTCTCACAGCCCTTCGACTGGCAAAGATAGTACGGATGCTTCTTGCCTGTGCTGCTGGTAGACCAGCAGGCCGTCAGCGGTGCATCGCAGTCATCGCACACAACGAAGCCGCGTAGCGGAAAGTCTTCATTGATGTCCTTGCGTGCCGGAGCCTTGGCTCCTTCAGCGCGCCGCTGTTGAATCTTCTCGAAGGTCTCAAACGAGATCAGGGCTTCATGGTGGCCCTTGCGAAGCGGCATATCCCACTTCTCCACTTCGATGTATCCGGCATACAGCGCACGGGTAAGCAGGTCCGTGACGCGCTGCATTCGGATTTTCCCATCCGGCAGGTCCTTCGGGTAAACGGGATCGCGCTCCAGGAACCGCTGCACTTCGGCCTGACTTTGGAAGCGACCGGAGGCAAAGCCTTCAAGCGCTTCTTGAACGATGGATGCATAGGGCTCGTCGCGCACCAACAGGTTGCCGTGACCGGAAACGCGCTCATAGCGATATCCAACGGGCGCTTGAAAGCACCAGTAGCCGCTCGACGTTCTGGCACGCATACGGTTTACGGTCTGTTCAGCGTTCTTCTGACGCTGATGCTGCGAGACGCTGGCCAGCAGGTTTTCGACCAGGATCGAGTCAGAATCCTCGCCAAACTCGATTGACGGGCTTTCCAGCTTACCACCGGCCTTGGCCAGCGATGTGCGCAGCTCAAGATGGGCTTCCAGCCCACGGGCAAGGCGGCTGATATCATCGATGATCACTACCGTTGGTGTGATCTTCTGTTGTTTCAGATAGGCCAGCATCGCCTGCATACCGGGCCGCGACGTGTTGCCCCCGGTCATGTCGTCGGTGAAGACCTTCAGGACTTTTTGGCCCTTGTAACTGGCGTATTCGCGGCAGCGAGTTTCCTGTGAGCCCAGGCCATCGCCTTGGCTCACTTGCTTTTTTCCTGACACGCGGCAGTAAATCACCGCTGTTGATAGTTCTATGTCTTTGTCAAATTCCTTCATGGAGTCCTCCCGCGCTGTTTCGGGCCGGATTGCTCGAAACTGCCGTTTTTCTTAGGTATATCGATATTTGCGGCCTTATCCCAATGGTCCACAAGTGAGTGTACCATATGGCTGGACGAGGATGCATCGGCATCCGCATCTTGTCCACAGGAGCACGGCGGAGATTCCACAGCAAAGCCGAGATCGACAAAGCCGACCACAATGGACCAGAGGGTTTCGATAAACTCGCGTTTGTCTTCGTCGGAGAGATCACTGCCTTCAAGAAGCGGTACGTATGCTTCCCAATCGACAGTCAGAGTCGGCATCGGCTTTTTTGATGCTGTATCTTTGATTGGCTTATCCGACATATCTCATCTCCGGGCGCGCGCTTCCTGCCTTCGCAGCTCGAAGCTCCGCAGTTTGTATTCTGATACCCCCGACTGTCAGAAAGTTTCTCTACAGTTCTAGAATATCAGCCTTTTCAGGCGCTTCGCAAATTTACTTATGCTGCGCTGCACGGCTCTCACGATGCGTTTGAGGTCTTTCAGTCTTTGGTTCCAGTGCAGACAACACCCTGATTGAAGCGTATTTCGAGAATACTATCCGAGCAGGGTTTCTATAGCGCCATTCATCGCGGTCACTCAAAATTCTCGCCCCATTTGAAAATAAAAAAGAAAAAAAAAGGCGGCGA
>JBGCEG010000017.1:0-88313 GCA_045106135.1 Roseobacter sp. | reverse complement strand
GATGGTCATTTTCGAGAAGTCCATCACCACGGCTTCGGTCAGGCGCGGGTCGGGGTCATCAGGCTCGCCCGCGTCAAATTCATAGGACGTGAAGATGACATTTTCCAAGCTGAACTTCAGGTAGTCCACAGACCTGCCCCCACGGGCGCGTCTGGTGACAAAAACCGTCGCTTCGGCAAAGCTGCGGCCCTTTGACGTGGCTTCGGCGATTTTGGTCGATGACTTGTCGAGGAATTTCTCGAACACCATGGGGCCCACGTCGGCCCGTGCGCGCGCCCGCCCCCGGCCCACCTGCGCGGAGGCGGAGCGTTCCACCCCCCAAGAGAGACCGAAGACGTCGATTTCGCCCTCATGCCCCTGCTCAGTGCTTTCGCCCGGAATGTCGTCGAGTTTCAAATGACCGGTCAGTGGCATGGTAAATTCCCCTCAATCAATCAACTATGAGGAGAGTGTACCAGCTATGGCGACTCAAATCACGCCAATTGCACGCAGTCCGATTTTGAGCACCTCCCAAAGTATCGCCGAAAAGGCACCGTACTGCGCAACGAGCCTAACGGTCTTGTTTCCGGGGCTGTCAAAAGCTTCTGCACCACGCGCTTTCAAATCCTCCAGGATCAGGCTCATTTTTGACACTCTATTGAACACGCGTGTCGCTGGGTCAGCAGCCGGAAGTCCGGGCGCGCCGGTTGGCAGCGGGAGCAGATTGTCATTGATAAGCGCAGGAATATCCTCGTTGAAGTCTTCAGCAAGGGCTGGGTCACTCATTTCTGCGAGCAGAGGCTGCGCTTTTTCCAAGAGAAGTTTGTCTTCGTCTGTCAGCGCGTTCAGAACTTGCGCTGCAAGAATCCTCCGGTTCTCCGCAACATCTGGGTATGTTGCGCGAATGCCGCGTACTGCTTCCTCGGCGGCCGCAAGTAACCCAATATTTGCAGCACTGGCGGGCAAATCAAACGTTTGCTCAATTTGCCGCCTCAAACCAACCGCCACGTCGGTGAAGTCCATCTCCACCCGTTGCGGGTCGTTCGCATACCGCGTGAAGGTTCGGGTCAACACCAGCACCTCCTTGGATCGCTCGTTCAATCCGTTGTCGCCAGCTACCGCATCGTCCAATGCGTCCTGCACGCGACTGACCAAGGCGGTCAGAAGCGGCGCGTTTTGTAGCGGAAGTGGGACCGTTCGAAACAATCCTGTCTCTGGATCGATTTCAAGTGTTTCGGCCAAGGGCGCTTTCGAGACGAGGAGCGATTTCTGAATCTTCGCGATACGCTTGGACACTGCCCCTTGCCCTGCCTCCCACTCTTCTTCGGTCACTTCGAGTGCGATGCGTTGCGTCAGCGTCCAGTCTTCTGGGCGCATTTTGCCGTCTCTCAGTTTTTCATACCAGTCGATGAAAAAGTTCCAAAAGGGCTGGCCCGCTTCATCAGCCGCCCACTGCTCTTTGAGCGCGTTCCATGCGTCGCTCAGCCCTTCGGATTCTGACGCATTTTGCCACAGCGGGTGCCAAGCTTTCGGGTGATTAGCATCATATGAGGCGGTGGTGGAGTCGGTGAAGTAGGGGGCGGCTGTGGCGAAGTGGGCGTAGCCAGAGGCGGAGTAGGCGGCGGCGGCGGCGGAATCGGCGGAGTTGGAGGCTAAGTGGGCGGCGGTGGCGGCGGTGGCCGAGTCGTTGGAGCGGGCGGCGGAGCCGGCGGAGGAGGCGGCGGAGGCGGCGGAGGCGGCGGCTTTAATGAGTTCTTTCATCTCTGCGGATGAACATGTGCTCGCATCCGCAGAGATGAGTGTTGCACGACAGGTTGCAAACGCAAGTCCACTTGTCGTCGCATCTCCCCACACACCAAAGGCCGGTAAGGCGCGCAACGCACAGCGCGTGGCAAACCAGACCTGCGTCTGGTGGTCCTGTTTTTCAAGCCACGCGCGGGCGCTTTCTGTATCCGTGATCTCAACGCGATCTGCCACCTTGACCACCCCTCAATTCCCCTACATATGCCTATCATGACAGCGCTTTCTCATATCCGCAATTTCTCCATCGTGGCGCATATTGACCACGGGAAATCCACGCTTGCCGACAGGCTGATCCAGTCCACCAACACGGTGGCGGAGCGGGACATGAAAGAGCAGTTGCTCGACAGTATGGATATCGAACGCGAGCGCGGCATCACCATCAAGGCCAACACCGTGCGCATCGACTACACCGCCCGCAACGGTGAGTCCTATGTGCTCAACCTCATTGACACGCCGGGGCATGTGGATTTCGCCTATGAGGTCAGCCGCTCCATGCGCGCGGTTGAAGGGTCGCTGCTGGTCGTGGACAGCACCCAAGGGGTTGAGGCGCAGACGCTTGCCAATGTCTATCAGGCGATTGATGCGGACCACGAGATTGTACCCGTGCTGAACAAGATCGACCTGCCTGCGGCGGATTGTGACCGCGTGGCCGAACAGATCGAGGATGTGATCGGGATTGATGCCTCTGGCGCCATTCAGGTCTCTGCCAAGACCGGCATCGGGATCGAGGACACGCTGGAGGCCATCGTCAACCTGCTGCCCGCGCCCAAGGGTGACGCGGATGCGCCGCTCAAGGCGATGCTGGTGGACAGCTGGTACGACGCCTATCTGGGCGTGATCGTTCTGATCCGCGTGATCGACGGCAAACTGCGCAAGGGCGAGCGCATCAAGATGATGCAGACCAATGCCAGCTACCATGTAGACCGCATCGGTGTTTTCCGCCCTGAGATGCAGATGGTGGATGAGCTTGGCCCCGGAGAGATCGGGTTTCTGACCGCCTCCATCAAGCAGGTGCGCGACACCAAGGTGGGCGATACGGTCACCCACGAAAAGAAGGGCTGCGAGACCGCCCTGCCCGGCTTTAAACCGTCGGTGCCTGTGGTGTTCTGTGGCCTGTTCCCGGTGGACAGCGCCCAGTTCGAAGACCTGCGGGATGCAATCGAAAAGCTGGCGTTGAATGACGCGAGTTTCTCGTCCGAGATGGAGACATCTGCCGCGCTTGGTTTTGGGTTCCGCTGCGGCTTTCTGGGGCTGTTGCACCTTGAGGTGATCCGCGACCGGATAGAACGCGAGTATGACATCGAACTGATCACCACGGCCCCGTCGGTGATCTACCACATCTTCATGCGCGACGGCGAAATGATTGAACTGCACAACCCGGCCGATATGCCGGACCTGACGCTGGTGGACCATCTGGAAGAGCCGCGCATCAAGGCGACCATTCTGGTGCCGGATGAATATCTGGGTGATGTGCTGAAGCTGTGTCAGGATCGGCGCGGCATCCAGATGGATCTGACCTATGCGGGCAGCCGTGCCATGGTGGTCTACGATCTGCCACTCAACGAGGTGGTGTTTGACTTCTATGACCGGCTGAAATCAGTGACCAAGGGCTATGCGAGCTTTGACTATCAGATGACGGGCTACCGCGAGGACCGGCTGGTAAAAATGCAGGTGCTTGTGAATGATGAGCCCGTCGATGCGCTCTCGACCATGGTGCACCGTGACCGGGCAGAGACGCGCGGGCGTGCGATGGTCGAAAAGCTCAAGGACCTGATCCCGCGCCACATGTTCAAGATCCCGATCCAGGCGGCCATCGGTGGGAAGGTCATCGCGCGCGAGACCCTGTCCGCCATGCGCAAAGACGTCACCGCAAAGTGTTACGGCGGGGATGCCACCCGGAAACGCAAACTGCTGGACAAGCAGAAGGCGGGCAAGAAGAAGATGCGCCAGTTCGGCAAGGTAGATATCCCGCAGGAGGCCTTTATTTCTGCGTTGAAGATGGATGGGTGATCAATCCACGCTGCAGGGGACCTTTGAACGGCACCTGCATTAGATAGAAGCGCCCGACGCCAAACCAGGCGTGTTAGCGACCATACCGCTTGCCATACTTGGGATATCCCTTTTCGATTTTGTTCAGCGGTCGTAGAAATTGACTGGCCGGATGGGCCACTGCTGGTGTCGACAATACTCCTTTGAGTTTGTCGGCACTAACGTAAAGCCGCACTCATACCTCGCTTGTTTAAACAAAATAAGTATCTGATTTTTATAGACTCTTCCAAAGATTCCCAGAAACGGTTTTCGACACTCGGTTGCTGAACTGTCTTCCGAACACGTTATTAGCGAAGATACATGGAAGGAAGCCGTCGCTTCAGTTGGACAACTGCCTACAGAGGTGAGCGAATATTCTGTTCCGTGGTTAGACGGCAACGATCTCAACGACTGTGCCAAGCCCAATACCGAGAATATTGAGGGGTGCCTTCATCATAGCCACATGCCTCAGCAACCAATGCCACAAAGCGAAGATCATACCACCCGCCACAACAGCTACACCGGCTGGTACAATAGGCCGCTGTTTCAATTGTGTTGTGCATTCGAGCGAAGGCCAGTGACGTACTGATCAAGATCCTCACTTTTCAAAGGGAGAGCGCCTGACTGCCAAAGGTAATTTGCATGCACGTGAGAGGCTTCAACGATTTCCAAACTTTCTCGTGCAGAGAGAGTTAATTGATGATCCGAAACCGGCACCTGATCGTCGTCCCAGGCAACGAAAGCGTCTGTTAGCACGGCGAGCGCGCGCTCTTCATCCGGCGTCCTAGTTTGTGGCGACAATGCATCTCTCCGAAAATGATCGTAGAAAAGTGCCTCATTGCAGAGCTTGAAAGTCAATAATCCAGTCGCTGCATTATCGCAGTTTTCCGGCATGACCCCAGCCACGTAATGTCCCAGCGTTGACATCAGCGAGTAGACTTCGGCTCTTTCCATTCTAACATGCTTCTTTGATAGATTTTCAACGAACATATAGGATGAAAGCAGAACGTCTGTTTTGGATTGTCGGCCAATTATTTTTCACTTTGAGCCAACTTGATCAAAATTATCGAACAAGCTGCGTCATTGTCTGGACATGGGTTGGTCGGTTTCATGGTCTGCCACCACGATAAGTGACGACTTCATCCCACCATTGGAAACCAGTACCAGGAACGCAGGCACTAGCATGCCACTGACCATTTCCACCCTCCCAGAGCTCCCATACGCGCGGCCAGTTTTGACCGAAATCAACGACGGCTTTTTTCTTTAGGCCCAAGAGGTCCGCGATCAGGACTTCACCATGGTATTCCATGCAATCGCCGTGACTTACCTGCGCCCAGTCGGCATCCGGGATTGGGATCAGTCGGTCGTTTGATCGGTAGTGGGCTATCCGTTTCTCCATGGGCTTTTTCCTTTCCGTGTGGAGGTGCCAGATTCGAATCTGTTCATTTGATTGTCCACTCAATTGGAAATGCGCTTCTTTCCCACTTGATGGAACAAGCTGGAACACGGCTCTCGACGCGACAAAAAGCAGGAATAGATCAACTTATTCTCGCTGCCCCAGACATTGACCGCGCAGTTTTTGAACAAGTGTCACAGCACTTCAAGCGACACTCAAAAGCTGTGACGCTCTATGCGAGTTCGACTGATATTGCGTTACATGTGTCGGAGACAATTCGCGCTGCTTATCCTCGTGCTGGCGATGTTCCAGAAGATGGCCCAATAACGGTTGAGGGCGTCGATACTATGGATGTTAGCCTCGTTGAAAGCGGCCTCTTTGGCCTCAAACACAGTAGCTACGGCGACAATGATAGAGTTATCAACGATGTAATAGCTCGTATCAAAGGCTTTCACCTACCACCAGATAAACGCCTTACAGATGTTGAACTTTTGACTGCTTCGAATGGAAGCGGATACTATAAGTTCAAAAATGTAAAAAGATAATGGAATTGTGGATGACCCCATGGGTCTAGGTAAAACGAATGGCATCAATCATCTTTTTGCTGACATTTTACTCAAACGCCTGAATGGCACCACAGTCCCGCATGTCGGTTACTCAACAGGGCCAGCATCAAGGCCCGCTTTAGCCATTTGAGACAGACGCATTAATGACCGCTTTGGGCTGTCCTCTGCCATTGTCCATGATCTTGCAGCAGGCACCTCCTCGACAATTACGGAACCTGGCCTCACCGATCCACTGGCGCATCTGCTCAACTTGATAACCCTGCCCATAGCGGACACCTACGCCCCCTACAGACCGCCATCCTCCAATCTGGTCTCAGGTCCACCGGACACTCAACAGCCCTCAAGCGGTCTCTCATCGTGTGTCTGAGGCAATGTGCGGTCAGCCCTCCAAACTCGCTCTTTAGCCATTTGTTCAGAGCATTGGAGGCATGAGTGGCAAAACAACTATCATCCTTGATGTACTGAGCGAAAACCCACTCACCTTCTGAGGTATCCAGAGCATTTGCCAGTGCCAGCCGCGCATAACCGACCAACGGCAATGTCCGTTCAGAGTTTCTGGTCTTCAGTCGTCTGGCACGGTTGGGCCTGATCAAGATGGTATCCGTCTCCAGATCGCAGTCTTCCACCCTCAGGCCTACTATCTCAGCTAGTCTGCATCCCGTCTCGCCCAAGATCGGCATCAACAGCTTGACCTTGCTCTTAGACGCCAATGCCGTTTCATACCCAAGCCGTAGCTGCTCTTCCGTGAACGTGTTCCGCTTCGTGGTGTCGTAGCCTTCGCCCTTGATGAAGAGCCGTGAGAACGGGTTGCGCTTGTCCACGTCCAGTTCCGAGTAGGCATAGTTGAGGATTGCTGAGATGCTGTTCACCCTACGCCTGACTGTCGCGGTTTTGTTCCCCTTGGTTAGAAGGTGTTGGACGAAAAGCTTGGCATCTTCCCTCTGGTACTCCCGTACGTCCCGATCCCCTGCCAGTGAAACGAAGGTCGATAAGGCAAGTCGTGAAGGTTTCTGCTCAATTTCTCTTAATGCCAGATACTCTTCCGCCATTTCGCCCAGAGAGGCTGAACGAGGCTTGAAGCTGTCCACCACCAAGTTCACGTCTACCGTCTCATTCGCCGAGGATCGTCGCCAAGCTCCCTCCAGCACTGTTGTGAGCCGATGTGCATAGTCTGCTGCTTCGTCCGGGTCTTTAGACAGAGCGACCCTGACAAAGGCTCCGTAGGCGTCGACCGCCTGTTTCGGGACTCGCCGATTGTAGTAAAAGGTGCCAGACCGCCGAATTGTGTACTGAATGTGTGACATACGAAATGCCCTCCGAAAGTTTTATCGAAGGAATTTCAATATCTTAGCAGGAATTAGTGGTGCCCCCACACGGACTCGAACCGCGGACCTATTGATTACAAATCAATTGCTCTACCAGCTGAGCTATAGGGGCTTGCGCGGGCAATTAGACCTTTTGCGACTTCATGGCAAGAGCATCATCGAAGAAAATACATACAGAATGATTAAGTCCAATTCGATTTTGCGAATGGCCGCCTCGCACAGGAGTAACATTGCACTATGCAGCTTACATAAATTACCCCAAAGTAAGAGCAGAATAAATCCAATCGGTGGAGGAAAAAGCCATGTGCGATATTTGTGTGATGCAGAAAGTCAAAGAACGTATGCTGTCACGGCGATCGTTCTTTAAGGTTGCGGGCGTCGGTGCCGCCGCTGCGGGTTTGTCCACTGCCGCGACCGCGCCTGCAGCCCTCGCAGCGGGACATGGCGGCATACAGGATATGACGCATACGCTGGATGAGGACTTCCCGACCTACTTCGGCGTTCCCGGGATCACTGCGGAGCAATCCTTTAACTTCGCGAAGCATGGCTTTAACCTCATGAATCTGCAGATCAACGAGCACACGGGCACCCATATCGATGCGCCGTTGCACTTCTCTGCGGATGGCAATGCTGTGGACGAAATACCCGTAGAGAGCCTTGTCGCCCCTTTGTGTGTCATCGACATCGCCGCGCGCGCGGCAGATGACGCCGACGCGCAGGTCACGCCCGACGATATAGCAGCGTGGATTGCGACCAACGGCGATATCCCTGCAAACGCCTGTGTCGCAATGCACTCAGGCTGGGGCAGCAAAACCGCGACGGACGCCTACCGTGGATTTGACGGCGAAAAACAGCATTTTCCCGGCTTTCACATCGAAGCCACCCAGATGTTGCTGGAGCAAACGGATGCCGGTTCAATGGCCGTGGATACACTGTCGCTGGATCACGGCATCTCCGCAGATTTCGCAACGCATTATGCATGGCTGCCCACAGGTCGGTTCGGGATCGAAAATCTGGCCAACCTCGACAAAGTGCCGGCAGCAGGCGCGACCCTCATCATCGGGGCGCCAAAACACCGTGGGGGTACGGGTGGCCCTGCCCGTATCTTTGCACTGGTGTAGCGCAAGACCATGCTAGATACCGATCAAAGCTACGATGGCATGCGCGGCAAAATGCGGGAGATCGCACAAGATGTCCTGCAGCCTGCCGCCGCCGATATCGACCGGCAGGAAGCCTACCCGTTCGAGCACGCACGCCTGCTGGCCCGCGCAGGGATAAATGGCATGACAATCCCCGTGGCTTACGGCGGTCAGGGGGCCGATTTTTGGTCTGCGTGCATCGCTGTGCGAGAAGCCTCCAAAGTCTGCGGCATCTCTGGGCGGATCATCGTTGACACAAACATGGGCGCTGTGCCCGCCATCATGACCTACGGCACCGACGCGCAAAAACGGCGGACGGCTGAACTGGTCCTGACCGGCGACAAACCCGCGATTTGTTTCACCGAAGAGCATGCGGGCTCAGATGCTTTGGCCATGCGAACCCGCGCGGTGCGGCACGGGGATGGCTATGTTCTGAACGGCACGAAATACTGGATCACAGGTGCCGGCATTACCAAGCTGTACGTGGTGATCGCCCATGTGGAAGAAGACGGCGACCCCAAGGGCGTGGGGGCCTTTTTGATCGAAGATGGCACCGACGGCTTGCGGGTTGGCAATCGCATCCCGGCCATGGGGTTGCGTGGCATCCCGGAGGGGTATCTGCATCTTGAGGAGTGTTTTGTCCCCGCTGACGCGCTGCTCTTGCCACCGCTGGGGCTGCGGAAGGGCTTTGCACAAATCATGCAGGCCTATAATTCGCAACGCATCGGTGCCGCGTCCGTGGCCCTTGGTATTGCGGAGGGTGCATATGAACTGGCGCAAGCCTATATGCTTGAAAGGCAACAGTTCGACAGGCCCATTGCAGAGTTTCAGGGGCTGCAATGGAAGCTGGCAGATATGTCCGTTGATCTGCGTGCAGCGGCGTTGCTGATCGAGGACACTGCGCGCGCGTCAGATCCGTTTCCCGATGTGATGCAAGCGGCACAGGCCAAGATATTCACCTCGGAGATGGCCGTCCGCGTGACCAATGCCGCTTTGCAAATGCACGGTGCGCAAGGCTACAGCCGCCATTTGCCGCTGGAGCGGATGGTGCGCGATGCACGCATGTTCACCATCGGTGGCGGCACGACAGAGATCTTGCGGAATATGGTTGCAGGGCATCTTTTGGGCCGCAAGCTTCCCCAGACCCGGGACGGCTATTCGGCAAAGAACGCCTGACGCAAAGGCCCTCAGGCCATGCCCAAAGCGTTCAGGTAAAGATCAAGCACCGCTTCTTCTTCTGCGACCGCATCGGGATCCTGCTTGCGCCGCCGCACGATGGCACGAATGGCCTTGCTGTCGAAACCGTCTGATTTCAACTCGGCGAAGACCTCTTTGATCTGTTCCGCCACTTCCTTTTTTTCTTCTTCCAACCGCTCGATACGCTCGACAAAGCTGCGCAGCCTTTCTGCCGTGACCTGATCGACGGAGAGGGACGAGTCATTCATGTGTTCTGCCTCCTGACATCAACGGGCAAAGGAAAAATACCATCGCCACTGAATTTGTGGCCGTGCTACCGGGGTGCTCAGGTCTGTGCAAGCCGCTTTCAACCCGCGCAAAGCAATTGTGCGGATGGCTTGCATTAACCTGCTGATTTGGGTAGCCCGCCCGTCATGGATGATACAACGAGTTTAGCAGATATTCTGATCTGGGGCGGCGCGATCCTCTCAATGGCCGGGCTTGCCGGGCTGGTCTGGTGTATCATTTTCGTGGCACGCGCCCGACGGGCAAAACTGCCCGAGGAGGCATTGAGAGCCAAACTAAGGCGCGCTTTGCCCATAAACCTTGGCGCTCTTTTTCTATCCGTTATGGGGTTGATGCTGGTAATCGTCGGCATTTTTCTGGCCTGACACAACGGCGTCTTTGCATCATGCACGTGGGCCAAGCGCTGAGGGCGCAACGGCCGCTGGCGGTTGGACCTTTTGCCTTCAACACAACAACGAGACGAACCAGACTACCGGTCACTGTCAATTCCGGAACGGCTGCTCAAGTTTTTTTGGGGTGGTTTAGTGCCAGAGGATCGGGATCGCCGCTAGACAGCCCACCAGGGCTGGCATACCCTGCGCGTCATGGACATCAGACGCATCACCCCCGACTTTTACGTATCGCCGCAAATCTCTGTGGAGGACATGCCAAGCATAGCCCAAGCAGGGATTAAACGGGTGATCTGCAATCGCCCCGATGAAGAAGTGCCGCCCGCATTCCAGCAAGACGCCATTGAAGCGTCAGCACGTGAGGCGGGTCTGGAATTCGTTGTCTGCCCTTTGACACACCAGACCATGGTCCCCGTGGTTATCGACGAAAACCGCGCTTTCATCGACACCGCGCCGGGGCCTGCGCTCGCCTATTGTGCATCCGGCACACGCTCGACCATTGCCTGGGCCATTGGGATGGCAAACGATCTGGACCACGACGAGATCATAGAGGCGGCAGCACAGGCCGGGTATGATATCCGTGGCCTGAAACCAACACTGGAGGCTGTTGCGCGCAACGCCGCGTCAGGCTGAGTTTAGTTTAGGCAGATCGTCCAGATCCGGCAAATCCGGTAAGTCGTCAAGGTCTGGTAAATCCGGCAAATCGGGCAAGTCCCCTACTGCATCGCTGTCGAGAGCCGGCAGATCGGGTAAATCAGGCAATGCCCCGCCGTTCTCGATCATATCGGGCAGGTCACCCAAATCAGGCAATTCCGGCAGATCGGCTTCCATCTCCAAATCCGGCAGGGATGCGGGCAAATCAAGGTTGGGGAAGTCGCCCAACCCATCATAGTCCGGCTCGGCCCCCTTCTGCTCCGCCAATGCGAAACTGTCGCCTGCCTTTGCTCTTTTCTGCCCGTCTTCCGAGAGGGAGTGCAATTTAAGGGCGCGCATCCCGTCTACCTGACCAAGAGCCCCCACGCAGACTTTTTGCCCGCTGCCATCCAGCAATTCGATATTGTCAAAAGCACCCGGAGAGATTGGGAAAGTATCGCCCGGCTTCAGTTGCGAAAGCTTGAAAAGGGACCGACGCTCCCGCGACAAGACCGCAGTCAGTTCGGCATTCAACGACATCGCCGTTTTGTACATGCCGGGCTTTTTCGGCTTTTGTGACGCTCCGCCGTCAGGATCCTTAAGAATTTCGTGTTTTTTCTCAACGATTGGCAAATACAGTGTCACACCCGACTGGAAAGCACCGCCAGACACTTCGACCGTCAGTTTGTAGATCTGGTAGTCTTGCGCTGTCAGCGCTAAATCAAACAACCGTGGCGTGTCGCACCGTGCACCGAAACGGTACTTTGACACCAAAACCCTGTCTTCATCGGTTTCAAGAATGGCATGTACTTTATCTGTCAGGGCTTCGATCAAGGGCGCACAAAGAGAGGCATCCGTTGCCGTCATGTGACGCGGTTCTTCCGGAATGCTGAGGATTTTGCCCATCGTTTGCTGCTGCACCAGCGCAGAAACGAATTTGTGGCCAAAACTGATACCGGCAGACACGCGATACGGCCCGTCCAGCAGAATTAGCATTGATGTGTCGTCAAAGGTTTCTGCCAGATTGTCGCCCGAGCGCTGTTCAGGGACAATGCCAATCACCGTCATTGGCAGGTCCAGCAGATCATCTGCAACCTTGGCAAGCGATAGTCGCAACGCCTTCGGCACGGACATCGCCCGCGCCTGATGCTCTTGCTTTCCTGCCTGCGCCTTGCGCTGCAAAACCGACATCTGTGGCCTCTGATATTGTTACCCACGCAGGCTTTGCCCGGTCAATCCGCCCGCTTCGCCATCAGAGTTAGAGAACAATAGTTACGATTGCCTTAGCAATTGAAAGGGTTTCGTAATCATTGCGCCGCCATCGCCAGTTTTTTTGGCAGACGCACGCGAAAGGCTGTGCCACCGGTCCCCGGCAAATAGACGATCTCTCCACCCAGACGCGCCATGACTTCGCGACAAATGGCAAGTCCAAGCCCTGCCCCGTTTGGGTCCTGCGCCCCGATGCGGCTGAATTTCTCGAACATCATTTCCCGTGCTTCCAACGCAATACCTGCACCATTGTCCCTGAAATCTATGGTCACATGCTGATCTGTCTCCGACACCACAATTTCCAGAACCGGAAGCTCTGCGGCACAGTATTTTTGCGCATTCACAATAAGATTGATGAAGACCTGATTGAGCCGGTCCAGATCGGTGCGCAGCTTTACAGTCTCCGCAATCCGCGATCTTTTGATGTCAATGCCCCGTGTTTCGCTTGCCTGCGCGGTTGAGACTGCCTGATCAAGGACATCCCCCAGCAGACCGTCCCGATAATTCAGCGACACCTGTCCGTTTTCCAACACGCTCAGATCAAGCAGATCGTCCAGCAACCGGGTCAACCGAATGGCTTCGACATGAATAATGTTCGAATATTTTTTCTTTTCCATCACCCCAAGACCATAGGTATCTCTGAGGATTTCAGAGAACGCACGGATCGACGTCATCGGGGTGCGCAATTCGTGGCTGATCTGGCTCAGAAACGCGTCTTTTTGCAAACTAATCTGTGTGAGCTTGGCATTGGCGCGGCGCAGCTTTTCTGCCGTGCGGCTCAGCTCTTTCGATTGCGTCTCAAGCCTGCTGGAGTATTCGAGCATCTGCGCGGATTCGTCCGCAACCGCCAACAGGTCCTCGACAGAAACAGCACTGCCCCCGACGATCTGTGCAATCATCGCATGGGCGGTCGCCGCCCCCACGGAGGCAGCCAATTCACGCTCAAGCGTTTGCAAAAACCCGGCGGTAGGTTCCGGCAAGTGCCCTTCCAAGCCCTGCGCGCGCGCCTGTGAAGCAAAGAGCTGCCGGGCCTCTGTTGCGCCCAGAATACGTTGTGACATCACCATCAGATCTTCGCTTTCGGCCACCGTGGCGTTCCACCCCCGCGTCCGGCCCGAATGTTCCAGAATATTGACGAACTGCGCGCCTTGCAGCCGTTCCAGTGGCGTTGGAAAAGTCACCAGAGACACCACCAGAAACGCGATGGTGTTGAGCGTGATGCTCCAAAAAACGGCATGCACCATAGGGTCAATCCCTTCGATGCCGAACAGCGCGTAGGGTTTCAACCAGCCCATACCCCACAGCCCTTGCTCGAAGGTGGCAAGGCTCATTGCGGTGCCGGGCCCAAAGCTGGGCAACAGCAGGGTAAACACCCAAATGGCAAAGCCCACGCCCAGCCCCGCCAGCGCCCCTGGCCCCGTGGCACCGCGCCAGAAGATACCGCCCAGCATTGCAGGCAGAAATTGCGCCACCCCCGCAAACGAGATCAAACCGATTGCAGCCAGCGCCGCGCTGCCGCCTGATACCTCGAAATAGATGTAGCCGAGCCCGATAATGCTCAGGATCGACAACCGGCGGGCAAGAATGACGACGTGCCGCACGTCTCCGGACTGTGACGCAGCGCCGCGGCGCAGATACAGGAAAATCGGCATGACCACGTGGTTGGACACCATTGTGCTCAGCGCCAGTGTCGCCACGATGACCATGGATGTGGCCGACGAAAAGCCGCCCAGAAAACTGAGCATGGCAAGCCCCTCGCGGCCTTCGCTCAACGGCAGGCTCAGCACGAAGAAATCCGGGTTTGTCCCTTTTGGCAGTTGCTCCAGCCCGATGACGGCGATCGGAACCACAAAGAGGCTCATCAGCAAAAGATAGAGCGGGAAAGCCCAACTCGCTGTCTGCAAATATCTTTCGTCGTCGTTTTCCACGACCATAACCTGAAACATTCTGGGCAGACACAAAAAGGCTGCCGCAGACAACAGCGTCAGCGTCGCCCAGCGGCTGCCGTCCGTAGTCCATGTCCCCATGGAGGAAGCGTCAATGCGTTGCATTGTTTCGCTCACCCCGCCGGCAATACCCCAGACGACGAAAGCGCCAACGGCCAGCAAGGCGATCAGCTTCACCACGGCCTCGACCGCAACGGCAATGACAACACCGTGGTGCCGCTCGTTTGCATTGAGGTTCCGCGTCCCGAAGATCACCGTAAAGAGCGCAAGCCCCGCAGCGATCCAGGCCGCACCATAGCCGTTCACATCGCCCGTTGCAGCGAAAGGCTGTTCCGCTGCCGCAAAGATGGACAGTGACAGGGTAACGGACTGTAGCTGCAGCGCGATGTAGGGGGTGACGCCAATCACAGCCATGATCGTGACGACAATCGCGAGGCTGTTGGATTTCCCATAGCGGGAGGAGATCAGGTCGGCGATTGACGTTACCTTTTGCGTGCGCCCGATCCGCACCAGTCGTCGCAAGATCCACCACCATCCCAAAATGACAAGGCTGGGGCCAAGATAGATCGTGACATACTCCAGCCCGGACCGGGCTGCGTTGCCAACAGCGCCATAAAACGTCCAGGCCGTGCAATAGATGGACAAGGACAATGTGTAGACCAGAGGGGAACGCAACAGCCATTCACCGCGCCCCCGGACCCCTGCCCGCTCTGCCACAAAAGCGACCGCAAAGAGCACAATGACATAGAGCAGACAGACAGCGATGAGCAGATTGAGCGAACTCACGGGTCGATCTCCGGGCTATCTGTTGCTTGCTCGTCCTGTGACCTGTTGCGGCCCACGGTCAACCCGGCAGCGATCACGATCACAGCCAGCCAGGCGCCGAAGACAAAGGACAGGGCCGTCGACATGGGCATGCCGGCAGATGCCTCGCCCGCCCCGGAAGGCCAAAGCAGCGGGATCATGAAGAGCATGAAGGCCAGAAAAACCACAAGCTTTATAGCATCAAAAAGACGGCGCCGCCGATAGCTCTTGCGTTCCAGAAACAGCGGGTCCGGTCGCTCACCCATGGTCAGGTGCGCTGTTGTTGGTGCAGATGCAGCAAATCGCGCACTGCCGTCAGAACTTCGCTGTTGGAAAAGGGTTTTGTCATGAACCGGCTGACGCCCGCGCGCTCTGCCAGTTCGCGGTCGCGGGTTTGGCCACGCGCCGTCAACATCAAAATGGGGAGGTCGGCCGTCTCTTTCGCCTCGCGCAACTCGCTCAAGATATCGAAACCGCTTTTGCCCGGCAGCATGACATCCAGAACCACCAGATCAGGATGCTCGCGTCTGACCACATCAACCGCGTCGCTGCCGTTCTGGTGAGACTGAACTTCCCAGCCTTCCCGTTGCAACAAAAACCGGATCGCCTCAACAATGTTGGGCTCATCCTCTATCAAAAGCACCTTTCGGCTCATATGCTGCCTCCTCCCCGGGACAGGCACACCGCACTTGCGAAACGGTAACCGACTATTGCGCTGCCTGCGGGGCTTGTCAAAGGACAAAGCAATTCAGACAGATAAAAGAGACGGTTCGCGCCGAGCACCGCAACCGACGCGGGAGCAAACCCGGCAACTGCTACCAACTTCCAGTGGACTCTGCGGTATTTCCTGATCCGCTGCCGCAATTTGTATAAGCATCGTGGACTGGATTCGCGGCTGAGCGTCATAAACAGTGCCCGCTTCGGTTTCCGCAACCGCAAGACACGTGTAGTGCGCAGGCCCCCGGCCCACTTGCGTCAACCGCTGGGCAACCGGTACCTGTGGACGGTGCAGCGCCAAAAACAAAGGCCATAGTGGACACGGCGGCACGGCGCGTGGCACCGAAAAACTCCCCAAGGCCTTTTGAAACAGAATACTGCCCGCGGCATCACAGATCACCAGCCCGTATGGCTCTGCCAAGTCCTCGTCCCGCATCACGGCTAACCGGCGCATGACCACCGGCAAAGGCAGGCGCGCGGCCTGTGCAATCGCCAGCGCGTCCCCGCCGCATGCCTCGATCTTGCGCAGCAAATCGGCGCGCGGCAAAGCAACCGCATCCGCAAGATACTGCTGCAACATGGCCTCCAGAATTTTGCGCGTGGCCCCGCCCGGCGCTGTAACCAGTACATCCTTGGCGTCTGCGACCACGGCACCGGGCGTCTCCAGTGCCTCTACAACATAATTGTTGGCTGCCAGAACGGCTTCTGCTTCCTCACGGGGCAAGGCGCGACGGTCTGACCCGGTCTCATTGGCATCCAGATAGGCCACCAGCGCTTTGCTGCTTTCCGCAAGGCGCAGGCTGTCGTCATTCAGGTTTTTGGTGAACCGATCCCGCCACACAGGTTCAAGATCGCCGGGTTCTGCAAGGATAGAGGCCACGGATCGGACGGCCGCCGCTGTGGACAAAACCTCATGCAGGGAGGTGGCCAATTGCGGATCATGCGCCAGACGATCGGTCAGCGCTTCAACCGTTCGCTCTAGTGTGACAATCCGGCGGTGCTGATTTGAAATGACCTCGGCCCACCCCGGAAACCGGCGGGCGAATTCCTCGCTTTTGTCGGTCTCTGCGGCATCCGTGTCCACCGATGCTGCGGCCTCACTGACCGCTGCCACGAGTGTTTTCGCGGCCCCCTCCGTCAGCAAAGAAGGCTCCACATTCAGAGCGTTGGCGATGGAGACCAGCAGTTTGCCACCGATTCTACGCCTGTTATGCTCTATAAGATTGAGATAGGAGGCCGATATTCCCAAAGCCTGCGCCAAATCGGTCTGGCGCATTGCGGCCATGATCCGTCTTTCCCGGATACGGCTTCCGGTCAGGGTCTCGCGTACCATCGCCTACTCAGCTTCTTTTTCAGTAGTTTCAATTGCTTTCTGCGATGCAACATCATTAAATTTACAAAATGACCACCACACATGTATAATTATTTACAAAATTATTCAGCATTTCAAGGCACTTGTTGCGCAATTTTTCACTTTCTTGCCATACTGACCAAGCACTTTTGTGACTTGCAGAACGTGACAAGGAGGACTGTCGCATCTGCTCGCTTATCCAAATTGGGAGGATCTTCATGTCCAAATCTAACTTCTCGCGTCGTGGCCTGCTCAAAACAGGCGCTGTGGCGGGTGCCGCAGGCATCGCATTGCCGACGTATCTGCGGGCCGACGGCCACGCGGGCTTTCTGAATGCACCAACGGGCGACACTGTCACGCTTGGGTTCAACGTACCACAATCCGGCCCCTATGCGGACGAAGGCGCAGACGAACTGCGCGCCTATGAGCTTGCGGTCGAACACCTGAACGGCACCGGCGCTGACAACGGCATGCTGGAGACATTCTCGTCCAAAGCGCTGACCGGCAACGGTATCCTCGGCAAGAAAGTCGAATACGTCACGGGTGACACGCAGACAAAATCCGATGCTGCACGGGCCTCCGCGCGGTCGATGATTGAAAAAGACGGCGCGATCATGATCACCGGTGGATCCTCGTCCGGTGTTGCGGTTGCTGTTCAGGCGCTGTGCCAGGAGGCGGGCGTCATCTTCATGGCGGGTCTCACACACTCAAACGACACAACCGGAAAAGACAAGAAAGCCAATGGCTTCCGTCACTTCTTTAACAGCTACATGTCTGGTGCGGCACTCGCACCGGTGCTGCAGAACGCCTACGGGTCCGACCGTAAGGCCTATCACCTGACAGCCGACTACAACTGGGGCTACACCACCGAAGAAGCGGTCCGGTCCTCCACAGAAGCCATGGGTTGGGAGACTGTAAACACAGTCCTCACGCCTCTGACGGCCACAGATTTCTCGGCTTATATCACGCCGGTTTTGCAATCTGACGCCGACGTTCTGGTGCTGAATCACTACGGCGGGAACATGGTGAACTCGCTCACAAACGCGGTTCAGTTCGGCTTGCGGGATCGTATGGTGAACGGCAAGCAGTTCGAGATCGTTGTTCCGCTCTACTCACGCCTGATGGCGAAGGGTGCGGGTGCCAACGTGAAGGGCATTTTCGGGTCAACCAACTGGCACTGGTCCTTGCAGGACGCAGGCAGCCAGGCGTTTGTACGGTCCTTCGGCACCAAATACGGCTTCCCCCCCAGCCAGGCGGCGCACACATGCTACGTGCAGGCCCTGCTGTATGCGGATGCTGTGGAACGTGCAGGCTCGTTCAACCCATGTGCGGTTGTCGAAGCTCTGGAAGGGTTCGAGTTCGACGGTATGGGCAACGGCCCAACGCTGTATCGTGCCGAAGACCATCAGTGTTTCAAAGACGTGCTTGTTGTGAAAGGGAAAGAGAACCCGACATCCGAGTTCGACCTTCTTGAAATCGTCGAAGTCACGCCGGTTGAACAGGTGACATACGACCCAGATCACCCACAGGTCGCGGGCGGCAATCTGGGTACCTGTAACCCGGGCGCGTAATCCGCGCATCACACGACGCGGGGGCGGTTTCGGTCGCCCCCTTTTTCAAGTCCCGGCGGCACGGGCGCAATTCGTGACACATAGGGTGGGACCATGGACGCAATTATCCTGCAAATTCTGAACGGCCTTGATAAGGGGTCAGCCTACGCGCTGATCGCTCTGGGTCTTACGTTGATCTTCGGCACGCTGGGTGTTGTGAACTTCGCACATGGTGCCCTGTTCATGATCGGCGCTTTTTGCGCAGTCACCTTCAGCAATATCCTGACGGTGAGCCACGAAGTGATCGACGAAACAAAAACCGACTTTCTTGGCAATCCGCTCAAGGTGGATGTGCCCTATCTGTACGACATTTTCGGGCAGGTACGTGCGGATGCGATCATTGACTGGGCAGTGCCCCTGTCTATCCTGTTTGCGATTCCGATCATGGTCGCAATCGGGTTCGCAATGGAACGCGGGCTGATCAAGCACTTCTACAAGCGCCCTCATGCGGACCAGATTCTTGTGACCTTCGGCCTCGCCATCGTCATGCAGGAAATCATAAAGTATTACTACGGTGCGAACCCGATCCCGACGCCTGCGCCTTCCGCGTTCAACGGCTCGTTCGATTTCGGGGCAATACTGGGCTTTGATCCCGGTACGATTATCTATCCGTACTGGCGTATTATCTACTTCGCCTTTGCAGCGCTTATCATCGGTGCCGTCTTTGCCTTCCTGCAATTCACCACCTTCGGCATGGTGGTCCGTGCCGGCATGGCAGACCGCGAGACCGTGGGCCTGCTGGGCATCAACATCGACAAGCGGTTCACCATTATGTTCGGCATTGCCGCCGCTGTCGCAGGCCTCGCCGGTGTGATGTACACGCCGATCAATTCACCCAACTATCACATGGGTATGGATTTCCTTGTGCTCAGCTTCGTGGTGGTTGTTGTAGGTGGCATGGGGTCGCTTTCGGGGGCGGTGCTCGCGGGGTTCCTGCTTGGCATCCTCGAAAGCTTTGCTTCGATGGCTGTGGTCCTTGATGTCCTGCCGGGGCTGAACCAGATCGTCATCTACCTTGTCGCGATCATCATCTTGCTGACACGTCCGCGTGGCCTCATGGGTCGTCGTGGCGTGATGGAGGAATAAGTCATGGGTCTGACCAAAAAAGATTTCACACTTCTTTTGATTGTCGCCGTTCTGACAGTCTTTGCACCCTTCATCCTGAACCCCTTCCCCGAAAGCTCGGCTATGGCGCAGTTCAACGCTGGCTATCCGGACCTGATGCAACGTCTGGTAATCTTTGGCACCTTTGCCATCGGCTTTAATATCCTGTTCGGCCTCACCGGGTACCTGAGCTTTGGTCATGCGGCCTTTCTGGGTGTGGGCTCTTATGCAGCGATCTGGATGATGAAGCTGCTGACCATGAACGTGATACCGGCGATCGCGATCTCAGTGATCGTTGCGGGCCTGTTTTCGCTTTTGGTCGGCTGGATCAGCTTGCGGCGGTCAGGCATCTACTTCTCCATTCTGACGCTTGCCTTCGCGCAAATGTCCTACTCGCTTGCCTATTCGGTTCTGACGCCCATCACCGGCGGCGAGACCGGCCTGCAGCCCAAAATTGACGATCCACGCATACTGGACGCCGCCCTTCAGGCCGGTGAAGCGCCCCGCGCGCATCTGTTTGGGCTGGAAATGCGCGGCAGCTACGTGATCAACGCGGGCGACTGGGAGTTTACCTTCAACACGGGCTACTACCTTGCAGCCTTCGTGATGCTGGTGGCGTTCTATGTGTCCATCCGCATCTTCCGCTCCCCCTTTGGCATGATGCTGCGGGCGGTCAAATCCAACCAGCAACGTCTGAACTACACGGGCCTTAACGCAAAACCCTACACGCTGGCAGCCTTTGTCATCTCTGGCATGTATGCGGGTCTGGCCGGCGGCTTGCTGGTGGCGATGGATACGCAGGTGGGCGCGGAGCGGATGTTCTGGACAGCCTCGGGCGAGGTCGTTCTGATGACGATCCTTGGCGGTGCGGGCACCTTGATCGGGCCGGTCCTTGGCGCGGGCTTCATCAAATACATGGAAAACATCGTTTCCAAGATCAACAAATCGGTGCTTGAACAGTGGTTTGCTTTCATGCCCGACGGGATCGAAGACCTGCTGATTACCTTGATCTACCCCTTTGTGGGCAAGGGCTGGCACCTTACTCTGGGCATCCTGTTTATGCTGGTCGTGATCTTCCTGCCCGGCGGGTTGGTCGAAGGTGGCCAACGCATCGCAGCTCTCTTTAAGCGCAAAAAGCCTGCGGATGACAATCCAGACGGCAAAACAACACCTGCAGAATAAGGAGCCAGAGACATGGATATTCTTGAAGTCAAAAATGTCGGAAAACGCTTTGGCGGCCTGCAGGCGCTTAATGAGGTCAACCTCAGCGTCAAGGAAAACACCGTTCACGCGATTATCGGGCCAAACGGGGCTGGCAAGTCTACCTTGCTCAACTGCCTGGTCGGCAAACTGATCCCCGACAGCGGGTCGGTGATGTTCGACGGGCAATCCGTCCTCGGACGTGCGCCGCACCAGATCAACCAGATGGGCATCTCTCGGGTATTTCAGACACCTGAAATTTTTGGTGACCTGAACGTCATGGAAAACATGATGATCCCCTGCTTTGCAAAACGCGATGGGTCTTTTGAGCTGAACGCCATTTCGACAGTGATCAGCCAGAAGGATGTAATCGAGAAGGCAGAGGCCATGCTTGAAGACATGAACATGGCAGACAAGCGTCACATGCAGGCAAGTTCCTTGTCACGTGGCGACAAACGCCGTCTTGAGATTGGCATGTGCCTCAGTCAGGAACCCCGCCTGCTGTTGCTGGATGAACCAACCGCCGGTATGGCGCGCGCGGACACCAACAACACGATCGACCTGCTCAAGCAGATCAGCGATGAACGTGACATCACGATTGCCATCATCGAACATGACATGCACGTGGTCTTCAGCCTGTCTGAGCGGATCACCGTTTTGGCGCAGGGCACACCGCTGGTCGAGGACACGCCCGATAATATCAAGGGTCACCCCAAAGTGCGCGAAGCCTATCTTGGCGAAACGCAGACTGCGGCTTAAGGAGAGACACACATGAACGTCAAACCCGATTTTTCGAAGAACGCCAATATGGCCGCCACAGCGCCGGCCTTTCTGTCGGTCTGGGATATGCATGCCTACTACGGGGAAAGCTATATCGTTCAGGGCATCAGCTTTAACGTGCATGAAGGCGAAATCCTCGCACTGCTTGGCCGAAACGGCGCGGGCAAGACCTCTACCTTGCGCGCCATCGCCCGCCTGAGCGATCCGGAGCTGCGCCATGGTGAGATCTGGCTGGATCACCAGCCGTTGCATTCCATGACCTCCTACGAGGCAAGTCAGGCAGGTCTTGGTCTGGTGCCTGAGGACAGACGCATTATCGCGGGACTGACGGTTGAGGAAAACCTGAAACTGGCACAGATCGCCCCCCCTATTGGCTGGTCACTGGACCGTGTCTACGACCTCTTTCCGCGCCTGCGCGAACGCCGGACCCAGGAGGGCGTGACACTGTCCGGGGGCGAGCAGCAGATGTTGTCGATCGCACGCGCCTTGTGCCGGGACATCAAGGTGTTGCTGTTGGATGAACCCTATGAAGGGTTGGCCCCCGTCATTGTGGACGAGATCGAAAAGACCCTGCGCATCATCAAGGAACAGGGGATGACCACCATTCTGGTTGAACAGAACGCGGTCCGCGCGCTGCAACTGGCAGACCGGGCTGTGATCCTCGACACTGGTGGGATCGTGTTTGACGGGTCTGCGGCTGAAGTGCTCGAAAACAAGGAATTGCGCGAGGAATACCTCGCAATCTGACCGCATTCAAAGACGCTATGCATCCCCCTGCCGCACTTTTCACACCGAAGTGCGGCAGTTTTTGTATGTGCATTACCCGTTGAAAAAAGTCGCGGGTTTCCATGGCTTCTGGCTTCGCCTATAAGGTTGGCGCAAGACAAAGACCCGGGAAACGGGTCTGCTGCCGATAGTTCGAGGACATAAATGACAAAAAAGAACCATGACGCTGACGTGGCTTTCATCAAGGCCCTTGCTGAATTGCTGCGCGAGAACGATCTGACAGAACTTCAGGTCAAACGCGACTATGGCGAACAGGACAGTCTGAACGTGCGGGTCAGCAGACATGTTCAGCAAATCATGCAGGCGAGCCCTCAGATGATGGCCCCGGTAGCGGCAGCCCCGGCCCAAACGGCCGCCCCTGCTGTTGCGGCCCCGGCAGCTGGTGACAGTGACGACCCTGCAGATCTGCCCGGCGCTGTGACCTCCCCGATGGTGGGTACGGTCTACATGCAACCTGAACCCGGCGCCGATTCTTTTATCGCCGTGGGGGACAAAGTCGCCGAAGGGGACACGTTGCTGATTGTCGAAGCGATGAAAACCATGAACCACATCCCCGCGCCCCGGAGCGGTACGATCAAGCGGATCGTCGTTGAAGACGGTGCTGCGGTGGAATTCGGCACGCCTCTTGTGATCCTCGAATAAGGGGCACAGCATGTTCGACAAAATCCTGATTGCGAACCGCGGCGAAATCGCCTTGCGTGTCATCCGTGCCGCGAGAGAGATGGGGATCGCAACTGTGGCGGTGCATTCGACCGCCGACAGCGATGCAATGCACGTGCGCATGGCCGACGAATCCGTCTGCATTGGCCCCCCTCCCAGCCCGCAAAGCTACCTATCCATCCCAGCGATCATTTCCGCCTGCGAGATTACCGGCGCGGAGGCTATTCACCCCGGATACGGCTTCTTGTCGGAAAACGCAGGGTTTGTGCAGATCGTTGAAGACCATGATCTGACCTTCATCGGCCCTACGGCAGAACATATTCGCATCATGGGCGACAAGATCACAGCCAAGGACACCATGAAAAAGCTGGGCGTGCCCTGTGTGCCCGGGTCTGAAGGCGGCGTGCCAACACTGGAAGAGGCCACGGTGCTTGGGGCCGAAATCGGCTACCCGGTGATCATCAAGGCAACCGCTGGCGGCGGCGGGCGCGGCATGAAAGTTGCACAGACCGCTGCAGACATGGAGAGTGCTTTCAGAACGGCGCGGGCCGAAGGCAAAGCCGCCTTTGGCAACGACGAAGTCTATATTGAGAAATACCTGACCACGCCGCGCCATATTGAAATACAGGTGTTTGGTGACGGTAAGGGCCGCGCGGTGCATCTGGGCGAACGGGATTGCTCCCTGCAGCGCCGACATCAAAAGGTTTTTGAGGAAGCCCCCGGCCCCTGCATCTCTGCTGCTGAACGCGCTGCCATCGGGAAAACCTGCGCAGATGCTGTTTCGCGTATCAACTATGCAGGCGCAGGCACTATCGAATTTCTCTATGAAAACGGGGAATTCTACTTCATCGAGATGAATACGCGCCTGCAGGTTGAACACCCCGTCACAGAGGCGATTTTTGGCGTTGATCTGGTGCGGGAACAAATCCGGGTCGCGTCGGGCCTGCCGATGTCGTTTGAACAAGACGCGCTGACGATCAACGGTCACTCCATCGAGGTGCGCATCAACGCGGAAAAACTGCCGAACTTTGCGCCCTGCCCCGGACGGATCACGCAATATCATGCCCCCGGCGGCCTTGGCGTGCGCATTGATTCCGCCTTGTACGATGGCTACACGATCCCCCCTTACTACGACAGTTTGATCGGTAAACTCATCGTGCACGGCCGCGACCGCCCCGAGGCGCTGGCAAGACTGCACCGCGCCCTTGGCGAGCTTATTGTCGATGGTGTCGACACCACAGTGCCGCTGTTTCATGCCCTGCTGGAAAGCGATGACGTCCTGCAAGGCACCTACAATATCCACTGGCTGGAACACTGGCTGGAAACACATCTGGGCAACGGCTGACAGGTGCAATGCCGCTGAGCCCGGATACGTTGATGCAAGCCTATGCCTCGGGTATTTTCCCGATGGCAGAACACAGAGACGACCCGGAGGTGTTTTGGGTGGAACCGCGCATGCGGGGCATCCTGCCGCTGGACGGGTTCCATCTGTCCCGGTCCTTGCGGCGTGCGATGCGCCAGACGCCCTTTGACGTCGCGATCAACAAGGACTTCAGCGGTGTCGTCGATGGCTGCGCGGAGCGGAAAGACACCTGGATCAACGGCACCATCCGCGCCTTGTATCTGGCCCTGCACGCCAGAGGGGATGCCCATTCCTTCGAGATTTGGGAAAGCGAAGAGCTGGTGGGCGGCGTCTATGGTGTGGTGCTGGGGGCCGCCTTTTTCGGGGAAAGCATGTTCTCCCGCCGGACCAATGCGTCCAAAATTGCCCTCGCCTGCCTTGTCGACAGGCTTGAAAGCGCAGGTTTTGCCTTGTTCGACACACAGTTTTTGACGCCTCATCTGGCGACTTTAGGCGGCATCGAAATTCCAAAACTGCACTACAAAAAGAGGCTTCGGGCCGCGATTGCACAACAGGCCGACTTCAACGCCCCGCCCCTAAGGACGCCCTACGAGGTCGTGCAGCGCATGACCCAGATGTCATAGCGCGCGTGATCCATTGCCGATAGAGCGGGGGTCGAGGCAATCATCCAGCCTGAGAAGTACATCTGCCCGTCAAACCGATCCGCAATATCCAAGGCTGCAAAAGCATCCCCTGCTGGGTTTCCGATCGGGTAGCGGCAGGAATGCAGCGTGATAAACAACCCCTCGAACGCTGCGGTTTTGCCTGCATCCAGTGAAATATCATAGACTTGGCCGCTGATTTTATCGATGCCGCGCAAGACAACGCCCGGTGCGTCTTCCACCTGTTGGGCAAGTGCAGGTGCTGCCAACAGCCCTGCCGCCAAGGCCAGCTTGACGATCATTCAGACCCGCTGCCCACGAACTTCAAAAGCAGGCTGATCAGGCTCACGGACCCTTGTGTGTCGGTGATCGTGTCGCCGGACGCATAAAAGAACGGCGAACCCCCTGGCACAATCTCGACGAAATAGCCACCAAGCAGCCCTTCGGACGCGATCAGAATGGTGCTGTCATCGGGGATCTCGATGCCCTCCTGAACAGAGACCGTAGTGTCAGCGCGGTAGGTCTCCGCATTCAGGGACACGCCGCTGACGGTGCCAACCTTGACCCCGGCCAGCCGGACATCGGTGCCCACGCTGACCCCTTCAATGCTGCGAAAGCTTGCCTCCAGCGGATAGCTCGCACTGGCGGTGGAGTATTCCGACACCTGTCCTGCGTAGATGACAAAGGCCAAGGCGGCGGCCAGTACGCCCGCCCCCACGATCACTTCGGTTGTGTTCTCTGACATCAGATCGGACCTATTCGGGGGACCATGCTTCGTAGTCGCTGCGCGGCGCAGGCTCTGAACGCCGGATGGAGCCTTTGGGCGCGTAAGCCAATGCGGTGCCCGTCAGGTTTTCCTGATGTGGCTTTTCCCAAGTCTTATGCGCAAGCGGCTCATCGGTTGGGGTTGCATCCCACGTATGATGCAACCAGCCGTGCCAGTCCGGGTCAATCCGGCTTGCCTCGGTCTCACCGTTATAGATAACCCAGCGGCGGGATTTATCCTTGTTTTGGTAGAAAACATTGCCTTGGCTGTCTTCACCAACCTTGATGCCGTTGCGCCATGTCCAAAGTTGTGTGTTCAGCGTCTGCCCGTTCCACCACGTCACAGAACGCAGGATTGACGTCAAAAGGCCCATGTGTGATCTCCGTTCGCACTGCTTTTGTAGATATGCAGGATCAGCGCGCAAACGTCCAGTTCCATCACGCCGCAGGGGGCACCAGAAGTGCGGTTGCTTCAATCTCAATCCGGTACTCAGGGGCGATCAGCCCGCATTCGATCATTGTCGCGGCCGGCGGGTGTGCGCCGAATGTGGACGACAGGATCGGCCAGCACTTTTCAAAGTCCGCAGCATCCGGCAGCATATAGGTTACACGCACCACATGTTCAAAGTCACTGCCTGCGGCCTCAAGCGCGTCCGAGATTGTGTTGAGCGCCGCGCGGCACTGATCCTCAACCGTTTCACCAGCACCAACCGTCCCGGACACGTGGACAAACCCGCCTGCAACGACAGCCCGGCAATAGCCGACCTTTGCCTCAAAGGGGCCACCGGAATGAATGCGTTTGACTGTCATGTTTTTCCTCAATTTCTTCCGCGGTCTGCCAAGGGGTTTTCCTGAACGGCACCGTTTCGTGAAGCGGGTGACCGTTCGGCGTTTATCCGAAACGGCATGCCCTTGGGTGATCCAGCCTGAAAAAGGGGCGTGTCAACAGATTGCGCCGGTCTTCCACCCTCTCTGATAAGGCTTCAACACACGGGCTACAATACAGTGCAAGCGCGTCGGCCGGCGGGCTTTAATATCCGGGTCTGACAAGTGACTGACTTTTGCGATGCCCGTGCAGTAACCATCACTGTGTAGGGCATCCAAGAAAACTATATCACGGCTCATAAGCCAGACGATCACAGGCAGCGTTGAAGGGTCCAGTCTACGTCAGTATAACCGCGTGAAGTGTTTTGCCGCAATCTCCAAACACGGCGATTTGACCGTTTCAGTGGTCACGCTCGCTGCAAAATGCCTTAATCGAGCGTTGGGCTTATGAGATTGTCTAGATCATGCTTCGCGGCAGTTCCAGCGCAGAGAAACGCATTTTATCCCACGTGCTGACCAGTATCAATTGTGCAATCAGATCACTCTTAGTCCCCATGACCTATCGCATATTGTGGTTACGGCAACATCATCGCAGCAAAGCAAAAACCAGCCCCTTGGACATAGTCTCCATCAGGAATTCCAGAAAACCGCATATTGCAAACAAAACTATGGAAGCGCCCCATAAGCATCTGCGAAAGGGCACCGTGTTTAACGGATTTCTTCCGAGTTATCGCTTACGATCCCCTGTGGGGTTCACAAACAGACAATACCTGTTTGATTGAATCCCCAATGGAGCATTGCAAAGCTTCTACAACGTTTGCCCTGCTCTAGCTTGCGCTCGCCGGCTCTTTTTCCGCATCTGCGTGGATCATAAGAGGTGCTGCGTCAGAATAGACCGCTTCTTCGTTGACAACGACCTCTTCGACACTGTCCAGCCCCGGCAAATCAAACATCGTATCCAACAGGATATCTTCCAGAATGGATCGCAATCCTCTGGCCCCTGTTTTCCGTTCAATCGCACGTTTCGCAATTGCTGAGAGCGCATCATCGGTGAACGTCAGCTTGGTGTCCTCAAGCTCAAAGAGGCGCTGATATTGTTTGACCAACGCATTCTTGGGCTGCGTCAGGATGGTGACAAGCGCGTCCTCATCCAGATCTTCGAGCGTTGCCAGAACCGGCAGACGACCGACGAATTCGGGGATCAGCCCGAATTTTAGCAGGTCTTCGGGTTCGAGGTCAGTGAAGATTTCGCCAACGCCACGTTCATCGTTGTCACGCACATCCGCCCCAAAGCCCATCGCGGATCCTTTGCCGCGTGCTGCAATGATCTTGTCGAGACCAGCAAACGCGCCACCACAGATAAACAGAATATTGGTTGTGTCGACCTGCAGGAATTCCTGTTGAGGATGCTTCCGGCCGCCCTGCGGCGGCACTGAGGCAACGGTGCCTTCCATCAACTTCAGCAAGGCTTGCTGCACGCCCTCGCCAGAGACGTCCCGCGTGATCGACGGGTTCTCGGACTTACGGGTGATCTTGTCGACCTCATCAATGTATACGATACCGCGTTGCGCACGCTCTACGTTGTACTCGGACGACTGTAGCAGTTTGAGGATGATGTTCTCCACATCTTCCCCCACATACCCCGCTTCTGTCAGCGTGGTTGCGTCTGCCATCGTGAAAGGTACATCAAGGATACGCGCAAGGGTCTGAGCCAACAGCGTTTTGCCGCAGCCCGTCGGACCAATCAGCAAGATGTTGGACTTGGCGAGTTCAATCTCGCCGCCTTTCTGAGCGTGGTTGAGACGTTTGTAATGGTTGTGCACCGCCACAGACAGAACCCGTTTGGCCATCGCCTGGCCAATCACATAATCGTCCAGAACACCGCAGATGTCCTTGGGCGTTGGCACGCCGTCGGTGGCTTTCAGCCCCGACGCCTTTGTCTCTTCCCGAATGATGTCCATGCACAACTCGACGCATTCATCGCAAATGAACACTGTCGGGCCTGCAATCAACTTTCGGACTTCATGCTGGCTCTTACCGCAAAAGCTGCAATACAGCGTATTTTTGCTGTCGCCTGTCGAATTCGTCGCCATACCAACCCTTTCAGGTCTGTCTTTTCATGCTGCGTCGAGCACCGTTTTGTGCGCGACGTTTAATGTTATGTCAGCTTAGGGCAGCCTTTACATGTCCACAATCGCTAATTGGTAAACTGACTGTGTGACCAAACGCCCCTTTTAGCTCTCTTCTTCGACCTTGCCCCGGTTCTCGACGATCTCGTCGATCAGGCCCCAGTCCTTTGCGTCTTCGGGCGACATGAAGTTGTCACGCTCCAACGCTTCTTCAACCTTTTTAAGGGTTTGACCTGTGTGTCTGACGTAGATTTCGTTCAAACGGGTCTTGAGTTTTTGGGTCTCCTGGGCGTGGATCATGATGTCTGTCGCTTGCCCCTGATACCCACCAGAAGGCTGGTGAACCATGACGCGGCTGTTAGGCAAAGAAAAACGCATGCCCTTCTCGCCTGCTGTCAAAAGCAGCGACCCCATGGACGCCGCCTGCCCGATCACCAGCGTAGAAACCTTTGGCCGGATGTACTGCATCGTATCGTAGATCGACAGGCCAGAGGTAACCACACCACCGGGGCTGTTGATGTACATGGAGAGTTCCTTGCTTGGATTCTCCGCTTCAAGGTGCAGCAACTGCGCCACGATCAGCGACGACATTCCGTCATGGACCGGACCGGACAGAAAGATGATCCGCTCTTTCAACAGGCGCGAAAAGATATCATACGCCCGCTCGCCTCTGCTGGTCTGCTCAACCACCATCGGCACGAGGGTATTCATGTAGGTATCATAAGGATCGTTCATGTGGGATGCCTGTCTGTTTTCATGTCTGGAAGGACCATACCCCCCAAACGGTTGACCAAACCTTAGTATCCGCTCCGGGGGGCTTCAAGGGGGGGTTGTGCCCTTTTGACGCGTGGGTTGATGCCTTTGCACAACCGCCTAGGTCCCAACGCATGAAAGCAATTGATCTTTTCCCGCCCACGCGCACCGCAGCGCTTGAGCGTTTGTCGGCGTTTTTGCCCCGTGCCGGACGCGCCTATGCAGCCGGACGCAACACCGATGCAGGCCCCGGCCAGCACAGCGCCGTCTCGACCCTGTCGCCCTATCTGCGCACCCGGCTTGTCACCGAAGAAGAGGTTTTAGAGGCCACGTTGCGCCGCCATTCCATGCAGGCTGCGGAGAAATTCGTGCAGGAAGTCTTCTGGCGCACCTATTGGAAAGGCTGGCTTGAACAACGGCCCGGCGTCTGGGACGCCTACCTTACAGAGCTGAACAGCGACTGGGACGCGGTCCAGACACAAAGCGGCCTGCGGGACAGATGGACGGCCGCCTGCACGGGTGAGACAGAGATCAAATGCTTCAACTTCTGGGCGCAAGAGCTTGTTGAAACAGGGTATTTGCACAATCACGCCCGAATGTGGTTTGCCTCCATCTGGATATTCACCTTGCAGTTGCCCTGGAGCCTTGGGGCCGATTTCTTTCTCAGGCATCTCCTGGATGGGGACCCTGCATCCAATACGCTGGGATGGCGCTGGGTGGCCGGGCTGCAGACCCGTGGCAAGACATACCTTGCCCGCCCCAGCAACATCGCAAAGTTCACCAACGGACGGTGCATCCCGCCCGCCGGACAACTGGCAAGCGAGGCGCTCCCGTTGGAAGGCCCGCTTGCCCCAGCCCCCCGGATGATCCCAAGCCCCACCGCGCCTGCCCCCGGAAAACGCACCGGGCTTATCCTGCATGAGGACGACCTCAACCCCGGATTTGTGCTGGACCATGTCACGCCTGTGACCACGATTTACTTAAAATCGTCTGTATCTGGCCCCCTACAGCCGGCCCCTCATGTGGCCGCTTTTCGCGAGGCCGCCGCGCAAGACACGATGGCCCGGTGGCGCGAAAAGCTGGGAAATGACTTTCAGGTGGCCAACACACACGAAGACATCGCGCACTGGGCGGCACAGGCCAGTCTTGAACAGATCGTCACGCCCTATGCCCCCACAGGCCCCGTGGCCACGCGTCTGGCGTCTCTTGCAAAGGCACAGGGCATACCGCCAATCGTGCCGTTGATGCGCGCCTATGACCAGACAGCATGGCCGCACGCGACCAAAGGGTTCTTTCCGTTCAAGGCAAAGATCCCACAGATGATCGCTACGCTTGGTCTGGGGTAAACCGGTCGCTCAGACGCCCAGATACTGCGCGGCCACATCGGCGCGCACGTCCTGCATAGCCCCGGCCCACACGGTGGCTCCACGCTCAACGATCACCGCCCGGTCCGCGATCCGGCCCAGTTCCGCCAGTGATTTGTCCACCACCAACAGCGAAAGCCCGGTCTGGGCCTTCAGCTGTGCCACGGCGGTCCAGATTTCATGCCGCACGACGGGGGCCAACCCTTCGGTTGCTTCGTCCAACAGTAGAAGCCGTGGATTGGTCATCAGCGCGCGCCCTATGGCCAACATTTGCTGTTCCCCGCCGGACAGGGACGCTGCATTTTGCCCGGCCCGCTCGCCCAGCCTTGGGAACAGGTCAACCACACGCGCCTGATCCCAATACCCCGGACGAGCTGCGCAAATCAGGTTTTCCGCCACAGAGAGATTTGCAAAGCAGCGCCGCCCTTCCGGCACCAGCCCCAGCCCCAGTCGCGCGGCTTTATGGGGCGGCCACTCTGTGATGTTCTGACCCGCAAAGCGGACCGCGCCTGTGCTTTCGCGCAACAGACGACAAATCACTTTGATCGTTGTGGATTTGCCCATGCCGTTGCGGCCCATCAGGGCGACCACGTCCCCTTCGGCCACCTCAAGATCGATACCAAAAAGCGCCTGCGCGGGGCCGTAGGCGGCCTCGATCCCGGAAAGCTCAAGCAGGCTCATACCACCTCGTCCCCCAGATAGGCGCGGCGGACGTCCGTGTTGTTGCGGATTTCATCGGGCCGCCCGGTGGCGATGATACGTCCATACACCAGCACTGAAATCCGGTCCGCCAGAGCAAAAACCGCATCCATATCATGTTCGACCAACAGGATTGGCGCTTTGTACCGCAGATCATCCAGAAAGGCGGTCATGCTTTTGGACCCTTCGACGCCAAGCCCTGCCATGGGTTCGTCCATCAAAAAGGCACGCGGCTGCAATGTCAGCGCCACCGCGACCTCCAACAGCCTCCGTTGTCCATGGCTCAATGCTGCGGTCAGGGTGCGCGCGTGGTCTGAAAGGCCCACCGCAGACAGCGCAGCCTCTGCCTCTGCCCGCAGCGCCTTGTCCTGCATCATTGGCGCAAAGAACCGCCAAGGCCGACCTTGCCGCCCCAAGGCCCCAAGCAGCGCATTTTGCAGCACGGTCATGTCCATCGCCAGTTCCGAGACCTGAAAGGTGCGCGCCAGACCCGCCTGCGCGCGGGCCGCCGCAGGCAGGTCCGTGATGTCTTGGCCACCAAAGAAAACACGCCCCGCATCCGGCGTCATGCCGCCCGCAATCTGTTTGATGAGGGTCGATTTGCCAGCCCCGTTCGGGCCAATCAGCGCATGGATTTCGCCATGCCTCAGATCAAGCGACACCGCATCGGTGGCTTTGATCGCGCCAAAGCTTTTCGTCAGATCAACGCTGCGCAAGATGGGGTCAGTCATGCGCCACCTCGCGCCCGGCCACGGCCCCGACCAGCCCGCCCCGCGCAAACAACACCACCAACAGCAGCAACGCGCCCACATAGATCAGCCAATAGTCCGAGATGCCGCCCAGCAAATGCTCCAGCAAAATGAACAAAGCGGCCCCCGCGACAGGGCCAAAAAGCCGCCCGACGCCGCCGAGGATCAGAAAGATCATGATCTCACCCGACGTGTGCCAGCTGAGCATCGTGGGGCTGACAAAGCGGTTGAGGTCCGCAAAAAGCGCGCCCGCAAGCGCCGTGATCGCGCCCGAAATCGTAAAGGCCACCAGCCGCAGCCTGAAGGGCACAAGGCCCACGGTTTCCACGCGCACAGGCGATTGACGCGCAGCAGACAGCGCCAGCCCAAAGGGGGAGGCCGCCAGTCTGCCTGCAAACCACAAGGCCAGCGCCAGAACCACGAAGGCCAGGGCGAAAAACTGGATCGGATCAAGCGTGTTCAGCCCCGGAAACCCATTGCGCACATAGATCGACAGCCCGTCCTCCCCGCCGTATGCAGGCCAGCTAATCGCGAAATAGTAGAGCATTTGCCCAAAGGCGAGTGTGATCATGATGAAATAGACGCCGGTGGTGCGCAAACTCAACGCCCCGATCGCAAGCGCCGCAAGCGCGCCGGAAATCACGGCAACCAGCCAGATCACCGGCATGGATTTGGTGCCTTCGAGCAGAAAGGGGGCCTCCATCAGCGGTGTGAAGGTCTGGGCGTGATGCGCAAGGATGCCCATCGCATAGCCGCCGATGCCAAAGAACGCGGCATGCCCAAGGCTGACCAACCCGCCCAATCCCAGAGCGATGTTCAGGCCGACCGCCGCAAGGGCGAGAATGGCAACCTTTGTGGCCAGCGTGATGATGAAAGGCTCATCAAGCAGCAGCGCCACGCCCGCAGTGACCGGCAGCATGGCAAAAAGCGCAAGATTACACAGGGTTTCACGCCGCATGGCTCAGGCCCTTCCGTAGAGGCCGGTAGGCCGGTATATCAGCACCGCCGCCATCAGGATGTAAATGCTCATAGACGCCAGTGAGGCCCCCAGCGCCGTGGCGGCCGACGGCTGCATGAAGGTGCCAAAAAACACCGGCAGCAGCACCCCGCCCAGCGTGTCGGTCAGCCCCACCAGCAGCGCGCCCACCAGCGCCCCCTTGATGGACCCGATCCCGCCAATGACGATCACCACAAAGGCAAGGATCAGCACCGGCTCCCCCATGCCCACCTGCACGGACTGGATGGCCCCGACCAAAGCGCCCGCCAACCCCGCCAGCGCTGCCCCAAGCGCAAACACCAGCGTATAGAGCCGTGAGATATCCACGCCCAGCGCCGCGATCATCTCGCGATCACTTTCGCCCGCACGGATCTGGATACCGATCCGGGTGCGCGCAATCAGCTGGAAAAGCCCAAAGGCAATGGCCAGCCCCATCGCGATCAGCACAAGACGGTACGCCGGATACTGGATGCCCCCGGGCAGGCTGACCGGGCCTGCAAGGACTGCCGGAATATCCAGAAACAAGGGGAAAGAACCAAACACCCAGCGTGTGCCTTCAGAGAAAATCAGGATCAGCGCAAAGGTTGCCAACACCTGATCCAGATGATCCCGGTCATAAAGCCGCCTGATCACCAGCACTTCGATCAGGGCCCCTGCTGCGGCAGCCGCTGCAAGGCTTGCCGCCAGGGCCAACAGGAACGACCCCGTGGCCCCTGCAACCGCCGCCGCCGCAAAGGCCCCCACCATGTAAAGCGAGCCATGCGCCAGATTGATCAGCCCCATGACCCCAAAGATCAAGGTCAGGCCCGCTGCCATCAAAAACAGCATCACACCAAACTGAAGGCCGTTCAGAACCTGTTCAATGAGCAACAAAAAAGACATGGGGGCAGCGCTGCTCGCCTCCTTGGATCATACGGTGTGGGAAACGCCGCCCCGGCCTGTGGCGGAGCGGCAGTCAGATCAGTAGCTGCACTCAGCCGCGTAGGCGTCGCCGTGGTCCGTCAAGCTGGCAGAGACGATCTTGTTGGTGAAAACGTCGCCCTCCTTGATGACTTCGCGTACATAGAAATCCTGGATCGGGTGTTGGTTTGGCCCAAACCTGAAGTTGCCGCGCACGCTGTCGAAATCCGCCTCGGCCAAGGCTGCACGAAAGGCGTCCGCATCCGCCACATCCGCCTTGGCCGCCGCACTCAACAGCAAGTTCGCAGTATCAAACCCCTGACTGGCGTAGAGCGATGGCAGGCGACCATATTCAGCCTGAAACGCCTCCACAAAGGCCAGGTTGGCCGCGTTGTCGAGGTCCTTGTTCCACTGGCTGGTGTTCTTTACACCCAAAGCGGCGTCGCCCACCGCCTGCAAAATGCCCTGATCAAAGCTGAAGGCGGGGCCGACAACGGGCAGATCAACGCCGGAACCTGCGTATTGTTTGAGGAACGATATGCCCATGCCACCGGGCAAGAAGAAAAACACCGAATCCGCGCCCGAGGCCCTGATTTGTGCGATCTCTGCGGCGTAGTCGGTCTGACCCAGCTTGGTGTAAATCTCACCGGTCAGATCGCCGTCGTACATGCGCTTGTAGCCTGTCAGAGCGTCTTTGCCTGCCGGATAATTCGGCGCGAGGATAAACGTGTTCTTGTAGCCCGTATCATTGGCATAGGCGCCCGCCGCTTCATGCAGGTTGTCGTTTTGCCATGCCACATTGAAATAGAGCGGATGGCATCCCTTGCCCGCCAGCGCGGACGGCCCCGCGTTAGGAGAAAGGTAAAACTTGCCCTGTGCCGTCGCTGCTGGCACCACAGCCATGGCAAGGTTGGACCAGATGATACCGGTCATCACATCAACCTTTTCAGACTGGATCATCTTGTCGGCAAGCTGCACGGCGATCTCAGGTTTGCGTTGGTCGTCCTCAATGACCACCTCAAGCGTGTCGCTGCCCGACTGCTTGACCGCCAGCATAAAACCATCGCGCACGTCGATGCCCAAGCCCGCACCGCCACCTGACAAGGTGGTGATCATGCCAACCTTGACCTTGCCTGCATGACCGTCGGCCAGCCCGGCCGTCCCCAGCGCGGCGACGCATGCGGCCGCCATAAGTGTTCTGAAACTCATTCGTCTCTCCCGTTATCATGGGCATCTTGAACCGTGCCCCTTGGACTCTCCGCGCGGAGTTTGACCGCTGGCAAAAGAATTGTCCATCGCGCAGAACACCGACAAATGCCGAAGCGCATTTTCGTCCCGCTACGCACCGACCGGATTTACGCCCGGCGCCTGCCTTTGACGATACGCAGCGCTATGTCGCTGGCAAAGATGTAAATGGGCGCGTTGAAGCCAGCTAGCGGTTTACCGGGAGGCTCTGCCGCTTTGGTGGCTTAGGAACGCTGCATTTTTGCACAGTCGCCTGATGGGATTTATTTTGCCCCAAGGGTAGATTTAAGGTTGTGCTGGATTTTCAAAGGCAGGGTGTTAACGTCTACAAATTGGTTTCTTAACAAAGGACTTTTTTGACGATGAAGACTACAAATATTATCCGTAACGCCATCGGCGGGGCAGCGATTACCCTAGGGCTGGGCGCCAGTGCGGCGCAGGCTGGCTCTTTCATTCTAGATTTCACCGGCACCGCGTCGGTTTTCAACGGCATTTATGACGACACACCCGTTCCCAACAATCTGGTGACCGGGACAATCACCTTGACCGACGGGCTTCCTGTTACAACCGCAAGTGGGCCCAATGCCAGCGACCCATCTGTCACTGACGCATCGCTGAGCTCCCGGGTATCGCTCTTCACAGATCTGACATTTTCGACGTTTGAAACAGAAACGATCGAGATCGAGGTAAAGTTTGGCCCGACGACAACCTCTCGTCGCTCAAACTCTAGCGGGTTTTCCTTCGGGACTCTTGATGTCACCACATCTGATCCGGGCGTTGCTGGCGCGGATGATACCTTCAGTGTTTTCGCGGGCGGTGTAACGAGCATTGGATTCATTGAACTACTCCTCGAAGGCGACGGGTTGGTTGGGCAAGACCCCTCTTTGGGCCTTTCAAAGGCCCTGCTTCAAAGCATCGACGCCTCGAATGCTATTGAAACCACTGGCACATTGCGCACGCTTAACGGGACAATTGATTTTTCAATTGATACGCTCGCGCTACGCCATGATCCGACGGGCCCGAACATGACGCCCGTTCCCTTGCCTGCGGGTCTGCCGTTGCTCTTGGGCGGCATGCTGGTGTTGGGCACGCTTCGCGCCAAGCGGCGTTCTGAGGCAAGCTGACCCGGTGGCCCCACCTCGTGGGGCACAAAACAAGATACAAACGCGCGGACAGACCCGCGCGTTTTTTATGCCATTGGTTTTATAACAGTCGGCTTTTTTCCATGAAACGCCGCGCGGCAGGGACTGCAGCCTCCAAAAGCCCCCAGCCCAGCAGTTGTTTCAGCGCATCCGGGCTTCGGTCTTAGTATCAAACAGCATAGCACGGTGCGGCTCAAAGGTGATGTCGACCATATCCCCTTCGGAGGCACGCTCATCCCCGCGTTCCTCCACGATGATCCGCTCGCCTGTTGGTGCATCAAGGTGCAGATAGCTTACCCCGCCCAGCGCTTCTGACAATTCGGCTTTCATCGCGCCACGGCCTTGCACGACCTCAAGGTGCTCAGGCCGGATGCCCAGCGTCACCTTTGTCCCGGCGGCAGGCAATTGCACGGAAACAGCGACCACGCGCCCCAAAGCAGGCACCTCTACACCACCCGCACCAACTGTCCCTTCCAGAAAGTTCATCGCAGGGGAGCCGATAAAGCCCGCAACAAACTTGTTGTCAGGGTTGCGATAAAGTTCCAAGGGGGCGCCCACCTGTTCGATCCGCCCCATGCGCAGCACAACGATCTTGTCCGCAAGGGTCATCGCCTCCACCTGATCGTGGGTCACGTAGATCATGGTGGCCCCGATCTCCTTGTGCAGCCGGGCAATCTCCACCCGCATTTCCACACGCAGTTCCGCATCAAGGTTCGACAGCGGCTCGTCAAACAAAAAGACCTCCGGCCCCCGCACAATCGCGCGTCCGATGGCCACTCGCTGGCGCTGCCCGCCCGACAGCGCCTTGGGCTTGCGGCTCAGGTAGTCATCCAGTTTCAAAATGTCGGAGGCTTTCTGTACCTTCTGAGCAATTTCAGCTTTGGGGACACCGTTCATCTTCAGCCCAAAGCCCATGTTTTCCTCAACCGTCATATGCGGGTAAAGCGCGTAGGTCTGGAAAACCATGGCAACACCGCGCTCTGCCGGGTCCATGCGCGTCACGTCGCGGGCACCGATGCTGATCTGTCCTTCGGAGGTTTCCTCCAGCCCCGCGATCATCCGCAGCAAGGTGGATTTACCGCAGCCTGATGGCCCCACAAACACACAGAATTCACCGTCCTCAATCTCGAGGTCGACCCCGTGGATCACCTGCACATCCCCATAGCGTTTCAAAGCCTTTTGAAGCGTCACACCAGTCATGTCTCACGTCCCCGTTGATTGAAGTCTTATGTCCGGAAACCGCCAGTCCTGCGCATCCCGCGCAATCGCGTTCGCCGTGCGCGCGAGCCTTGGCGCAAGCGTTTCCAATTGTTTCAGGCTGATGTGGCGCTTTGATCCTGTCACCGACAGAGCCCCCAGAAGCCGCCCCGCATCGCTCAGAATGGGATGGGCGATACAGATGATGCCGGGCTCGTGTTCTTCGCGGTCAAAGGCATAGCCGCGCGCCCTGATGTTTGCCAGCTCCACGCGCAAGGCCTGTTCAGAGGTATAGGTGTGTTCCGTAAAGCGGTGAAAAGACTGCTGCGCAATCGCGCGGGCAAGCTCATCATCCGGCAGGAACGCCAGCATCGCCTTGCCGACACCGGTGCAATAGGCAGGGCCTACTTTGCCCGCGTCCGAGAACATCTCGACCGGCTGCACAGGGTTGCGCTTGTCCACGTATAGCACCTGTGCGTTGTCCAGTTGCGCCAGATGCACGGTATGGCCCACATCAGCGCTGAAGGCGTCAAGATGAACGCGCGCGACCGGCGCCAGAGAGCTTTGGGTCCATGCCGAATGTGCAAGCCTGACCAGCCGGATGCCAAGCGTGTAGGTTTGGCTGTCGGGATCGAAGCGCAGCAACCCTTCGGCGGTCAGTGTTTGCAAAAACCGATAGAGCGTTGCTTTGGGATACTCGCTTTCAGCCAGCAACACGCCAAAACGCACCGGACGGGCATGGCGTGCCACCTGATCCAGAACATCCATCGCTTTGCCAACTGTGCCGCCAGACATCCTTTGCCGCTCCTCTTATTGCACAGAACGCCCGCAAAACCGCTCTGTTTCCGGCCCGCTTGCGCAAAGTCTCCTGCGCTCTGCTTCCCGATGCTTCCCGCTTGAAGCGAAGAACATGGTTGACAGCTTAGGCGACATGCTGTGTAGTTTTCAATATATAAAACCAAGTCCCAAATATTGGAACCTCAAAGAGGCCTCCGGGCGGCGGTTTGTTTGCGTTGCGCATTTCAGGGAGGACACCATGCGTTACACCACCAAGGCCATTCTTGCCACACTGGCGGGCACCACACTGCTGGCCGGCGCGGCACTTGCCGACGGCCATGCGAAACTCTCGGGCGATTTGCAAATCTTCCTTGATACCTCAAACCCCGCGCCCCGTGCGACGATGGAAGCCATGATTGCCGATTTTGGCGCATTGCACCCGGACCTCAGCATTGAGACAACCGTGATCGACCGCGAGGCCTACAAGACCCAGATCCGCAATTTCCTGACCGCTGATGCACCGGATGTGGCCACATGGTACGCCGCCAACCGGATGACACCCTATGTCAACGCCGGGCTGTTCGAAGACGTCTCTGACCTGTGGCAAGAGCCTGAAATCGCTGAGAACCTTGCCTCAACCAAAGGGGCGATGACCATCGACGGCAAGCAATGGGGCGTGCCCTATACCTACTATCAGTGGGGCATCTACTACCGCAAAGACCTCTACGATAACTTGGGTCTGTCAGAGCCTTCAAACTTTGATGAGATGAAATCCAACTGTCAGGCGCTGCTGGATTCAGGTGTCAAATGCTACACCATCGGGTCCAAGTTCCTGTGGACGGCGGGCGGCTGGTTTGACTACCTCAACATGCGGACAAACGGGTTTGATTTCCACATGGCGCTGGCGGCAGGCGACGTAAAATGGACCGACGACCGCGTCCGCGCAACGTTCGCAAACTGGCGCGAGTTGATCGACATGGGTGCATTCGTCGACAATCACCAGAACTACAGCTGGCAGGAAGCCCTGCCCTTCATGGTCAACGGCGACGCTGCCGCCTATCTGATGGGCAACTTCGCAGTAGCCCCTCTGCGTGAAGCAGGCCTGACCGATGATCAACTGGACTTCTACCAATTCCCCGCGATCAACCCTGACGTCGAGCTTGCCGAAGATGCACCAACCGACACGTTCCACATCCCGGCCAATGCGGCCAACAAGGACAACGCACGCGCATTCCTGCGCTATGTTGTATCCGCCGACGTGCAAACAGAGATCAACAATGGCTCCAATCTTGGCCAGTTGCCTGTGAACGCATCTGCCTCTGTGGATGATGACAAATTCCTGAACGAAGGTTTTGAAATGCTGTCGTCAAACAGCCCCGGCGGCGTCGCGCAGTTCTTTGACCGTGATTATCCGGCGGAAATGGCCGCAGAAGCCATGCAGGGGCTGCAAGAGTTCATGGTCTTCCCCGACAATCTGGACGACATTCTAGCGCGCCTCGATAAGGTGGCAGAGCGCGTCTACCGCTAACCACTCAAACGGCCCGGGCAGCATGGTGCCCGGGCCCACCGCTGACCGGCGCAGCCGACAGCGCGGGCCTGCCCTGCTCAGACAACCGCCTGCTCCAGATCGATTTGGGAGGACTCCCGGCGATGACAGCCATTGACCCCACCACAGCACGTCAAAAACGCAGCTGGTACAAACGCAACGAAATCGCCATCACCCCATGGCTGTTTCTTGCCCCTGCGATCCTCTTTTTCCTCGTCTACGTCATCTCGCCGATCTTCCAGTCCATATCGATTTCTTTCTATGACTGGGACGGCCTCGGAGAGGCGCGCTATGTGGGCCTCGAGAATTATGTCGAGTTGATGGACGACAGCGCCTTTGAGGTTTCTTTGTGGAACAACCTGAAATGGCTTTTGTTCTACCTGCTGGCCATTCCGGGCGGGTTGTTCATAGCGCTTTTCCTCAACCAGACCGTCACTGGAATCCGAATCTACAAATCCCTGTTCTTCTTTCCCTTCGTGCTGTCCCAAGTCGTGGTCGGGCTGGTTTTCTCGTGGTTTTATCTGCCAAATGAAGGCCTGTTGAACAGCATGTTGGGCGTCGTCGGCATTGATCCGATCAATGTTCTGGGCGCCCCGACCCTGGCCACTTACGGCATTATCGCCGCAGGCCTGTGGCCACAGACGGCCTACTGCATGATCTTGTACCTGACCGGCTTGAACGCCGTCGACCCCGAACAGATCGAGGCCGGGCGGCTCGACAATGCCAAGGGATGGAAAATGCTTTGGTACATCATCATCCCACAACTCAAGCCTGCGACATTTATCGCTTTTGTGGTCACAATCATCGGCGCGCTGCGCTCCTTTGACCTGATTTCGATCATGACCAACGGCGGCCCGTTTGGCCAAACACGTGTGCTGTCGTTTTACATGTTCGAGAAAGCGCTGTCTGAGTATGGTTTCCGCATGGGGTACGGTGCGGCCATTGCCGTCGTTCTCTTCCTGATCATGCTCGTTTTCATTGCCTATTTCCTGTGGTCCATGTGGAAAGAGGAGAAAGGGCGGTGATCTGTTTGGAAAAGGTCGTGTTTGAGTGTTTTTGCCCTAGAGAAAGGTCCACGCAATGAACGGGGAGGTCTTGGATATGCTCTGTGCCGGGCAGGTAAATACCGCTCTTTTGGCGTCCAGTGGATCAAACCCGATTGAAAACGCGCCTTGCGACATCCTCCGGTGCGGCACAAAGCAGTCCCGCCTGACCCAAGCAGTAAGGGAGGCCGGCTGAAATGTTCCCGACACCCATCCAGAAAACGTCGCGCCAATGGCAGCTTACCTATCAGTCGCTTCTGCCATTGGCATTGATCCTCTGGCTCTTGCCGCTGATTGCCGTGGCCGTTTTTTCGGTGAAGCCAGCGGTTGATTTTACCCAAGGCAACTATTGGGGCATGCCGTCCTCCTTTGAGTTCATCAACAACTACGGTCAGGTGTTTTTCAACTCCGACATGCCGCGCTACATGCTGAATTCGGTGTTCATCACCGTACCGACCGTGATCGGCGCCGTAGGGCTTTCCTGCCTCGCGGGCTTTGCACTGGGCATTTACAAGTTCAAATCCAACATCTGGATTTTCTTCATGTTCGTGGCGGGCAACTTTGTACCCTTCCAGATCCTGATGGTGCCCGTGCGCGACCTCACACTCGACATGGGACTTTATAACACCAAAACCGGGCTTGTGCTGTTCCACATCGCGTTCCAAACAGGATTTTGCACGCTCTTCATGCGTAATTTCATCCGCGCGCTGCCCTTCGAGCTGATCGAAGCCGCGCGCGTCGAAGGGATCGCGGAGTGGAAGATTTTCTGGTACGTCGTAATGCCCTTGATGAAGCCTGCGATTGCAGCTTTGTCAGTGTTGATTTTCACCTTCATCTGGAATGATTATTTCTGGGCTGTCGTGCTGACCCAAGGACCGGGCAGCCAGCCCGTGACCGCAGGGATCACAAGCTTCAATGCGCAGTTCCGGGCCGCCTACCATTTGATGAGCGCAGGCTCCATCGTGGCGGCACTGCCCCCGGTGTTGATGTTTTTCCTGATGCAGCGCCACTTTATTGCAGGCCTCACCTTGGGGGCTGTGAAGTGACAGAGCACTGGCGGCTGGACGACGCGCGCCAGACCTTTGTTCTGGCCTCAACAAACGGGCGCATGCCTGAGGTGATCTACTGGGGGCCGCCCTTGCCTGCGGGCGAGGCACTTGATCAGTTGGCCGCAGCAGGGCGGCTTGATGTCACGGGTGGCATGCTGGATGCGACCCCGGACCTGTCACTTTGCCCCGAGGCTGCGCGCAGCTTTCCGGGCCAGCCGGGCATGGCCCTCGCCGACCGGAACGGCACACCGATCTTGCCGAAATTCAAACTGCGGGAGGTCACACAAACAGCAGATCAACTGACCGTGACCTGTTTTGACGCGCAGCACGGGATCAGCTATGTGGCGACGCTCGCGCTGGACGCGGACACCCACGTGATGACCCTGACCTCAACGCTGGAGGCGGCAACACCCATACGTCTGCACTGGCTTGCCGCGCCGGTTTTGCCTGCGCCGCAACACGCGGACGAGATGATCGATTTTGCAGGCCGCTGGTGCGGTGAATTTCAATTGAACCGCACCGTCTGGTCCCCCGGTATGCGCTGCCGTGAAAACCGGACAGGCCGCACAGGTCACGAGCATTTCCCCGGGCTGATTGTGCCGTGTCGGGGTGCGATGAACACCACAGGTGAGGCATTTGCCTTCCACTATGGCTGGTCGGGCGGGCACCGCATGATTGCAGAGGAGTTGCCCGACGGCCGCCGCCAGATCCAGTTTGGCCATGCGTCACATACGCAAACCGCCCCCGGCACGGCGTTCACATCTGCGCCGCTTCATGCGGTCTATTCGTCGGACGGGTTGAATGGATGCGCGGTGGCCTTCCAACGTCACCTGCGCGATTGCATTATTCCATGGACCCGGCCAGACCGCCCCGTGCACTACAACTGCTGGGAGGCTGTGTATTTCGACCACAAGCTGGATGTATTGAAAGACATTGCCAGTCGCGCGGCGGATCTGGGCGCGGAGCGGTTCGTGCTGGACGATGGCTGGTTCGGGCGGCGTGATGACGACACATCATCCCTGTCAGACTGGCACGTGGACCCGCGCAAGTATCCCGACGGGCTTGGGCCCCTCATTGACCATGTGCATACCTGCGGGATGACCTTTGGCATCTGGTTCGAGCCGGAGATGATCAACCCCGACAGTGATATATACCGCGCGCACCCCGATTGGGCGCTTGGCGCGACAGATCAGGTTTTGGGCCGCCAGCAAAAAGTGCTCGACATGTCGCGCGCAGATGTGTGCGCGTACCTTTACGACCGCATCGCCGCACTGCTGACGGCGCATCCCATCGACTACATCAAATGGGATCATAACCGGGTGCTGCCCACCCCGGACGCGGCCCAAACCCACGGAACTTACGCCCTTCTTGACCGGTTGCGGGCAGATTTTCCAACCGTTGAGATCGAAAGCTGCGCCTCGGGCGGCGGGCGGATCGACTTTGGCATTCTGCAGCGCACACAGCGGGTCTGGCTGTCGGACAGCAACGATGCGCACGAGCGGCTGGCAATGCAACATAACGCAACCCTTTTTCTGCCCTCCGCCGTGACGGGCAGCCATGTAGGCCCGCGCAAATGCCACACCTCGGGCCGGGTGCTTGATATCTCATTCCGCGCGTGGGTCGCCGCCATGCGGCACATGGGTTTTGAGATGGATCCCCGCGAGTTAACGGCGCATGAGGCCACCGTTCTGCGCGATGTCACCGCATGGTGGAAAGCAAACCGGGACTGGATGCTGGCGGGCGATATCCTGCGGCTTGATGAAGATGATCCAACGGTCATCGCGGAACAACAGCTAAGCCGCGACGGTGACCGTTTCGTAGTTTTTGCAGGCAAGGCCGGAACGTCCCCTCAGATCGCACCCCGACCTTTGCGCCTCACACGGTTGGTACCAGAGGCGCGCTACCAGATCAGTTTGCACAACCGCGAAGAGGTGTCGCACCTGTCCCGCGGGCCATCCGCCCTGAAAGAAACCGACCTGACCTTGACCGGGGCTGCATTGATGCACAACGGTCTGGCCCTGCCCTGGAGCTACCCGGATACGATGTGGGTCCTTGAGGGAAAACGCGTTTCGTCAGATTAAACCGCCAGATCAACCACCGGGCAAACCTTGAACACAAAGCGGCAAGCCCAAGGAACGGAGCCAAATACATGACCCAAAACGCGACTTTCCATGACCTGAAAGGGGCCTCTGTCTACATCACCGGCGGCGGCTCCGGCATTGGGGCTGACCTGACCGACGGTTTTTTGGCACAAGGGGCAAATGTGGCCTTCATTGGCCGTTCTGATGCCTCTGATTTCGTCACGAAGATGACGGAAAAACACGGCAAAGCCCCCTTGTTCCTGCAAGGCGACATCACGGACACGGCCGGGCTCAAGCGCTCGGTCGCTGCCGCGGCAGAGGCGCATGGCCCCATCGATGTGCTGGTGTCGAATGCCGCCAATGACAAGCGGCACAAGTGGTTGGACCTGACCGAAGAAGACTGGGACGCGCTGTTGGCGATCAACCTCAAAGCCTACTTTTTTGCAGCCCAAGCCGTGGCGCCGGGCATGATCGCCAAAGGGGCGGGTGCTATCATCAACTTCAGCTCTATCAGCTATATGATGGGGAACGCAGGGTATCCCGCCTACACCGCCGCAAATGGGGGCATTACAGCCATGACCCGCAGTCTTGCGCGCGAGCTCGGGCCATCAGGTGTGCGGGTGAATGCGCTGGCACCGGGCTGGGTTCTGACCCAAAAGCAGCGCGAGATGTGGGCCACCCCCGAAGGGCTGGCCGCCCATCTCGACCGGCAATGCCTGAAGACCCACCTCGAGCCACAAGACATTGTAGATGCAGTGCTTTTCCTAGCCTCCGCGACTTCCCGCATGATGACCGGGCAGTGTATGGTCGTGGACGGCGGCGTAGTAACGACGGGGTAGCGATGACCGAAATTTCACCTGAGTGGATTGCAGTCGACTGGGGCACGACCAACCTGCGGGCCTTTGCGATGCAAGGGGGGCAGATGCTGGCGCGCGCCGCGTCTGATGATGGCATGGCGGGCCTGCGACAGGACGCCTTTGAACCCGCTCTGGCACGGCTGATCGCGATATGGGCGCATGATCACACGACCCCCATTGTCGCCTGTGGGATGGTCGGATCCCGCCAAGGATGGATCGAGGCGCCCTACCGTGCTGTGCCCTGCGGACCTCTCGATGTTGATCTGACAAAGGCTGTTGCCGAAGGGATGAATTTTTACGTCATCTCAGGGCTCAAACAGTTGCAGCCTGCGGATGTGATGCGCGGGGAAGAAACGCAAATTGCGGGCTTTCTGGCGCTCAACCCCGGTTTCGATGGTGTGATCTGCTTGCCGGGGACCCATACAAAGTGGGTTCAGGTCTCAGCGGGTGAAGTCGTCAGTTTTCGCACTTTCATGACAGGTGAGTTATTCGCCTTGCTGGCGGACAAATCTGTCTTGCGCCACAGCGTGGATGCATCCGGCTGGCACGAGGAGGCCTTTCAAAACGCAGTGCTCGATACCCTGTCAAAGCCAGAGGCCCTCGCCGCCAATCTGTTTCATCTGCGCGCAAGCTCTTTGCTCAATGAGACAGACAACAGTGTCAGCCGGGCGCGCTTGTCGGGCTTGCTTATCGGGGCGGAACTGGCAGCCAGCCGCCCTTACTGGCTGGGGCAGAACATCGCGATCATCGGTCTTGGCGCGCAATCTCAAGCCTACCACGACGCCCTTCTGACCCAGGGCGTGCCTGCCTTGATGGTCGACACTGACGCAGCAACCCTTGCAGGCCTCACAGCCGCCTACCGCACCCTGAAGGAAACAGCATGACCCTTCCCCTTATTGCCATTCTGCGCGGCGTGACCGCATCAGAAGCGCCCGACATATGCGCCGCCCTGATCGCCTGCGGCATCACTCAAATCGAGGTCCCGCTGAACTCTCCCGCACCCTTTGCAAGTATCAAGACCCTCGCGCATCTCTTTGGAAAAAGCGCGCTCATTGGCGCAGGGACGGTACTGACGGTTGAAGATGTGCAGGCTGTGCACAAGGCGGGCGGTCGCTTGATTGTGTCACCCAATTGCAACCCCGACGTGATAAGAGAAACCAAAAAACTGGGGCTACAAAGCTGGCCCGGCATCTTTACCCCGTCAGAGGCTTTTGCCGCATTGGATGCAGGCGCGGACGGGTTAAAACTGTTTCCCGGCGATATGGCGGGTCCCAAAGGTCTTGCCGCCATGCGCGCGGTGCTGCCGAAAGACGCACCGGTCTACGCCGTGGGCGGTGCTGGTCCTGCGAACTTTGCAAATTGGATCGAGGCAGGCGCAGACGGCTTTGGCATCGGCAGCGCGCTTTATAAACCCGGCTTTTCGGTGCAGGATGTCGAAACACGCGCACGCGATATAGTGGCGGCCTACCACGCCGCGCTGTCATGACCGACGCCACCTTTGATGCCGGCCTCTGTTCTTTGGGCGAAACCGCACAATCGAAACCAAAGTGCAAAAATCTGTTTTGCTCTAACATTTCTGTGCGGAAACTCCGTGATCAGTCGGCCGCCGGCGTGGCCGCAAAGACTTCTCATCGGCAGTTTGCAAACTTTGGAAAATTTGCAAACTCGACACACGCCGTACCAGAACCAAGGGCAATCCTATGAAACGCGCTTTGGGAGTTTGCTACTATCCGGAACATTGGCCGGAAAAGGTATGGGCAAGCGATGCCGCCCAAATGGCGGCCGCGGGCATAGAATGGGTCCGTATCGGAGAGTTCGCCTGGAGCCGCCTTGAACCCAATCCCGGCCAATTCGAGTTCGACTGGCTGGACCGCGCCATTGAGACACTGTCTCAGGCCGGGCTAAAAATTGTGCTGGGCACCCCCAGTTGCACGCCCCCCCGGTGGATGCTGACCCGGTTTCCGGACATGCTGGCCTCCGATGCGCAAAGGCGGCCCCGTAAATTCGGATCACGCCGTCACTACTGTTTCAGCCATGCAGGATACCGGGATGCTGCCGCAGATATGGCGGCAACCTTGGGCAAACGCTACGGCACCGACACCCGCATTTACGCATGGCAGATCGACAATGAATACGGATGCCATGACACCGTGGTGTCCTATTCAGACGCTGCCCGCGCAGCATTCCAAAAATGGCTGCACAATCGGTACGGCACAATCGACGCGCTCAACAAAGCATGGGGAAATGTGTTCTGGTCTATGGAATACGCTGACTTCAGCGACATTGACCTGCCAAACCTGACGGTGACAGAGGCAAACCCCAGCCATTTGCTGGCCTTCCGACGCTTCAGCTCCGACATGGTGATCGACTTTAACGCAGCACAGGTCGCGGCCCTGCGGGCGCAGACAGACGCGCCACTTATTCACAACTACATGGGCCGCGTGCTGGATTTTGATCATTTTGAAGTGGGGCACGCGCTGGATATCGCCAGTTGGGACAGCTACCCCATCGGCTTTCTGTCTGACCGGCTGGAGGCGACGCCTGAACATAAGGAAAAATACCTGCAACAGGGCGATCCCGACATGCAGGCCTTTCATCACGACCTCTACCGCGCCGTCGGACGTGACGCGCGCTGGTGGGTGATGGAGCAGCAACCGGGCCCGGTCAACTGGGCACCCTACAACGCAGCCCCCCTGCCCGGCATGGTGCGTCTGTGGACATGGGAGGCCTTTGCCCATGGCGCCGAAGTCGTAAGTTATTTCCGCTGGCGGCAGGCCCCGTTTGCGCAAGAACAGATGCATGCAGGCTTGCTGAGACCCGACAGCGGTGCCGCCCCGGCCCTCGCAGAAGCACGCGAGGTTGCGGATGAGCTACGCGCCATGCCCGAGGTGCAGCATCACGAGGCCCCGGTCGCCATCGTGTTTGACTATACGTCACAGTGGGCTTGGGACAGCCTGCCACAAGGGGCCGACTTTGACTATTTCCGCTTGGTGTTTAACCTTTACAAGGCGTTGCGCCGCCTGGGCCTGTCGATCGACATTGTGCCGTCGGATGTCACGGACCTTGAGGGCTACAAACTGGTTTTTGCGCCCGGCCTGGCCCACATGCCGGATGCACTGAAAACCGCCCTCAAAGACATACAATGCATCGTTGGGCCACGCACAAACGCGATCACACCAGACTTCACGATCCCCACGCCAATGGGACCTGACCTGCCGGGTCTCGACATCACGGTTGCCCACGTTGAAAGCCTGCCCCCCGGAATATCGCGGGCGGTGGGAGGGGGAGGCGCTGTTGTGCATTGGCAAGAACACGTGGAGGGCCGCGCAGAGGTTTCGATAGCTTGCGAAAACGGCGATCCCGTTCTGGCAGGGAAAAACCTGCAATATCTGGCTGGATGGCCCGACAAGACCCTGTGGGAGCGGATCATCACGCAAGCAACCAAAACAGCCGGGGTGCGCACGGAGAGGTTGCCCGAAGGGCTACGCATCAGAGACGCGGGCGATACCCGATTTTACTTTAACTACACCAAAGAGGCTATTGTATTTAAAGGCATTGAGGTGCCCGGCTGTGGCGTCAAGTGGCACCAGCACCCATGATGCGCGCAAAGGAAAGACACCCCAAAAGGGCCGCTTCGTCCTGCGTAATCAAGGATACAGGCACCGGCGCAAGCGTGGATTTAACACTGGGCTGTGCATCAAGTGTCTCTATAAATTTGGCACGTGCCGGACTGCCCAAAAGGCCGCGCACCACAGAACCGGCCAGATAGATGCCGCCCTGCGGCATGTAGAGCAGCCTCAGGTCTTGCACCAGTTCACCCAGCATTTCGGCATAGACCGTCACGGACGCCAAAGCCTGCGCGTTTCCCTCACGCGCGGCGTGAATAATGTCGCGGGCGTCCACCGGTTCTTTTCCCGATGCCGCAGCGTGCAGCTTTGAAAGCCCCGGCCCGCGCACCGCATCCTCCGCGCAGCGCACCCAAGCGGCAGGGCCGCCGATATAACGCTCCAGCACGCGGGCAACGCGTCCGGGCAAACTGCCCAACCCTGCCTCCGCGCGCAGGCAAACAGTCATTGGGCCAACCTTGAGAACCGGGCTCACATTGAAGCCCGTTCCAACGCCGATGACCAGTCTTTGGTCTGCAGGGTGCACCGCGTCTGGCGCGCCTGAGATCGACGCGAGACCCACTTCATCCAATGCATCAAGTGCGTACCCCAAAGCGCTCAAATCGTTCAATAAAAATACATCCGAAAGGCTGTGGCGTTTGGCTATTTCTTCAACATCCAAGCTCCAGTCCCGGTTGGTCAGGCGCGCGTTTGTCCCGGTGACCGGGCCTGCGACGGCAACGCTCAATGCCGTCGCGCGCTCTATTCCCGTCGCGGTGACATAAGCGTTGTAGGCATCATCAAACTGCACGTAGTGGTCATTCTGGTACCGTTTGACGTTTGTGGGCGCAGTGCCGCCTTCCTCCACACAGGCAAAGCGAACATTCGTCCCGCCGACATCAGCTAGTACCAGTACCATTCAACAGCCCCTTAAACGAACCGCGACACGTAGTTTTCAAGCAGTTCCTGCCGACCCGAGCACGGTTGAGGGTTGATATGCCTGTCCATGACAAGACCTGCAAGATCATCCAGCGACGCGCCGGACAACCACGCTGCGGGTTCTGCACCTTGCCAACCTGCATAGCGCTTTTGTCGCGCGGCTTCCAGATTGCCATCCTCAAACATGGCTGCCGCGGCCTTGAAGCCCCGGGCACAGACATCCATCGCCCCTGCGTGTGCGGCAATCAAGTCAATCGGATCAAGGCTTTGGCGGCGCAACTTCGCGTCGAAATTCGTCCCACCCGTGACGAACCCGCCTGCCCTCAGCACTTCATAATACGCCAGCGCAACTTCCGGCACAGAGTTCGGAAACTGATCCGTGTCCCAGCCCGACTGGTAGTCGTTTCGGTTCATGTCAATCGACCCAAAGATACCAAGGCTGGCGGCAAGCGCCAGTTCATGCTCAAAACTGTGCCCTGCCAGAATGGCATGTCCTTGCTCAATGTTGACCTGAACCTCCTGTTCCAGTCCAAAGTCCTTGAGGAACCCATAGACCGTGGCCACATCATAGTCATACTGGTGCTTCGTAGGCTCCTGCGGCTTGGGCTCAATCAGGATGGCCCCCTCGAATCCAATCTTGTGCTTGTGCTCGACCACCATTTGCAAAAACCGCCCTGCCTGCGCGCGTTCGCGGGCCAAATCGGTGTTCAGCAAGGTTTCATAGCCTTCTCTGCCGCCCCACAGCACGTAATTCTCACCACCCAACTGGTGCGTCGCGTCCAGACAGGTTTTGACCGTGGCTGCGGCAAAGGCAAACACCTCCGGATCAGGGTTGGTTGCAGCCCCGGCCATATAGCGGCGGTGCGAAAACAGATTTGCCGTTCCCCACAACAGTTTTGGCCCGCCTGCGGACATCTTGCTTTGCAAATAATCCGTCATCTCTTTGAGGTTGCGCGTGTTTTCCGCAAAGTTCGCCCCTTCTGGGCGAATGTCCGCGTCGTGAAAGCAGTAGTAAGGCTGGCCCAGCAGATCAAACATCTCAAAGGCCACATCCGCCTTCATCTTGGCAAGGGCCATGGTGTCGCCAAACCAAGGCCGCTCGAACGTCTGCCCGCCAAAGGGGTCCCCCCCTGGCCAAGCGAAACTGTGCCACCAGGCAACGGCAAACCGCAGATGATCCTCAAGCCGCTTGCCCATGACCACTTCATCCGCGTTGTAGTGGCGGTACGCCAAAGTATCGACCGGAGCATCCGGCGCATAGACCAGCTTGTCGATTCCGGCAAAAAAGTCGGTCATAAAGCCTCCTTGAGAGCGTGATAGGCGGCACGATACTTCTGGTGCGCCTCTGCAAATGTTTGAGTGAGAGTGTGATCGGGTGTAACAGTGCGCGCAATAGGCGGTGGTGTGGCAAGCTCCGCACCAGCCCCCACAGCCGCCATCTGGCCAAGCCGCGCGGCCCCGAACGCGCCGCCAAAATCCCCCGCAGCAGGCACGTCGATGGGCAGATCCAGCACAGTTGCCAGCATTTTCAACCAATGCTCAGAGCGACTGCCGCCCCCAACTGCCACGAGGCTCGACACTTCTGTGCCGGTGGATCGCAGCGCATCGTAGCAATCGCGGAAGGCGTAAGAGATCCCCTCCATCACGGCGCGCGTACCGGCCTCGCGGTTTGTCCCATGCGACAGGCCAAGCAAGGCCCCGCGCGCTGCGGCGTCATTATGCGGGGTACGCTCGCCCCCCAGATACGGCAGAAACAGCGCCTCTGACGGTTTTCTGACAGGGCCAAGGTTCTGCGTCAGCGTTTTTGCATCGGTTCCCAGCAAACCGGCGTACCAATTCAAGGCGTCCGTACACGACAGGATCACGCCCATCTGATGCCATGTCCCTGGCAAGGCGTGGCAGAACGTATGAACGGCAGAGGGCGCATCCGGCTGGTAGTCAGGGCTGGCGGCGAACAAGACACCCGAGGTGCCCAAAGAGATAAACGCCTGCCCCTGCTCGACCACGCCCATCCCAACAGCAGAGGCGGCATTGTCGCCCGCCCCGGCGGCCACGACAACTTTCTTGCGCATGCCCCATCGTTCGGTCAGCGTTTTCCGCAAAACCCCGGCGGCGGCATTCCCTTCCATCAGGGTGGGCATGTTCTCGCGGCTCAAGCGTGAGGCGCGCAGCAGGATGTCCGACCAGTCGCGTTCGCGAGGGTCCAGCCAGCTTGTCCCGGAGGCATCCGACAGGTCAGACACCATGTCACCGGTCAGCCACAGGCGCAGATAGTCCTTGGGCAAAAGAACTTTGTCCATCGCGCGCCAGACCGGTTGCTCATGGGTTCGGACCCATTCTACCTTGGGCGCGGTAAAGCCCGGAAAAACGATGTTGCCACTGCCTGCGCGCCATTCCGGGTTTTGATCCATTTCGGCGGCTTCGGCGTGGGCGCGGGTGTCATTCCACAGCATGCAGGGGCGCAAGACCTCGCCTGCTGCATCCAGCAAGGTGGCGCCGTGCATCTGCCCGGACAACCCGATGGCCTTGACCCGGTTCATCTTGTGGCGGTCGCTGAAGGCCGACATCACCGTCTCTGTCGCGACAAGCCAGTCTGCCGGGTTCTGTTCGGACCACCCGCGATGTGGACGCTGAACGCTCAGGGGGGCTGTCGCCTCATCCAGCAAATTCTGATCTTCGTCGATCAGAACGGCCTTGAGGCCAGATGTGCCAAGATCAAGCCCGAGGTACATAGATCACGCCGCTTCCTGAGGCTTCTTGCCCATGATAATCATCGACAGAATGTCATCTTCGGTCACGTCCTCGACCCGCTCTGTCCCGACCATTTGTCCGTTTTTCATCACGGACACCCGGTCACAAAGCTCCAGCATCTCGCGTGTATCGTGGCTGATGAGAAAGATACCAAGCCCTTGTTTCTTAAGTTCCTGAATAAGCTCGGCCACCATCTGCGTTTCATGCACGCCCAAGGCGGCGGTCGGCTCGTCCATGATCAGGATTTTGGCGTTGAAATACACCGCACGGGCGATGGCCACCGATTGCCGCTGACCGCCAGACAGCGCGCTGACGGGTTCCTTGAGCTTGCGGAAGTTGGGATTGAGCCGCGCCATGATCTTGGCGGTCTCGCTTTCCATCTTGGCGTCATCCACAAAGCCCAGCGCATTTGTCAGCTCGCGCCCCAGAAACAGGTTAGAGGCCGCATCCAGATTATCCGCCAGCGCAAGTGTCTGGTAGATGGTTTCGATGTTGTGTTCGCGGGCATCGCGGGGCGAATTGATCTCTGCGGGTTTGCCGTTGATGCGGATCTCGCCACCATCCTTCTGGTAGGCACCAGACAGGATTTTGATCAACGTCGACTTGCCTGCCCCATTGTGCCCCAACAGGCCCACAACTTCACCGGGGTAAAGGTCAAGGCTTACGTGATCCACGGCGCGGATACCGCCAAAGGAAATCGAGATGTCCTTGAGTTCGACAAGCGGGGTGTCAGCACGGTCTGTCATGGTCTGTCCCTCCTTACTTCGATTTGCGACGGTAAAGAATGTCTAGGTATACGGCTAGCACCAGAACCGACCCCACAACAACCTGCTGGATGGCGGCGTCAAAGCCAATAAGGACCATGCCGGTTTGCAGCGACTGCATGACCAGCGCGCCCAGCACAGCACCGTAGATGGTGCCGACACCCCCGGCAAGCGACGTCCCCCCGATGACTGCGGCCGCAATCACGTAAAGCTCGTCCAGCGTGCCAAGCGCGTTGGTTGCAGACCCCAGCCGCGCAGAGGCGACAACAGCGGATAGCCCGGTCAGCGCCCCCATCAGCGCAAAGATCTTGACGGTCATCATGCGCGTGTTGATCCCTGCCAGACTTGCAGCCTCGGGATTGCCGCCAATCGCGTAGACGTAGCGGCCAAACCGCGAGCGAGACATCAGGATCGACATGAAAATCGCCACCGCAATCAGGATCAGGACCGGAATGGCAAACCCGTGCGAGATGAACAGCCCCCCTTCGGGCACGGTGATGCCTTCGGCTTCGGCATAGCGCCGGACAATGCCCCGCGGCCAGGGGTAGGCGTTCACCAGCAGCACAGCACCAATGACCGCCCCGCAGCCCACGATGGCCAGAAAGCTCTCTGCCCACAACGGGCGTTGCGCGATGTGAAAGATGCGGCGGTTGCGCCGACCGTTCCACAAAAGGACCAGTACGGCCAGACAGCCCAGTATCCCCACAATCCAGCTGCCCGTGGACCCGATGGCCCCATATGGCCCGCCGCCCATCAAGGCGAAGGTTGGATCAACAGGGGAAATCGTCTCGCCCCGGGCCACCAGAAAGGCCGCCCCCCGCCAGACCAGAAGCCCCCCGAGGGTGACGATAAAGGCGGGGATATTGCCGTAGGCGATCAGCACACCGTGAAAGGCACCGATGAATGCGCCACAGATGACCCCGACCAACACCGCGATCACCCAGATCATGGGATGGCCCAGCCCGACGAACTGCGGCAGGATATTGACCTGCATCACCCCCATGATAATCGCACAAAACCCCAGAACCGACCCGACCGACAGATCAATGTGGCGGGTGATGATCACAAGGACCATGCCACAGGCCATAATCCCGATAGAGGCCGTCTGCACCGACAGGTTCCACAGGTTGCGCGGTGTCAAAAAGGCACCAAACCCGTTTACGAGCGCCCCATACACGTGAAACCCGACCCAGATCAGCGCCAAGGCACCAAGCATTCCCAACAGGCGCGTGTCGATTTCTGTCTGGCGGATAAACCGCGCCGCGAGCCCCTCTTTGGCAGCGCCGTCAGAGGCGTGTTCCGTCGTCTGGTCAGACATGTTCTGTTCCTCACAATAAGGCTGCATGCGCCCTGAAGGCGTGCTTAAAACTCTGAAGGCAAGTGTTTTGATACAGCCGTGCTCCGGGCGCAGACGCGGTGCCTGCGCCCGGATGTTTTTCGCTGTCAGATCAGCAGCCTGAGACGCCGTCCATCGCGCCTACGCAGGCCTTATCTTTGGCGATATGGCCCGCGTCGATGGCAAGGTTCAGGTTGTCTTTGGTGATTGGCGTGGGCTCAAGGAAGATCGCGTCCATTTCAACGCCATTCTCACCGCCGGACCATTTCACGGCACCCTCGACGTCAGACAAGGCCGTGCCGCCCGCAAGCGCCAGCGCGATTTCAGCCGCCTTGGCCCCAAGGTCCAATGAGTTCTTCCAAACCGACACGACCTGCTCACCCCGTGCGACACGGTTCAGCGCCGCATGGTCACCGTCCTGCCCCCCCACAGGAACGCTCAGGCCCTGCGCGGCAAGAGCGGCAATCGCTCCGCCTGCCATCCCGTCGTTCTGCGACAGCACCGCATCTACCGCGTTGTTGTTGGCGGTCAAAATCTGCTCCATGTTTTTCTGCGCGTTGTCAGGCTTCCAACCGTCGGAATGCGCCTCGCCCACAATCGTGATCTTGCCTGATGCAACATCATCCCCGATGACTTCCATCATGCCTTCGAGCAAAAAGCCCGCGTTGGGGTCGCCCTTATCGCCCTTGATGATCGCATAGTTGCCTTCGGGCGCCTGCGCCTTAATGGTTTCCGCGATGATCCGGCCCACACCCTTGTTGTCAAAGGTCAGATAGAAGGCGCGATTGTCTTCGATCAAACGGTCATATCCCACAACCGGGATCCCTTCGTCATCCGCCCGGTCAACCGCAGGCCCGATGGCGTCTTTATCCATCGCGAGGATGATCAGCGCATCTGCACCCTGCGCAATCAGCGCCTCCACATCCGTCAACTGCTTGGCGGCTGACGCCTGCGCATCGGCAGAAATGTACTTTGCGCCAGCAGCTTCGAGCGCGCCCTTGATGGCGGCCTCATCCGTTTTCCAGCGCTCTTCCTGAAAGTTGGACCAGCTGACCCCAACGGTCAGGCCATGGCCATCCGCAAAAGCGGCGGACCCAAACGATGCTGCGGTGACGGCGGTCGACAGTGCGACGGCCAAAAATGATCTCTTTTTCATTGGTTTCCTCCCATGGAACAATTCACATACCCGCGCACGCCTTTTGGTTGGCGTGAGATGTCGCAAAGCATCCATCTTTTTATTTTAGGTGTCAAAATAAATATTGCCAAATTTTGCATTTTTTTTCATCATTCAGATCGCAATCAGAAAAAAGTGTCTTATTGCGCGGGTATGGCACAGAATTAAATTTGGGGGACAAATTAATGAATCGGGAGGCCAGTGACGCAAATCTGCTCCGTACAAAAGGGTGCGGCCCGATTGGGCCGGATGCAGACCAGAACGCCACCCCCCTGAGATACCGCATCTTCGAATGCGTCAGGGCGTCGGGCGAAATCTCGCGAAGCGACGTGGCAAAACAATTGTCCGTAAGCCCGGCCTCCGTGACCGCAAGTGTGACAGAATTGATGGCCTTGGGGCTGCTGCAGGAAGATCAGGACAGCACCCGGACGCCGGCACGCGGCAGACCGCCGGTGGCCTTGTCTGTTCGGCCGGACTCCGGCTACGTTGTGGGGATCAAACTTGGGCACCAGCGACACACGGCAATGCTGATGGATGCCGCAGGTGAGCCATTGGGAGACGTCAGTCTGGTCTGCGATACCAACAGGCGCACGCTGGCGCGCATGATGCAGGAAACCGGCGAAGTGCTGGATGAATTGCTGCGGAAAACGCATCTGGAACGGGCTGACATTGCCTGCGTCGGGCTGGGCATGCCGGGGATGGTTGACCATATCAGCGGGCAGTTGGTCTGGTCCCCCCTGCTCACCGAAAACAACCTGCCGCTGCGGGCGATGGCCGAAGATGTGCTGGGCGTGCCTGTGGCCGTGGATAACGATGCAAATCTGGTCACGCTGGCTGAATTGTGGTTCGGCAAAGGCCGCGCCATGGCTGATTTTGCGGTTGTCACCATCGAACAGGGCGTGGGCATGGGGTTGGTCATCAACCATCAGCTTTACCGCGGTGCCGGAGCCTTGGGGATGGAGCTTGGCCACACGAAGGTGCAGATGGATGGGGCGCTGTGCCAATGCGGGCAACGCGGCTGCCTCGAAGCCTATGTGGCGGATTATGCGTTGGTGCGCGAGGCCTCTACCGCGCTGGACAGGCCCGATGTGCGCGTTTTGGACTCTGAGGCCATGCTGCAGGAGTTGTTTGCGCAGGCCAAAGCCGGGAACGAGGCTGCGCGGGTGATCTTTCACCGGGCCGGGCGGTATCTTGCTTTGGGGCTGGCGAATGTTGTGAACATCTTTGACCCGCCGCTGGTCATTCTGGCGGGCGAGCGGATGCAATACGACTACCTTTATGCGGATGATGTGATCCGCGAAATGCACAGGCTGGCGCTGAACCGTGACGATGATCGCACCCAGAAGGTCGAAACCCACGCTTGGGGGGATCTGATGTGGGCGCGCGGTGCCGCCGCACTTGCCCTGTCGGAAATTGCACAGGCAATGGCGGCGCGCCCTTTATGAAGTGGCTCATCTCCCTTGTCGCCTGTGTCGCTGCCGTCCCTGCCACAGCGCAACAGGTGGCTTTTGAGGACGTCTCACACAACCTGCCGCCCCATGTATATGCAGGCGGGTGGGAGCATTTCGTGGGCGGTGGCGTTGCCGTTTTCGACTGCAATGGCGACGCGTTGCCCGATGTTTTTGCGGCGGGCGGCGACACCCCCGCAGCGCTCTTTGTGAATGCAGGCGACATGCAGTTTGACGCCGCCTCACTGCCTGAAATGACAGCCGTCACCGGGGCTTACCCAATCGATATCAACGGGGATTCCTTGCTTGATCTCATGGTCCTGCGTGTAGGCGAAAACCTCGTGTTGCAGGGCGACGGTGCCTGCGGGTTCAGCGTGGCGAATGCGCGTTGGGGATATGACGGCGGGGACGCATGGACCACAGCCTTTTCCGCCACATGGCACGAGGGTGTGCTTGTCACCGTAGAAGGAAACTATGTGGACCGAAGCGATCCCAAAGGCCCGTTTGAGGCCTGCGACGACAACCGGTTGCTACGCTGGCACAGCGCTGAGGTTGCCGTTCAATCCCTAGCGCCGGGCTACTGCGCGCTCTCGGCTCTTTTCGCGCGCGACGCCAGTGGCACAACCCGCCTCAGGCTGTCAAACGACCGACATTACTACGTAAGAAACGGCGCAGAGCAGCTTTATGATCTGGAAAAGGGCCGTTTTCTGGGGCCGCAAGATGGATGGGACACCATCAGGCTTTGGGGCATGGGCATTGCCAGCCGCGACATAACCGGTGACGGACGCGCGGAGGTGATGCTGACCTCCATGGGCGATCAATTGATGCAAATCGCTCAGGCAGACGGGAAATACGCACGCGCGCCCTACGGGCTTGGCACCTACGCACAGCGGCCCCATTTGGGCGACGACGGCAGACCCTCGACGGGCTGGCACGCAGAGTTCGCAGATGTGAACAACGACGCGCGCCCCGATCTTTTCATTGCCAAGGGCAACGTGGACCAGATGCCCGGACTGGCGATGGAAGACCCCAACAGCCTGCTCATTCAGCAAGCGGACGGCACCTTTACCGAAATGTCCATTGAGGCAGGCGTCGCCACAACGGCGCGGTCACGCGGGGCGGCACTTGCGGATTTTGATCTGGACGGCAGGCTTGATCTTGTTGTGCTCAACCGCCGCGCCCCGCTTGAGATCTACCGCAACATCACGCCCCAGACCGGAAACTGGCTGAGGGTGTCGCTGGCGATGGACGGGCCAAACACATATGCAATTGGTGCGGTGATCGAGGTATCAGCGGGCGACATCGGCCAAACCCAGGAGGTGACCGTGGGCGGTGGTCACGCAGGCGGGCAAGCAGGCCCGAACCACTTTGGCCTCAGTCAGGCTGAAACAGCGCAGCTGCGCATCACATGGCCGGATGGGCATGTCACGGAACACGCCGATGTGGTGGCAGGGCAAAGCGTGATCCTGCGCCGCTAACGCTCTACCGGCAAACCGCTTGGCACCGCATCGGGCACACCCAAACGCCCCTTCAAGGCTGCAGGGTCCGTCAGGCTGTCGAGAAAAGCGACCAGCGCCGCGATATCTGCAGGCGCCAAGGCAACCGCATTCAGCGAGATCGCTTCGCGCAAGACAGCTTGTTCCTCCGGTCTGTTCAGATGCCACGCATCCTCCACAGCCAAGGGCGGCAAAGCGACCTGCGCCAAGTCAAACCGTGCCAACGCCGCCACGGGGTCTGCGTGATCCGCAACAAACGCGGCAAGGTCCCGGTGACTGCCGGTGTGCCCGTAGGGGCCCGTCAGGGCCACGTTGCGCAGGGACGGCGTCCGAAAGGCGTAGGCGTCCTCTGCCCGGCCTGTCACGCGCATCCGACCCACGTCGCGCGCGTGATCCTCGAAACGTGCCGCTTTGCCCGGGCCGAACTGCGGCACGCCCGTCGCATGAAAGCTGTGGTCCGTCTGGAATGCGCCGCTGTGACAATGGGCACAGCCCGCAGCACCGTAAAACAGCGACAGGCCGACTGCCGCCGCGCCCTCAAGCGGGTCACCGCCGCGCAGATGGGCGTCAAAAGGGCTTGTATCCGATCGCCATTCAAACGCTATAAAGGCAGCAATCGCATCGGAAAGGTCGGTGAAAGAGGCGCGCGCGGTCCCCGGAAAGGCCGCTGTAAGCAGCGGCTGATAGCCGGGCGTGTCTGCAACCCGTGCGGCCAGCGCATCCCATGCGCCGCCCTGCCCGGTGATCCGCCCTTGCCGAACCGCCTGACTGACGTCGTTTTCGCTGTAGTGCCCTGCCATCTCATCCGCGGACAACACCGGAAACATCGTTTGGGCAGAGAGCAGGTTTGCAAAGCCAGACGACATTTCCGCCCCCATGGGCGTGCGCAGACCACCGGGTTTGTCGGGATCAACCTCAATGCGCCCATCATGGAACATCACCGTGAATTCATAGGCCCCGAGGTTGAACAGCGCCGGTGAGTTTCTGGGGATGCGCTGCTCTGGCATGTTGTTCGGATCGACCCGTCGCGCAGTGCCCAAACCAATGCCCCCCTCGCCCAAGCCCAGCGCCAGCCCGTCAGATGTGCCGTATTTGGGATGATGGCAGCTTGCGCAGGAAATGTTGCGGTTGCCGCTCAGGATCGGATCGTAAAACAGCATCTGCCCCAGACGGACCTGATCCATGTCCACGGGCATGTAGTCGGCATCCTGCACGGGCGCGGGAAGGTCTGCTGACCCCTGCGACGCCAGTAAAATAGCTGCCATGACCGCGACCCTGCGCATCTGTCCTCCCCAAAGCCAATTCAGGGATAAAAGCGCCTTGCCGGGGCGACGTCAACGCATGGTTTCAGACAGAGAGTACCTGCATGAGCTGGTCACGCTCAAGATCGGTTTTGCGCCCGGACAATTCGATCGTGCCGCGTTTCATCACATAGATGCTGTCCGCCAGATCATAGCCGAAATCGAAATATTGCTCCACGAGCAGGATCGCCATCTCGCCCTGATCCCGCAGATACGAGATCACACGCCCGATCTGCTGGATAATGTTGGGCTGAATGCCTTCCGTAGGCTCATCAAGCAACAAGAGCTTGGGGCGCGCGACCAAGGCACGGCCAATGGCCAGTTGCTGCTGCTGGCCACCAGACAAATCGCCGCCCCGACGCCCCTTCATCTCTTGCAGCACCGGGAAAAGTTCGAAAATCTCGTCCGGCACGCGGTGCTCCAATTTTGGCAGACAGGCAAACCCCGTCTCAAGGTTCTCCATCACCGTCATCAGCGGGAAAATCTCGCGGCCCTGCGGCACGTAGCCCACGCCCCGTTTCGCCAGCGCATGCGCAGGAAGCTTTGCCACCGGGGCCGCATCAAACACCATTGTGCCGCCCGACCGTTGATGCGTGCCTGAAATCGCTTTCAACAGCGATGTTTTGCCAACCCCGTTGGTGCCCATCAGACAGCATACTTCACCCGCCTTGGCCGAAAGCGTTACACCGTTGAGGATTTGGCTTTGACCGTAATGTAGCGTGAGGTCTTCAACTCGCAGCATCGTTCAGCGCCCCAGGTAGACGTCAATGACGTCCTGATTATTTGTTACGTGATCCAGCGATCCTTCAGCCAGAACGGAGCCTTCGTGCAGCACTGTGACTTTGCAATTCAGGCGGCGCACAAATTCCATGTCATGCTCCACGACCACGACGGCGCGTGTTTTTGCGGCCTCCACCAGAATGTCGGTGGTGTGATCGCGTTCTGCTGCCGTCATGCCCGCAGCAGGTTCATCCACCAGCAGCAAGCGCGGGTCCTGCGCCAGCAGCATCCCGATCTCAAGCCATTGCTTCTGGCCGTGACTCAACTCACCTGCTTGGCGCGGCAACTCGTCGCTCAGGCCGATTTCCTCGGCGAGGGCTTCGATTTTCTGCGCCCCTTCGGTGGTTTTCCGGTGCAACAACACATCCAGCGGGCCGCGCTTGTTTTTCAGCGCCATGGCAAGGTTTTCGCGCACCGTCTGCGCCTCGAACACGGTTGGCCTTTGGAACTTGCGCCCGATCCCTGCACGCGCAATCTGGCTTTCGCTCATAGACAGCAAGGACCGGTTCTTGTTGCCCCAGACCACAGCGCCCTCATCGGGGCGCGTTTTGCCGGTCACGATGTCCATAAAGGTGGTCTTGCCCGCCCCGTTCGGCCCGATGATGGCGCGCATCTCGGCGGGGCCGATCTGAAAGCTGAGATTGTTGATGGCTTTGAACCCGTCAAACGAGACGGAAATGCCGTTGACCTCAAGAAGTGTGCTTTCATTCATGGTTTGCGCACCACATAATCAATCAACCCGCCAATGCCCTTGGGCGCAAACAAGGTCACGGCCACAAAGGAAAGGCCCAGCAAAACCAGCCACCAGTCGGTCCACAGAACCGTATAGAAGCCAAGGTTGATGTCAGGTGCACCGCCACCTGTGAACCAGCTTGACAACAGCGACACGAAGGCGGCCCCGATCACCGCGCCGTAAAGCCGCCCGCGCCCGCCAATCGCGACCCAGACCGCCAGATAGATGGAGGCAATCGGCGCAATTTCAGCCGGAGAGATAATGCCCGCCTGCGGGTAATAAAGCGCACCGGCAATGGCCGCGATCACGGCCGCTGCGGTGAAGACCGTCAGTTTGTAGGCCTCGACATTGTAGCCCAGAAAGCGCACGCGCGCCTCATCATCGCGGATGCCCCGCAACACAGAGCCGAACTTGCCCGACACCACCCACGCCGACAGCACATACCCCAAAGCCAGCGCCAGCGCAGAGGCCCAGAAAAACCAGATAGAGATCACGTCCTGCGACACATCTGTCAGCCCCGGAATGTTCTGTAGCCCCGACAGACCATTATTGCCGCGCAAGCCGCTGTCGTTTTGAAACAGATGCAGCGCCAGCGCCAGTGTCATCGCTTGCGTCAGGATCGACAGGTAAACACCCGTCACGCGGCTGCGAAAGGCCAGCCAGCCAAAGACCAGCGCGAACAACCCCGGCACCAGCACCACCAGCGCCAGTTGCGCCATCAGACTGTCGGCAAAAAACCAGATGGCCGGAATTTCAGAACCGCCCACAACCCCAAAAATCTGCACGCCAATGGCTTCCTTGATCTCTACTGGGGTGGGCGGCAGCACGGCGTTTTCAAGCGATCCGATCACGATATCCTTGGTGCGTTCATACATCAGCCACATGCCGATCATGTAGCCGCCAAGTCCAAAGAACGCGAAATGCCCCAGGGACAGGATCCCGCAGTAGCCCCAGACCAGATCCATCGCGAGGGCCACCAGACACAGACACAGCGTTTTGCCTAGCGTTTTGACAAAGGACGTGGACACGATCCCCGTTCCTGTTGCCTCTGCCAAGAGCGTCACGCCCAATGTGAAGACCGCCAGAAGAGCGAGAAAGATCAGGACAGACGGGTGCCGCAGAATGAAGGGCTGGCGTCGGGGCGCGCCGTCGCCACGGTTTCCCACAGGTGGTTCGCTTAAGGCTGACACGATCTAGTCCCCCGCCGCCCGGCCCTTGAGGGCGATAATGCCCCGAGGCCGGATTTGGATAAATAGGATGATAAAGAGGATCATATAAGTCTGCGCGGCCAGCGTATTGGACGGATTGAACCACTCAATGAGCTTTTGCAGGTTGCCGATCAGCGTGGCCCCCAACAGCGTGCCCCAGATATTGCCGACACCGCCGACCACCACGGTCATGAAGCTTTGCACGATATAGTCCGATCCAAGCTCAGACGTGACTTTGGCGTACAACCCAATGGCGACCCCGGCGATCCCCGCGATGCCCGATCCAAGGCCAAAGGTCAGCATGTTGATACGATCGGGGTTGATGCCCATCGACGCGGCCATGCGCGGGTTTTGCGTCACAGCGCGCACCTCCAGCCCCAGACGGGTCCGGTTGAGGATAAACAGAAGCAGGATCAGGAAAGCAATGCCCAGCACAAAAATCGCAATCCGGATATAGCTGATGGAGACCACATCGTTGAGCACCCATGCCCCATCCAGCCACCCCGGTGACGTCAGCGGCCGCGCCTGTGTGCCAAAGATGTTCTTGGCAAGCTGCTGCAACGCAATCGAAATGCCAAACGTGGCCAAAAGGGTTTCCAAGGGGCGGTGATAAAGATGGCGGATCACAAGCCGTTCCATCGCGACGCCTGCCGCGAATGTCACAGCAAAGGCAAGCGGCAAGGCGATCACCAGCGACACCGTATAGTCGGTCACAAAAAGCTGCACCACATAGCCGGTATATGCGCCCATCATGATGAACTCACCATGCGCCATGTTGATCACACGCATTACCCCAAAGGTAATGGCCAGACCGATGGCCGCCAGAAAGTAGATGGACGCCAGCGACACACCATCCAGCACCAGATCAAGGGTCTGGTTCCAGCCCACCCGCGTCTCGATGCTGGCCAAGGCGATCTCTGCAGCAGCGGTCACCGCGCGGTCAGGTTCCGCATATAGGTCAAAGAAGCTGGCGGACATCACCGCCGCTTCGATGTCTGCCTGCGTCGGCGCAGGCGGGACAATGCTATTGGCGGCCAAAGTGGCATAGGCCCGATCCCGCGCGTCCTCGGTGTTCAGCGTAGCCAGGGAAACACTGCCCACCTGCCCGTCGGTGATGTGCGCGATCAAAGCCCGGTCGCGCGTATCGCGATCTACAAGGGGCGGTGCCATCTGTGCAGACACCATCAATGCGTAGGCTTCTGACTGGGAAAGCTCGGGCGATCCGGGCGTCAGAATGCGCGCCACATTGCGGTCTTGCGCGACCTGCTCTGCCACGTACCGTGAAGACGCCAGAATGGGGTTAAGCGCCCCGCGCGTCTCAACACTCAGGGAGGTGGACAGGGCTTCGATCGCCGCAACACGTTCATTAGTCGTTTCACCGAATTGCGCCGTCAAAAGCCGTTCAAGGGTCCGTTTGCGCGCCAGAATGTCGGGGTCTGTCTCCACGGCGATTGAGTTGCGCAAAGGTGCCAACTGGCTTTCCTCGGCATCACGCTCGATGGCCTGCAGGGCTGCAAGCCTGCGCTCCGGATCAGGATCGGAAAGCTGAAACTGAACCAACGCCACAGCGATAACAGAACGGACGCCGGAATTGGGTTTGAGCTCTTTAATCGCCTTTTTTTCAACCGAATCCACGGCTTCGCCACTGGTCAGCGCAATCAGGTCAAAGGTTCCATCAGCTTTTTCATCCACATAAAAGAACGACTTGTCGTCCTTGCGCATCCAGACTTCTTTATTCTGCCAGCGTTCAAGGAAGGTCGGCACCTGTGGCAAGCCGCTGTCGATAAGGTCCGAGATGATGGGGTCGATGGTCTTGCGCGAGGCGCGCTCAACATCTTTCTGGTGCGTGGCAAGGATGTCTTCGAGACTTTGGGCCAGCACCGGTGCATTTGGGGCAAACAGCCACACAGAGATGGCGCACAGAAGAATGCGAAAGAAAGTCATTTTGCTGAAAAGCCCACCCCAAGCGTCGGGCGCGCGCTGACCGCGCGCCCGGATGTTGTCTTAGTAGTTCGATTTGATCTGAACGCAGCTTTCGGTCTCGGTGTTGTACATACCGCAGCCAAGCTCTTGCCAGTTGGAGATCAAAACCGCCGTTTCCGGCAGGAAGTCTGTCCATGCATCACCGGGGACCTCTTCAGTCTGGCTGATGATGTCGAACTGCCCATCTTCCTGAATTTCACCAATCAGCACAGGCTTGGCCAGGTGGTGGTTTGGCAACATGACCGAGGTGCCACCCGTAAGGTTGGGGAATTCCTGACCGTACATCGCGTCACGCACAGCATCCACATCTGTGGTGCCTGCCGCTTCAACCGCGTTTACCCACATGTTGAAGCCGATGTAATGCGCTTCCATCGGATCGTTTGTTACACGGTCCTCGCCCATTTTCGCTTTCCAAGCTTCAATAAACGCGGTGTTGGCGTCAGATTCCGCAGACTGAAAGTAGTTCCAAGCGGCAAGGTGGCCGACAAGGTTGGTTGTATCCAGACCGGAAAGCTCTTCTTCCCCCACAGAGAACGCAACAACCGGGATGTCATCAGCAGACACGCCTGCCGCTGCAAGCTCTTTATAGAAACCGATGTTCGCGTCACCGTTGATGGTTGAGATCACGCCCACGTTCTTGCCGTCTGCGCCCAAAGCCACCACGTCGGACACGATGGTCGACCAGTCAGAATGGCCAAAGGGCGTGTAGTTCACAAAGATATCTTCTTCAGCAATACCATTGTCTTTCAGGTACTGCTCAAGGATTTTGTTTGTGGTGCGCGGGTACACGTAGTCGGTTCCCAAAAGCGCGAATTTCTCGATCTCAAGCTCTTCGAGGAAGTAATCTGTCGCCGGGATCGCCTGCTGGTTGGGGGCAGCACCAGTGTAGAACACGTTCTTGGAGCTTTCCTCGCCCTCGTACTGCACCGGATAGAACATCAGGCCGTTCAGCTCTTCAAGCACGGGCAGCGCGGATTTGCGGGACACGGATGTCCAGGAGCCAAAGATCACGTCGACCTCGCTGACGGTCAGCAACTCGCGCGCTTTTTCCGCAAACAGTGGCCAGTCAGAGGCCGGATCAACGACAACGGCTTCGATCTGCTTGCCCAGCAAGCCGCCCTTGGCGTTCTGCTCTTCGATCAGCAACAGCATGGTGTCTTTGAGCGTGGTCTCGGAAATCGCCATCGTGCCGGACAAAGAGTGCAGAACGCCCACTTTGATTGTGTCATCCTGCGCCATCAAGGGCGTGGCAAACCCCAGCGAAATCACAGCCGCAGATGTGAGAAAGTTAGACATTTTCATGTAGAGTATATCCCCCGCGAAGGTTGCACGCTTGCATGGGCAGCCTTTTACGGGCTACTCCTCCTTCGCAACGTTTAATGTTGCGTTGAGTGCGGTGGCGAAAGCGATGTCCAGTCCTTATGCCGCCGCACGCTTCGCCCAAGGCATTCGCCTATGAGCCTGTGCAGGATCGCCGAATGTTGTCGTGAGTAAAGATAGCAGACCGCCTGAGCCGGGCGGCGGGCTCGCTTGCTCAATTTTCAGGCACTAATCCTGACATGCGCGGCAATTCTGTGCAGATTAGAGACAGGGTTTTGATGGTATTGAGACTTCTGGCCTCACGAAGCCCGGTGGGGGTGCACCGGGGTCAGGTTTTTACATCCGGTTCGGTGCGGCCCAGATGAGCCTGCATCTGCGTAATCTCCAAAGCCGCAGCCCTGACCGCTGACAGGGCATCATCGGGTGACAGCGTGTGGTCTGCCGCCTCAGGTGCAAATTGCTCAAGATACATGCGCAAAGTGGCCCCTTCGGTTCCTGTACCGGACAGGCGCAAGACCACCCGTGCCCCACCGCTAAAGGAAATGCGCAGGCCCTGATTTTCGCTCACCGACCCGTCCACAGGGTCCGCATACGTGAAACTATCCGCCGTATCGACCGTCAGATCGCCAAAGCGCGTGCCGGGCAAGTCCGCCAGATGCGCGCGCACGTGATCCATAAGCGCATCAGCAGCGGCGTTTGGCACCGCTTCGTAATCGTGACGTGAGTAGTAATTGCGCCCGAAACTGCGCCAGTGCGCGGCAAGAATATCCGCAACCGACGGCTTGCGTTCCGCCAGAATGTTCAGCCACAGCAAAACCGCCCAAAGCCCGTCTTTTTCGCGCACGTGATTGGACCCGGTGCCAGCGCTTTCTTCACCGCACAGCGTCACCTTGCCCGCATCCAGCAGGTTGCCAAAGAACTTCCAGCCAGTGGGCGTCTCGAAGCTTTCGATTCCAAGCTTTTGCGCCACCCGGTCGGCGGCGGCACTTGTGGGCATTGACCGCGCCACACCTGCCAGCCCTGAAGCATATCCCGGCGCGTGCCGGGCGTTGGCTGCCAGAACCGCAAGACTGTCAGAGGGCGTCACATAGCAGCCGCGCCCGACAATCATATTGCGATCGCCATCCCCATCAGAGGCCGCGCCAAAGTCCGGCGCATCATCGGCCATCATGATCTGCATCAGTTCCTCGGCCCAAACCGGATTGGGGTCCGGGTGGCCGCCGCCAAAATCCTCACTGGGCACCCCATTGATAACCGTCCCGTCCGGCGCGCCCAGCCGCGTCTCAAGAATGGCTTTGGCATAAGGTCCGGTCACCGCGTGCATCGCGTCAAACCGCATCCGGAAACCGCTTTTGAACAGCGCCGCGATCTTGTCAAAATCGAAAAGCGTTTCCATCAACGCCTCATAATCGGTGACCGGGTCAATGATCTCCACTGCCATCTGGCCCAGGGCAACCTCGCCCACGCGCGACAAATCCAGATCGTCGCTGGCCTGCGTTTTGTAAGACGTGATACGGGTCGTTTCCTCAAAGATGGCCTGAGTGATGCTCTCGGGTGCTGGCCCCCCGTTGGAGACGTTGTATTTCAGTCCAAAGTCAGCGTCGATCCCGCCGGGGTTGTGGCTGGCGGACAGCACAAGCCCGCCTTCGGTGCCGCGTTGGCGAATGACGTTCGAGACTGCAGGCGTCGACAACAGGCCGTTTTGCCCGACGATCAGCCGGGCCGCCCCATTGGCCGCCGCCATGCGCAAAATCGTCTGGATCGCCTGCTGGTTAAAAAACCGCCCGTCGCCGCCCACAACAAGTGTCTTGCCCTCGACGCCGCCGATGGCGTTGAAAATGGACTGTACGAAGCATTCCAGATACCCCGGCTGCATGAACACACGTGTCTTTTTGCGCAGCCCGGACGTGCCCGGCTTTTGACCTTCAAAGGGGCCTGCGGCCTTGGTTTCAGGGATCATGCTGGGCTCCTTTCGGGAGGGTTACCTTGACGCGTGCGCCCGGTGTCTCTCATCAGTTTTGCTGTTTTTTCCAAAACAGGGTGCGTTTTCATCTGCTCCACCTGCGTGTGGTAGGGCCGTCTCCAGTTAGGGTGCTCGTCTATCGTTCCCGGCAGGTTCTGCGCCTCAACCACGCCCAGCACATCATCCAGTTGCACGGCGACAAGGGCGCAGGGCGATGACGCAAGCGTGTCATGTATCTTTTCGTATACCACATCAAATGGTTGCTGCCCGTCTTCTTTCATCTTTTCAGACTGCAAAAGGTCGCGTTTTTCGGCGTCCCGCGTCTTTTGGACCGCGTCAATGCCGTCTTCGGCAATCCAGTCCAGTTTGCGCCACCAGTCGATGTCGCGCCCTTGCCAGAACCCATGCAGGGTCGGCGTGTCATGTGTGCCAAAGCAGGCCAGTGTCTTGGGGCGCAGGTCGCAGGTCGAACGCAAGGCGCCGTCTTTCTCGCGTTCAAACTGCATGACTGTATAGCCGTAAATGCCCGCGTCAGAAAGCTTGTCCCGAAAGCCATCCGGCACGAGGCCCAGATCTTCGCCCACAACCACGCACCCGGCCTTGTGCGCCTCAATCGCGAGGACCGCGAGCAAAGCCTCAAAAGGTTGCGAGATATACCCGCCCGGCGTGCCGTCGAGCGGCAACCAGAAACTGCGGTTCAGCCCCAGCGCATGATCGATCCGAACCACACCAGCGTGCCGCATGTTCTGCCGGAACACCTGACGCAGCGCCCGGTACCGCGTTTGCGTGAGTTTGCGTGGCGCATAGGCGCACAAGCCCCAGTTTTGCCCCGCCGGGCTCAGATCATCCGGTGGCGCACCGATGGACACCCCCTCAGCCCGCGCCTCTGCCGCCCCCCAGTATTCGGCCCCGCCAAGGCGCGCGCCGACAGCCACATCAAGATACAAACCCAGCGCCATGCCATTGTCGCAGGCCCCGCTTTGTGCGGCCCCCAACTGGCGGTCGGCGACCCATTGCATCCACATGTGGAACCGTCGGGCCTGTGCAGGCACTGCATCATTCCGGTTCGCGCTCTCGTGCACGGCCTGAGGCCACGTCCGGCAGTCCGGGCCATGTGCCACGCTCAGCACCTCAAAAGCAGAGAACCGGGCAAGCGCCTCTGCGCCGTCTGCTATGTAGGTTTCAAAGTCGCGTTTTTCGTTTGCGCCCGCGTGCCGATCAAACTGCGCGTAGGCCCGTTCAAGCCCCGGACGGTGGTGCGACTGGTGCGATTTATAATCCAGCAATTGGCTCTGGGCCGGCGGGAACTGGGGGGCACCTTGGGGCAGCACCTGATCCAACGCGATGTGAGATGTGTTTAAAAACCCCCGATGTGTCGGGGAATAGGGGCTGATGGACTGCGTATCCCCCCACCCCAGCGCGTGCACCGGGTTAATGCCCAGAAAGCTTGCCCCGTGCTGGCCTGTGATCCGCGCCAGATCGGCCAGATCACGATAATCGCCCAAACCGCCATTCCGGTCTGATCGCAACCCATAAAGCGCCGCAACAATACCCCAGAGCTTTTCCTGCCCGCCCACATGCGCGACGCTTGGCGCTTGGGGCGGCTTGGCCAGCACAGTGACCGTTTGCGACAGGTTTTGCGTTGTGAGCGTCAGCACGTAAATCCCCACGTCCAGCGCAGGCAGATGAATATCGCGCTCACCCCGTCCGTCTGCGATCAGCTGCGTTTCATCTTCGCTATGCAGCGCCCAAATTGTCGCGCGCGCAACACCAAATTCTACGGCTTTTCCAGCCGTCAAAATCAGGTCTTGCGGCAATATCCGGCTGGATTTTTCGGCGGCGAGAAAGGCAAGGCTGTCGCGCACGGCAGCGTCATTATCAGCAGGGATGCCGTTGGCCCAAAGCAGGGCGCGCTGGGTGTCGGGGCCGATCTGGCGCACGGTTGAATTCATGTCCGTGAAGGCGTCGTGCACACCAGCCTTGCGGGCCAGCAGCGCCAAAGCGTCATCCGTTGTCATGCTGTGCCCTTTTTGCGTTGCTCGCTCAGGGCCAGAACGCTGCAGGCCGGGACGTCCACCACAGAATTGCTGAGCGCGCGCGCGCCTTGCTCATCTGCGGATGTGTCAATGTCCACCTGCCAAAACCGTCCGGCACGCGGGGCTGGCAGGGTCAGGGTGGCCGCCTGATCGCTTCGGTTGAAAGCCACAAAAACCGCGTCCTCATCCTGCGCATAATCCGGCGCCTCTGCACTGCCGCGCAGCAAAACGCCAAGGCAAGACAGATCATCATCTTCCCAATCGGGTGCCTCCCCGTCGCGCGAAAAGCCGTACCAGCCCACATCACGCAGGGCGTCAGCATCCCGCAGGTTTGCGTGCAAAAAGCGGGTCTGCCGCAGCACCGGGAACGCCCTTCGGAACATCGAAAGATCGCATACAAATTGAGTGAGCCTGGTATCGGCTTTCGGCCAGTTCAACCAACTGGTTTCGTTATCCTGACAATAGGCGTTGTTGTTGCCCGCTTGCGAATTGCCGAATTCGTCCCCGGCCAGCAGCATGGGTGTGCCTTGGGATAGAAACAGGGTCGCCAGCATGTTGCGCTGTCGGCGCTGGCGCATGGTCAGTACTGCGGTGTCGGTTGTTGGCCCCTCGACGCCGCAATTGTCCGAATGATTGGCGCCATGCCCGTCGCGGTTGTCTTCACCATTGGCCTCATTGTGCCGGTGGTTGTAAGAAGTGAGATCGGCAAGCGTAAACCCGTCATGCGCGCTGAGCAGGTTAACAGAGGCGCGGGGTCTGCGCCCGTTGTTGTCAAAGAAATCCGCCGAGCCCATGAAACGCGCGCCAAGCTCCTGCGTGCTGCCGCTGTCACCTTTCCAGAAACGCCGAACCGTATCGCGGTATGCATCGTTCCATTCCGAGAATTCGGACGGAAAATTCCCCAGTTGATAGCCGCCCGGCCCAATGTCCCAAGGCTCTGCAATCAGCTTGGTTCTGGCCAGAACCGGGTCTTGGCGCAAAGCATCAAAGAACCCGCAAGCCGGATCAAACCCGTGGCTTTCCCGGCCAAGGGTTGTCGCAAGATCAAACCGGAAGCCATCGACGCCCATAAACTCGACCCAATACCGCAGGCTGTCCATCATAAGCCGGACCACCTGAGGATGCGCTGCATTCACGGTGTTGCCCGTACCGGTGTCGTTTATGAAAAAGCGCGGATCGTCGGGGGGCAGACTATAATACGAGGCATTGTCCAAGCCGCGGAAACTCAAGGTAGGGCCGCGCTGGTCGCCCTCTGCGGTGTGGTTGTAGACCACATCCAGAATGACCTCGATCCCAGCGGCATGCAGTTTGCGCACCATGCGCCTGAACCCGTCGAGGCCCGCCGGGCCAAAGTAACGGCGTTCGGGCGCAAAGAAAGTCGCGCTGTTGTAGCCCCAGTAATTGGTCAGACCCCGGTCGAGCAGAAAACTATCATTGAGAAACCCATGGACCGGCAAAAGCTCCAGAGCGGTCACGCCCAGCTTGCGGTAATGCGCCAGCATCGCGTCACAGGCCAGACCTTCGTAGGTGCCGCGCAGATCACGCGGCACGTCCGGATTAAGTTGCGTCAGCCCTTTGACATGCGCCTCGTAGATGACGGTTTCATCCCACGCGCGATGGGGATGGCAGTCGAACCGGCGCTGCGCGTCAGGGTCCTGCACAACGCATTTGGCCATCTGTGCCGCACTGTCCTTTGCGCACATCCCGGTCTCATCACCCGCCGCATCCGCCGTATATCCCAACAGCAGATCATCATTTTGAAACGCCCCGTGCAATTCACGCGCATAGGGATCAAGCAAAAGCTTGTTGGGGTTGAACCTGTGCCCTTCCTCCGGCGCGTAGAGCCCGTAAGCGCGCAAACCGTAAAGCGCCCCCGGACGCAGACCCGGCACAAACCCGTGCCAGATGTCGCCTGTGCGTTCTGGCAGGGTCAGACGCGTCTCTTCGGTCTGGCCATCCGGCGTGAACAAGCACAATTCAATGGAGGTCGCATGGGCAGAAAAAACAGCGAAATTGACGCCCCCTGCCTCCGCCTGCGCGCCCAAAGGGGTCGGCGCACCGCCCGTGATCGTAGCTGTCACTTATCGGTCTCCGCTGAGAAGGGCCTTGTACACATCACCGTATGCCACGGCTGATTGTTCCCAGCCAACAGGATGACGCATCGCGCGACGTTGCATCCCCGCCCAGATACGCGGTTGGGCAAAAAGATCGCAGGTCCGGTGGATCGCTTGCTCAAGGGCCTGTGTCGTGACCGGGGCGAACTGCACACCGGTCGCAACACCTGCGGTCAGCGCCGCCTCATTGGCATCAATCACCGTATCGGCAAGCCCGCCCGTGCGCGCCACAACGGGCAGCGTGCCATAACGCAGACCGTACAGCTGTGTCAGCCCGCAAGGCTCAAACCGGGAAGGGATCACAATGGCATCACTGCCCCCTTGCATCAGGTGCGACAGCGCCTCATCATAGCCAATCTCTGCGCCGATATGGCCCGGGAATTGCTCTGCGGCTCTTTTGAAGCCGTCTTCGAGGTCCTTGTCGCCTGTTCCCAAAATCGCCAGCCTGCCGCCACGCGCCACAATCGCTGGAAGTGCCTCCAGCAACAGGTCCAGCCCTTTTTGGCGTGTCAATCTGCTGATCACGCAAAAGATCGGACCATCCTGCGGGTCCGACAGACCAAACCGTTCCAGCAAGGCATGGCGGCTGTGCTTTTTGGCCGCAAGCTTGCGCGCCGAATAAGGAGCAGGCAGCGCCGGGTCCGTTTCGGGGTTCCACACCTCAGTATCAATGCCGTTGAGGATACCGTGCATATCGCCGCGCCGCGCGTGCATCACCCCTTCAAGGCCCATCCCGAATTCGGGCAACAACAACTCGCGCGCATAGGTCGGGCTGACGGTTGTGATCTTGTCGCTGAATGCCAGACCTGCCTTGAGAAACCCAAGCCGTCCGTAGAATTCAGCCCCTTCCGGATGAAAACGCCCGGCGTCTATGCCCAATGGCTGTGCGCGGTCCGCATCAAAAAGGCCCTGAAAGGCAATGTTGTGGATGGTCAGAACCGTCGGCGGCACCGCCCCGCCAGATTGGCGCAGATAGAGCGGCACAAGCCCCGCTTGCCAGTCATGCGCATGCACAATGTCAGGGTGCCAATCGTCGATGCCTGCGCTCGCAAGGTCAGCCCCTACGCGTGACAAGGCCGCAAAGCGCAGGTCGTTGTCGTCCCAATCCGCCCCATCATTGCTGAGGTAGATTGACCCCTCACGATCATACAAATGCGGCGCATCCAGCAAGTAAAGCGCCAGACCCGCTTCGTTTACGGCGACAACACGCGCAGGCCCGCCAAACAGAGCATCGGAGGACCACACCACCCGCCCGCGCGCCATCTGCAGTTTCAGCGCGGGATAACCGGGCAAGAGCACACGCGCGTCCACACCCTCCTCAGCCAGTGCTTTGGGCACGGCACCGATAACATCTGCCAGCCCTCCGGTCTTGACGAAGGGCGCACATTCAGAAGCAACAAAAAGAACATTCATGGGAGTGCCGTGCCGTCAGAGGTCCAGATTGTCAATCATTGGCTGGGTAATCAGACAAATGCCATTGTCAGAGCGTCGAAAACGCTTTGCATCCAGCGCGGGATCCTCGCCCACCACCAGGCCTTGCGGAATAACCACCCCGCGGTCAATCACGACATTCCTGAGCCGGGCGTTACGGTTGATCTCCACGTAGGGCATGGCGACAACGCCTTTTAGTTCGGAGTAGGAGTGCGTGCGCACCCCAGTGAACAGAAAGCAGCGCTCAAGTTGCGAGCCTGAGATAATGCAGCCACCCGACACCATCGACGACACCGCATAGCCCCGGCGTCCTTCTTCGTTGTGAATGAATTTGGCCGGTGGCGTCAGTTCAGAATACGTCCAGATCGGCCATTCCGTGTCATAAAGATCAAGGTCAGGGTCGAAGTCTGTCAGATCAATGTTGGCCTGCCAGAAGGCATCCACCGTGCCGACATCGCGCCAGTAGGACCCTTCCTCGTTGTCGGTGCGTACGCACGACCGGCTGAAGGGATGCGCGACCGCCTTGCCCTCGCGGACAATTTTCGGGATTACATCGCCGCCGAAATCATGGTTGTAGCCCGGTTCTGCCGCGCATTCGGCCATAACCTTGAACAGGTATTCCGTCTCGAACACATAGATGCCCATGGACGCCAAGGCCTGATCGGGATCGTTCGGCATGGCGGGCGGGTCTGCTGGCTTTTCTACAAAGTCGAGGATCCGGTCTTCGGTATCCACTTTCATCACGCCGAAAGCCTTAGCCTCCATGCGCGGCACCTCAATGCAGCCCACGGTGACATCTGCACCACTTTCGACGTGGTGTTTAATCATCAGGGAATAGTCTTGCTTGTAGATGTGGTCGCCCGCCAGAATGACGATGTACTTGGGCCCGTAGCCTTCGATGATGTCCTTGTTCTGTGCCACCGCGTCGGCAGTGCCTTTGTACCAGTTTTCATCGTTCATCTGTTGTGAGGCGGGCAGAATATCGAGGCTTTCGTTGCGTTCGGCCCGAAAAAAGCTCCAACCGCGCTGCAGGTGCCTGATGAGGCTGTGCGCCTTGTACTGCGTGGCGACCCCGATGCGGCGGATGCCGGAGTTCACCGCATTTGACAAAGGAAAGTCGATGATCCGGCTCTTTCCGCCGAAATACATCGCCGGTTTTGCACGCCGGTCGGTCAACTCATAGAGCCTGCTGCCGCGCCCGCCTGCCAGCACAAACGCCATCGTCTCCTGTGCAAGACGCTGTGATTCCTTCGTCATCGTGATCCCCCCAATTCAAATTCAGTTCGAAAAACCTAGCTGTGCTCCAGCTCGAAAAACAGTGTGGTCAATGGCGGCAGATTGATCAGCACAGATTGCGCACGCCCCTGCGCCTCATGCTCTTCAGAGACCACATGGCCGCCATTTCCCCGGTTTTGCCCACCATAAACAGATGCGTCGGTGTTCAGACGTTCAATCCATGTGCCCGGTTGGGGCACGCCAACGCGGTGCGCCTCGCGCGGGACGGGCGTGAAATTGGACACGACCAGCACCGGCGCTGTGGACTCATCCCCCTTGCGGAGCCACGCCATAACGGATTCGTCCGCGTTCAACTCATCCACCCATTCAAACCCGGCAGGCGCGTTGTCCAGCAGATGAAGCGCCGGCGTGGCGCGATAAAGCGCGTTCAGGTCCCGGACCAGCGACTGAATGCCCTTGTGCGCGGGCGTCTCCAACAGATGCCAGTCAAGGCTGTTGTCGTGGTTCCATTCGGCCCCTTGGGCAAACTCACCGCCCATAAAGAGCAGCTTTTTGCCCGGATGCCCCCACATGAAGCCAAAGTAGGCGCGCAGGTTTGCGAATTTCTCATCCCCCTGCCCCGGCATCCGGTCCAGCAAGGACCCTTTGCCGTGCACCACCTCATCGTGGCTCAGCGGCAGAATGAAGTTCTCTGAAAAGGCGTAATGAATGCCAAACGTCATCTTGTGGTGGTGGTATTTGCGGTGAACGGGTTCTTGCGCCATGTAGTCCAGCGTGTCGTTCATCCAGCCCATGTTCCACTTGTAGCCAAAGCCCAAGCCGCCCGCGTCCACAGGCGCGCTGACACCCGGAAAGGCGGTGCTTTCCTCTGCGATTGTCATGATGCCGGGGACCTCGCCGTAGGCTTGGGTATTCATTGCCTGCATGAAGCCAATGGCCTCGTAGTTTTCGCGGCCTCCGTCCTTGTTGGGCACCCATTCGCCTTCTTTGCGCGAGTAGTCGCGATAGAGCATCGAGGCCACAGCATCCACGCGCAGACCGTCAATGTGATGCTCTTGCAACCAATAAAGCGCGTTTGCAGTCAGGAAATTCGCAACCTCGGTCCGCCCGAAGTTATAGACCATCGTATTCCAGTCGGGGTGGAACCCTTCGCGCGGGTCGGCATGTTCATAGAGCGCGGAGCCGTCAAATTTGGCCAACCCGTGCGGATCGTCCGGGAAATGCCCCGGCACCCAGTCCACAATGACGCCAAGCCCGGCCTGATGGGCTGCGTCTACAAAGCTGCGAAACTCTTCGAGCGTGCCATGGCGGATCGTGGGCGCAAAAAGACCAACAGGTTGGTAACCCCATGAGCCATCAAACGGAAACTCCGAGATCGGCATCAATTCGATATGGGTAAAGCCCATGTCCTGCGCATAGGTCACAAGATCCCGCGCCAGTTCCGGGTAGCTGAGGCGGCGGTTGCCATCGTCAGCGACGCGCTTCCACGACCCCAGATGCACCTCGTAGACCGAAATGGGCTGATCTGTGCGCTGCAACACCTCGCGCCGCGACATCCATGCATCATCTTGCCATGTGTGGTGATCAAGCGCGCGCACGACCGATCCCGTCGCCGGAGGATGCTCTGCGCCAAACCCGACCGGGTCCGCCTTTTGCGGCAACAAATGCCCCTGCGCATCCAGCAGTTCGTATTTGTAGACTTCGCCTTCACCGATGCCGGGAATAAATGTCTCCCACAGGCCGGTTGCGCCCCTGCGGCGCATCAGATTGCGCCGTCCGTCCCATGTGTTGAAGTTGCCCACAACCGATACCCGCGTGGCATTTGGAGCCCACAGCGCAAAATGCACGCCGCCGACGCCCTCATGCACGCAAGGATGTGCCCCCAGAACCCGCCAGAGCCTGCGATGGGCCCCTTCTGCGAACAGATGTTCGTCCAGTTCTCCGAGCAGTGGGCCAAACCGGAACGCATCGTCCGCGACCCAGTCCGACCCGTTTTGCGTCACCCGAAGGTAGTAGGCAAAGCGGTTTTTGCGGCGGGTCGCCACACCTTCAAAAAGGCCGGGGGCGTCTGCCACTGGTTTGAGGGCGACGATACGCCGTTTGGTTTTCGGGTCAATGGCGTCAATCTGGTCGGCACCGGGCAGAAACGCCCGCAGCGTCAGCTTGCCGTCCACCTCATGCAGCCCCAGAACCGCGTAGGGATCTGCATGGGTTCCATTGATGATCTGTTGTCGGTCGGTCGCAGAGAAGGTCAACTTATCCCCCTTTCTCAGGCTACATCCTTTTTCTCGGACCGCGGGCCAATCAGGCTTTGTGCGTTCCAGATGTCTTTTGCATAGCCGCTGATGGTACGGTCCGATGAGAACCAGCCCACCCGCGCGGTGTTGAGGATGGTGCGTCGGGTCCAGTCTGTCTGATCCTGAAACGCCACGTCGACCTCGCGCTGCTTGTCATAGTAGCTGTCAAAATCACAGGTCACGAGGAAATAGTCGTGGTTTGTCAGGATATCGACGAGCCCCTTGTAACGGTCGCGGTCCTGCGGCGAAAATGCGCCCTCCGCGATCTGGCCCAACACGCGTTGCAGGCGAGGGCTGGCCGCTATGGCTGCGCGGGCGAAATCATGCTCTGTGCGGCGCGCGATCACTTCTTTGGCCGTCAGTCCAAAGAGGAAAAAGTTATCCGCCCCCACACAATCGCGGATTTCGACGTTCGCGCCATCCAATGTGCCGATGGTCATGGCCCCGTTCAGCGCAAATTTCATGTTGCCGGTGCCAGAGGCCTCTTTGCCAGCGGTCGATATCTGCTCGGACAAATCCGTGGCCGGGATCAGTTTTTCCGCCATAGAGACGTTGTAATTCTCAGGATAGACGATCTGCAGCAAATCGCGGGTTGCGGGATCATTGTTGATCGTCTTGGACACATCATTGATCAGATGAATAATCTGCTTTGCCACCACATAGCCGGGCGCAGCTTTACCCCCAAAGATTTTCACACGCGGCGTCCATGCCGCCGTGGGCGCATCCCGCATCTCGTTCCAAAGGGCCACTGTTTCCAGCAGGTTCATCAGCTGGCGTTTATATTCGTGGATACGTTTGATCTGCACGTCGAACATCATCTGAGGATCAACCTTGAAATCCCCGTAAGCCGCCAGCCAGTTGGACAGATGCCGCTTGTTGGCGTCTTTTGCTGCTTTGAACCGTTCCTGAAAACCGGCGTCCTCGGCGTGTTCGGCAAGGCGGCCCAGTTGCGCCAGATCATCCGGCCAGTTTGTGCCGATGGTGTCGTTGATCAGCCCGCGCAAAGGGCGATTGCAGGAATAAAGCCACCGGCGCGGCGTGATCCCGTTGGTCTGGTTGATGATCCGGGTGGGATAGGACCGGTGCAGATCGGCAAACACTGTTTCCTTCACCAGTTCCGAATGCAATGCGGACACGCCGTTTACCTGATGCGCCATGATAAAGGCCAACTCGCCCATCTTGACCTCACCATGTTCGACGATGCGAATGTCACTGCCGCTGTCCGCCAGATGCGTCGCTTCGATCTGGTGAATAAGCGTCAGGTGACGCGGCAACACTTTGGCAAAGAGATACTCGGGCCACCGCTCCAACGCCTCGGGCAAGAGCGTGTGGTTCGTATAGGCAAGGCAGGCGCGCGCCGTGCGGATGGCATCAGCCACGTCAAACCCATGCACATCGGCCAGAAGCCGCACAAGTTCTGGCCCCGCGATGGCCGGATGCGTGTCGTTCAACTGGATCGCCACATGATCAGACAGCGTTTTAAGATCGCCCCCTTCGCCAATAAAGCGGCGCAGCAGGTCCTGAATGGAGGCAGAGGTGAAGAAGAACTCCTGCTTGAGCCGCAGCTCCTTGCCCTCATCTGTGGTGTCATCGGGATACAGCACGCGCGAGATTGTCCGGGCCACCGCTTCGGGTGTGGAGGCCGCGACGTAGTCACCGCGGTTGAAGCTATCGAGGTCAAAATTCGTCGTGGGCTTTGCCGCCCAGAGCCGCAGCGTGTTGGCCCAGCGTCCTTGCCAGCCGATCACCGGCGTGTCGTAGGCAGATGCGATGATCGTCTCACCGGGATGCCAGACCGTTTTGCCGCCGCTTTCGCTGACATGGCCGCCGAAATGGATCGGATAGCAGGCTTCGGGTCTTTCAAATTCCCACGCATGGCGCTGCGCAAGCCATGTCTCTGCCGTCTCCATCTGTGCGCCGTCTTCAAAATGCTGCTGAAAGAGACCGTGTTCGTAGCGGATGCCGTAGCCATAGGCCGGAATGCCAAGGGTCGACAGCGAATCCATGAAACATGCCGCCAGCCGGCCAAGACCGCCGTTGCCCAGTGCGGCATCAGGCTCGTCTGCGACCACGCGGGCGTAGTCCTGACCCAGATCGGCCAGGGCAGCCTCTGCCAGTTCCTCAAGTCCGAGGTTCACCGCGACATCCTCGATCAACCGACCGATCAAAAACTCCATCGACAGGTAGTAGACGCGTTTGCCCTTGGCCTCGTAGGTTTTGCGCGTGCTCTCAAACCACGGATCAACCACGCGGTCGCGCAACGCCAGCGAAAGCGCCATGCGCCAGTCATAAAGCGCTGCATGCTCCGGGTCCTTGCCCAAAGACAGCTTGAGGTGACGCAGAATGTCTGACCGCAAATCAGACGGCGAAAGGGATATTGAGTTGTCTGGCATACTCTCTCTCAAACTAAGCTCGTTTGTCTGTGCCTGCAGGTAGGTTAAGGGGCGATTTACGCCACCCGGTTTTCAGGCAATCAGGTCTGTTTCATCAATCTCGTGCGCCCAGGGAGGGTTTGCCCCGGCCCGCGACACAGTAATCGCCGCAACGGATGCGCCATAGGCCAGCGCTTTTACCCCATCTTCGGGCGTCAAACGGCGAATTTCTTTCTTTGTCAACACGCCCGCCCGCGCAAGCGCCGCGAGCACACCGGCATTGAACGTATCACCGGCGCCGACTGTGTCTACCATGTCCACTGTCCTGGCTTCAACCTCAATGGGCGAGCCACCCGGCAGATAGCCCAGAGCACCTTTGCTGCCACGGGTCACCACCAGAAACTTTTCTGCACCCAGGGTTTTTGCCTTCTCCTCCAGCGTTCCTGCTCCCGGCACAATCCAGTCGAGGTCCTCGTCAGAGACCTTTACGATGTCCGCAAGGGCAATCATCTGCTCCAACCGCCTGCGGTAAGAGGCTTCATCTTTGATGAAACCCGCTCTGATGTTGGGATCAAGCATGACAACGTGATCCGCATGCGCACGGGTGGCGAGGGCCAGATAAAAATCGGCACAGGGCTCTGAAATCAGGCTGATTCCACCAAAATACAGAGCATCGACCGATGCAGGCAGGTCCGGGATCATGTCTGGCGTGAGGCTGCGACCGGCTGTGTTCTCGTCATAAAAAGTGTAGGTCGCGTGACCGTCATTCAATTCGACAAAGGCAAGGGTCGTGGGCTTGTCGGAAATCACCGCATGGTCAGAGTGAACATGGCTATGGTCCAAGGCGTCGCGCAATTGCTGCCCGAACAGGTCTGTGGACAGGCCAGACACAAAGCCTGTGTCGACCCCCAACCGCCCCAAAGCGATTGCTGTGTTGAAAATGGCCCCCCCGGCGTGCGGCTGGAACGCGTGACCGCCCGCTGCTGTCTGCGCAGGGATCATATCGATCAAGGCCTCGCCACAACATAAAATCATAGTGCTGTCCCCAAAATGGAGTGCCTAGCGGCCCAGTTGCGACGCGGCGGCGGCCAGTTTTTCGATCCCGGCCCAGTCGCCCGCTTCGACCTTGTCCTTCGGCGCGACCCATGACCCACCGGCGCAGACCACATTGGACAGGCTGAGGTAGCTGGATGCATTCGCCGGGCTGACGCCCCCTGTGGGACAAAAAGAGATTTGCGGCAAGGGCGCACCAATGGCTTTCAACGCAGGTGCCCCGCCAGAGGCTTCGGCGGGGAAGAATTTCAGCATATCATAGCCACGCGCCAGAAGCGCCATGGCCTCAGTCGCCGTTGCCGCACCGGGCAAAAGCGGCAGGTCTTCGGCCTCGCAGGCTTCAATCAGCGCATCGGTCGCCCCCGGTGATACGCCAAAGGTCGCCCCGGCTGCTTTGGCCGCGCGCACATCTTCCGGCGTGACCAGCGTGCCTGCCCCGACAACACTGCCGGGAATTTTCGACATGGCGGAGATGACATCCAAAGCCGCCTTTGTTCGCAGTGTGACCTCAAGCGCGGGCAACCCCCCCGCCACCAGTGCCTTCGCCAAAGGGGCGGCGTGGGCTGCATCGTCCACCACCAACACAGGCACGATTGGGGCGAGGCTGCAAATGTCGCGCGCCTTTTTGCTGGCTTCATTCGGGGCCATGGGAAAATCCTCTTAGAAAAAGACGCATGCGCCGGTATCGGCCGTGCCGACCTGACGCCGGAAGGTAGCGAAAAGCTCGCGCCCCAGCCCGTGCTCATTGGCAGACAGATCAGCGGTGGCCGGATCACGATCCAAAACGCCCGACGTCACGATGTCAAGCGTCCCGGTCGTGGCGTCCACGCGCAGAATGTCGCCATCCTGCACTTTCGAGATCGGGCCACCATCCAGCGCCTCGGGGCTGACATGGATTGCGGCTGGCACCGACCCGGAGGCCCCTGACATGCGCCCATCAGTGACAAGCGCCACGTTAATGCCGCGCGCCTGCAGGTTCTTCAGGCTGGGCGTGAGGCTGTGCAACTCGGGCATCCCGTTGGCTTTAGGCCCTTGAAAACGCACGACAACAACGGCGTCGCTGGTGATCTCTCCGGCCCGGCAGGCATTCTTGACGCTCTCCTGATCATGAAAGACCCGCACGGGCGCCTCGACGATCTGGTGCTCGGACTTGACTGCAGAGACTTTCATCACCGCATTGCCCAGACTGCCCGACATCCGTTTGAGTCCGCCGGTTTGCTGGAACGGGTCAGTGGCCGGACGCACAATTTTTTCGTTGAGGCTGCGGGTCGCCCCTGCTTCCCACACCAATGCGCCATCCCTAAGTTTGGGTTCCTGGGTGTAGAGTTCCAGACCGCCCCCGGCGATGGTGGTCGTGTCGTCGTGCAAGAGCCCCGCGCCCAGCAGTTCATGGATCATATACCCCAGACCGCCTGCAGCATGGAAATGGTTCACATCCGCAAGCCCGTTTGGATAGATGCGCGCCAACAGCGGTGTCACCTCTGAGATGTCGGAGAAATCCTGCCAGTCGAGGATAATCCCCCCGGCCCGCGCCATCGCCACAAGGTGGATCAGCAGGTTCGTCGACCCGCCTGTGGCGTTCAGCCCGACAATACCGTTCACAAAGGCCTTTTCGTCCAGCACATCGCAGACGGGCGTGTAGTTGTTGCCCAGATCAGACATCGCCAACGCGCGTTTGGCGCCCTCCTGGGTCAGCGCATCCCGCAACCCGGTGTTGGGTGTGACAAAGCTGGCGCCGGGCAAATGCATGCCCATGAATTCCATCAGCATCTGGTTGGTGTTGGCGGTGCCGTAAAAGGTGCAGGTGCCGGGGCCGTGATAGGCTGCCATCTCGGCCGCCATCAGCTCATCGCGCCCGACCTCACCTGCTGCAAACTTTTGCCGCACCTGACCTTTTTCTTCATTGGACAGACCAGAGGTCATCGGCCCCGCAGGCAGGAATACCGTGGGAACATGCCCAAAAGCCTGTGCCGCAATGATCAGACCGGGCACGATCTTGTCGCACACACCCAGATACACGGCAGCGTCAAAGGTGTTGTGGCTCATGGCGACGCTGGTGGCCATCGCGATGACGTCGCGGGAAAACAGGCTCAGCTCCATGCCCGGCTCACCCTGAGTGACCCCGTCACACATGGCGGGCACGCCGCCCGCAACCTGCGCTGTTCCGCCTGCCGCGCGCGCGGCCTCGCGGATCAGATCGGGGAACCGCTCGAAGGGTTGGTGCGCTGACAGCATGTCGTTGTAGGTGGTGACGATTCCCAGATTGCCCGCACTTTCGCGCGCCAATTTGCCCTGATCGGGGCCAGCAGCAGCAAAGGCATGCGCTTGGCCGGAACAGCTTAGATGCCCCCGCGCAGGACCTTTCTTGCGCGCAGCCTCCATCCGTTTGAGATAGCTGCCCCGCGCCTCTTCGCTGCGTGCGATGATGCGGTCTGTCACTCTTTCGATGGTGTCATTCAATGCCATGTTGTTCTCCGCTTAGCGCCGGGAGGCTTCAGGTTCTGGAAAGGGCGGCAAGCTTGCGTCCGGTGTCGATCATCCGGTTCGCAAAACCCCATTCGTTGTCGTACCAGCTGACCACACGCACCATACCCTCCTTGGTCACGGCTGTCTGCGCGGGCGCAAAGGTCGAGGAGTGCGGGTCGTGGTTGAAATCAATAGAGACCAGCGGCTCATCAGAATACCCCAACACCCCTTTGAGAGGGCCTTCGGCGGCGGCTTTGATGGCGTCATTGATACCATCTTTCGTCGCTGGACGTTCCGGCATGAAGCACAGATCAACCAGCGAAACATTGGGTGTCGGCACGCGCACGGCCGACCCTTCAAGACGCCCTTCGAGGTGCGGCAGCACCAGCGAAATCGCCTTGGCAGCGCCTGTGGACGTAGGCACCATCGACACCGCTGCGGCACGGCCCCGGTAAAGGTCCTTGTGCGGCGCATCATGGCTGGGCTGGTCGCCGGTGTAGGCATGAATCGTGGTCATGTAGCCGGTCTTGAGGCCAAAAGCCTGATCCAGCACATAAGCCACGGGGGCGAGGCAATTGGTCGTGCAGGACGCATTTGATACCACGATATCGTCCTTGGTCAGGTCCTTGTCGTTGACGCCGAACACAACCGTACGGTCGGCCCCTGCCCCCGGCGCAGAGATCAGCACGCGCTTGGAGCCGTTTTTCAGGTGTTCAGCCGCCGCCTCACGTTTGGTGAAAAACCCGGTACATTCCATCGCAACATCAACAACGTCCCACGGCAAATCAGCTGGGTTGCGGATGGCCGTGACATTGATGGTCTTGCCATTGACGATCAACGCATCGTCTGTGGCCGACACCTCCGCGTCAAACCTGCCATGCACGCTGTCATATTTGAGCAGATGCGCCAGGGTCGACGGCGATGTGAGGTCATTGATCGCGACCACCTCCATGTCCGTTACCTTATTTTCAGAGATCGCGCGCAGCACGCCGCGTCCGATCCGGCCAAAACCATTGATTGCAACTGCGTATGACATTCTGGATTCTCCTGACAGAAAAGCGGGTTTCAGATTGCGACTCGGCCCTCTTTGTTAGCGCTAACAAGCATAGACCGCTGGGAGTTTCAAGGTCCAAGTTGTGACGTTCAGGGGTGCGCGACAATCCGCTGCACTTTGACAGACATACCGCAATTTTGCAGCCGTCCGTTTGATCAGGCGAAGCGCAGAATGCTGATCAGCGCGTCCTGTGACAAGACGACCGGGTTTGCATGCATGGATGACGCGGCAGCCGCCTCCTGCGCGATGGCCTCGCATAGCCCATGCGCCTCAAGCCAGGGCGACAGCTTCGGCACGCCCAGATCATCAAGAACCCCGGACCAGTTTTGCAGCACCTCATCCGGCGCACGGTCAAAGCCTTCGGATAGCCATGCACGGACTTTTTGAAACCGCTCGGTACTGCGCCCTTCCGCGCGCACGGCCTGTTCGTTTGCCAGTATAACCGGCCCCAGAAGTCGCCCACAGATCATGCCATGGGGCGCGCCCGTGCGCCCGCCCAGCACACCTGCCAGCCCATGCACCGCACCAAGACCCGCGTTTGCCAGCGCGATCCCGCTGAGCAAACTGACCAAAGCCATCTCTTCCCGCGCGCGGGGACACTCCACTATGCTCAGTCGCCCCAAAGCCCTGAAGCCAAGGGGGATCGCTTTTTCGCAAAGCGCATCGGTCAGGATATTCGCCCGCGACGACAGGTAGGGTTCGATCACCTGCGTCACCGCGTCCAACCCGGACGCAAGCGTCACGGCGCGCGGGGCGTCATCCATCAGGTCCGGATCAACCACCGCCAGATTGGGCAACATACGCGCATCCCGCAGGCTGACCTTTTTGCACGCCTCCGGCACTGAGATCACCGCGTTCTTTGTGGCCTCGGCCCCCGTGCCCGCCGTGGTTGGAAACGCCGCAAAGGGCAGTGGGTCAGCGTCAAGGGCCTGTCCGTCCCCCACCCCCTCGAGATAGTCAAGGATATCCCCCTCAACGGGTGCCAGCGCAGCAACAGCCTTGCCAAGGTCAATGACAGAGCCGCCCCCGACCGAGATAACGCCCGTCACCCCGTTTTCGCGAGCAACGCGGCGCGCGGCGGCAACCGCGTCAATATCCGGCTCCCCTTTGGCGATGATTGAAAAGACCTCGCATCCACTGTCGATCAGCGATCTTTCCAGCACGTTATACCATGTGACAGAGGTGCTGTAGACCACAAGCAGGCGCGACCCGAAAGCGCCCAGCTGGCCCAGCGCCGCTTCGGCTTGCCCACGTCCAAAAAGGATGTTGCCCGCTGTGGCAAAGCCAAAGGGTGCCAGCGGAACCGCGTCAGTCATCGGATCAAAAGCGCATGGTGGCGTCTACCGCACGTTTCCATGCCGCGTATTTTTCATCCCGCATGGCCGCGTCCATGTTGGGCTCAAATCGGCGTTCAAGCGCCCAGTTTTCCGCAAACCCCACCATGTCAGGATAGAGACCTATGCGTTGCCCCGCCAGCCACGCGGCCCCTAAAGCGGTCGTTTCCAGCACCTTGGGCCGGTCGACAGGGGCACCGATGATATTGGACAGAAACTGCATGGCCCAGTCGGAGGCAGACATGCCCCCATCCACCCGCAAAGTCGCGGCACCTTCTGCGGTTTCCCAGTCCGACTGCATCGCCTCCAACAGGTCGCGGGTCTGGTATCCCACACTTTCCAAAGCGGCTTTGGCCAGTTCTTCAGGGCCTGAGTTGCGCGTCAGCCCGTAAACCGCACCGCGACATTCAGCATTCCAATATGGCGCGCCAAGGCCCACAAAAGCAGGCACCAGCACAACATTCTGGGTTGGGTCTGCACGCTCTGCCAGCGGCTGCGTCTCGGAGGCTTCGCGAATGATCTTGAGCCCATCGCGCAGCCATTGAACAACCGCCCCTGCCACAAAGATCGACCCTTCGAGCGCATATGTCGGTTTGCCGTCGAATTGATAGGCAATAGTGGTGAGCAACCGGTTCTGGGACCGCACCGGCGTGTCCCCGGTATTGAGCAGCGCAAAACACCCCGTACCGTATGGGGATTTCAACATGCCCGGCGCGAAACAGGCCTGACCGATGGTGGCCGCTTGCTGGTCGCCCGCCACACCAAGGATGGGGATCGGTTTGCCAAAGAGATCAGGACGTGTGGTGCCAAAGTCAGCCGCGCTGTCCTTGACCTCAGGCAGCATCTCCATCGGAATGTCGAAAAGCGCGCAAATGGACGTGCTCCACCGGCCTTTGTGAATATCATAGAGCATGGTACGCGCGGCATTGGTTGCATCCGTGACGTGCGATTTGCCTCCGGTCAGCTTCCAGATCAGGTAGCAATCAACGGTGCCAAAGAGCAGCTCACCGTTTTTGGCACGGGCGCGCGCGCCCTCCACGTTGTCGAGGATCCACTTGAGCTTGGTCGATGAAAAATAGGGGTCCGCCAGCAGACCCGTGCGCGCCGTGATCATCTCAGCATGGCCCGCCTCGCGCAGCTCGCGACAGAAATCAGCGGTGCGTCGGTCCTGCCAGACAATGGCGTTGTGAATGGGCTGCCCCGTGTCCTTTTCCCAGACCACAACCGTTTCGCGCTGGTTCGTGATGCCAATGGCGGCAATCTCGTCGGGTCCCAGACTGGCCTTTTCGATCGCCGCACGCGCGGTTGCAGCGGTCGTAGACCACAAGTCCGCCGGATCATGCTCGACCCAGCCACTGTTTGGATAATGCTGCGGGAATTCCTCCTGCGCGGAGGCGCGTACCGCCATGTCCGCGTCAAAAAGGATCGCGCGCGAAGAGGTTGTACCCTGATCAATAGCAAGAATATGGGTCATGTCATCCCCGCAAAAGTTCGAAATTCGTGTCAGGCACCCCGCCTGCAAGGGTCCGGGGCGCGCAACAGGCGCACCCCGGGATTTTCAGACGTCGCTTACTGCCAGGACTTGATCAACTCATCATAGCTGACGGTCATGGGCTCTTCGTCTTCGTTCTCAAGCTTTGGGAACGGCGCGCCGGGCTGGGCAAACCAATGCTCTGCACCCAGTTCTTCGTTCATGACCGGGCCAAGATCACCCTGGACCCCTGCACGCTCAAGACGCTCAAGCACGGATTCCTGTGCTTCGCAAAGCGCGTCCAAGGCTTCCTGTGCTGTTTTCTGACCGGACATCGCATCCCCGATGTTCTGCCACCACAGCTGCGCAAGACGCGGGTAGTCAGGCACGTTTGTCCCTGTTGGCGACCACGCAACACGCGCTGGCGAACGGTAGAATTCGACCAGACCGCCAAGCTTGTCTGCACGCTGGGTGAAGTGATCCGCATCGATGGTGGATTCGCGAATGAACGTCAGACCCACGTCGGACTTCTTGAGGTCCACGGTCTTGGAGACCACAAACTGCGCGTAAAGCCATGCAGCCTTTGCGCGATCTACCGGTGTCGATTCCATCAGCGTCCAGGACCCTGCATCCTGATAGCCAACTTTCTGACCTTCTTTCCAGTAGACACCATGCGGGCTGGGTGCCATGCGCCACTTGGGCGTGCCGTCCTCGTTCATGACCGGCAGATCAGGTTCGACCGTGGCGGCAGTAAAGGCGGTGTACCAGAACATCTGCTGGGCCACGTTGCCTTGTGCCGGGATCGGACCCGCTTCGGAGAAGGTCATGCCCGCAGCCGCTGGTGGCGAGTACTTCTGCAGCCATTCGATGGCCTTGTTCACAGCATAGACCGCAGCAGGTGAGTTCGTCGCACCGCCGCGCGCCACACAGGAGCCTACAGGCTGGCTGTTTTCGTTGACACGGATGCCCCATTCATCAACCGGCAGGCCGTTTGGCTCGCCCACGTCGCCCATACCCGCCATGGACATCCACGCGTCCGTATAGCGCCAGCCAAGGCTCGGGTCTTTCTTGCCGTAGTCCATGTTGCCAAAGACTTCACCTTCGACACCCAGATGGCTCAGGTCACGGCCTGTGAAGAATTCAGCGATGTCTTCATAGGCAGACCAGTTGACCGGCACACCCAGTTCGTAGCCAAAGGCTTCCTGAAAGTCTGCCTTGTTCTTTTCGTCGTTGAACCAGTCATAGCGGAACCAGTAAAGGTTCGCGAACTGCTGTGTGGGCAACTGATACAGCTTTCCATCCGGTCCGGTGGTAAAGCTGGTACCGATGAAATCTTCGACATCAAGCGTCGGCAGCGTGACATCAGCGCCCTCGCCTGCCATCCAGTCCGTCAGGTTGCGCACCTGCTGGTAGCGCCAGTGCGTGCCGATCAGGTCACTGTCGTTGACGTAGGCGTCATAGATGTTCTCGCCCGACTGCATTTGTGTTTGCAGCTTCTCAACGACATCCCCTTCACCGATCAGGTCGTGTGTGACCTGAATGCCGGTGATCGCGGTGAA
>JBGCEG010000016.1:0-26242 GCA_045106135.1 Roseobacter sp. | reverse complement strand
CTGCCGTGAAGAAGGGCACAGTCCGCAATGGGCGGTCGCAAGCGGGCAGTGGGCACCAGAACGCCCCTGGCGATCCCGCAAGGGCCAAACGAGGGGCTCTTATCGGCGGATTTGTGTTGCAAATCGCCTGCTCATTGCACGGCAGTCGCCGCCTGCGGTGATGAGAGTGGGGCAATGGGATCGCTGGACTTTGTGTCTGACAGCCTGTTGTGCAATCAGCGGTTCCGCATCTTGAACGTGACCTACGATTTTGGTCGTGAATGTCAGGCAGCGGTGGTCGATACGTCTCTGTCTGGAGACCGTGTTGTTCGTGAACTGGATCGGATCCAATATTTTAATCATAGCTTTGACGTGGGCAAGGTCATGCTTGGGCTGCGCCATGGCGGCTTCGTGCTTGTGGATTGCGCCGACGATCGCCGCGCGCTTGCGCTTTAATGTTTGCATGAGAAGTTCCATGCCCCATTGTGGTTCACATGAGCGCAGGATTCAGCTACTTTGTTGGTGCGCTTGATACATAGGGCAGAATGCTTGGATGAACACCTGTTCGATAACCTGCGCCACACGCGCAACCTGATCGCGGCCTGGCGCACCGACATCAACTACCACCGCCCACAAACCAGCGTCGCCGGCATGACGCCGACGGAATATGTTACACGGTCAGAGGAAGACCAAAACCTGAACAGCGCTAACCCAAGTTAGCGCAACCAACGGGGAGAAGGTCATGTGGTAAAAAGTTATTGTCCTAGTTACTTTCGCTCGAGTAGTGCACCCATGAAACTGCTACATTGTCCCGGATCGAAGCGACCGTTCTCGAGGATCTAAAATAAGTCAATTTCGCCAGTATTTAGCTGTTTCTTTTCCATGTTCGCGGGATCTCTGCCGATCACCACAAAGCGGGTTGTATCAAGTTTTAAACCTGCACAAATTCTGTCAACAGGTAGCTTATGATCATTCAGGTGCTGTGAGTTTTTTGATACCATGCAGGTCATCAGTGCTAAATCCTCTAGTGATTGTCTCAAATAGTCCAGCGACTGCAATCGAGTGATAGTCGATCCTACCTCGATATAGGGTTTTTCACCGTCCAGACTTCGTCCCAGCGCATCTTCGATCTCAAATACCTTACACGCGAGCGAGTCTAAATGATCCGATACTCTTTCCATGATTTGTTCCATGGATATCTCACTGGCAATTGCATCTTTCATTTAAAGACGCCCGACAACTGCTTCGATGCAGTTCTTAAGATCAGACTGTTCGAAAGGTTTTTTTAGGTAATTGTTCATTCCTAATTTTTTACCATGGTCAATGATCTGTTGTTCCGCTCTCCCAGTGATCAGAATAAAACCAACACCTTTTGTCTTTGGGGCTGACCTCAGCTGATGCAATAGTTTTAGGCCATCCATTTCAGGCATGTTGTAGTCGGAGATCACGAGATGTGCTGGGCTCGTCGCCAACGTTTTTAGCGCGTCCATTCCATTTTCGGCAGTTGACACATTTCTTATGCCAAACGCATCTAGTGCTTGGGTGATAAGCCCGCGGCTTGTCGACATATCGTCTACAACCATAATTCGGATTTGGTCTCGCAAAGACATCTTATTTCCTTGGTTAGGGGTGTGTAACAGATTTACTTTTTCAAAGGTCGGTAGGCCGTTGGTCCGCAAGAATCAAAACCAACGCTTTCCGGGTTCGCAACTCGCTCCGAGTGTCCAAGAAAAAGGTAACCATCCGGTTTTAGTTGAGAATGAAAACGTGGCCATAGTGCGTTTTGTGTTTTGAGATCAAAATAAATCACAACATTGCGGCAAAATATGAAGTCCATTTGCATTTTCATTGGCCAGCTGCTCAGAAGGTTGAGTTCCTTGAATGTTATCAATTTCTGAATTTCCGATTTCACAGTAAAGGAAGTTTCGTCACCATGCTCAGCGGCTGAAAAATACTTGACTTTATCGGCTGCGGGTACGCCCCCCATCAGTCTTTCTGGGTAAACACCCTGTCGAGCAAACTCAACTACATTTGGGTCTATGTCAGTAGCGAGAATTTTAAAGTCGTACTTTGCAATGTCTGGGACCATGTTCAACATCGTAATGGCTACGGAAGTTGCTTCTTGTCCATTTGAACACCCAGCGGACCATATTCGCATCGGGCGGCCTTCAAAAAGCCTTTCCAAAAAGTACGTCTTGGAAGACTGAGCCAAAATGTCGAAGTGGTGCTGTTCACGAAAGAAGTGCGAAACGTTAGTTGTGAGCGCTGATATCATTTGCCGGCGCTCTTCTAAACCTTGACTAGAACAAACAAAGTTAGTGTAGGTGCGGAAATCCGGAATTCCCAGTGCTTTCAACCGATGCCGCAACCTAGATTGAATCATTGATGTTTTTTCTGCCACAAGCTGCAAGCCGCTTTCACTGTAAGCAAGCTTGGCAATTTGTTCGAATTCTGCTGCGCCTAGATTCATAGTGATGGCCGTTCTTTTGGTTAAGCTGCAGTTGTTTGTACGGACATTACTATGGAGCTTAGATCAAGCACACGGATCATTCGTTCATCTATGAGCGTAAGCGAACTCACAACGTTTGGGCTGCTGCTAGACTGCATTTCAGGCGGGGGTTGTAAGTCATCGGAGGTTATAGCGATAATGTCGGACACTGCATCAACCAGCAACCCTGTCATCGTGTCTTCGTGATTTACGACGATGATAACGTTGCGATCAGTATGTTCTCTGGGTTTCAACCCTAAGCGTTGAGACAGGTCCATAACAGGCAACACTGTGCCTCTCAGATTGATTACACCCTTCATATAGCTAGGAGCATGAGGCAGCGGTGTTGTCCTGGTCCATCCGCGGATTTCACGCACAGACATTATGTCCAGCGAATACTCCTGATCGGACAACTTGAACGTGAGAAGTTCAATTGTTGCACTTTTCTCTTTGTCAGTCATGCTGATCATCCCGTTTTTGACGATTGTGTAGACCCTACAGTCCCGATCGCGTTTGAAATAATGTCTGAAGTGTCGAGGATAAGTGCAATCTGACCGTCACCAAGTATCGTTGCGGCAGCGATACCCGGGGCTCGATAGAAACTGTCGTCCAGGCCCTTGATGACAACCTGACGCTGGTCGAGAATACTGTCGATGATGAGCGCAGCTGACCCACCGTCTTCGTGAGCCGTCAACAGTACTACCGATCCCTCGTATTCGGTTATAGGCTCGCGATACCCAAGCTCTTTTCCTAAGTCGAATAGAGGTACAAACCCACTTCTGACGCGAACGACATGTGCACCAGGGCGCACCATCTCAACATCGCCCTTTGAGAGGGTTAGGGTCTCAATGACGACGTTTAATGGCAGAACTAGGGTCTCTTCGGCCACCTGCACCACCATGCCATCCAGCACCGCCAGAGTAAGGGGAAGAGAAATTGAAAACGTCGTGCCTTGTCCCGGTGTCGACGTGATAGTAATACGGCCACCAAGTGCTTGGATCGCAGTTCTAACCACGTCCATGCCCACGCCACGACCCGACAGGTCAGACACAACGGATGCTGTTGAAAATCCGGGTAAAAACAAAAGATTATCGATTTCGGTATCGGACAAAGATGCGTCTGGAGGAATGAGACCCTTATCAATTGCAATCTGCATTACTCTTGGTCTGTTGATGCCACCGCCATCATCCGAGACTTCTATAACAACGCGACCAGATCTGTGTGCTGCGGAAAGGTTTACGTGCCCCTGTTCCGACTTGCCAGCTGCAAGTCTGTCTTCGCGGTTTTCCAGACCGTGATCAACGGCGTTTCTGATCATATGCGTGAGAGGATCGGCAAGGCGTTCGATTACCGTCTTGTCAACTTCTGTACCTTCGCCATCGGTGACAAGCCGCACATCTTTGTTTACGGCAGCGGAAGCCTCCCGCACGATTCTCGACATTCTTTGGAACAGTGATTTTACTGGCTGCGCGCGGATCATCATAACGCTGTCTTGGATGTCTCTGGTGAGGCGTTGGAACTCCTCCAGACCATTCATCGCGTCTGAGTGCGGTGATAACCCGGAGCTTTCGAGACTTTGTGACAGCATTGCCTGATTGATAACCAGCTCCCCAACCAAATTGACCAAACGTTCAATTCGGTCGAGATCAACGCGTACTACAGATTTTGCGGCTGCTGCAGGTGCCGCAGATTTTGGGGACGCGGAAGCAACTGGTGCCGCTGAAGGTTTCGCTTCGTCTAGTTTGGGCAAAACTGGCTGAGCGTCGATTGATGCCTCTGTAGTGCGCCCTGACAAGTCGCTCTGTTTCTTGTCCTCGCTTGCTTCGACATCAAAATCGGCTACAGCCTCGTCAGGTTCCAGAAATGGTGGCGTTGTTTCAGCCAAAACGTCGTCGCCCGACGGTTCGCCCAGTGACTTGATGTCCAACTCGCACAAACCGTCCACAAATTCGAAGGCGGCTGCAATTTCTGCATGGTCTACATCCGAAGAAAGCTCAACGGTCCAATACAAAAATGCCTTTTCGGAATCCAGTTCTGCCAAGTCGGGAGTGTTTTCTGCGTGGCAAGTAACAGTGCATTCACCCATCTCATCAAGGGCACGAAGCATGTGAAACGGTTCATTGCCCGTCTCGTACATTTCAGACAAAGGCTTGAAGGTGATGATATGCTTCGGGGGTGTGCTAACAAGTTCCTCAATATCAGGCACACCGAAGTCAAAGCCGTTATCAGTATCGCTGTCATCATCGCCAAAACCGAGGTCAAGCGACAGGGCCGCTGGCTGAAACTCTATCTCTTCCTCTTCAGGGTCATCATGGGCGCTCGCACCCTCTTCACCAAGAAGACCATCAAGCAACGCTAGCAGCTTTGCCGTCTCTTCATCGGGTAGGGGAGCGCCATCGCGGCTAATCCGAATAAGGTCCGACAGATGGTCGGCACACTGAAAGAACACTTTGAGCGCATCAGCGTCGGGCGAAAAACGGCCAGCGCGCACCTCATCCAAAACCGTTTCGAAACGGTGGGCAAAGCGTACGAGCGCTTCAAGGCCAAAAGCGCCTGCGCCGCCTTTGATAGAATGGACGGCCCGGAAAACCACGTTGATGGTTTCGCTATCATCGGCACCATCATAAAGGGTTTGAAGGCCATCTTGCATGGCTTCCATCAACTCCTCACATTCTATAAAGAACGAGGCTTTGATTTCCGCCATAGGGTCATTGCTGTCAGTCATTTTTGACCCTCCTTAGCCCGCAACCATCTGTAAAGCTTTCACAAGCTTCTCAGGATCGAATGGTTTAACAATCCATCCCGTCGCACCTGCGCCACGCGCACGTGCTTTAAGCTCAGGCGCTGCTTCCGTTGTCAGCACCAGTATTGGCGTGGCGCGGTGCTTTTCCTGACCGCGTACAGCGTCGATAAAACCGAACCCATCCATACGAGGCATGTTGATATCAGTGATAATCGCATCGGGTTCGATGCCATCCAGCACTTCAATGCCATGAACACCATCATCTGCCGTGTGCACATTGAAGCCTGCGGGCAGTAGCGCGAGACGTATCATGTCGCGCATCGTGCGACTGTCGTCGACAGCTAGGATTTCCAACGTCATTGACGTCCCTCCGATATCATTTCCGGTGTCATGCCCATCACTCTCAACTGGTCTAAGACCCGATCAGACGCGTTCACACAAACTAGGCGGCGCCCATCAGCGAGTGCTGAGGTTGCAGCGGACAGCATGACCTGAAGGCACAGAGCGCCCAAATGTCTGACGTTAGATAAATCAAGGATGATTTCTTGTTCATCGCGTTTCTTTAACTCGGCGGCTAAAACAGACGCCGCTGGTAAATCAAGTTTTGCGCTAAGCGTAATGGGATCGCTCATAATTTCACCTGCTTGTCACTTGGAAATGGCTGGGGCATCGGATTGGCTGGTGCATCGCAGTCTCCAGTTTTGGCCGGTCAATAAGTACTCGCCATGTCTAGGCGGCAGCGAGTTAAGACAGAGTTACCTGCTGCAACTTTTTTTGGCCGTCGTCGAAACTGACAACGTCGCACATCGCCGACAGGTCTTTTTTCGGTCGCGCGCTCAAGCTTTTACGGCGACATTCAGTTTTTGCTTTCAGAAATGCCAAAATGCGCCTGCAAGATGAAAAAATGCCCCCGACAATGGTCAAGGGCATTCAAGGCACGTCAGTTTCGGGGCGTATCAACCGCGACGGCGGCGTCCGCCGGTGCGTCCGGCTCTGCCGCGGTTTTCCTGTCCGGGCTTGGGCGCTTCTTTGTTAAAGTTGATCCACTCTGAGCCATGCGCGTCATTGTCGGTCAGGAAATTTGCCGCGCGAATGGCCTCCATCTCCTTGCCGGGGCGCGGCTTCGTTGACCCCAAGCCCGTCAGTTGACAGAATATTTCCAGATCGATGTCATCTGGCACAGTGATCCCGGCGGCTGCCAGTTCGGCTTTGCGCGCTTCAATCTTTGCCACAGAGGCGGGCAGGGCGATAGGGTTCATGATCGCCGAGGTCATGCCGGCCCCCATCGCCATCGGCAAGAACGCGTTGTTGATCCCGTGCCTGTTGGGCAGCCCAAAGGAAATATTGGACGCGCCGCAGGTCGTATTCACGCCCAATTCCTCGCGCAGACGACGGACAAGCGTGAACACCTGATTGCCTGCCGTTGCCATGGCGCCTATGGGCATGACGAGCGGGTCAACGACAATGTCATGCGCCGGAATCCCAAAATCAGCCGCGCGCTCAACAATCTTTTTGGCGACGGCAAAACGCACATCCGGATCTTCCGAAATACCGGTGTCGTCGTTCGAGATTGCAACAACCGGCACATTGTATTTCTTGACCAGAGGCAACACGATTTCCAGCCGTTCCTCTTCTCCGGTGACGGAGTTGAGCAGTGGCCGCCCTTCGCAGGCCTCCAGGCCCGCCTCCAGCGCGCCAGGCACCGAGCTGTCAATACATAAAGGCACATCGACCACACGCTGCACCCGTTCGATCAAATCCCGCATCAAAGGCGGCTCGACAAAGTTATTGTCCGCATAGCGCGGGTCTTCGGCCATCTTATTGGCGAAAACAGCCCCAGAATTGACATCCAAGACCGTAGCGCCCGCCGCAACCTGCGCGATCGCATCCGCTTCGACGGTGGAGAAATCTCCCACTTCCAGCTCAAGCGCGAGCTTCTTGCGCCCGGTTGGGTTAATGCGTTCCCCGATCACGCAAAAGGGTTGGTCAAACCCGATGATTGCGGTCTTGGTCTTGGACTCGACGATTGTCTTTGTCATTCAGGTATTTCCTCAGATCAGGCGGTTGCGGGCTTGGTGGCGGCGCCACCGTTCTCAATCGCCCATGTCGCATTTGTCTTGATCCCGCCAAGGGGAAAGAAATGGACATTTGTGATATTGAAATCGGGGTTGTGAACCTTGTGAGCGGCCAGCGTTGAAAGAACCTCATGCGGCTCATAGGGCAGCATCAGTTTGGTGACATCCATGGCACGCTTTTGCAGCACTTTCAGCGACGGGCCTACGCCACAGGCAATGGCGAATTTGATCAGGGTCTGCAGCTTTGCAGGACCTGCAATGCCGATGTGGATGGGCAGCGTAATGCCCTGAGCGGCCAGACTGTCCGCCCATTTGATCAGCGGGCCCGCGTCAAAAGCAAACTGCGTAGCGATCGCCATTTTCGCGTCTGTGCGCGACTGAAAGTCGTTTTTCCAACGTAACGCCGCCGTCACGTTCGATAAGGAGCCGTCAGGGTCGATGTCCCGGTTGCCTTCGGGGTGGCCTGCAACATGCAGCCGTTCAAACCCTGCCGCGTCGAAAAGACCTGTCTCGAGCAATTGCATTGAGCTGTCGAAATCGCCTTGCGGTTGAGAGACACCACCGGCCAGCAGCAACGCCTGTTTCACATCTGCCTCGCCCTGATACCGCGCGATCCAGTCGGCAAGCGTCGTGCGATCCTTGATGATGCGCGCGGGAAAATGTGGCATCACCGCGTAGCCTTCATCTGCCAGCCGCTTTGCTGTGCGCACCATGTCATCGATTGGCGTGCCCTCAATGTGGGCGACGTAGACGCGCGTGCCAGCCGGCAACAGATCCGCAAAGCGCTCCACCTTTTCAGCCGTCCGGGGCATGACCTCAATGGAGTAGTCCTGCAGAAGCGCTTCGATCTCGGGCGAGACCGATTTTGGCGTGGCGTCACCTTTGCGTTTGAAATTCAACAAGGCCATAAGGCGTTCCTTTTGAGACAGAAGCGTGGGCAGAAGGGGCGGCAGGATCAGGCCCACCCGTCATTGTCTATCAGAGACTTGATGCGGTCCCGGTCGTATTCGGCATCGATCCGAGCCAATTCCGCATCGGCTACGGCCTCAGGCTCGCCCGGCACCTCAAAGGGTTCCGCCTTGCGCCATTCCGCCAGATACGCATCCGTATCCTGTGCGCCTATCTTCATGGCGGCCCGGTCGATTGCCTGCTCGAACCGTTCGGGCAACGCGCGCTTTGACCCGCGACGGCCCTTGCCTACGATCACCTGTGCGGGGATATCGCGCCAATAAACGATGGTGACTTCAGGCATGGGCTGATTCCTATGTCGAGCGTTCGTTTCTGTCTATCGTCGGTCGGTCTTTCGTCACTGCCGTTTTTCGACAGAACGAATGTCATGAGCGACCAATGCGAAAACCCTAACAGGCGCGCCTGCGGTTTGCGACTGCCTGTAAGGCCCAAAAAAGACATAAAGAACTTGAGCCATTGTGGAATAGGCAGATCCCCAAAAGCGCTGCGGCGCGTTATTCGGGCGGTCGCAGTCGTTCGACGCTTGCGCTGGTCTGCGGTGCGGATTACCGTGGACGCAACCCGAATTGAAAGGCGCAAACGATGGCGCCAAAGCGTCCCCATGGTGCGGGCGCGCCCCAAAATCAGGCGGCCCTAAGCCCCGCGCCGGTATCGTCCAGACACCAAGAGCTTTATGCAGCCTTGGATCTGGGCACGAACAGTTGTCGCATGCTGATTGCCCGTCCGCGTGGCAACTCATTTGACGTGGTCGACAGTTTTTCCAAATCCGTGCAATTGGGGGCGGGTCTTGAGAAAACCGGCCATCTGTCACGCGCCTCAATGTCACGCACGATTCAGGCGCTCCGGATTTGTCAGCAAAAACTGCGGCGCAACAAAGTGCGCCATATGCGGCTTGTCGCGACCGAGGCGTGTCGCCGGGCGGTCAATGCCGATGCTTTTCTGACACGGGTACAGAAAGAGACGGGCCTGACGCTGGATATCATCAAACCACAGGAAGAAGCGCGCCTCGCGGTGATCTCCTGCGCCCCTCTGGTCAGCCGCAGCACCGAAAACCTGTTGGTGGTGGACATTGGCGGCGGCTCGACCGAATTGGTTTGGATTGATTTATCCGCCGTTCCAGCCGTCGATCGCGGGCGTGCCATCATGCGGCTGCACGCGGGCTTTGGTCAGAACTTTGACGATATGCCTGCCGCGCGGGTCGTTGACTGGATATCAGTGCCGCTGGGGGTGGCAACGCTGCGTGATCAGTTCAACGACGTTGAGGATGATGCCGCGCGTTTTGCGCTGATGAGTTGGTTTTTTGAAGAAAACCTGTCGGATTTCGCGCCCTATCATGGTCTGCACTCACATGAGAAATTCCAGATTGTCGGGACCTCGGGAACAGTGACCACCGTGGCCGCCAGCCACCTTGGCCTGAAAAGATACGACCGGACTAAGGTTGACGGGCTGCACATGACAACAGAGCAGATTGAACGGGTGATCCGGTCCTATCTTGCTTTGGGTCCGGAGGGGCGCCGCTCTGACCCGCGCATCGGGCAGGACCGCCACGCGCTGATCATGTCGGGGGCGGCTATTTTGCAGGCGTTGATGCGGTGCTGGCCCACAGAACGGCTGTCGGTCGCGGACCGGGGATTGAGAGAAGGATTGCTGTTTGCGCAGATGAGCGCAGATGGCGTGCTGATTGAGGAAGACATCTGATGGCCAAACCGCCGGGACGCAAGAACACATCCGGACGCGGGCAACGTGACTTGAAAGTAAAGGTCAAATCCGCGCGGGGGCGTAAACTCAGCTCCACACGGTGGCTTCAGCGGCAGTTGAACGATCCATACGTCAAACGCGCCAAGGCCGAAGGGTACCGGGGCCGCGCCGCCTATAAGATTCTGGAACTGGACGACAAATACCGCTTTCTTGTGCCGGGTGCGCGGGTTGTTGATCTTGGGTGCGCGCCGGGGGGCTGGTCGCAGGTCGCCGTCAAACGCGTGAACGCCCTGGGCGAAAGATCAGGCAAGGCCCAAGGCACCGTTTTGGGCGTGGATTTGCAGGAGATGGAGACGCTGCCGGGGGCTGTGTTCTATCAGCTGGATTTTATGGACGACGGGGCCGACCAACAGGTGCGCGACTGGTTGGACGGGCGCGCGGATGTGGTCATGTCAGACATGGCCGCTGCCAGTTCAGGACACAAGCAGACCGATCACCTGCGCATTATTTCGCTTTGTGAGGCCGCAGCCTTTTTCGCCTTTGACGTCCTTGAAAGCGGGGGCACCTTTGTGGCCAAAGTCCTTGCCGGCGGCGCAGAGGGCGAGTTGCAAAAGCTCCTGAAGCAGCGATTCGCCAAAGTTGCGAATATCAAACCGCCCGCTTCACGATCTGACAGTTCTGAAAAATTCGTTGTAGCGTCTGGGTTTCGCAGGGAGTCTTAACAGATTTACCGACCATTAAATGCTTGGTGCGTAACGTGGGCGCACAAACCCGCATGTTCGGCGGGCTGTTACAACCACAAAGGATCCAGAAAATGTTCCGTACTGTTATTTTGTCCGCGCCGCTTGTTATGGCCGCATCCTTCTCAAACGCTGTTGAAGCGCCTCCTGAAATGAAAGCTTTCGTTGAAGCTGACGTCATGACCTGGGCGCATGACGCCAACGTTATTTCTGCAATCAATACGCAGAACTCAGAGACATCTGGCGCGTCTGAGGCGCAAATCCTCGAATGGGACACGGCATGGCGTTCACAGGTCGGCACCGCTGATGCGCCGCTGATCGATGACGTAATGGGGCGTGATCTGTCTGCCTTTCTGGCGGAAAAAGTTGAAGCTTCTGGTGGCCGCATCACCGAAATTTTCATCATGGATGCGATGGGCCTGAATGTTGCTGCCAGCGATGTCACATCGGATTACTGGCAGGGCGATGAGGCAAAGCACTCCAAAACATATGGCGCGGGCTCCGGCGTTATTTTCGTAGATGCCGTTGAATTCGATGAAAGCTCGCAGACGTATCAAGGACAAATCTCCATGTCTTTGACAGATCCCGCCACAGGCGAGGTGATTGGGGCCATGACCGTAGGGTTGAATGCCGAGGCATTCTTTTAAATAAATGACCGGCGGGTGCGTTTGTTTAAGCGCACCCGCCACGGCGTTCGCGTTTGTCGGCCCATGATTGAATACCTCTCATGCTTTAAATTCGGCCTTATTGAAGAAATTTTTTGCCCCACAAGACAAAAAGACTGATTTTTGCTGCGAAAGAAGTAGACTGGTCACAATATACGCGGGGCTGAAACTCCGTGAAGACACTTTGGGGGTACGATCCATAGAAAGCACGCTCTTCCGGTTTATCTGGCGGTATTCAAAGCGTGAGCAAATTATATTATTGATGGTCACTGGCTGTCTTTTCCCATTTCTTTTTCTCACTCTCGAAATACCGAAAAGAATAATCAACGATGCCATCGGCACGCAGTCGGGGCAGATCATTTTTGGCGTTCAGATTCCGCAGATCGGTTTTCTGGGGATCCTGTGTTTTGCCTTCTTGCTGGCCGTGTTGGGACATGGCCTGCTGAAAATGCGCATCAATACCATGAAAGGTGTCCTTTCGGAGCGTATGTTGAGGCGGCTGCGTTACAATTTGATTGATCAGATGTTGCGCTTTCCGAAACCGTATTTCCAACGCACGTCTCAAGGCGAAATGGTGACGATGATCACCACAGAGACCGAGCCTATGGGCGGGCTAATGGGCGATGCACTTGCCCAACCTGTTTTGCAGGCAGGGCAGATGCTGACCATTCTGTTCTTTCTTTTTCTGCAAAGCGTCTGGTTCGGATTGGCTGCAATTGCGCTGATCCCATTGCAGGCCTGGCTTATCCCCAAGTTGCAGCGACAGATTAACCTGATGAACAAGGACCGTATTCGGGAAGTGCGGCATCTGTCGGCGCTGATCGGTGAGAACGCAGCGGGCGCAAGCGATCTGAGATTGCATGGTGGGTGGCGCTACCGGTTGGCCATGATGACGGACCGTCTTGGGATCATTTACCTGCTTCGGTTCAAGATCTACCAAAAGAAATTTTTCATGAAGTTTATCAACAACTTCATCACCCAAATGACACCATTCTTCTTCTTTTCGGTGGGTGGGTATCTGGTAATCCAGGGCGCTGTGTCACTGGGGGCGCTGGTTGCCGCGCTTGCGGCCTACAAGGACCTGTCCAGCCCGTGGAAAGAGCTGTTGACCTACTACAATCAGACACAGGACATGTCGCTCCGGTGGGAGGCTGTCGCAGAGAAATTCTCCCCAAATCAGGGCTTTGCGCGGGAGTTGATGCAAGACCCCAAGGATGATTTCTCTCTCGCTGAAGACATTTCAATCGAAAACGTGGATGTAACGGACGCCGACGGTGTGCCGGTGTTGCAGGACGTTTCTGCAGCGTTCAAACAGGGGGCCGTGATTGCGATCACAGCCCGTTCAGAAACGGATCGGCTGGCTTTTGCAGATTTACTGACGCGCGAAGTCGTCCCCGTCAAAGGGCGCGTGATGATCGGGGCGCATAGTCTCAAGGATTTACCGCAATCTGCCTTGGCCAGAAAAATTGGGCACGTGAGTTCCAAGCCGTTGTTGTTTCAGGGCACGTTTCGCGAAAATGTGCTGATGCCGTTGATGATGAAGCCGCGTGGTTCGAGGGAACCGTCAGATGCAGAGGCTACAATGGCGGGCAACAGCCCCGATAATTTCTCGGCAGACTGGCTGGATCTGAAAGCCGCTCAGACGGATACCGAGGCTGAATTGCGTGATCTTTGGCTGCAATTGCTCAGCGCGACAGGGGCCAGCAACGAGTTTTTCCGCCGGGCGCTTGACCAGACGGTGTCAGATGCCGGGGGGAGCGATCTGGAAAGGGCGATTGTCGGACTGCGCGCGGCCGTCGAAAAAGCTGTGGTGCAGGATGATCTGGCGCGTCACGTGCACCGATTTGACACCGAAGCCTACAATCCTGCGCTCACAGTTGTTGAAAACCTGCTTTTTGCCACGCCGCGCCGCGCGATCTCGCATAAGGAGTTTGTTGATCAGCACCAGTTCTTCCGGGCCATCAAGGAGACAGGCCTGGAACCGGTTATGCTCGACTTGTCGTTGGATGTGCTGAAACTCTTGAATCGGATTTTCGGTTCAGATGGCACGTCTCATCCGATTTTTCGCAAGCTGGGGTTGGAGCAAAGTGCCTATGAGCGCGCTATACAGATCATTTCCGCCCTTCGAACTGACGTCTTAACCAAGCTGGATGACGTTCAGAAAACCCACCTGATCGGGTTCACTGCGCAAGTCACGGCAGAGCAGATCGGCGATGCCTTTCCGCAAGAAATGCAGGCAAATCTGCTCTCATTGCGGCAACAACATGCCGAAAAGCTTCAAGCAACTTTGGCGGACTTGTTTGCCCGCCTTGATAGCAAGGCAATCGCGCCCGGCCTGACGGTCATGGAAAATGCATTGTTCGGCAAAATATCTGACACGGCAGGGGCCCGCACGGATGAACTGCGAGGGCTTGTGTCGTCTGCGCTGATCGAGGCGGGTCTCAAACCTGATGTGATGGACCTGATCTTTAACATGGAACTGGGGTTGGGGGGCGCTAACCTGCCTGCCGTGTTCTCGGAGAGCCTTGCGCTCGCCCGCGCGGCGATCAAGCGCCCTGATATTCTGGTTCTGGACAACCCGCTTGCGGGCTACAGCCAGACCGCCCGCGCGGGTCTGCCGGCAAGTCTGAGGTCTTTGCTGCCGACAACGACCCTGATTTTCATAGCAGACCAGTTTGACGATACGGATGTGTTTGATGCCAACCTTGAGATCAGGCAGGGCCGTGTTTTCAGCGAAACACAGACCCACACAGAAGAAGACGAGGCCCTGACGGCAGAGTTGACGCGGAAACTACGCGCCCTCGAAAGCACAGATTTGTTTGGCGGGCTCAGCAGAAAGCAACTGCGGCTGCTGGCCTTTGGCGCAAAATGGTATTTCGCAAAAGCGGGCGAAGTGATTTTCAACAAAAACGATGACCCCAACGACGGCGCCTACATGATCCTTTCCGGGGCCGCTGACTTGGTCGATCCGGGCCGCGACGGGGATGAAACGCTGGTCACAACTGTGGGGGCAGGGACCCTTGTCGGAGAGCTTGGGCTGATCCGCAAGGAGCCCCGCGCCCTGTCCATGCGTGCACAGACAGACCTTGAAACGCTGCGAATTGGCGAAGAGGCGTTTCTGTCAGTCGTCGAAAACGATGCCGCGACAGCCTTTAAACTCCTTCAGGTTGTCGCCAGCTACCAAAGGCAATGAGCAGACCCGCACCTGCGAAACCAGTCAACCCTCATCGGGTTTCGCATCGGTTGCCGCCACATGCAGCGCAGGGGCCGTGCCGTCCTTGTTTTCGCCGAAATAGAGGGTTTGATGGGGGTAGGGAATCTCAATCCCGCGCTCGTCCATAATCCGTTTGCAGATCTCGTTGTACTCGCGCCCGATCGCCCATTGCTGGCCTGCCACGCATTTGATCCGCGCGCGCAACACAACCGCGCTGTCGCCAAGGGTTTGCACGCCGAACCATTGGATGTCACCGGTAATGAAGGCCCCGAATTCAGTTTGGCGCAATTCCTCAAACGCGGCCATCATGGCCTCTTTGCCGTCCTGAACACTCTCGCGGTAGGCAATGCCGATATCTGCCACGAACATCCCGTAATCCTTGACATAATTCGACACCATGTCGACGGACGAAAAAGGAATGACGTGAAAGACGCCGTGCACATCGCGCAACGACACAGAACGGATGGTCAGTTTCTCTACAACGCCGCTGGTGCCGCCCAAGGTCACAACGTCACCCACATTCATCATATTCTCCAACTGAATGAAGATGCCGGTAATGATGTCCTGCACAAGTTTCTGCGCGCCAAAACCAATCGCCAGACCCAGAACACCGGCAGAGGCGATCAGGGGGGCGATGTCCACGCCCATCTCTGACAGAACGACCATCAAGAGGATGACCATCAGAACAATGGTGGCTGCGTTCTTAAACAGGGACAAAAGCGTTTGTTCGCGCGAGGTTGCGACCGATCCGACGTGGGGGTTCAGACGGTAATCAACCCATGACACAAGAATGAGCCACAATGAAAAGCCGATCAGCAGCATGACCGAGACACTGATTGCGGTCGACAAAAGGCCTTGACCACCGGATCCAAAGAGCACCCCAGACAGGTTAACAACCTCGATGGTCGCCAGACTGAAGACCAACACAGCGGCCACGACGATACCGCGCACCACAAACAAAACCGTGGGGACAATGGCGTTCAGGCGTCCTTCCAGTGCTGGCAAACGCTCCGATACTGGTTCGGGCAACCGGACGCCCTTGGCCATGAATTGTGTCAAAATGCCGATAGTGATGCCGCCGGCGATCAGGATGCCGACCACCTCTGCGGAGTTTAACAAGACTGGCCAGATCAGGCCATCTGGTCTGGCGGCCACAATCAGGAACAAAGACAAAAGGTACAGTAAAACCGGGATGTGCCACCGGCGCGCGACAAAGCGTGCGACACCGGGTTTGGCCTCGGCTTCGGGGGTCAGAAACCAGCTTGCGACCGCATGCCGTGATCGCACAGTCAGGGTCGCCGCAATCAAAATCGCCAAAAGGGCCAGCAGGGTCGAGATGCCGCGCCCGGCCTCAAGCGATGCCTGACGGTTCACAATAGGAACGATAAGCAGTTGCCCGTATCCGAGGACTGACATGATCACGCCGAACCACTTGGCCATACGCTTGGCGGCGGCGTCGGGCAGCGCCAGAAAGCGCAGTTCTGGCGCTACGGGTGATAAAACCGCGCGCAACATGACCTTCGCAAGCCCCACGATCAGAAACGCGTTGAGATACAGCGCTTGCCTTACGCCCACATCACCCGACTGCCCGTGCAGAAACAATGCCGCAAGATACCCGGCACCCCATGTGATCAAAATAAACAGCGCGTCCATTGAGGTGACCGCCAACAGCATGGAAATGCGGCGCAGAACGCCCTTGTCTTTGGTCTGTGCGCCGATCCTGCGGGCCGTGCGCCGGAAATAAATTCTCAAGATAAGATAAACAGCCACTGTTGTTGCGATCACCACAGCCAAGCCCTGAAGGGCGTCAAACAGCAATTCAAGCTGTTCTGCAGACAGGCTGTCAAACGCATCCGGGGCATTCATAATAGCCGTCCACAAACGCGTGATGGAAGCGACAGTTGCCTGAATGGTTTCACTTGTGAGTTCGGCGATAAACCGGCCCGCAGAGTTGTCTTCCGCTTCTATGGCACCGGTGTCTTCCGGCGCTGACGCATTGCGCAGACTGTCGATCAACGCCTCGCGCGCTTCGGGATTTTCCAGCAAATCGATCAGTTGTTGTGCCTCGGAAGACGGGGCGGCCTGCTGTGCCATCAGGGCCGCAGGGGCCAACAGCGCGAGGATTGTTGCGATAACGCCGAAAAACCAGTGTTTCATATGCTCACTTTCAAAATAACGCCCGTCCGAAAAATGCAACGCGCGCGGCGGCAGGTGGGTCATAGAAAAGGCAGGCCACAATAGCAATGTGGCGATGTGCAGTTTTCCGCGCAGGCCTGCAATCTTTGTGCGGTAACACGCTCAGGGGCAAATGCGGAAGGGCCCGGTAGTCTTAGGCCCTTTGCCGCCGTGTGTCAGTAGGTAATCCCTCAGCGGGTCAGGTCTACTCAGTCGGTCTGCCGCGTTTTTCAAAGCGGGGCAGCATGGCCGAGAAATCCTGACCCCTCCCGTCTTCCTGCTCGACAAACCGTTGGTAGAGCGCGAGCGCCAGTGCCCCCATGGGTGTGTCCGCATCGGCAGTTTCTGCGGCCTGTTGGCTTAGCCCAAGATCCTTCAGCATCAATTCGGCTGCGAACCCGGGCTTGTAGCTGTTGTCGGCAGGGCTTTGCGGGCCAACGCCGGGGGCAGGGCAGTACGTGTTCATCGACCATGAAAAGCCTGACGAGGTGCTGACAACATCGAACATGCGCTGGCGGTCTAGGCCCAGCTTGTCGGCCAGCGCGAAGGCCTCACAGGTCGCGATCATGGTCGCCCCAAGGATCATGTTGTTGCAGATTTTTGCGGCCTGTCCGGCACCGGCATCGCCACAATGCACAGCTTTCTGTCCCATAACGTCAAAAAGGGGGGTGGCGGTGCCAAACGCTTCAGATGTGCCGCCCACCATGAAGGTCAGCGTGCCTGCCGACGCCCCGCCAATGCCACCGGACACGGGCGCATCGGCAAACATCACCTGCGCGGTCGCGCATTGATCTGCCACGACGCGCGCGCTTTCCACATCCACTGTAGAGCAATCCAGCAGCAGCGCGCCTGCAGTCATCTGCGGCACAGCCTCTGCCGCGACACGGCGCAGGATCGCCCCATCGGGCAGCATGGTGATCACGATGTCCTTGCCCGCGACCGCATCGGTCAGGGATGCCGCCACCTGCACGCCGTCTGCCGTTGTCCCGGCCACATCATAGCCCGCGACCTGATGGCCTGCTTTTGCCAGATTAGCGGCCATCGGCGCGCCCATGTTACCTAACCCGATAAAGCCGATCTTTGCCATTTTCTGTTCCTTTTCCTGCGCGTGGTTCTGCGGCATCAGCATCTTACTGACCGCAACGGCAGGTACAAGCCGGTCAGCAAACTGCCATTTCGGCGCGCGATCCTTGTCGATGATGGCCGCGCGTATGCCTTCAAGAAAATCGCCATGGGCCATTGCGCGGGAGGTGAACCGGTATTCCAGATCAAGCGCCTTTTCCATTGAGATTGATGGCCCGCGCAAACGGTGCAAAATCTCCAAAGTGCAGGCCATGCTCAAGGGGCTGTTGCGGCTCATCGCTTTGATCGCGGCCTGAGCAAAGTCGCTGTCCTCAGCGCTTAGCGCGTTCAGCACGTCGGTCAGGCTTTCACCGGCAAACAAAGCGTCAATCGCGTTTTGGTCGCGCTCCAACGAAGAGGGGCCGGGCGCTTGTGCGGCCGATGCGATCAAATCGCAATCGCCCGTCTTTTCCAGCGCTTCAATCAGATCGGGCCATTTGGCTTCGGGGATGAAAGCATCAGCAAACCCCGCATAGATGGCATCGGCGGCATTCATGCGGGTGCTTGTGATGCCAAGATATTCGCCGGTTCTGCCCGGGCCAAGGGCCAGCAAAAGTGAGCCCCCCACATCCGGAACAAGGCCAATGCCGCATTCGGGCATCGCGATCTTGCTGCTGTTGCCAACAATGCGGTGCGTGCCATGACAGCCAAGTCCGACACCGCCGCCCATGGTGAATCCTTGCAGAAATGAGACCACAGGTTTGGGGTAGTTGAAAATCTTGGCGTTCAACCCGTATTCATCGGCCCAGAACCTTTGACCGTAGGCATAGTCCCCGGCCATGCCTGTGCGATAAAGCTCCGCAATGTCGCCGCCCGCGCAAAAGGCTTTGTCGCCTGTGGCATCCAGGATCACGCAGGCAATAGTGTCATCTGCAGCCCAGTCGTCAAAGGCCTTTTCGATGGCCAGACACATGTCGTAGGTCATCGCATTGAGCGCGTCCGGGCGGTTTAAGGTGATCCGTCCTGTGACCCCGTTTTGGACAATCTGAACATCTTGCATATCGGCGTTTTTCTCTTTGCAAATCAGGCCTGAGATATTGCGCGTCGCAGCTTGGCTTGCAAGGCCAAGGCCCTGTCTCAAAAAACGTCATGGTCCATGAAAGCAGATGCTGCTTCGGATTTGGATCAGCCAGAGTTGATCAAATCAGCCGTTGAGGGCAACAAATTCGCGCCCAGGTAGAGGTTTGACGCAGAATTTCGCCTTTTATTGCAAACCGGTAACGTAATTTTGGTGCGTCGAGTCGCAACGTGTTGAGCTTGGTTAGTTATGTTGAAAATAATTATTTCGGCGGATCGATATGAAAATTCTCTTTTTAAGGTCCGCAGCACTTTCCGCAGCCATACCCGCCGCCGCTGCACTGTTCCTATTTGGCGCAGGGTCATTGCATGCGGCCTCAATGAATTACACGCAAACAAGCCCGGCCTGTAACACGTCTGACGTAGATCAGGGGCCGGACGCTTGTTTCGGGTCGATTGACGGGAATGCGCAGCAAGTAGATGCAAACGCGGATTCCTTTGCCTCTGTAACCGGGTTGTTCGGGTTCACCGACTGGGTAGAGGTGGATAGAGTCGGGACCCTTACCAGAAACAGGGGACGATTACTTTGGACAGCAACACCTTTGGGATGGTCGCGGTGTTGCTGAAGTCTGGTCCACAGTTTGCGGCCTACAGATTTGACAGCGGGCTGTCGGGCGATCTGGATTTTGAGACGGCCAACAATAAAGGCCTGAGCAACTGGATTGCTTTTGGGCGCGACACATCATCGACTGGTCCGGGCCCTTTGTCGTCAGTGCCACTGCCTGCGGCAGGATGGATGCTGATGGTCGGATTTGGCGGGATGGTTGCGATGCGTCGCCGCAAAAAGTCTTGAAGCAGTAGGCATTCAAGAGCGAAAGGCGGCCGCGTGCCGCCTTTTTTCTTGCCTACGGTATTCACGCGCCCGGGTCACAAGGCCCGGGCGCTTTTGCATCATTCCATTACAGGGATCGAAAACTCACCGCCCTCTTTGATGCCAGACGGCCAACGCGCGGTTACCGTTTTGGTGCGCGTGTAAAACTTGAAGGCATCGGGGCCGTGCTGGTTGAGGTCCCCGAACACCGATTTCTTCCAGCCGCCGAAGGTGTGATAGGCCAGCGGCACGGGGATCGGGACGTTGATGCCCACCATGCCAATGTTGATCCGGTTGGCAAAGTCACGGGCGGCGTCACCGTCACGGGTAAAGATCGCGGTGCCATTGCCGTATTCATGGTCCATCGCCAGCCCAATCGCTTCTTCGTAGGTTTGGGCGCGCACGGTCGTCAGCACCGGGCCAAAGATTTCCTCTTTGTAGATGTCCATGTCCTTGGTCGCATGGTCAAAAAGGTGCGGCCCGACAAAGAAACCGTCCTCGTAGCCTTGCAGGTTGAACCCGCGCCCATCGACAACAAGCTTGGCCCCCTGATCTACACCGGTCTGCACCAGCCGTTCAATATTCGCCTTTGCGGCCGCTGTGACAACCGGGCCGTAATCCACGTCATTGCCGGCCGTGTAGGGGCCGACCTTCAGCTTTTCGATGCGGGGCACCAGCTTTTCGATCAACCGGTCTGCGGTATCATCGCCCACAGGCACGGCGACCGAGATTGCCATGCAGCGTTCGCCCGCCGCCCCGTAGCCTGCGCCGATCAGCGCATCTGCCGCCTGATCCATGTCCGCATCCGGCATGATGATCATGTGGTTCTTGGCACCACCAAAACACTGCACCCGTTTGCCGTTGGCGCAGCCCGTTGAATAGATGTATTCGGCAATCGGCGTTGATCCTACAAAGCCAATGGATTGCACAACGTCGTGGTGCAGCAGCGCGTCCACGGCTTCTTTGTCGCCGTTGACCACCTGCAAGATGCCTTTTGGCAGCCCTGCTTCTTCCATCATTTCCGCCAGCATCAACGGCACGGAGGGGTCTCGTTCGGACGGCTTGAGGATGAAGGCGTTGCCGCAAGCAATCGCGGGCGCAAACATCCACATCGGTATCATGGCCGGAAAATTGAACGGGGTAATGCCCGCGGTCACGCCAAGCGCCTGACGCATCGAATACATGTCGATGCCGGGGCCTGCGCTGTCGGTGTATTCGCCCTTGAGCATTTGCGGCGCACCGATGCAGTATTCGACCACTTCCAGACCGCGCTGAACATCGCCTGCGGCATCGGGCAGGGTCTTGCCATGTTCACGGCTCAGGGCTTCGGCAAGCTTGTCCATGTCGCGGTTCAGCAGGTCCACGAATTTCATCATCACGCGCGCCCGGCGCTGTGGGTTTGTTGCAGCCCATGCGGGCTGTGCTTTGGCTGCGATCTCAATGGCTTGCGCCACTTCATTTGTGGAGGCAAGCGGAACTGTGGCCTGGACCTCACCTGTGGCAGGGTTCATCACATCGGCAAACCGCCCCGAGGTTCCTTTGACATGCGCGCCATTAATGTAGTGCGTGAGTTCCTGCATCGCTCTCTCCCTGATCTGTTTGCGGCGCCTATCGCCGCTTCATGCGTATAGTAGTCTTGCGAAATGCCCGTGAAAAGTGGCAAGAAGTCAAAGTCATTTTGCAAAAATGCAATATGAAAATCGGGAGGACGGGCCATTTACGACAATTGGGATGACCTGCGGGTGTTTCTGGCGGTTGCCCGCGAAAAGAGCCTGACCGCGGCGGCGAAAGCATTGCGCGTCGATGCGGCGACGGTGGGTCGGCGGGTTCAACGGCTTGAGACAGGGCTGCAGGCGGTTTTGTTCCTGAAGTCGCCTCAGGGATATGCCCTGACCCAGATGGGGAGCGATTTGCAGGTGAGGGCCGAAGCCGCAGAACAGGCCATGCGCATGGCGATTGCCGATCTGCCGGTATCTGACGATCACCTGACCGGGCAAATCAGGATCGGCGCGCCGGATGGGGTCGCCAACTACTTGCTGCCGCAGGTCTGTGCGAACATTTGCGATCAAAACCCGGACCTCGACATTCAGATTGTGGCCTTGCCGAGGGTCTTTAACCTGTCGCGGCGCGAGGCGGACATGGCCATCGCGGTCAGTGCCCCGGTGGCGGGTCGGCTGATGGTTCAAAAGCTCACTGACTACAAGCTGCATCTGGCGGCCAGTGCCAGCTATCTGGACCGCAATGAGCCCGTGACCACGGTGCAGGATCTTAAAGGGCATCGGGTCATCGGCTATATTTCGGACATGATCTTTGACCGTGAACTGGACTATCTTTCTGAGGTTGGCCTGTCCCGGGTGGCGCTTGCGTCAAATTCGGTGTCGGTTCAGCTGAACTGGCTACGGCAAGGCAGCGGCATCGGGATTGCGCATGATTTTGCCCTTCCAGCCGCACCGGGCGTCCAGCGTGTGCTGACCGATCAGGTGTCTCTGACGCGGAGTTTTTACCTTATCCGGCATCTGGATGACCGTAAAAACACGCGGTTGACCCGATTTGCCGAGGTGCTTGGCGCTGGTTTGCGCGCCGAAGTTGCCCGACTTGAAGCGTTGGCTTGACTTGATCCGTCTTTGCGCACACGCTGGACGTGTTCACGAAGTTGTCATGAGGAGGTCGCATTGTGCTCGTGTCTCAAATCCTTAAATCCAAGGCACAAGAGGGCGTGTTTACAGTTCCCCCCACGATGCCGGTGTCGGACGCCGTAAAATTGTTGAGCGAAAAGCGCATCGGAACCGTGATCGTCTCCCAGGACGGGGCCGCCGCTGACGGCATTTTATCGGAGCGTGATATCGTGCGTGAACTTGCCGCCCGGGGCGCTGGTTGCCTGAGCTGTACAGTCAGCGACCTGATGACGTCGAAACTGGTCACCTGCAGGCTTGATGATATTGCAGATGTGGTGCTTCAGAAAATGACGGACGGGCGTTTCAGACACATGCCGGTGATTGAGACCGGCAAGCTGGTAGGGGTGATCTCTCTGGGGGATGTGGTCAAAGCCCGCCTGATGGAGCTTGCCATGGAGAAAGACGCGCTCGAAGGGATGATCATGGGCCATTGAGCCCACCTGTTTTCTCGTTTTAAGAGAAAGACTTGCATTCATCGCGTTAAGGTGATGCTTTCCCAAAAGGCAGATTGGCAGGACGACTTTTATGCGCGTTGGTTTATACCCGGGAACCTTTGATCCGGTGACACATGGGCATTTGGACATCATTCGTCGCGCCAGTGCGCTGCTGGACCGTCTGGTGATCGGGGTTGCCATCAACCGCGACAAGGGACCGCTTTTCACCTTGGAAGAACGCGTCGCCATGGTCGAATCCGAATGCGCAGGCATGTCCGAAAAGTTTGGCATTGAGATTGTCGCGCATCCCTTCGAAAACCTGCTGATTGACTGCGCGCGGGATGTGGGGGCGCAGATCATTGTGCGCGGGCTGCGCGCTGTGGCGGATTTTGAGTACGAATACCAAATGGTTGGCATGAACCGGCAGCTTGATAACACGATCGAGACTGTGTTTCTGATGGCAGAGGCCGAACATCAGGCCATCGCCAGCAAATTGGTCAAAGAAATCGCCCGCTTGCAGGGGGATGTCAGCAAATTCGTCACGCCTGCGGTGAATGTGGCCCTCGTGGAACGGTTTGGCCCGCCTAAGCGGACAACTGGCGCCCCATAAGCCTCGCTGCATCCAGCATCCGGTTTGAGAACCCCCATTCGTTGTCATACCATGCCAGAACCCGCACCATTTTGCCGGACTGGACGCGTGTCTGATCGGTAGCGACAACCGCGCTGTCGGGATGATGGGCAAAGTCCATCGACACCAACTTGCGAGACGTCGTGGACACAACCCCTTTTAGCGTGGTTTGGGCCGCTTTTTCAAACGCTTGGTTGACCTGATCGGCGGTGACGGTATCCCGCACCTCGACACACAGATCGACGCAGGACACGTTGGGGCAGGGCACCCGGATCGCATGTCCGGTGATCTTTCCCGCCAGGTCCGGCAGCACGAGCCCCAGGGTTTCTGCGGCACCGGTGGAGGTGGGGATCATCGACAACGCCGCAGCACGCGCCCGGTAGAGATCGGCATGCGGGGCGTCATGGGTGGGTTGGTTGCCCGTGTAACTGTGCACGGTTGTCATCATCCCGTGCTGAATTTCAAAGGCCTCGTGCAACACATGGGCCACAGGAACCAGACAGTTTGTGGTGCATGATCCGTTTGACACCAACAGATGGTCGCCTGCGATGACTTCATTGTTCACGCCATAGACCAGCGTTGGCATATCGCCCTTGGCCGGGGCGGACAAAAGAACCCGTGTTGAGCCATTCTTCAGGTGTTCACGCGCGGCATCCAGGGCAGTGAAATGCCCGCTGCATTCAAGGGCGATGTCCACCTCAGACCAGCGGAGTTGGGAAGGGTGATCCAGATGCGACACAGCAATGTGTTTTCCGTTCACGATCAAGCTGTCGCCGTCGGTTTCGACCGATCCCGAAAACCTGCCATGAAAGCTATCAAACTCGAACAGATGTGCCAGAGTTTCGGTAGGTGCAGGGTCGTTGATCGCGATAATTTCGATGTCGTCCCGGCCATCTTCGCACAGCGCCCGCAGAATATTACGCCCGATGCGTCCGAAGCCGTTGATCGCAAGTTTGAGTGTCATGTCGTTTCTTCGTCTTTCGTGAGAACGACAGATAGATGGTCAACGCCAGAAGGCCAGCCATTCGATCAGGTCCATGATTTTTTTGGACAAAAACAAGAGGTTGTCCGCACCAAATACGGCTACGTCAATCGCTATCGCAGTCAAGGTCAGAATGCCCAGAACAATGGCAATTCGGTTGGTCATAGCCGCTCCAGAGCGACGCAGATGCGCCGTCGGGCACGGTATGGCAGTCAACGCCATGCAGAGCAAGCAGGAGGGATAGCGTCAGAGCCTGCCAAGCGTCGCTGCAACATCCGCCATACGCGCCGAAAATGCCCATTCGTTATCGTACCATGCCAACACACGCACGGTGCGGCTGCCGATGACTTTGGTTTGCTCCGGCGCAAAGATGCAGCTGAATTCCGTATGGTTGAAGTCCACAGACACTTTTGGTTCCGGGTCATACGACAACACGCGCGACATTGGACCTGCGGCGGCCTCGGCAAGGGCTGCGTTCACCTCATCCACGGTGACATCTCTGGAGGCTTCAAAGGTCAGATCAACCGCAGAAACATTCGGGGTTGGCACGCGGATGGCGGTGCCGTCAAGTTTTCCGATCAGATTTGGCAGGACTTCACCCAGTGCTTTTGCAGCACCGGTAGACGTTGGGATCATTGCCATCGCAGCGGCGCGTGCCCGGTACAGGTCATCGTGCCGCCGGTCCAATGTGGGCTGATCGCCAGTGTAGGAGTGGATCGTGGTCATGATACCGCGTTCAATCCCGATGGCCTCATCCAGAACCTTCGCGAGCGGTGCAAGGCAATTGGTGGTGCAGGACCCGTTTGAGACGACCGCGTCAGAGCTGATGAGATCACGATGGTTCACGCCAAACACAACCGTGCGATCCACGTTCTTGGCAGGTGCCGAAATCAGAACCCGCTCTGCGCCGCGTTTGATGTGCGTTTTGGCTTTTTCGCCGTCGTTGAACTTGCCGGTGCATTCCAGAACGACATCGACGCCTTCCCAGTTCAGGCTGTCGAGGTCGTAGCTTGACATCATGCGGATGGGGCCACGCCCCAGGTCCAGCGCATTGTTGGCCACTTTGACTTCGCCGGGGAAGCGTCCGTGTTCGCTGTCGTATTTGATCAGATGTGCTGCGGTCTCAAGAGGGCCGGTTGCGTTGATGGCAACCACATCAATGTCATTGCGTGCCGATCCGATGATATGCGCCAGCGTGCAGCGTCCAATACGACCAAACCCGTTAATTCCTACCTTGACTGACATCATACCCTCCGTACACCTCATCTGGGGTCGATATACGCGTTATGCCGCAAATGCGAAATGATTTATTCTCATAAATTACCGTGTGTTAGCGTTAAACTTTACCGTTAGCGGTACCGGAATCCCGGCATCCGGGAAATTGTGGTGATTGTCATGTTGGTTAATCGGCGCTAGGTCTCTCGCTTGGACAGCGGGATTGTTCGGAAGGTTGGTGCGATGAGCGGATTACTTGCGTTACTCGACGATGTGGCAGGCATTGCAAAGGTTGCAACGGCGTCGCTGGACGATGTGGTGGGTCAGGCGGTCAAGGCCGGATCGAAGGCTGCGGGCGCCGTGATCGACGATGCGGCGGTGACCCCGAAATACGTCAAAGGCTTCGCGGCAGAGCGTGAATTGCCGATCATCTGGCGCATCGCCAAGGGCTCCTTCAAGAATAAACTTCTGTATCTTTTGCCCGCAGGGCTTTTGCTATCGCAGTTTGCACCATGGGCGATCACACCGCTGCTGATGCTCGGCGGTGCTTAT
>JBGCEG010000015.1:0-38944 GCA_045106135.1 Roseobacter sp. | reverse complement strand
TTGACCGGTAGTACGCTGGAGGGCCGGGAAGGCGACGATCTCTTATCGGTCAATACGCTGAGTAATTCAGAGATCGATGGCGGCTTTGGGGGGCGGGACACAGCCTTTTTCGGTGATTTAGGCACCATTGACTTGTCTGTTTTGGATTTGAGCACAGGTCTTGATGGCTTCGAGATGCGCGAAATTGAAGTGCTCAGCATAGAGGATGGCGCAGGCGACGACACGCTGACGCTGTCGGTGGATAACGTTTTCGACCAGTCAGGCAGCATCGATCCATTGCTTGACGCACTCTTCAACGGGCAGACCTTTGGGCCGATGCTGTCGATCAACGGCGATGCAGGCGACACGCTGGCGCTGACGGATTTCAACAACTACACCCAGCGCGCGCAGACCGAAGAGGTCGATGGCCGCACGGTGAATGTGTTCGACTATTCTGCCGGTGGGGCCGGGATCGACGCGATCCTCGCAGTAGATCAGGAAGTCACTGTGCAATCCGCCTGAAGCGCTACGGCGTCAGGCCACCTCTACCGCGCGCAGGTGCGGGTGCGCCTTGGCTGGGGTGGCTTTCGTCTCATGCGCAAGGCTGATCAGGATCATCGCGGTGTCGGTGATCCCTTCTTCCGCAAGGACAGTGGACAATTCGCCGGGGCGCGCCGTGATCTGCCGCTCGGCCTCCCCTTGCGCATGATGCACAACCCGAATGTCCATACGGTGCCGTTCGGGATGGGCCTTCAGGGCGGCATCCATCATGCTGGCCGCGCGTGTGCCCATATAAAACGCCACGCAACTCCCCGGACGCAAATGCTCTAGCCACACAGGGACAGCTTCGCCTGTGACCGTGTGGCCCGTCGTCAAAACCAATGTGTCAATCTCTGACCGGGAGGTCAGGGGTTGGTTGAGTGCTGCTGCGGCCCCGCACGCGGCTGTCACACCGGGCACGATTTCAAAGGGAACACCGGCCGCTTCCAGAGCGTCGATTTCTTCGGTCGATCTGGCGAAGATACCCGGATCACCGCACTTGAGGCGCACCACGCGCAACCCCCGCTGGGCGGCAGCGACGATATGCGCGCTGATTTTCTCCTGCGGCCAACTGTGACAGCCGGGCATCTTGCCCACGTGCACGCGTTCCGCATCGCGGCGGGCCAGTTCCAGCACGTCTGCCGCAACCAGACGGTCGTAAAAGATGATGTCGGCCTCTTGCAGCCGTTGCACGCCGCGCAAGGTGATCAAATCTGCGCTGCCGGGGCCTGCCCCCACAAGCGAGACGCTGCCCCCCTTGGCAGTGTCGATGCCGCCTGCATCAATCGCCGCCTTTATAAGGTCTGCGGCTTCCCGTTCGGCCCCGCGCCCATGTGCCTCACGTGGCGGACCGGAGAATACCCAGCGCCACAGATCCCGCCGCGCCCGCGGGGGCAGACGCATGGCGGCAAACCCCCGCAAACGTCCGGCAAGCGAGGCAAGATCACCCAGCCGGGGTTCCAGCATTTGCTCTACTTTGGTTTTGATCTGACGGGCCAGCACCGGGGCTGTTCCTTCGGTGCCGATGGCCACGACCACCGGGTCACGATCCACAATCGACGGTGTGATCGCGTCGCAAAGGCCGGGTTGATCCACAACATTCACCAGCGCGCCTGCGACTTTGGCCAGATCATGCAAGGCGGCATCCAGACCGGGACATCCCGTCGCTACAAAGACGAGGGCGGCATCCGCGAAATGGTTTGGTGTGACCGCGCCGCGCTGCTGCGTAATCCGTCCGCTGTCGGCCAGCGCTTGCAACTCCGGCTCCAGATCATCCGCAAGAACGTGTATTCTGGCCTCCGTTTTCAGCATCAACCGCGTCTTTTGGGCGGCTTGTTCGCCGCCGCCTGCGATCACTACGCGGTGACCTGCCATTTGCAAGAACATCGGGAAGGTCTTCATGCGGACAACCTCTCTGTCACGTAACGCTTGTGCCAGAGGGTGGCGGCAAAGCGTTCGGTTTCGTCTAAAGTCGGGCAGTGGCCAACGGCCCACAGGGCCAGAGCCGCCGTTCCAATCACGGCGTCCCGGGCAAAGTCATTCCGGATGTCGCCGCGCCACAGTGCCTCAAGGTCCAGCGTTTCATCTGGCTCGTGCAAGCGTCGCGTCTCATCGCGCATCGCCTGTGCCCTGGCGCTTATGGGCTGTCCGTTGCGCCATCCGTACAGGCTGATGTCCTTGGCCGGGTGGCGTTCAAATTCGCCACCGCCGCCCTTGATCACGATCTGATCCTGCGGCCCAAGCAACGCTGTAGCATCGCTTTGGATGCCGCGATAGACGCCATGAAACACACCCTGCACGCTCAGGTTGGCGCCACTGGGGTTCCACATGCGCAAAACCGTGTTGATGCAGGACCGCAGCCCGAAAGTGTCGCGAAGTTGCAAGAGGTCAAGCGCCTTGGGCGACAGGCTTTCAAGCGGGCGGTAGTCGATGTTGGGGGCAACCTGTGGGATCAGGCTGCGCATCTGCGCCGCCGCCCGTTGGTGCGTGTTGATCCCGTGCATGCAGACGCTGTAGCCCGCTTGCGCAACCAGTTCGGCACTCAGCAGGAACAGCGGCGCGCCGCGTGTCCGACCTGCGGCATAAGACGGCCAGTCGATGTCTGCTTTTGGCACGGTTGTTGCCACATGTGCCCGCAATGCTGCGGTAAAGCCTGCAATTTCCTCAGCGGTTTCACCGCGAAGACGCAACACCATCAAGAGCGCGCCAACCGCCTCAGGTGCTGCATCTCCTGACAGGATCAGCGTCATTGCCTGCTGCGCTTCATTCAAAGACAGCGCGCGGGCGCGGCCCTTGCCCTGTGCCACGACCCGGACGAATGGTGCGAGGCTCATTCTGCGGCCAGCGGCAAGGGCACCGCCTCAAGCAAAGCTGCCAACTCCGGTTTGCACGAGCCGCAATTGGTGCCCGCACAGGTCACCTCTCCCAGTGCCGCAACGCTGCCAGCCCCGCCTGCAATGGCGTCAAGGATCTGCGTGCGGCCCACATTGAGACAGGCGCAAATGGTGGGGCCGGGGTCCGGCATCGCGGCGGATGCGCGCCCCGACAGGGCTGCCAGTCCGGACGCGTTGGTGCCGATCAAAGAAATGGCGTGGCCTCGTGACAGGGCCACCGGTGTGCGGCTGGCAAAGAACAGACCCTCCAGACGCCCCTCGACGTAGAAACCGACGCGCACCAGACCGGTTTTGCTGTCTTCCAGCACAATGCTCTGAGCCTCCGCAATGCCTGTGGCCCGCTGCGCCTCGACCGCCCAGTCATCAGCGGGCGCATGGCTTGCCAATTCGATCTGCCAACCCGTCTTGCTGCGCGCCACAGCGGCATAATCCGCATAGGGCTTTGGCTGTCTTGTGCTGGCGGCAAACCCGTACCACGCCATTTGTGCCCGTTTTGCGGTCACAACAGAGGATTTGAGCGCAGGTTGCCCTGACGACGGGTCGGTGACCGGTGCGGTAAGCGTGTTGATGCGGCTCTTGGGCGCGCGTTGCTGGGTCCAGTGCATCGGCGCAAAAAGTGATCCTTTTGCCGCCCTGTCCGTCACCAGCGCGCGCAGCAGGACCGTGCCATAAAGCGACGCCAGTTCCACCAGATCACCCGGCTCCAGTTTGAGGGCTTGTGCGTCATGCGGGTGAATCTCTGCAAAAGGCTCCGCCATATGGGCACCCAGACGCGCGCTTTTGCCGGTGCGGGTCATCGTATGCCACTGGTCGCGCGTGCGTCCGGTGTTCAGGGTCAGACCTTTTGCTCTGGCTTTGGCCTGCTCCACAGGGATCATCTTTGCCCGTCCGTCGGCGTGATAGAATTTGCCATCCGCGAAAAAGCGGTGATCGTTGCGCGGCCACTGTGTCGGGATCAGGTCGGCGTAGTCGATGTCTGAAAAAACGCTGAGGTCGAGATCAAGATCGAAGGTTTCAGTGGCCTTGGCCAATGCGACGTATTCGCCAAAGATGTCCTTTGGCCCGGCATAGTCGAACCCTGATGTGAACCCCATTCGCGTGGCCACATCGCAGATGATCTGCCAATCCGGTCGTGCCTCGCCCGGTGCCGGCAGAAAGGCGCGCTGCCGTGAAATGCGCCGCTCTGAATTGGTGACCGTGCCGTCTTTCTCACCCCATCCCGCAGCAGGGAGCAGAACATCAGCCAGATCGCCGGTATCTGTGCGCTCGATGATATCGCTCACGACAACAAAGGGCACGGCGTCGATTGCGGCAGCCACGCCATCTGCATCGGGCATCGAAACAGCCGGATTTGTCGACATCACCCAAAGCGCCTTGATCTTGCCAGTGCGGCAGGCGTTGAACAGATCAACCGCCTTCAGCCCCGGTTGTTCCGCAATTGTGGGGCTGTTCCAAAAGGTCTGCACGCAGGCTCTGTGGGTCTCATCCTCGATGCTGAGGTGATTGGCCAGCATGTTGGCCAACCCACCAACCTCGCGGCCGCCCATGGCGTTGGGCTGCCCTGTGACAGAGAAGGGCCCACACCCCGGCAAACCAATACGGCCCGTTGCCAGATGGCAGTTCAGAATGGCGGATACCTTGTCAGTCCCATGGGCGGACTGGTTCACCCCCTGACTGTAGACCGTGACCACCTTCTTCGTCGTTTGCCACAACTGGAAAAACTGCTGCAGTTCACTGTCGCTTAGCCCGCTTGCCTTTGTATTGCTCGCCCGCGCGGCTGTGATGGCCGCGTCGCACCCATTCACGTGCTGGTCCACATAGGTCTGATCCAGCGCGCCGGTGTCTGCCAGATGCGAGAGCAAGCCAGTGAACAACGCTGTGTCCCCATCAGGTGCGATGGCCAGATGCATGTCGGCCAATGCAGATGTCGCCGTGCGCCGTGGGTCAATGTTGACCACTTGCAGCGATGGACGCGCCTCCTTTGCCGCGGCAATCCGCTGGTACAGCACAGGATGACACCACGCGAGGTTTGATCCCACCAGTACGATCAGGTCAGCCTCTTCGAGATCCGCATAGGTGCCGGGCACCGTGTCGCTGCCAAAGGCGCGTTTGTGACCCGCTACCGATGACGCCATGCAGAGCCGCGAATTCGTGTCAATATTGGCACAGCCAATGTATCCTTTCATCAGCTTGTTGGCGACATAGTAGTCTTCGGTCAGCAACTGTCCCGAGACATAGAACGCCACGCTGTCCGGGCCGTGCTCTGCGATGGCACGGGCGAACCGGCTTGCGACCAGATCGAGTGCGGCGTCCCAACTGGCGGGCCGCTTGCCGATCTGCGGTGTGAGAAGACGACCCTCGTGATCGAGGGTCTCGCCGAGCGCCGATCCCTTTGAACAAAGGCGCCCAAAGTTCGCAGGGTGCTCGGGATCGCCCTTGATGGTGCCGTCAGGCCCCGCCAGCACGCCGCAGCCCACACCGCAATAAGGACAGGTGGTGCGCGTCAGGGTCATGCCATGGCCCGCGCGCGCAGAAACACATCAGACAACAAAACCCGTCCGTGTTCGACCCGGGCAGGATAAGTGGCCACACTGCCCTCATCCGCCCCTTGGGCCTGCCCGGTCTCCAGCGATATCACCCAGTTGTGCAAAGGGCAGGTGACCGACGTGCCATGCACGATGCCTTCGGCCAATGGCCCGCCTTTATGCGGGCAGGCATTGTCGAGGGCAAAGACCTCATCGGCCCCTGTGCGAAACACCGCCACGCAGCCATGTGCCGTGCGCACAACGCGCGCCCCACGCTGCGGAATGGACCCCAAGGGGGCAATATCGATCCAGGTTGTCATTCTGCAGCCTCCAGTGCCAGATTGGCCAAGGGTTGATAGGTCTCGGCCCGTTTTGAGGTATGTTCTGCCCACGGATCCTTGCGATAAACCGACTGGCTCAGCTCAAACCGGGCAACAAGCGCTGCCCGTTCTTGCAGATCGTCAACTACGCGCTCTTTTACCCACTCAAGCCCGACTTTGCTGATCCACTTGTAAATCCGGTCAAGGTATTTCGCATGTTCACGGTACAATTGGGTGACCGCCATCACGACATCCAGCGCTTCGTCTTCGGTCGCGACCTGCACCAGAAACTCCGTTTCCTTGACGTCCATGCCCGCCGCGCCACCGATGCTGATCTGATAGCCGCTGTCTACGCAGACCACGCCGATGTCCTTGCAGGTGGCCTCCGCACAGTTGCGCGGGCAACCTGAGACGGCGAGTTTGAGTTTATGCGGCGTCCACGACCCCCACAGTATCTTTTCCAGCTTGATGCCAAGCCCGGTGCTGTCTTGGGTGCCAAAGCGGCAATGATCGGTCCCCACACAGGTCTTCACCGTGCGCAGACCTTTGGAATAGGCGTGGCCCGACACCATGCCCGCCGCATTCAGGTCAGACCAGATCGAAGGCAGATCCTCGCTTTTGACCCCCAGAAGGTCGATGCGCTGCCCTCCGGTCACCTTGACCGTGGGCACTTGATATTTGTCGGCCGCATCGGCGATTGCGCGCAATTCATCCGGCGTGGTGATCCCGCCCCACATGCGCGGCACCACAGAGAATGTGCCGTCCTTTTGGATGTTTGCGTGCTTGCGTTCGTTGATGAATCGGCTTTGCGGATCATCCCTGTATTCAAGCGGCCAGTCCGCCAGCAGGTAGAAATTCAACGCCGGGCGGCAGACATGACAGCCGCAGGATGTCTTCCAGCCGCACTCCTGCCAGACCGCTGCCATCGACGTAAGCTTTTGCGATTTGATCATCCGCCGGACGTCTTCGTGGCTCATGTCCGTGCAGCTGCAGATGCCCTGTGCCGCAGGGATCACGAAGGCATCGCCCAGTGTGACCGCCAGGACTTGTTCGACCAAACCGGTGCAGGTGCCGCAGGACCCGGAGGCTTTTGTGGTCGCCCGGACAGCCCCTAAATCGGTTGCACCGCCTGCGATGGCGTCTTCGATCTGTCCTTTGCAAATGCCGTTACACCCACAGATTTCCGCGTCACGCGGTAAGGCTGCAACGGCTGCCAACGGGTCCAGGGGGGTCCCTCCCTGATAAGCGGGACCAAAAATGAGCGTCTCGCGCATCTCGGAAATGTCGGTCTTGTCGCGGATGAGGCCGAAAAACCAATTGCTGTCGGCAGTGTCGCCGTACATCACCGCGCCAATCACCTTGTCCGCTTCGATCACCAGCCGGCGATACACACCGCGGGCCGGATCGCGGAACACAATGTCTTCGCGCCCCTCGCCGTCGGCAAAATCACCGGCAGAGAAGAGATCGCAGCCTGTTACCTTGAGCTTGGTTGACAGCTCTTTCTGAACAAAGGCCGCCTCATTCCCCAAGAGTGTCGCTGCGACAACCTTCGCCTGATCATAGAGCGGTGCAACCAGCCCAAACAGCGCGCCATCATGCTCCACACATTCGCCCACGGCCAACACATCCGCGTCAGATGTAATCATCTGGTCGTCCACATGGATGCCGCGACCCACCGCAAGGCCTGCGCCCTTGGCCAGACCCACTGACGGGCGGATGCCCACAGCCATCACCAGAAGATCGCAGGGCAGTTCGGTGCCATCATCCAGCAACAACGCGCGCACTTTGCCGTTCTCGCCCAGAATTTCCTTGGAGTTGGCAGAGCATTTGACCGTGATACCCTTGTCCACCAGCGCTTTGCGCAAGAGGTATCCTGCGGCCTCATCAAGCTGCCGTTCCATCAGGTGACCCATGATGTGCACCACGGTGACATCAACGCCGCGCGCGGCCATACCGGCTGCGGCTTCCAGCCCCAAAAGGCCGCCCCCTATGACCACAACCTTGTTGTCAGGTCCCATGGCCATCATGGTTTCGGTGTCTTCAAGATCACGGTAGGCGATCACGCCGTCCAGATCGTGCCCGGGCAGGGGGATCATGAAGGGATCAGACCCGGTTGCGATCAGCAGTTTGTCATAAGGCAGCACCGCGCCATCGGGGGCGGTCACCGTCTTGGCCTCGCGGTCGATGTTTGCGACCCGTTCACCAAAGCGGCAGGTCACCCCAGCGGCCTTGTACCATGCGTCGTCATGGGTGACGATCTCGTCATAAGTCTTGTCGCCCGCCAAGACAGGGCTGAGCATGATGCGGTTGTAGTTGCCGCGTTCTTCAGCGTTGAAAAGGGTGATGTCGAAGGCACCCGGCGCCTGTTCGGTCAGGTGTTCCAGCACCCGTCCAGAGGCCATTCCGGCACCGATCACGATCAGTTTCTGGGTCATCATATTGCCCTTTCTGTTGGATAAGCTTCGGATGTCATCACGCCCGAAAGTGTGGCATAGGCTGTGGCCCACGCCGCCCGGACGCCCGCGCTGACGGTTTCGCACGGGCCTTTTGCGAGCGGTTCCCGCAGCGCCTGACCCAAGACTGTGTCATGGCCGGGTGTCAGGTCTGCCGGGAACAACGGACCAAGGCTGAAAAGGTGGGCACAAAACAGCTCTGCTGTGGCTCCACAGGTCGTGACAGCTTGGGGAAAGCTGCCCTGAACCGGTTTAGTTTGCTCGGGTGTCATCTGCGTTACTCCGCTGCGATCGGTTTCGGCGCGGGTGACACCTTTTTGGAGGTGTTGCCGTGTTCGTATTCCTCAAGGAAATCGAGCACTTCCTGCCGGTAGGCGTAGTAATCGGGATGCTCCAGCAAGGCCTTGCGCGTGCGTGGACGGGGCAGCTTTACATCCGTGATCTTGCCAATGGTCGCGCGCGGCCCGTTTGTCATCATGACCACGCGGTCGGCCAGCAAGATGGCCTCGTCCACATCATGGGTGACGCAGATGGCGGTGACTTTGGTGCGGCTCCACACTTCCATCAGAACCTCCTGCAACTCCCAGCGCGTCAGACTGTCGAGCATGCCAAAGGGTTCATCCAGCAACAGCAGTTTGGGGCTGAGCGCAAAGGCACGTGCAATGCCAACCCGCTGCTTCATGCCGTTGGACAGATCGGCGGCCTGCTTGTCCATCGCATCCGCAAGGCCCACCCGTTCAAGGTAGTATTCCACGACGTCCTGCCGTTCAGCGAGGGATGCGCGCGGGTAGACTTTGTCGACCCCAATCGCCACGTTCTGCTTGGCGGTGAGCCATGGAAAGAGGTTGGGCGATTGGAAAACGACGGCGCGTTCCGGGTCCGCACCCTCCACGTGACGTCCGTCGAGTTTGATGGCCCCCTTCGAGATGTCGTTCAGCCCGGCGGCCATGGTCAGCACCGTGGATTTGCCGCAGCCCGAATGCCCGATCAGCGAAATGAACTCGCCTTTGTTGATCTTCAGATCGAAGTCCTGCACCACCGTCAGCGGCCCTTTGGGCGTCGGATAGACCTTGTGTAGCTGAGAGAAGTCGAGGAACCTCTCGTCAATCATGCCCTTTTGCGCATCTGCCACGGCGGCGGGTACCCCATGTATTGGCGTCACATCCGGCAGCTGCTTTGTCCCTTCGACCTTGGCCGCGATGCCCACATCCATCAGGTAGTTGGTCACATCGGCGCGCAATGACTTGAAGGTGTCATTGTGGTTCATCTCCATCCGGTCGCGCGGACGCGGCAGGCTGACCTTGAATTCTGCGCCCAGCGTGCCGTCCGGGTTCAGCGCAATGATCCGGTCTGCGAGGATGATCGCCTCATCCACGTCATTGGTGATCAGAACGCAAGTCTTCTTGTCCTGCTCCCAGATATGCTCGATCTCATCGGCGAGGTTGGCGCGTGTCAGCGCATCAAGCGCCGACAAAGGCTCGTCCAGCAACAAGACCTCCGGGTTCATGGCGAGGGCACGGGCCACATTCACCCGCTGGCGCATTCCGCCGGACAACTCCGCAGGCCTGCGCATGGTGGCGTGGCCTAAGCCTACCATGTTGACGTAGTAGGCGACTTTCTCTTCACGCTCGGGCTTGGACAGTCCGGGAAACAGTGTGTCGACGGCAAGACCCACATTGCCACTCACCGTGAGCCACGGCATCAGCGAATAGCTTTGAAAGATCACGCCGCGTTCCGGGCCGGGGCCTGTGATCTGCGCGCCTTTGAAGGTCACCTCGCCAGAGGTTGGCATGTCTAGCCCGGCCATCAGGTTGATCAGCGTGGTCTTGCCCGTGCCGGAGAAGCCCAGCAGCACAAGGAACTCGCCTTCTTCGACGTCGAGTGAGATGTCCTTGAGGACGTGGGCAGCAGCATCCCCCTGCCCAAAGCTTTTTGAGACGTTCTTGAATGAAATCATGCTCATGGCGATCACCGGTTATTCGTGAAGGTGAACATGGACTGCAGCGCAAACATCACCCGGTCCAAAAGAAAGCCGATGATCCCGATGGTGAAAACGGCCACCATGATCCGGGCCAGCGACTGGCTTGATCCGTTCTGGAATTCGTCCCAGACAAATTTGCCAAGGCCGGGGTTCTGCGCCAGCATTTCGGCAGCAATCAGCACCATCCATCCCACCCCAAGGCTGAGACGCAGGCCGGTAAAGATCAGCGGCAGGGCCGATGGCAGGACCAGTTTGGTGATCTTGGTCCATGTGTTCATTTTCAGCACCTTTGAGACGCTCACCAAATCCTTGTCGATGGAGGCCACCCCCAGGGCAGTGTTGATCAGCGTGGGCCACAGCGAACACAGCGTCACCGTGATCGCCGAGATCAGGAACGATTTGGAGAACATGCCGTCATTGGTTGTATAAACGGCAGAGACGACCATGGTCACAATCGGCAACCATGCCAGCGGGGAGACCGGCTTGAAAATCTGAATGAGAGGGTTGAGCGCTGCGTTTGCAGTGACCGACAGCCCGGCGGCAATGCCCAGCGGAATGGCGATGGCCGAGGCGATCAGGAAGCCAAAGAAAACCGTTTTGATCGATGTCCAGATTTGGTCGTAGTAGGTGGGCTTGCCCGTATAAAGGCGTTCTCTCACCCGGTCCTCGCGGCCCTCCGCAATCAGCTTCGCGTTGCGCTCGTCCTGCCGGACGTAGAACGCGGCTTCTTTTTCAGCTTCGCGGGCGGCGTCTTCGTTCAAATTGATGACTTGTTCCCACACCTGCGCGGGTCCGGGGATCGCGCCGAGGCTGGTCTGCACCTTGGGCGCCAGCGTGCCCCATGCGACCAGAAAGATCATGATGGCCAGCAAGGGTACGCCCAGCAGACGCCAGATTTCGCCAACCTGTGCTTTGGGGTTATCCCCTGCTGTGGCTTTCAGGATCGGTGTTACCCACGCAAGGCCTAGCACCTGAAACCATTTGTCGGCGGCGTTAATGCGGGTAAATGTGCGCTGGCGGCGCGCTTCGGTTTCCAGCTCGGATGGGTCAATTGCGGTCATCTCAGGTCGCTCCTGGTTTGTGAGGCGGGCGGGGCAATGACCCCGGAAAAATGGGTGCGTATGTGCGGCTTGGTGGTCTGTCGGGCGCGCCTTGAGTTGTCTTTTGACGGCAAGGCACGACCCGTTGTCAGAAACGCGATGTGTCTTGTGTCTGGACGGCTATCGCGGGTGGTGGTTGCGTCAGAGAGGTAGAAAGGGCGGTTTCCCGCCCTTCGTTACTCGTCACCCCTGAACTTCGTTCCCAACAACGATCTGCTCACCTTTCAGGCCGATCGGCAGACTTTCGAGGTAGGCATTTGGCGTTCTGCCGTCATAAGGAATCGCATCAATGATGTCTTCGGCAGGTGTCGCTGCCTTGAAACCGTCGCTGTCCCACGGAAAGTCATCCTCATCGGCCATGCCATCGTCGACCAGCAGAGCGGCTGCTTTGAGGTAGATGTCAGGACGGTAGACTTTCTTGGCCTGCTCAATGAACCACTCATCCGACTTCGGCTCAGCGATCTGACCCCAGCGGCGCATCTGTGTCAGGTACCAGATGGCGTCTGAATAGAAGGGGTAGGTGGCGTTGTACCGAAAAAACACGTTGAAGTCGGGTGCAGGGCGAACGTCACCTTTTTCGAATTCAAAAAAGCCAGTCATAGAGTTTGCAATGACTTCTGCGTCTGCGCCGACGTATTCAGACCGGCTCAGGATTTTGACGGCCTCTTCGCGGTTGGCGTTGTCGTTCTCATCCAGCCACATGGCTGCGCGAATAAGCGCTTTTGTCAAAGCCAACGTAGTGTTGGGGTTCTCGTCGGCGAATTCCTTTGTGATGCCAAAGACTTTCTCGGGGTTGTTTTTCCACATGTCGTAGTCGGTGATGACCGGCACGCCGATGCCCTTGAACACCGCTTGCTGGTTCCATGGCTCCCCAACCGCGTAGCCAAAGATTGTGCCTGCTTCCATCGTAGCGGGCATCTGGGGGGGCGGTGTGACGGACAAAAGCACGTCTGCGCCGATTGTGCCGGTCACGTCTTGGGGCGAATAGTACCCCGGCTCGAGGCCACCAGCGGCCAGCCAGTAGCGAATTTCATAGTTGTGTGTCGACACCGGGAAAACCATGCCCATGTTGAAGGGCTCACCCCGGTCAGCGTAGGCTTCGACCACGGGGGCCAGCGCCTCGGCACTGATGGGGTGCTGCGGGCGATCATCGTCCATCAGCGGCACATGCGGCTTCATCTGATCCCAGATCTCGTTCGATACGGTGATCGCATTGCCGTTCAGATCCATCGAGAAAGGCGTGATGATGTGCGCTTCGGTGCCGAAGCCGATTGTCGCGGCAAGCGGCTGCCCTGCAAGCATGTGCGCGCCGTCCAACTGCCCACTGATCACACCGTCCAGCAGCACTTTCCAGTTCGCTTGCGCGGTCAGGGTCACAAACAGGCCTTCGTCCTCGAAATAGCCCTTTTCGTAGGCCACGGCGAGCGGTGCCATGTCGGTCAGTTTGATAAAGCCAAAGGTCAGTTCGTCTTTTTCAAGATCGAGGTATTCGGCGGAGGCCGCGCTTGCCATCAGCAAGCTGGTTGCCGTCAATGTCCAGTGAAGTGCTTTCATATCAATTCCTTAGGGTTGCGCCGGGGGAGGGCCGGAAAACGAAAAAAGCCGCACGTTTAGTCACCGGGGGAGGAGGATCCGGGACGAAACGAGCGGCTTTGCTCTTGGGATGAGTTGGCGCCGTCTTTGGCATTCAACTTATGCGGGCTGCAGCGCCCTTGTAATCAACATGCAGGAAGTGCCGCCAATCACCAACACTTTCCGACGCGCTGCAGCAAAATAATTGCTGCGATGCAGAACTCGCCCGAATTTTGAGCAGGATTTCACGAGAAATCGAAGGTTCTGCCGTCAAAAAAAGCATCCGGTCCGAGAATCATATGCCCGCGCGTGGAGGAAACAGCGGTGGCATGCTGCGATGCGCCTTCGACTTTTTCGGATGCGCCGGGCAGATCGACACCGACCGGTCCAAAGGTTTCGCGATAGAGATCGGGCCTGAAAACACGTTTTGCCTGGTCCCGATCTGCGGCGCTGACGCCAAGTTGATCCGCGATCCATGCGGCCTGACTGCGCCATGGAAAATTGGCGGCGTGCTTGTGAAAAACCAAAAACCGCTCTACCGCGACGGGCAAGGCCCCGAACGACGGGATCAACTGGCCGTTCAGCGCGGGGTCTATGACCTCGGGCGTGATGTTGAGGTGTTCGCTGCGCGCCAGAATTTCCACAGCGAGCGGTTTGTTGCTGGGGGTATCCAGCCAGCGGGCCGCTTGCCCGACCGCGCGCATCAGTCGTCTGGCCGTTTGAGGGCTCTTACTTGCCCAGTCATGGCGGGCGGCAAGCACTTTTTCCGGCGCGAAGGCCCAGACTGCGCTGCCGGGCAGGGCAAGCTCTGCCACATCGCGCGCCACGGCCGCACTGCCCCAGGGTTCGCCTACCCAGAAGGCATCAATCTCACCCTTTTCGATCGCATCCGCCATGCGCGGCGGTGGGATTGCGACGATTTCAACTTCGAGGTCCGGTTGTGCGCAGCCCGCCAGCCAGTAGCGCAACAAGAGGTGATGCATACTGTAGTAAAACGGCACCCCCACGCGCAGTCTGGGCAGGCCTGCGGCGTTCAGGGCCATGCGCCAGGCGGCGGCATCCCCAAACGCAGGCGCGGCACCGCTGTCGCGCAACCGGCGGGCCAGTGGTCGCGAAAGACCCAGCACAGTTCCGTTCACCGACATCACCATCAGCGCGTCAATCTGGGCTTTGAAACCGCCCAAGCCCAACGACATCGCCACCGGCATCGGCGACAGCATTTGTGCCGCATCCAGATGCCCCAAGGCCAGCATGTCGCGCAATGCGGACCACGACGGTTGCGCCACCAGCGCCAACGCCAGCCCTTCTTCTGCGGCAAACCCAAGCTCTTGCGCGATCACCAAGGGCGCGCAATCCACAAGCGGGACATAGCCGCAGGTCACTAATTCGCCGTTCATGACAAAAGCTCTGCGGCGGTCACCAGCGCTTGCGCCACGTCGATGACCTTGCGGCCCTGATCCATGGCTGTTTTGCGCAGCAGCTTGTAGGCTTCGTCTTCAGTCAGACCTCTTTGACGCATCAGGATGCCTTTGGCCCGGTCAAGCGTCTTACGATCCACCAGTGCCCGCTTGGCCGCATCCAGTTCGGATTGCATTTGGCGCATGATCTGGAATCGTGCAATCGCCGTCTCAAGCACGGGTTTGATGCGGTTCATCTGCAATCCGTCAACCACATAGGCGCTGACGCCCGCCGCCAGTGCCGCTTGGGTCAGATCGTCATCTGTCTGATCGACAAACATCGCCACGGCGCGCGATTTGCTTTCCGAGACCGCGCTGATGTGTTCCAGCGTATCACGGTCTGGGTTGGCGACATCAATCAGGACAATGTCGGGGTCGTGGGTTTTGATTGCTCTTTGCAAGCCGCTTATGTTGCCAAGGGCATGCACGTCGCTCCAGCCGGCTTCCTGCAGCGCATCAATGATCTGGCGCGCTTTTTCAGCCTCCGCTTCAACGACAAGAATGCACAGGTCTTCTCTCATGCATGTTGCTACCCATGAGAACGGGGCAAAAGCACGTCTCTGCGCTGCGGCAATGCGCAATCAGTGCTAAATGATGGAATTAAAGGCGACTTGTCTGCAAGCTGCGCAAATTCTAGTCACCCGGCGTGAGATGCCCTTCAAACATCGGGTATAGGTTATGTGTCCACAAGCACGCTTATCCGACTAAGGAAGATGCTTTAGACGGCCCAATCGCACAAAGACACATGAGGTTGCCTATCGGGTAAAACCGCGCTCAGTCAGAACCACGCACAGGGATCGGTGCGTCTGGATCTGGATGCACAAAGCGTTGGACAAAATACGTGCCGACTGCCAGCCCCACGCCGATCAGGTCAGTCAGCAACCCGCCAGAGATCAGGAACAAGGCAGAGACGATCAGCAGGCCCCGGATGAACCACGCGGACCGCGCGCCAACAAACCAGCCCTGTACCCCGCTCGACAGCAGAAAGACCCCGACGATTGCCGTTGTTCCTGCGCGCAGCACCTCGGGCCATGTGCCGTCCATCAGCAAAGCGCCGTTATAAAAGAACATGAAAGGCACGATGAAGGCTGCAATCCCAATCTTGAACGAGGCCACAGAGGTCTCCATCGGATTGGCACCCGAAATACCGGCGGCAGCATAACTGGCCAGCGCCACCGGTGGGGTGATCGCCGATAGCACCGCAAAGTAGAACACAAAGAAATGTGCCGTAAGTTGCGGAATGCCAAGCTGCACAAGGCCGGGGGCCACCACAGAGGCCGCAACCGCATAGGCCGCGGTTGTGGGCATGCCCATCCCCAAAAGGATCGCAATGCACATGGCAAAGAACAGCGCCAGAAGCTGCGATGTTGCAGCAAGATCGAGCAGCACAGCAGAGAACCGCGCACCGACGCCTGTCAGGCTGATGACGCCGACGATAATGCCCGCACAGGCACAGACCGCGATGATCTGAATGGACATGATGCCGGCAAGCTCAAACGCCTTCAGGATCGACCGGATGCCCATGCGGTGTGGGGTCAGCCAACTGACCACTGCGGCGGCCACTGTGGCCAGTGTGCCTGCACGGATCACAGAATAGCCAAGGAACAGTGCATAGATCAGGATGATGATCGGAATGAACAGGTAGACTTGTTTGACCATCTTCTTGAACTTTGGCAGCTCGTCCTCGCGCATGCCGCGCATGCCGAGTTTCGCCGCCTCAAAATCCACCATGAAGTAGACAGAGACAAAGTACAGCACCGCCGGGATGATCGCAGCAATGGCGATTTCCTGATAGGGAATGCCGGTGATTTCGGCCATAATGAAGGCACCGGCCCCCATGATCGGCGGCATGATCTGCCCACCGGTTGACGCGGCGGCCTCGACCGCTCCTGCCGTTTTCCTGTGGTAGCCGACCTTCTTCATCAGCGGGATTGTCAGCGACCCGGTGGCCACCACGTTGCCCGCAGAGGTGCCGTTGATCATGCCCATCAAACCGCTTGCAAAGATCGATACCTTGGCCGGGCCACCGCGCGCGCGACCCGCCGCCGCAAAGGCGAAATTCACAAAGTAATCGCCCACTTTCGAGGCTTGCAGGAAAGCGGCAAAGATAATGAACAGGATAATGTAGGTCGAAGAAACGGCTGTGGTGGGTCCCAGAATGCCTGCATCAGAATAGACGTGGCCAAAGAAACGCTGCCATGTGTAGGCGCTTTGCACCGCGAGGATGCCGGGCAGCAGATGCGCGGTGAAGGTATAGAGCAGGAAGATGCCCGTGATGATCACGAGGGCAAGGCCCGCGACGCGGCGCGTCAGTTCCATGATCATGGCAGCCCCCGCCGTCGCCGAAAAGGCCACACCAATGGGCACAAAGGGCGTCCCGACAGAGTTGCGCGCGGCTGTGCCATAGACAGAGATCAGGTAGGTTGCCACGACAATCGCACAAATCGCTAAAACCGCGTCGGAGGCGGCGAACTCGCTGCGCTCCCGGCGCTCGAACCACCCGGTTACGATCGCCCCGAAGGTGGCCACCAGCAGCGGGATGCCGAACCAGAAGACCTCGGCTTGGTAGATTTCCGTTCCGGGAAAGGCGGCCCAGGTGGTGAGCCCGCCCATTTGCGGCAATGTGCCGGAATTAATGGTCTGCGCAAAGCCAATCGTCGTCGCACCTGCGACCAGCGCCGGAATGGCCAGCAGCGCAATGATCAGCGTTATGGGTTTGCCCGTGCGGGTGACGACGTCGTTCTTGCCGTACATGCGGGCGGAAAACAGCAAAAAACCCATGACCAGCGCGCCTGCAACGTGCGCAATGCGGAAATTCCATGTCTCCAGCGGGAATTGCGGCAAAAACGGCAGATCCACGCCCGTCATGCGCGAGATCGATACGCCATTCAGGGCGATCATGTGGAATGCGGCGTAAAAGGTGGCAAGGCCTGCGATGGCGATTCCAAGTTTCGGGCTAAAGAGGCGGCGGTTTGCTTCAACCGGTTCGTCGTCGACACCTTCTGCAATCGTGGGGTCGTTGTCCGCTGTCTGGGCCTCTTGGCTTGTCATTGGTCTGCTTCCCTGTCGCCGCGTTATGTGTTGGGTGGCTTGCGGTCGTCGTACGACCGCAAGCCTGTTTCATGAAGGGCGTTTGACCCCAGAGGCGATCAGCCGCCGTGGATCATGTCCGCAGGGATGTCTGCGCCAGCGTTGTCTGTGAACCACTTTGCAGCACCGGGGTGCCATTTGAGAACGGTATTCTTGTCCCAGTTTTCAGGCAGGGTTGAACGCGCGGCCTTGTGGATGTTCACCATGCGCTCGTTGTCGGACATGACAACATCTACCACAGCTTCGACAAAAGACGCGGGCAGGTCACAGTTCGCAATCGCGAAGTTCCACATGGAGACAGACAGCGCGTCAGCTTCCATTGTGGTGTAGGTGTCCGACGGGATGGTAAAGGACGACACGGGGAACGCCTCCAGCACCTTGTCTTTTTCTTCCTGTGTGAAGGCGATGAAGTTGATGTCTGTCTGGACTTCAAGCTGGCTTACGGCAGGCGTTGGTACACCGGCAGCAAAGGCGATAACGTCCAGCAATCCGTCCTGAAGCTGGCCTGCAAGATCCGACCAGCCGCCGTTGCGACGATCAAATTCCACACCAAGGGTTTCCATCATGCGCGGGAAATAGGTGTCAGATGTCGATCCCGCAGGGCCAAAGCCGATACGCGCGCCGTCCGGAATGTCCGAGATCGACGTGATGCCTGTAGATGCCAGTGTCGTGACAGCAAAAGGCGTCTGATACATCGGGAACATCGCGCAAGAGCCGCTCATCTGCAGGCCGGGGGCGATCGGGTTTGTCCCCTGAAGCGATTCAGCCGCAGGACCCATTGTGGTCATGCCGAATTGCGCGTCGCCTGTGTGCACCAGCGCCATGTTCTGCATGGGGCCACCGGTGACTTCGCCACCGCCGGACAATTCCAGCTGCTCAGCGACCAGATTGGCCCAGCCCGACCCGTAGGCGAAATAGGTGCCGCCTTGCGACGCCGTGCCAACAATGAAACTTTCAGGCCAGCCTGTGCGGTCCGCGTGGCCGTCAGCGTAGACTGTCCCAGCGGAAAGGGCCGCTGCCGCCGCCATGCCGGCGACGCGTGCAAACGTGGTCATAGTGATTTCCTCCTTGTTATATCTGCCTCGTTTGGCCGCCATGTCTCACATGGCTGCCCGATGGCGTGCGCCTTCCTGACGCACTGTGATAAAGATTAATCTTAGCGGAAGAGTCAACCAACGCAACGGCGCGCACACGCAGGTTTTATGATCGTTTTGTCGTCACGGGCAGCACTGTACTGCGCGCCGGGGGCGCGGGCTGCAAATCGTTCAATCCTCGCGGGTTTTCCGGTTTGGAAAAACCCGCTTGTCGCGACGCGGCAAACGCATCTGCTGGTGCCAGAGGGTTAGCAGTATCTTTCTGGTCCAACCCATTGTTCCGCAGAATACCTGTCGCCATGCGCCCATCCCACGGGCAGAACTTTTTCAATCTGCGCCAGATCAGAGGGTGTCAGCGTCAGGGTGCCGCCTGCTGCACATTCCGCCAAATTCTTGACGGAGCGGCTGCCGGGGATCGGGATGACATGCTCACCGCGGCTCAGCAACCATGCGATGGCAATGGCCGCAGCAGACGTGTCCATGTCAGCCGCCAACTGCCGAAGCCCATCCGTGATCTGAAGGTTCGCGGTCAGGTTCGGCTCCATGAACCGGGGATTGCCTGCAAGAAACGGCAGCTTTGGGATACGCTCTTTCGGGATCGGGTTGTCGGTCAACAAAGACCGCCCCACAGGCGAAAAGGCCACGAAAGCCACACCCAGTTCGGCGCAGGTCTGGATCAGGCCCAGATCGGGAAAGCGCGTGGACAGCGAATACTCTGACTGGACCGCCGCAATCGGATGGGCCTTCATCGCGCGGCGCAGGGTGGCGGGTGCCACCTCGGACAGGCCGATTGCACGCGCTTTGCCTTTTTCGACCAAACGGCCAAGATTATGGGCGGTTTCTTCCGGGGTCAGACGCGGGTCGCGCCGATGTGCATAAAACAAATCCACCCAGTCTATCCCCATACGCTGCAGGGATTTATCCAGCTCTGCTTCCAGATGTTCGGCACTGTTGTCGAAATGCCTGTTGCCATCCGCATCCCGTGTCATCGTGGCTTTTGTCGCGATCACGAACGTGTCGCGCGCGCCGGGGTTCATTTGCAGATAACTGCCGATGGCCTTCTCTGATTTGCCCATTCCGTAGACATTTGCCGTATCAAGATGCGTGATCCCCGTGTTCTGGCAGTGATCCAGGATCGCATGGCTTTCGGCCTCATTTGTCGGGCCGTACATGTCCGAAAAGGACATCGCACCGTAGCCAACCGCACCGATCAATGGACCATCTTTACCAAGTTTGCGTTGTTGCATCTGCGTCTCCTGCTGGTGCTTTGAGTTTTGCGCATCGTGGGTGCACGGCCGGGGTTTGTCGACCCGATTGTTAGCGTGCTCCAGCCAACTGCGTAACTTACGCAGAGGCGCGGCGGATAAGGGATGGACCTCAGGAGCGGTTTCGTCAGAGACTGCGGAAAATCGGGAGGACAGAACATGGCATTGACAGCAATCATTGACGCGCACGGCGGGCCGGAGCAATTCAAACTGGTTGAGATGGAGGTCGGCGCGCCGGGCCCCGGAGAGGTCAGGATTGCCCATAAGGCGATTGGCCTCAACTTCATCGACGTCTACCAGCGCAGCGGGCTTTATCCGATGACCCTGCCACACGCCATGGGGATGGAAGCGGCAGGCGTGATTGAAGCGGTGGGTGAGGGTGTCACGCATCTTAAGGCAGGCGACCGCGCGGCCTATGCCTCGCAACCGCCCGGCGCTTACGCGCAGGCGCGGGTCATGCCCGCCGCACAGGTCTGCCCTCTGCCCGATGGCATTTCCTTCGAAGAGGGGGCCGCTATGATGTTGAAGGGGTTGACGGTAGAGTACCTGTTCCATCGCACCACCCCCTTGCAAAAGGGCGATACCGTCCTGTTTCATGCAGCCGCCGGTGGTGTCGGCCTGCTGGCTTGCCAATGGGCGCGGTCCGAAGGGATCACCCTGATCGGGACGGCGGGAACGGATGAAAAATGCCAGCTTGCGCTGGATCACGGGGCCGCCCACTGCATCAACTACCGGACAGAAGACTGGGCCAGCAAGGTGCACGATCTGACGGATGGCAAAGGGGTCGATGTGGTCATGGATGCGGTTGGTCACGACACGTTTGAAGGCTCGCTTGGGTCCTTGAAACCGCTTGGCATGATGATCTCTTTCGGGAATGCCTCAGGCACGGTGCCACCACTGGATGTCGGCCTGCTTGGAAAGATGGGATCGCTGAAAATTACGCGCCCGACGCTGTTTACGCATATCGGCGACCACGCGACCTGTCAGGCGATGGCCGCACATCTGGCTCGGAAGGTTCTGTCCGGCGATGTCAAAATCAACATCGGACAGCGTTTTGGGTTGCGTGACGTGGCAAAGGCACATGAGGCCCTTGAGGCGCGTCAGACGATTGGCAGTACCGTCCTTGAGGTCTGATCAGGCCTGACGCCAAACATGTTCTCGAGGTGCCTCAGGGTGCCTTGAGCACAGCCCCTCACAAGAAGGTGCGCGCCCGCTGTTCTACGACAGATGCTCAAGCGTCCCCATCATGAAGTCCCGATTGTAATTCATGTGGCGAATCCTCGGGTCGTCATAAGTTTGACGCATCACGCGTTCGTAGTCCGTGAGGCAAATGACCTGAGCATCATTGTGAAAAATCTCAAATCGCCGATCCCGCAGGAAAGACTCGTAAAAGGCATCAGCCAGTGTTTTCGAGGGGAAGTTCAGGACGGTTGTCGCGCCACCACCGTTGTTGCGCAGGCCATAGCAGGCCACTTTCTGACGCTCAAAAGCGAAATCCGCGAATTCGATTCTGCTCTCGTCAAAATACTGCATCAATTCCTATGCGCGTTAATTTGGACTTACATCAGCCGCTGAATTAATTCTTAACAAAGATTCTACAAAAAATCTATGGTTGAATCGCCGCACCGCAGCATTTCTCTTCTGTCAGGTCATTTTAAAGTCATAGAGCGTGCTCTATATATATAATTTATATATGTATTTACCCGCTGAGGGCAACATCCACTGATTGTGTGCTTGTCTGGCTGCCAGACGATCGCAAGTGGCCAATAACAGGGGCCACGTCGGAATAGTCCCGCCCGTAGCCAACGATGATGTGGTCACTGCCAACAAGGGTGGCGTTGGTCGGGTCATACTCGATCCAGCCTTGTTCGGCCCCACACCATGCCCTGACCCATGCGTGCATGGCATCAGCACCTTCAAGTCTTACGCCGCCTTCCGGGGGCAAGGTGCGCAGATAGCCACTGACGTAGCCTGCGGGAATGTTCAGGGACCGCAGGGCGAGGATCATAATGTGGCTGAAATCCTGACACACGCCGCGCTTGAGGCGGAAAGCCTCCGACGCGTCTGTATCGACCGTGGTGGCCTTGGGGTCGAACGCCATCAGATCGTGCAACGCTTTGCCGATTTTCATAACCATGGCAGCACCGCTTTCCGTGGTGGTGTCGAATGATCGGGCAAAATGGGTGATCTGCGAATTTGCGGTCAGTCTGGGCGATGGCCCCAGAAAATGCAGCGGAGAGTCTGCTTCCAACCCTTGATAGGCTTCCCACTGCCGCTGAATGCCGCGCAGGTCACAAGAGAAATCAAGCCACTCGCTTTGCGCCATGACTTCGACGCGGCAGGCCAGTTTCACCAGCATCTCATCATGCGCGTTCTTGTGGACAAGCGTCGTCGTGGGGTTGCCGAAAAAGTCAATTCCCTCAAGGCGTTCGCTTGGCAGGGGGGAGATGTCGGTAAAATGGGTCAACACGGTTTGCCGCCCCGGAATAACGCGGGGCAGAACCCGGGCCACGTGGCGGCCGTTGCCTGCGGGCTGGGTATACTGATGCCCGATCCTGAGCTTAATGTCGTATCTCATAGGCTACACCAGATGGCTTTCGCTCAGCGCGTTGGAAATGTCCCAGATGTCGTCCCTGATTTTCAACAGGGTCGCCTGCTTGAGGTGCTCTGCGCCGCTTGTGGCCAGTGTCGTTTCAACCAACAGCGCGCGCCGCGCGGCTTGCGACAACTCGTGGCCGGATCGAACGCTTGGCAGCTCGTTGATATGGTCTTTAGCGCGCGAGACATGGTAGCGCACGCTGCGCGGGTTATCAAAGTCGAGGCACAACAGATCAAGCACCGTCGTCGCATGCGCCCAGATCGAGAATTGCGTGCGATGCGACACAACACTGTCGCCAATGTCCAAGGCCAGATCCAGCGATCCGTCAGGCGCATCAGGTGACGTGAGCGCCGCAAGGATCGTGCACATGTTGGCGGACCGCTCCAGTGAAATCCCGAGGCTCAGAAAACGCCACCCGGCGGAGCGGTACATGTTCTCGTGTACCAGGCCTGCAAAGCCCGTGACCTGGCGCAACAGGGCGCTTGTCTCAACGGGGATTTCTTCTGTGACAATCCTGCGCTGATCCAGTTGTCGCGCATTCCGCGTGAGCGTGCGCAGCGCCATCATTCCGTCCGGAGAGAACCTGTCGCTGATCCGGGAGGCCGCCTGCTTGCCCAAACGCAAGGGCTCATTAAAGGTTTTGGCCATGGCTTGCGGATCGGCAGAGACTTCGCCCATCAGTTCATCGCGCAGAAAGACAAGCGACGGATCATCGTGCGCGGCCCCATCCGCGATCCGCGCGAAATAGGCCCGGAAAAACCGCATGTTCTGTTCGGCACGCTCAACGTAGCGACCCAGCCAGAACAGGTTGTCAGCCGCCCGGCTGGGAAGGGTCGCCTGTGCTGTCTGTGCGGACCGTTTTCTGGCGCTGACCGACAGCAGTGTTTGGGGTTTGACAACGGTTTGGCTGACCACCCAGACATCCGGCACCTTCCCCCCGCGCCGCACGGTCCCCGCCCTTGCGTCTTCCCCCGCGCTGATCCGGCCGTAGCCGCCCGGCATCACGTTCCACCCTTCGGCTGTGCGGGACAGAAAGACACGCACACACATGGGGCGTGCGACCAGTGTCTCGTCCACAAAGGTCGGGGTGGTGGACAGGGTGACCGCCTCTTGCCCCACCAGATCTCGCCCGGCATGTCGGATCAGGCTTTCGATCCTTGCCGCGCCATCGCGGTCCAGATCGCCCGACAAGACCATGGTGCCCGGGTCCGCCATCAAAGGCGTGGTGGAGAAAGCGGAGCCTACCATCATCGTGTCGCTGTTGGCCAAAACGTGATTGCGCTGCGTTTCCTGTCCGCACCACCATGTGGCAATGTTCGGGATCGCCAGATCGCGACCCAGACGCGCCCGGGCAATTGCCGGCAAAAACGCCATCAGCGCCCGTGTTTCCAGAACACCCGCCCCCAGCGCGTTCACGGTCTTGAGCGATTTGCCCCGCAACGCCTCCAGCAGACCCGGTGTGCCGATCATCGAGGTGCTGTCCAGTTCCAGCGGGTCGCAAAAAGCGCTGGGTATCCTGTTCCACAACATGCTGATCGGTTGCAGCCCGGCCACTGTGCGCACCATGACCTTGCCATCAGAGACGATCAGGTCTTCGCCCTCCACCAGCAGCATGCCCAGATACCGCGCAATGTACGCGTGCTCGGCAAAATTCTGGTTCATAGGCCCCGGCGACAGCAGGGCGGCCGCCCCGTCTGAGGCCCCTTTGAGGTCAAACAGGCCTTGCTGAAAGGCCCGGAAAAACCCTGCCAACCTGTGAACGTTTGATCCTTGAAAGAAATTCGGAAAGACCCGGCTCATGGCTATTCTGTTTTCGATCGCAAACCCCACCGGAGAGGGCGCTTCGATCATATCGCTGATCACCCACCACTTGCCGTCAGGCCCGCGCCCGATCTCGAAGGACAGAAAGTTGAGGTAGTTCACGGCGGCGGGCTGATGCTCAACCAGCGGCCTGAGCCACGCGGGGTTCTGGCTGAGCAGCGTCGCGGGGATTTGCCCCGACGCGACAAGGTCATTCGGGCCGTAAAAGTCGCGCACAACGCTTTCCAGCAGGTCCGCCCGTTCGACCAGCCCTGCCGATATGCCCGCCCATTCCGTTTCGTCCAGAAAGATGGGCAGATGGCTAAGCGGCCATTCACGCTCTGTGGACAGGGTTTCATCGTACTGGCGGTACAGCACGCCCGCATCGCGCAGGTACTGATCGCCCCGCGCAAACCGCTTGGCAAGATCATCCGGCGTAAGGCTGCACAGATGGTCCATGAACTTTTGCCAGACCGGTTTGACGCGCCCATCGGGCGTCATCATCTCATCGTTCCCGCCCAGCCGGACGCTGTCTTGCTGCGCGTAGGCGGTCAGCAAGTCGGAGGAGGCATCCGGCGCAGGTCTGGACGCGTTTGTCATGCAGATCTGGGTTTGCGCCGCAAGTCGAGCGTCATGGGAAATTCAGGGTGCGGACGCTCGGAGGGGGGCTCAAAGGCATTGGCGCTGTGTCCCATCGCCTCAAAGCGGCTCAGGCGGCGGGCCTCGGCCTCATTGCTGTTCACCGGGAAGGTGTCAAAGCTGCGTCCGCCGGGGTGTTTGACGTGATAGCGGCAGCCGCCAATCGACCGGCCGGACCACGTATCATAGATGTCAAAGGTGAGCGGCGCATCGACCTCCAACGCCGGGTGCAACGACAGCGGCGGCTTCCAGGCCTTGTATCTGACACCGCCCACGCGTTCGGTGTTTGCTGCGGTGCTGTTCAGCGGAACCCGGCGTTTGTTGGCTGTCACGACGTAGCGCTCGGGGTTTGCGCCGGACAGTTTGACCTGCACCCTTTCGCTGGAGCTGTCAGTATAGCGCACGGTGCCGCCAATAGCACCCGTTTCGCCCAGCACGTGCCATGGCTCCAGCGCCTGCCGGATTTCGAGCGTCATGCCTTCGTAAGTGACCTCACCACAGAAGGGGAAGCGGAATTCAAGGTGAGCCTTGAACCAGCCTGCGTCAAACGTCAGGTCATGGGCTTCCAGATCGGACAAAACCGACAGGAAGTCCTCCCACACAAAGGCGGGCAGCATGAACCTGTCGTGCAAGGTTGTGCCCCAGCGCGTCAGCGACCCCGAAATCGGGTTTTCCCAGCACCGCAGGATGATCGCGCGCAGCAGCAGTTGCTGGGCAAGGTTCATGCGCGGGTTGGGCGGCATTTCAAACCCGCGAAACTCCACCAGACCCAAGCGGCCTGTTGGACCATCAGGTGAATAGAGCTTGTCGATGCAAATCTCTGTCCGGTGGGTGTTGCCGGTCACGTCAATCAGCGCGTTGCGGAGCAGCCTGTCGATCAGCCACGGTGGGGGCGGCTGCGTGTCATCTGTCGGGGGCCAGATCTGGTCGAGCGCGATCTCTAACTCATAGAGCGTGTCGTGCCGGGCCTCATCAATGCGGGGGGCCTGACTGGTCGGGCCGACAAAAGTGCCAGAGAACAGATAAGACAGGCTTGGGTGCCGCTGCCAGAACAGGATCAGGCTTTTCAGCAGATCAGGGCGGCGCAGGAACGGGCTGTTGGCGGGCGTCGCCCCACCAGCCACCACATGATTGCCGCCGCCGGTGCCGGTGTGGCGCCCATCGACCATGAACTTGTCAGCCCCAAGGCGCGTTTGCCGTGCTTCTTCATAGACGGTTTCGGTGGTGCGGATACATTCCTCCCACGAGGCGGCGGGGTGGATGTTGACCTCCAGCACGCCGGGGTCTGGGGCCACGCGGATCACATCCATGCGCGGGTCATGCGGCGGCGTGTAGCCTTCGATGACAACTTTGTGCCCGATCTGTTTGGCGGCAGTTTCAACGGCTGCGATCAGATCAAGGTAGTCTTCGAGTTTTTCAACCGGTGGCAAAAACACGCACAGACGTCCGTCGCGTGGCTCGACCGAAATGGCGGTGCGCACCCGCCCATTCAGGTCAACGTCTAGGGATTGCCCGACAACGTCCTGACCTGCAGGCGCTTCGGTGCGTGAGGCCACTGACTGCAGACGTTCGGCATCTTTTTCATCTTGCGCCGCTTTTGCCTTATCCGCATCCGCTTCGGCTGTGTCGGGCAGGGGCCCGCGCTCCTCGTTGGGGTCTTGCGGGTAGATGAACGGGTAGTCGGCTTTGGGGATATGTGGCAGGCCGCCCAGGGGCAGGCGGTATCCCACAGGGCTGTCGCCCGCGACAAGAAAGATTTTCTGCCGTCTGATTTCCCAGACTTCGGACAACCATTTTGACTCCGCGCGCGACTGCCAGCGCTGAACCGGCAGCACATAGCCCGCAGGCGTGGTTAGCCCCCGGTCAAAGACCTTTGCGATGCGGGCGCGCTCTTCTGGGTCTTCGAGCTTTGAATTGTCGGGCGTTACATTCGCAGGCAGGTTGCTTTCCTTCAGCATCCATTCAGCTGGGTCCTCATAGGCGGGCAGGACGTTTTGCGCAGGCACGGCCAAGGCATCGGCCACCGCCTTCAACAGCGCTTCGGCCTCTGTGGGTCCGACCTCTTCGTTTGTATCTTCATGCGCCAGCAGGTCCGCATCGCGCCAGACGGGTTGCCCGTCCTTGCGCCAATACAGCGAGAACGTCCAGCGCGGCAGGGTCTCACCCGGGTACCATTTGCCTTGCCCGTAGTGCAGCAAGCCGCCCGGCGCAAACTGGCCGCGCAGCTTGCGGATCAGTTTGTCAGCGAGCACCCGCTTGGTGGGGCCGACCGCATCCGAATTCCATTCATCGCTTTCAAAGTCGTCGATGGACACAAACGTGGGCTCGCCCCCCATAGTCAGGCGGACATCGCCCTGTTCCAGGCGGGCATCGACCCGTTTGCCCAGAGAGTTCAGCGCATCCCACGAGGCATCAGAGAAAGGTTTGGTAATGCGCGGGTGTTCCGCTGTGCGGCGCACCTGCATGTCGAAGGAAAAATCGACCGTCGCGTCACTGGCCACACCTGAAATGGGGGCGGCGTGCCGGTAGTGTGGCGTCGCCGCCAGCGGAATATGGCTTTCCCCGGCCAGCAACCCGGACGTGGGGTCCAGACCGATCCACCCCGCACCGGGCAGGTAGACTTCGGTCCAGGCGTGCAAATCGGTAAAGTCATGGTCTGTCCCCGCGGGGCCATCCAGCGCCACAAGATCGGGTTTCAGCTGGATCAGGTAGCCCGACACAAACCGTGCCCCAAGCCCCAGATGCCGCAGCACCTGCACCAAAAGCCAGCTGGAATCCCGGCAGGAGCCCGCCGCACGCCCAAGCGTTTCTTCGGGCGTCTGAACACCCGGCGCCATCCGGATTTCGTAGTTCACCTCATCGGCGATCTGGCGATTGAGCATGACCAGAAAATCGATGGTGACCTGCGGGGTCAGATCGATCCGTTTGAGAAACTTTTCCAACAGCGGTCCGGCAGGCTCAGCGCGGGAATAGATGCTCAGGTCTGGTGCGATATCCGCGTCATAGGTGAACGGAAACTCTTTTGCGGCGTCTTCGACAAAGAAATCGAAGGGATTATAGACCGACATGTCCGCAACCACGTCCACTTCGATTTTGAATTCGCGGACGGGTTCCGGAAAGACAAAGCGTGCCAGCCAGTTGCCATAAGGATCCTGCTGGTGGTTCACAAAATGATCGCCGGGAGAGACGGAAAGCGAATGCGAGATCACCCGTGTCCGTGAATGAGGTGCAGGCCGCAACCGAATGGTCTGAGGGCCCAGAACCACGGGACGATCGTACTTATAGTGCGTGAGATGATAGAGGCTGGCGGTAATAGACATATATGGTGCTCCTTGGGTCCCGTTATGCCCTTTGCGCCGCATCGCAGCAACCTGCACTTGCACACCGACAGGCTGATACGGGTCGCAAGCCGGGATATTGAGCATATGATCTGGCCCGGTGGCGGTGATGTCCAGTCACAAGCGGTCGTTTTCCCTCTTTATGGACGACAGGCGCGCAGGCGGAACAGTTCTTGGGGGCGGCGATGTCGGGGTGCAACCAAAGGTAAACCATGAGGGTGTTAAACGGGGTCACCGATGATCGCCGCGATGTGGGTCGAATTTGGTCTGCGCAGCGGTACAAGGACATCAGCTAACAGGATCGCAACTATTTTGACTTAAACTTGTCGATGATCGTCATGGTTTGGAACGCGGATGCCCGGTAGGTTTTACTTTTTACTTTTTGTTGTGTGGGGGGCTGCAGCACAGGCGCAGGCAACACCGGGCAGTTTGTTTTCGTCCTCAACCAACCCTAATCCGGCCAGTTTCGCCGGGCTGTTTGTCGACAACGATCAAGGCCTGTTCGAGGACAGGCCGGCCCTTGCACCCATTTTTTCAAATGAGCCTTTGTTGCGGCTCAATGGGCGCGATGTGGACGTCATACATGACCTTATTGAAGAGGCTGAATCGAGGGTTGATGGCTATGACGCTGTTCAACATGGCGCGCGGATCAAACCCAAGGGGAGGCCCACACAAATGACATTGGCAGAGATTTTCGCGTGGATAAAACAGACGCCGGGTCAACCGCATGCCATCGGACGCTACCAGTTCATACCGGAAACTTTGCGCCGTCTGGTAGCAAAAGCAGAGTTGGAACCCACTCAGAATTTCAGCCCGGCGGTTCAGGACAAGCTGGCGAACATTCTGCTGGCCGAAGCGGGATTGCACCATTTTCGTGCAGGCACCCTGGATCGGCAGTCGTTTATGAACAATCTGGCCAAGATATGGGCGGGGCTGCCAAATTCTTCGGGTAAATCCCACTATCATGGCTATGCGGGCAACAAAGCGTCCATTAGCTGGGACCGTTTTTACACGGTTATGAAACGTATCTCACCAAGCCGCGGGTAGGGCAGACGTTGCTAACGGGTCGGCCACGCTTGAGGATGACACAAACAGGCGCGACCGACACAGGTATCGCGAACCAGAAGCGTCGCCAGAGGCACCGCCCACAGGATGATACCAACAGATACCCCGACCAAAACAGAACGACCACGCCTATAATTGGTTGATGATACGATCTGCCGACACGGCCGCTGACGTTCTGTTGTCGACCCCCATCTTCTGAAAGACCTGCTCCAGATGTTTGTTGATTGTGCGGCTGCTCAAGGAGAGGATTTGCGCGATGTCTCTGTTTGCCTTGCCCAAAGACAGCCAATAAAGCACCTCTGCTTCCCGTGGCGTCAGGCCAAAAACCTCGCCCAGAGACTGGTACTGTAATCCTTCCCCGGTTTGTTGGATTTTCAACAGAACCTCGCCGGACGGGGACGTCCCGATATAGTCCAACATGAATGCCTCAAACGCAAAACTGTGCGCCTGTGAGGCGGGCAATTTCGAGCTTAACGACAGCCACCGCACAAATCCGGCGTCCTGAGGCCAGCTGAGCTGGTCATGGTTTTCCAGTTCTCCCAGAAAAAGCAATGCTTTGGGGCTGCCCCACAACAGCGCACCGGATTGCGATACCGCGATGACAGAGCGGCCCGACGCATCCAGCGCCTGCCGCGCACTTTGTATTGCTTGTGCATTGATGACATGCGTGGTGATCCGTGCGATCAATTCGTCGATCACGGCTGGCTTCATGATATAGTCAACGCCGCCGACCTGAAGCCCCCGGACGATATGTTCGGGATCGGTGAGACCTGTCATGAAAATGACCGGAGCATAGGCCAGACGCTCGTCCGCCTTGAGCATGGAACACGTTTCAAAGCCGTCGATTTCCGGCATCATCGCGTCGAGCAGAATGACATCTGGCAAAATACGTTTCGCAAGATCCAGACCCGCACGTCCACTGGTGGCAACCACAACGCTGATGCCGTTTTCTTCCAGAGCCACTGTAATCATGCTCAGGGTTTCAGGACTGTCATCAACAACCAGCGCGATGTAGCGCTCTTTGGGGTCAGCGGGCCGCATCGGTCATGTCCTCTAGAATATCAGCGATGCCCGGAAGGTCGAAAACAGAGGCCATTTTGTTCAGCCGCACCAGCATCGGACCGCTCAGGCTACCCTGTTTGGCAAGCACGCCAATACGCTCTGTCAGGGCGCGGGCCATCCCGTTGCGGGCGAGTTCGATCAATTCCAGTCGCTCTGCCTCCGAGAATTCGGCGCTTTGCTTCACGTCCACGGCAGAGGTTTCCTTGTAGGTCAATTCCAGCCGCAGGATCTCTGCGATCCGCAGCAGCAGATCATCAAGACTGTAGGGTTTGGCGATAAACGCATCGCACAAACGCACCTGCGATATAGGCCCCTGACTGTCCATCGCATGACCCGAGATCATGATGATCGGCGAGGAATGGTGCGCACCCTGCCGCAGTTTTTCAGCGAGCGAGTACCCGTTCAGTCCGGGCAGGTCAATGTCGAGCACAAACAGATCAGGTGTGATATCTTCCAGCATTTCAATGGCTTGTTCAGCGCTTGGAGCAGTAAGAATTGCGAACCCCAAAGGAGACAGGAAACTGTCCACAAGGCTCAGGTGGTTGAGATCGTCATCAACCACAAGAATTGTTTTGCGGGACCCCAGAACGCCAGACACCGACACAGGCTTGGTTTCTGGAATCGCACCCGACCCATTGTCGCGCGCATCGGTCGGCACAGAAGGCAGCATCACACGCACCCGAAAGAGGCTGCCTTGCCCCTCTTTGCTTTCCATTTCGATCTCGCCGCCCAGAATTTCAACCAGAAGTTTTGTGATCGTCAGGCCAAGCCCTGAGCCTTGCGCAAGAGAGCCGCGCCCCCGTTCAAAAGGTTCCCAAATGCGGTCCCGGTCCTCTTCGCGGATACCGCAACCGGTATCGCTGACCTCTATCACGGCCACTTCGTTGCGGTACATGATCCGCAACAAAACCCCGCCTTCGTCGGTGTAGCGGATGGCATTGGACAGCAAGTTGATGATGATCTGGCGCAGGCGTTTTTCGTCGAAGGTCACCCAGACAGGCAGAACCTTGCTGGTTTCCATTTTGAAACGGATGTTCTTTTCGCGCGCCGTTTCTTCAAAAATCGAACTGACCTGATGCAAAAAGACGCGCAGGTTGATGCGGTCGCGGCTGATTTTCAGACGCCCGGCCTCGATCCTTGCGATGTCCAGCAAGCCTTCGATCAGCCCCGCCAGATGTTCGCTGCTTCGTCTTATGGTGGTGATGGAGTTGCGCCGCCGGGCCGGTATGTCCTCGTCACGTTCCAGAATCTGCGCAAATCCGTAGATCGAATTAAGCGGGGTGCGCAGTTCATGGCTCAGCCCGGTCATGTACCGTGTTTTGGCCAGATTGGCGGCCTCCGCCCGTTCCTTGGCCTGTTGCAGTTCCTGATCTGTCCGCTCATGCGCGCGTACCTCGAAAAGCAGGCGTTCGGTCTGTTTCTCAGCCTCACTGCGCGCCTGATGCTGGCTTTCAGAGATCAGCAGATACATCCAGACCGTGATGCCGCTGATGATGATGACCATCGTGAACACAACCCAGAGGATCGCGTCAAAGTTTTCCGCGTAGCGCAGATCCCTGACAAACAAAAGCAAGCTGCCAACCACAGCGCCGATGAAAGCGGTGATAAACGTGAAGCGCGACATGCGCGACATCAAGCCCAGCGCGACAGCTTGTGGCAGTGTGCGGGTCAGCAGGCTGCGGGTTGCGTTGTCGATCCTTGCGTGCGGTTTGCAGGCATCGCGGCAGGTGCTGTCCAACGTGCAGCACAGCGAGCAAATCGGCCCTGCGTGAAACGGGCAATGTGTCATATCAGGCGGATCAAAACTGTAGTCACAGACGATACATTTGCTGGCCACGTCCTGCGGTGCCGGGCGCGCAATGTAGTATTTACCGTCCGTAGCCCAGGCAATGATCGGGGCCAGCAGAAACGAACTGCCCAGTGCGATAAAGCTCGACAAGGCGTCCGCCAAAGGGCCGAACGCACCCCCAAAGGCGAGCAGGGACAGCAGGCAGGCGGTTGCCGTTGCGCCAATGCCGACGGGGTTGAAATCATAGAGATGCGCGCGCCGGAACTCGATGCCGGGCGGGCTTAACCCCAACGGTTTGTTGACCACAAGGTCTGCGACCAAGGCCCCGATCCACGCAAGCGCCACGTGAGAATAAAGCGCAAGTGTCGCCTCAAGCGCGCCGAAGACGCCAAGTTCCATCAACATCAGCGCGATGCCCACATTAAACACCAGCCATACCACGCGCCCGGGGTGCGCATGGGTCAGCCGTGAAAAGAAATTCGACCAGGCGATTGAGCCTGCATAGGCGTTGGTGACGTTGATCTTGATCTGGCTGAGAATGACAAAACTGCTGGTGAGCAGTACCACGGCCCAAGGCTGGCCCAGTGCCATGTCGAAAACCGCCTCGTACATCCGCGTGGGATCTGTCGCCAGTGCCTCGGGGACGCCATTCGCGATGGCGATCACCACAAGGTACGATCCGGCCAGCATCTTAAGCATGCCCAGAATAGACCAGCCGGGGCCTGCCACCAACAAAGACGCCCACCACCGACGTTTTTCTGATGGCGTGCGCGGGACGGGCAGAAACCGCAGGTAATCCACCTGTTCTCCGACCTGTGCAATCAAGGAAAAGATCACGCCAGACGCCGCGCCCAACATGATCAGCGTGCTGCCGTCCACGTCGGTCTGGCCAGAGCTGCCTGCGAAATTGGACCAGCCCTGAAAGTCGTAGCCCACGACGCCCAGAATGACGAAGGGGGCAATGTGCAAGAGCACCCAAAGCGGTTGGGTCCACGCCTGAAACGCCGAAATCTTGGAGAAACCGTTTACAACCAGTGGAATGACCACCACGGCGCTGATCAGATAGCCAATGACCAACGGAATCCCGAGGCTGTATTCCAGCGCCAGCGCAAGGATTGCGGCTTCAAGTGCAAAGAATATGAAGGTGAAGGTTGCGTAGATCAGCGAGGTGATCGTCGATCCGATGTAGCCAAACCCGGCCCCCCGGGTCAGCAGGTCAATATCGACCCCATAGCGCGCTGCGTAATAGCTGATGGGAAGCGCTGTGATGAATAAAAAGGCACCGACCACCATGATGGCGGTCACGGCGATATCAAACCCGTAAGACAGAGTGATCGCGGCACCGATCGCTTCAAGCGCCAGAAAAGAGATCGACCCGATGGCCGTGTTGGCCACCCGCGCATAGGACCAGCGCCGCGCCCGGTGCGCCGTGAACCGCAGGGCGAAGTCTTCTTTGGTTTCGTTGGCAACCCACCGATTATATTGCCGCTTTTCCTTTGTTGCGCGATGCATCGTCGCCATTTGGAATGCCCCTACCAGCAGCGTTGACCCAAGTGGAAAGGGCCGCTGAAGACCTCAGCGTGCGGGGATACCCCATTCCCGTCTCACCCATTTCCAGAATATCAATACAGGGTAATTTTGCGCATCGGCATACGTCAATCGACGTATTCGCCGCAGTCAAAGATTAACAGATGGTCAAGGCAATCTGCACGGTTTCTGCACAAGCAACCGCTAACCTTCGAAAGGATTGCCCATGTCTGACAAGAAAATTCCCGCAAAGATGGCAGGCCCAAGCCGCCGCGCCTTTATGGCGGGTACAGCCGCGCTGTCTGCGTCTTTGTTCCTGCCCAAAAACCTCAAAGCGGCCGATTTCCCGACCGCCGACGTGAACACAACCGGCCTCGCGGTGACTGATGATACGGTGACAATCGGCATCCTTCATTCGGTGACCGGTACGATGGCGATTTCCGAAACCGGATCAGTTCAGGCGGAGAAGCTGGCGATTGAGCAGATCAACGCACAAGGCGGCATCCTTGGTCGTCAGATCGAATACATTCAGGAAGATGGCGCCTCTGACTGGCCCACGTTTGCCGAAAAAGCGCGCAAACTGCTGGTCAACGACAAGGTGGCTTCTGTGATGGGCTGCTGGACATCTGCCAGCCGCAAAGCCGTTTTGCCGGTGTTTGAACAGCACAATGGCTTTCTGTACTATCCCACATTCTACGAGGGCCTCGAGCAGTCGCCCAACGTGATCTACACCGGTCAGGAAGCGACCCAGCAGATCATCGCCGGACTTGACTGGGTGTCAGAGACAAAGGGGGCCAAGTCGTTCTATTTGCTGGGCTCCGATTACATCTGGCCGCGCACCTCCAACAAGATCGCGCGCAAGCACATCGAGAATTTTCTCGAAGATTCCAAGGTCGTGGGCGAAGAATACTATCCTTTGGGTCACACGCAGTTCAACTCTGTGATCAACAAAATCCGCCTGCGCAAGCCGGATGTCATTTACGCGATTGTTGTCGGTGGCTCGAACGTGGCCTTTTACAAGCAGCTTAAAGCGGCGGGCATCGACCCTGCCGGTGAAAGCCCGCTGGTGCTGACAATCTCTGTCACTGAGGATGAAATCCGCGGCATCGGGGGGGAGAACATCGAAGGCACGTATGCCTGCATGAAGTACTTCCAAAGCCTTGATAACGATAACAATATCGAATTCGTGAAAGCCTTCAAAGAGATGTGGGGCGAGGACATCGTGATCGGCGATGTGACACAGGCGGCCTATCTTGGGCCATGGCTGTGGAAAGCAGCAGTTGAAAAGGCGGGGTCGTTCGATGTGGACAAGGTCCGCGAGGCCAGCCCGGGCATCGAAATGCCAACTGCCCCCGAAGGCTACGTGAAAGTGCACGAGAACCATCATCTGTGGTCCAAAACACGCGTGGGCCGCGCGCAGGCAGATGGGCAGTACGAGGTCGTGTTTGAAACGGCGGAGTTGGTGGAGCCTGATCCGTTCCCCGAAGGCTACCAGTAAACTCCGAACGAGGAGGCGCGTCGTCCAGTGCGCGCCTCCTTCCTTTTTTCCTGACACACACCACGCGGAGGCAGAGTATGTTTGCCGACTACTCAATGAGTGAACTTGGCGCGATCTTCGCCATGCAGGGTTTCGCCGGGCTGATCCTGTTTTCGGTCTTCGTGCTGATGGCCTTGGGGCTCGCCATCATCTTTGGACAGATGGGCGTGATCAACATGGCGCATGGGGAGTTCATGATCCTGGGCGCCTATATGACTTACCTGACCTCCAACCTGTTCGAGGCCTATATACCCGGCCTGTTCAGCATCTATTTCTTTGTGGCAATGATCATTGCGTTCATCGCATCGGGCCTGCTGGGCCTGTTTGTGGAATGGGCGATGATCCGACACCTTTACAAGCGCCCGCTTGATACGCTGCTTGCGACCTGGGGGCTGAGCCTGATCTTGCAGCAGGTCTACCGCAGCGTTTTTGGCGCGCGCGAAGTGGGCGTGAGCATCCCGGACTGGATGATGGGGTCTTTGCCGCTGACCGATCTTGTCGAAATTCCCATTAACGGCATCTTTGTCATGGTCCTGGCGGTCACCATTTCGTTGGGCGTCTATTTTCTGATGTACCGGTCGTCGTGGGGGCTTCAGGTGCGCGCGATCAGCCAGAACCGGGTGATGGCGGATGCGGTGGGCATCAATACTTCGTGGACCGACCGGATGACCTTTGGCATCGGCTGTGGTGTGGCCGGGGTGGCCGGCTCAGCATTTACCATGATCGGGTCCACCGGCCCGACAGCAGGGCAGCTTTACATCGTCGATACTTTCCTCGTGGTCGTGTTTGGCGGCGCAGGCAGTCTGCTTGGCACCATCGCCAGCGCGTTTTCGATCAGCCAGGCGCAATCCATCATGGAATTCTTCCTGTCCGGCTCGATGGCCAAAGTGCTCACGCTGCTGGTTGTGGTTGGCATCCTGATGATCCGTCCGCAGGGCCTGTTCTCCCTCAAGCTGCGCAAATAAGGAACCCGACAGATGAGCACCTCTTCGAACCGCTTATTCGCCCGGCAAGACATTATCGGCTTTGCTATCCTCGCTGTGGTTATCTTTGTTGTTCTGCCGATGGTGCTGGACAGTTTCCGGCTCAACCTGTTCGGCAAGTACCTGACCTACGCCTTTGTGGCCGTTGGCCTTGTGCTGTGCTGGGGCGCGGGAGGCATCCTTAGTCTGGGGCAGGGCGTGTTCTTCGGGCTTGGCGGATATTGCATGGCGATGTTTCTAAAGCTTGAGGCCTCAACGCCGGAAAACACATCTATCCAGTCCACGCCCGGCATTCCGGACTTCATGGACTGGAACCAGCTCACGGCCCTGCCGTGGTGGTGGGAACCGTTCAACAGTCTGGCCTTTGCCTTGTTTGCGGTGGTCGCGGTGCCGGTGATCTTTGCCTTTATCATCGGAATGGCGATGTTTCGCCGCCGCGTGGGGGGCGTGTATTTTGCCATCATCACACAGGCCTTTGCGGCGATCCTGACCATTCTGATCATCGGGCAGCAGGGGTTCACCGGCGGCGTGAACGGCATCACCGACCTGCGCACGCTGCAAGGCTGGGATATCCGGACCGAAGAGGCGAAAGAGACGCTGTACTATGTGAACGGTGTGCTGTTGTTTGCCTGTCTGTTTATTGCGCAGTTTGTCCGTAAATCGAAGCTCGGTCGTTTGCTGATCGCCATGCGGGATCAGGAAGACCGTGTGCGGTTTTCAGGCTACGATGTGGCCAGCTTCAAAATCTTCATCTTCTGCCTTGGCGCTGCTTTCGCGGGCATCGGCGGGGCGATGTTCACCCTGCAGGTGGGCTTCATGTCGCCAACGCTTGTGGGCATCGTGCCGTCGATTGAGATGGTGATCTTTTGCGCGGTTGGCGGGCGGTTGTCGATCATCGGTGCGGTCTACGGCGCGCTTTTAGTCAACTGGGCCAAAACGTCCCTGTCAGAAAGCTTTCCTGAGTTGTGGCTCTTTGGGCTGGGCGGTCTGTTCATCGCGGTTGTGATGCTCTTTCCCAATGGACTTGCCGGGCTTTACGCCGACCATGTGGCGCCGCGTATCAACAAACTTTTGCCCAATGCATCCAAAGATCCCGCGAAACCCAAGGGCGCAACCCGCGCTGCCGCGGAATAGGAGCCAGAGCCATGTTGGATACAAACCCTAATTTCATCCTCTCCGTTGAAGGGCTGACAGTGTCCTTTGACGGCTTCAAAGCGGTTGATGATCTGAGCTTTTACGTCGAGCCGAATGAATGCCGCGTGATCATCGGCCCAAACGGAGCTGGCAAAACAACCGTTCTAGATCTGGTGTGCGGCAGAACCAAGGCCACAAGCGGGTCCGTCAGTTTCAAGGGCAAGGAACTGCTGACCATGCGCGAGGACCAGATCGTGCATGCAGGGGTTGGGCGTAAATTCCAGACCCCGTCGGTCTACGAAGACCTCACTGTTTTTGAAAACCTCGAACTGTCCTATCCGCATGGCTACACCGTCTTTGGGGCGCTTACTTTTCGCCGAAGCGATCCGGTAAAAGCCCGTATCAATGAGATTGCAGAGACGATTTTCCTACAGGACCTGCTGGATGAGAAAGCCGCCTTTCTGAGCCACGGGCAAAAGCAATGGCTGGAGATTGGCATGTTGCTGATCCAGGACCCGGAACTTTTGATGCTGGATGAGCCAGTTGCTGGCATGTCGGTGGCAGAGCGCAAGAAAACGGCCGAACTGCTCAACAAGATCATCGCTGACCGGTCTGTCATCGTGATCGAGCATGACATGGGCTTTGTCGCCGATATCGCCACACGCGTGACCGTACTGCATCAAGGCAAGACCCTCTCCGAAGGGTCGATGGAGCGGGTTCAGAATGATCCCAAAGTCATCGAAGTCTACCTCGGCCACTGAAAGGAACTCCCATGCTTTCCATCAAAAATCTTCGTGCGGCATATGGCGAATCCGAGGTGCTGCATGGCCTCGATCTGGATGTGAAACCGGCCGAGATCGTGGCGATCATGGGTCGGAACGGTATGGGCAAGACTACGCTGATGAAGACGCTGATGGGCATTTTGCCAGAGCAAGACGGGGAAGCGCGCGTGGGCGATACATCCGTTTTTGGGATGAAACCGCATCAACGTGTGGCATCGGGGATTGCCTATGTGCCGCAGGGGCGGATGATTTTCTCGTCGATGACCGTGCGCGAAAACATCGAGACAGGGCTCACGACCACAGGATCAAGCGAGGTGCCTGAAGACATCTACGAGCTTTTTCCTGTTCTGCTGGAAATGAAATTGCGCCGGGGCGGTAACCTGTCGGGTGGCCAGCAACAACAACTGGCCATTGCGCGCGCCTTGGCCAGTGAGCCAAAGGTGCTGCTGCTGGATGAGCCGACCGAAGGCATTCAGCCCTCCATCATTCGTGATATGGCCCGCACACTGCGCCGCATCCGGGACGAGAAAAACCTGACCATTGTGGTGTCAGAACAGGTTTTGAGCTTCGCGCTCGACGTCGCCGACCGCGTCATCGTGATCGAAAACGGGGCGTTTGTGCATGACAGCCCGCGTGCAGGCATCGACGAGGAACGCGTCGCTAAATTTCTATCCGTTTGACTTGAAGACAACACAAGAGAGGACCAAACCCATGGCAGATACACTCATTTCGGTGGACCTGAGCGAAAGCCCACACACAAACGAGAACATCCATAACCGCTGGCATCCTGACATCCCCATCAACATTTGGGTCGAGCCGGGGGATGATTTCAAGATCGAAACCTACGACTGGACAGGCGGTCAGATCAAAAACGATGATGATGCGTCAGATGTGCGCGACGTGGAACTGGAGCAGGTGCA
>JBGCEG010000014.1:0-15314 GCA_045106135.1 Roseobacter sp. | reverse complement strand
CCAAGCGCCGCAGCCTGAGACGAAAGGAACACCGAGTTAGCAAGACCCGCAGGATGATGGTGCAAAAGTCTGCCGCCAAAGCCAGGACACTCTGCCGAATGGCGCGGGCATCACAGCCCGAATTCCTGCAAGCGACCTTGGAAAGCAGAACCCATCAGCGCCTGCGGTCACAACCGCCCAAACAGGCCCCTCTCATTGATTGCTTTGCAATCAACTGCCGGGCTACGGGAACACACGACTGCTTCTGACACATGCACAAACCAGATCAAATACGTCTTCCTATGCAGCAGCCATCAACACAGAACTTGCGCTGCATCTGCAAAATTAGCAAATTTCTCAGTCGAAAACGTTGTCACCTCCGCCCCTGCTGCGAGGTGTGCGGGCGCTTCGGACGCTACAGGACGCTTGCTAATACTCGCGCGCCATGGGAGCGTCATTCTGAAGTTTGCGTGGAGGGAGAGCGGCAATGCAGAATTCGGACTTGATCTGGGCGAAGGTCGATCACCACACGCCAGATCTGATTGGGCTCTCAGATCGTGTTTTTGACACGCCCGAAACGCTCTATGGCGAGTACCGCTCGGTCGCAGAACACAAAGCGATGCTGGAGCAAAAAGGCTTTCGTATCACGGAGAATGCTGCGGGCATCCCAACCGCTGTGCTAGGGGAGGCTGGTGACGAGGGACCTGTCATTGCGATCCTTGGTGAGTTCGACGCGCTTCCAGCGCTCAGCCAAGAACCCGGTGTGGCAGAGCCGCGTCCCATTGAGGCCGGCGGCCATGGCCATGGCTGCGGGCACAATCTGCTCGGGGCGGCGGCTCTTTTGGCGGCGACAGCGGTCAAGGACTGGCTGGAGGAAACCGGTATCAAAGCACGGGTCAGATATTATGGCTGCCCAGCAGAAGAAGGCGGCGCTGCAAAGGCTTTCATGGTACGGGAAGGTCTCTTCGATGATGTCGACGCGGCCATCTCGTGGCACCCAGCCAGCTTCACAGCCGTGAACAAGGCGAACTCGCTGGCAAACACGCGGATCGACTTCACCTTTTACGGCAAGGCGGCCCATGCCGCAGGTGCGCCCGAGCTGGGGCGAAGTGCACTCGACGCGGTGGAACTGATGAATGTTGGCGTCAATTACATGCGCGAACACATGCCCGACGATGCACGGGTTCATTACGCCTATCTCGATGCGGGAGGGGTGGCGCCGAATGTGGTGCAGCACAAGGCCACCGTGCGCCAACTGGTAAGGGCCCGCGACCTGCCCGGGCTGCGGGCGTTGATCGAGCGGGTCAAGAAAATTGCGGAAGGTGCCGCGCTGATGACGGAAACCCGCGTCGAGAGCAACGTCTTCACCGGAGTCTCCAACCTAATCGGCAACCGCCCACTGGAAGAAGCCATGTTCTCCGAAATGGACCGCCTTGGCCCCGTGCCTTTCGATGATGAGGATCGCGTTTTTGCCCGCGAAATCCAGAAAACCCTGACAAGCGACGATATCGCAGCCGCGTTTCGGCGTTGCGGGATGCCTCCGCCGGACGAAGACCTCGCACTTTGCGACTTTGTTGCACCGCTCAATCTGCCCAGTGATGGCGGCGAAGGATCGACCGATGTCGGTGATGTCAGTTGGGCGGTTCCCACGGTGCAGGCGCGGGTTGCGACTTGTGCGGTCGGAACGCCCTTCCACACATGGCAGACCGTCGCGCAAGGCAAAACCCCGGCTGCGCATAAAGGCATGGCCTATGCTGCCAAAGTCATGGCTGCTACAGCGAGGCGCCTGATCGAAGACCCCGCCCTGCGCGCAGCGGCAAAGGCGCAGCATGCAGCCAGTCTCGCCAAGACGCCCTATGTCTGCCCGCTGCCCGATGGGGTTCAGCCCCCCATTGTCGAAAAGGCAGACGCATGAGCGCGACAGATCCGGACAAGTACCCGATTGAGTTACCGTTCCCCGACATCACGCCCTACAAGGCGGGCAACACCGGGATCGACTACTATACAAGCTTCGACAGCGGCGTTCCCGGCCCCCATGTCTTGGTAAACGCGCTTGTCCATGGCAACGAGGTCTGCGGTGTGATCGCGCTCGACCTCCTGTTCCGTTCCGGCGTCCGACCGAAGTTGGGCAAGTTGACCTTGGGCTTTGCCAATGTTGACGCCTATCAGGCTTTTGACCGGGACGCTCCGACGGCGAGCCGCTTTCTGGATGAAGACATGAACCGCGTCTGGGACGTGGCCACGCTTGAGGGGGATCGACAATCGCGCGAGATCACGCGCGCAAGACAGATGCGTCCGCTGATCGACACTGTGGACCTGTTGTTCGATGTGCACTCCATGCAGCACAGGGCCGCGCCCGTGATCGTTGCGGGCCCGCTCGACAAAAGCGTCGCAATGTCGAAAGCATTGGGAACGCCGGACATTATCGTCGCCGATACCGGGCACGCTGCGGGCCTGCGCCTGCGCGACTATGGGGGTTTTGGAGATCCCGGCAGCGCCAAAACGGCTGTCCTGATTGAGTGTGGCCAGCATTGGGAAACGGAGGCCGGGCCTGTCGCCATCGACAGTGTCTATCGCTGGCTGTTGCTACACGGCATGGTCGACGCCACGACGGCAGAGCCGCATCTTCGGCCGCTGCCTGCGACGCAACGGGTTGTAGAGGTTTCGGGACCCGTGACGGTTGAAACGGAAAACTTCGAGTTTGCACAGGCTTTCACCGGTCTCGAGACGCTCGCAGAGGGCACTTTGATCGGCACCGATGGCGACAAGGAGATCCGCGCCCCCTATGATGGGTGTGTGCTGATCATGCCGAGCCGCAGACTAACCCCAGGTGCCACGGCCGTGCGGCTGGGCCACTGGCGCGACTGACCTGGCCCATGCACTTTATCCGTCGTTTAAGTGGCAGGCGCTGACACGGCCCGACGCGATTTCTTTCAGCTCCGGCACGTCCACCCGGCAACGGTCCATCGCATGCGGACAGCGGGGGTGGAAGTGGCAACCTTTGGGCGGGTGCAGCGGCGACGGAATTTCGCCCTTGATCGGGGCATAGACGCGGCGATCAGTTTCTAGCCGAGGCGCCTCCGCCAGCAGCGCTTGGGTGTAAGGGTGGTTTGGCGCCGCGAACAGGTCATCTGTTGGCGCGGTTTCAACCACACGGCCAAGATACATAATCACGACACGATCACTCAGATGTTCTACCACGCCAAGATCATGACTGATGAACAGATAGGTCAGGCCAAGATCATGGCGCAAATCCATAAATAAGTTCAAAACCTGCGCCTGGATGGACACGTCAAGTGCGGCAACGGCCTCGTCACACACAATGAAATCGGGCTGCACGGCCAGTGCGCGGGCGATGCCTATACGCTGCCGCTGCCCGCCCGAAAACTGATGCGGATAGCGCTGACTATAGGACGGATCGAGGCCCACGCGCTGCATGGTCATCGCGACGTAGTCGTCGACCTCGCTGCGCTTGATCAAGCCATGGACGAGCGGTGCCTCACTTATGATCTCGGCCACCTTGAGTCGCGGGTTGAGGCTGCTCATGGGATCTTGAAAGATCATCTGTACTTTTAGCCGGCTTTCCAGCGACGCCTTGCCCCGAAGCGTCGTGACATCGTCGCCACGATACCGGATGATGCCCTCGGACGGCTTGTGCACCCCGGCCACACAGCGACCCAATGTGCTCTTGCCGCAACCACTTTCACCAACAAGACCAACGACCTCGCCCGGCATGATCGCCATATCCACCGTGTCAACGGCATGCACCGTGTGTTCATCCACGTTCGCCCCCAGGCGGCGGGCGAATTTCTCGGCCACGTCCAGCTTTTTGACGAACCGCTTTGACACACCCTCCAGCTCAACAATCGGACGGGTCATGCGGCACTTCCCCGGTTTTGTCCGGCCAAAAGCGGATGGTGGCATCTGACCAGATGCTTCGTCTCGGGCTCTGTAGGTCCCGGCGCAATGCCACAGGCTTCGCTCGCCACATCGCATCGTGGTTGGAACGCGCAGCCGGTGGGCAAATCCATTGGCAGCGGCGCCATCCCTCGGATCTGGGTCAGCTTCGAGCCCCGTTCATTGCGTGAGGGAGCCGATCCGATCAGACCAGAGGTGTAGGGATGACACGTGCGGTTCACGACCTCATCGGTTGTCCCCATCTCTACGATGCGCCCCGCATACATCACCGCCACCCGGTCCGCGAGACCAGCGACCACAGCCAGATCATGGGTGACCCAAATCATCGCTGTATTTTTGTCAGCAACAAGCTTCTGCACTTCGAACAGGATCTGTGCCTGTATCGTGACATCCAGAGCCGTTGTGGGCTCGTCCGCAATGATCAGGTCCGGCTCATGCAGCAGGGCTATCGCGATCGCCACGCGCTGACGCATGCCACCAGAGAACTGGTGCGGATAGCTTTTCAGGCGCTCTTCCGGGCTGGGAATGCCAACTTGCCCAAGTACGTCCCGACATCTTTGGCGCGCGTCATCATCCGTCCATCGTCCGTGTGCCCGCAACGCCTCGATCATCTGGGTATCCACACGCAAGACCGGGTTGAGGGTCATCATGGGATCCTGAAAAATCATCGCGATCCGACGTCCGCGCAGATCACGCATCACTGGTTCGGCCATCCCCACGAGGTTCTGCCCGTCAAATCGGATCGAACCATCCACAATACGCCCGGGCGGGTCCACCAGCCCCATAATGGAAAAGCCGGTCACAGATTTTCCTGACCCGCTTTCGCCCACGATGCCAAGGATTTCCCCCCGGTCGAGGTCCAACGATACGCCATCAACCGATTTGACCAAACCTGCCTTCGTGAAGAAATGCGTCTTGAGGTTGTCGATACTGAGCAAGCTCATCGGTTCAGCCTTGGGTTCAGGGCATCGCGCAGGCGGTCACCCACAAGATTGATGGCAATGATGGTGATCAGCAGAGCCACCCCGGGATAAACGCTGATCCAATAGCGACCCGACAACATGAACTCGAACCCGTTTGAAATCAGTAGGCCAAGGCTTGGTTCTGTCACCGGCAGCCCAATGCCAAGAAAGGATAAAGTCGCCTCCAGGGCGATGGCGTTGGCCACCTGCACCGTAGCCACAACAATGATTGGCGGCAGACAATTTGGCAAAAGATGGCGGAAGATGATCCGCGATTTCGATAGCGCAAGGCATTCAGCGGCCTCTACATATTCCTTGCTACGCTCAACAAGCGCGACGGATCGTGCCGTTCGGGCAAAGTAAGCCCATTGAACGATGACAAGTGCAAGCATGACCTTTTCGACACCCGAGCCAAGAATAGCCAGCAACATCAACGCCACAAGGATGGTGGGAAAGCTGAGTTGCAAATCAACAATCCGCATGATGACCGTTTCCGTCTTGCCGCCGAAAAAGGCCGCCGTGAGACCCAGGCTAAGCCCGATCATCATGGCGAAAAAGCAACTGACCACCCCGACCGCAAGGCTTGTGCGCAGGCCGTACATGATGGCCGACAGCATGTCCCGCCCTTGGCCATCGGTGCCGAGCCAGTAGGTCATGATGGCCTCACCTTCTGTGCCCCGAATGGACAATTCAAGCTCAAAGGGCGCGTTAAGGTCACGGCTGGGAGTCAGCGTGAACGCTTCCAGATCCGCCGGTGATACTGTCCAGAAAGAGCGGAAGCTGTGCTTCTCACCCACATTAATTTCTGCGCCACGCGGCAGGTTGTCCAAGCGCAAAGGGTCCATCGGGAAGCCGTCAAGCGATGGCGAGAACGCGAGGCGGATGGTGATTTCGTCCGTGTCACTCACCGCTGTCCACGAAAGGACGGCGCTGTCGACTGGGGCATCAGGATCGAATGTGATCTCTGTGCGACCTGCGGCACCCGGATCAATGGCGAGGGCGAGATCCGCCTCCCACGGATCGGTCATTTGTTTCGATCCTGGCGGTTGACGACTGTCTTCCAACCGGATTTCAGACAAATCATACGGGTTCTGAGGCGCTATCAAAGGCGCAAAGATTGCGAGCAAGAAGACAATCAGCAGGATGACCAGCCCCAGCACCGCAAGCGGGCTTTCGACGAAATCCCGTGCAACGCGAACCGCTGGGGGCACCGGCCTTGCGGCCTTCTGTTCCGGCGGCGCGTTGATTACGGGGGCGCTGTCGATGCTGCTCATGCTTTTTGATCCGACAGGCGCACGCGTGGATCAAGGATGGCATAGAGGATATCCACCACCAGATTGATCGTGATGAACAAAAAGACGATCACGATCAGGTAGGCAACGATAACCGGGCGGTCCAGTTGGAAGATACTGTCGATGATCAGCTTGCCCATGCCCGGCCAAGCGAACACGGTCTCGGTCACCACCGCGAAAGCAATGACTGACCCGAATTCCAGCCCGATGATGGTGACCAACGGGATCATGATATTTTTGAGGACGTGGACACCGATGACCCGACGTGGGCTAAGGCCCTTTGCGCGCGCGAATTTCACGTAGTCCAGATTGATCGTTTCGCGCACAGAAGCCCGCGTCAGCCGGATCACAAGGCTGGTCTTGAACAAGGCAAGGTTGATGGCAGGCAGGATCAGATGGCTCAGACCGTCCCAGGAGAAAAAGCTGCTCTGGATGCCAAGAAATTCGCCGCGCTCGCCGCGTCCGCCGGCAGGCAACCATTGCAGGATCACTGCAAACAGCATGATCAACATCAGGCCTTGCCAGAAGTTCGGCAGCGAAAACCCGAAAATAGAGCCGGTCATGATCGTCCGACCCGCAAAGCCATCGGGCCGCAGCCCTGCATAGAGCCCAAGCGGGATGCCAATGAAGATCGACAGCATCATGGCGCAGAGGGCCAGTTCCATGGTCGCAGGGAAGCGTTGCAAAACAAGTTTTAGGGCAGGCTCACCGAACACAAAACTGGTGCCCAGATCCCCCTTCAGCAGGTTGCCAAGAAACGCGAGGTACTGTTCAGGCAGGCTTTTATCCAAACCAAGGCGGGCTATGGCCGCTGCGCGCTCGGCCTCTGTAGCGTCCTGACTGATCAAGATCTCCACGGGATTGCCAATCGCGTAGACACCGGCAAAGACCAGCATTGTCATGACCACCACGACCAGCACGCTCTGGAGCAGTCGGCGTATAATAAAGACCGTCATGGTGGCGGACCCGTTCCTGACTTAGCCACCTCAAACCCGGAATGGGCAGGTTGCAGCAACACATTAATGGAGGACGGGCGGGAACAGCCGTCGCAGCCCCCACCCGCCAAAGATGCACTTACTCGATCACCACATTTGTGGGTCGCGTGTACTCATCCGTGCGCGGGGTGTAGCTGAGGCCAGCCCGTGTACCCCAGGTGTTGACCTGGAAATGCGTTGTAATGATGCCCACTTCGCGCATTGCGATTTCCGTTGCCCGGGCCAGAAGGGCCTCGCGCATATCGTCATCGACGGTGTTCAACGCAAGCTGAACCGTAGCATCGAATGCCGCGCTGGAGTACCTGCCCCGATTGGTGCGGCCAAGGCCCGTTTCGTCGTTGCGGGTGTGCAGCAGCGCACGCAGCGGCGAAGAGGCCTCGCCCGTGCCCGAGCCCCAGCCAACCAGCATCAGCGAGAATTCAGAGCCATTCTCGTCACCTGTCGCGCGGCCGAAATAGACAGACCGTGGCATCGTCTCGACCTCGGTTTTGATGCCAACGCGGGTCAGCATCTGCGCGATGGCTTGCGCAATCTGCTCGTCATTGATGTAGCGGTCATTCGGGCCGTGGATCGTCAGGCGGAAACCGTCCGGATAACCTGCATCAGCCAGTAATTCACGCGCGCCTTCAGGATCATATTCAGGGATCGCGATGTTCTCAGAAACGCCAAAGAACCCTTCGGGCAGCACTTGACCAGCAGGGATCGCAATGCCTTCCATCACTTCTTCAACGATGGTGTCGCGGTCGATTGCCATAGAAATCGCTTTGCGCACATTGACGTCCTGCAACGGGTTGAACATCTGGTTGCCGTCATTGTCGGTGATAAACGGCGAATAGACCCGCTTGCTGTCAACGTGCAGGTAGATCACTCGGTTAGACACGCCCTGGCTCAGCACGATATCGGGGTTGTCTTGCAATGTTGCGATATCGGACGTCGGGACGCCAGAAATCACATCTACATCGCCCGCCAAAAGAGCGGCAACGCGCGCCGCGTCAGAGCTGATGGGACGATATGTGACCGTGTCGAAATCAGGAGCACCGCCCCAGTAATCGGAGTTCGCCTCCATCACGATGCTTTCGCCCGGTGTGTAGCTGACAAATTTGTAGGGGCCAGTGCCAATGCTTGCACCGCCGCTGTTGAATTCTTCCGTCGTTGCATCCGGGTCTTCTGAGCTGACGATCTGAATTGTCGACAGGTCAATGGGCAATAGCGGATAAGGGCCATTGGTGGTGATGCGCATGGTGTAGTCATCAACAACTTCAATGGAAGCAATGCCAGCCGTGTATGTCGCAAAGGAGGACGGGCTATTTGGCACGTTCGGCACGCGCTCATAGCTGAACACCACGTCTTCCGCTGTGAAGTCCGAGCCATCGTGGAACTTCACGCCTTCGCGCAGTTTGAACTCCCAGACATCATCGGCAACCGGTCCCCACTCAACGGCAAGGCCCGGCCCAAGCTGCTGCTTGCTGTCCTGATGCAGCATCCGGTCATAAATCATGCCAACAACCTGATTGTTGTTGCCGGTGTTATGATAGTGCGGGTCCATGGCCGTCACCTCAGATGCCACCGCTATGGTGATATCCTCGGCTTGGGCAGATGCCCCGACGACGAGCGCCACCGCGCATGTTGCGGTCGACAGCGATTTCCACATTGATCGTTCCCCCTTTTAGGATCCCCTGAGTGCTTGGCAGCGCGCGTTCTTGCAGCTTCGCCGTTCCCAGCAAGACCGAGGTTAGACGCAACCGCAAAGTTTATGAAAGCAAAATCTTGACCCTTTGATAAAAGACCTGAACCACAGGCGACTGCGCGCACGTCCCTTTCAAGTTGCGGATACGCATTTAACGCGGCACCAGAACTGGATTACAGTCATCAGGAACGGCGGTCTGACCGACGCATGAAGAACAGGATGAAACAGCAATGATCAAAGCCGCGACAGGATCAAGCGTAGACCACCTGCGCGCGCTGGTTGGGTTCGATACGGTCAGCCATAGGTCAAACCTTGCGCTGATAGACTACCTCGAGCACGTGCTTGTGCCCCTTGGCGCACGGCTGGAGCGGATCCCGGACGCGACCGGCGACAAGGCCAACCTGATGGCAAGCTTCGGGCCAAGCGATACTCCCGGCTACATCTTGTCCGGTCATACGGATGTGGTTCCTGTGGATGGACAGAACTGGGCAAGCGACCCGTTTGTTCTGACAGAAAGAGACAACCGGCTCTATGGTCGGGGCACAGCGGATATGAAGGGGTTTCTGGCCTGTTGCCTTGCTATGGCGCCCCAGATCGCAGCCGCATCGCTGCTGACCCCCATCCACATCGCCTTTTCCTACGATGAGGAAATTGGCTGCCTTGGAGTCCGCGACATTGTCAAACGGCTGTCGACGTGGAACGCGCGCCCACTGGGCTGTATCGTAGGCGAGCCAACCTCCATGCAGATCGTGATCGGTCACAAGGCGAAGCGCGCATTCAGGGGTGTCGTGACCGGGACGCCGGGACACTCTTCGCGCGCCCCGTGTTTCGTGAATGCAGTCGATTTTGCGACGGAATTTCTGGGGGAATTACGCCGCATGGGTCGACAAATCGAGGAAACCAGCCCGCGGGACAATTTGTTCGACGTGCCCTTCACCACCACCCATGTGGGCGTGATCAAAGGTGGTGAAGCGCTCAACATCGTGCCGGAGCGCTGCGTTTTTGAGTTCGAGATCCGAGCCCTGCCCAACGAGGATATCGACGCGATGATCGCCCATATGCAGCGATTTGCCGATACGGAACTTCTGCCGCGCATGAAAGCAATCAGTCCCGCCGCCGATTTCCAGTTTGAAAGCCTAATTTCGTATCCCGGCCTTGAAACCTCGCCAGAAGACGAGATCGTCGTTTTGGCCAAACGCCTTGCCGCTCAGAACGGACACAGCAAAGTGGCTTACGGCACAGAGGGCGGCCGCTTCAGCAAGGAGGGCGGCATACCAACTGTCGTCTGTGGTCCGGGCGATATTGGCCGCGCCCACAAGGCGGATGAATATATCACCCGGGCGGAACTGACGGAGTGTGAAGCGTTTATTGATGCCCTGATCACGCAGGCCTGCACGTCAGCATCCTGAGGGTGCTTTTGTCTCGAATAGTCTGGCACAGAGTGAAAATATGCGTCGCTGGGCCTTACAGCGCACCCCATTGACAACAGGGCAAACGTGCGGCGGGTCGGTCACGGCATGAGGTTCAGCGCGGATAGATGCGGAATGGCCCAGCCCGGCGGCACCCACGTCACATCAGTGTCCAAAGGAAAGACCGGGCGCGGTAGCCCCTCGAATGTGAAATTGCTCAGGATTGGGCTCGTCAGCCCTTTTGTGTCGACTTCAAGTACCTGCTCAGGTGTGAAAAACTGATCGAACCCAGCTCGAAAATGGCCACGGCTCTTGACCACCACGGCCCGAAAGTCCGCCGGATCCAGCCCCAGATGCTCAAAATAAACGGGGTCAGCGCATTGCTTGCGGGCGCTCACAACCACGACCGTGACACCCCCGATCTTCAGCGCCGCTGTCGGTCCCAAATCCACGCGCCTGCCCGCGACAAGCCCACGCCGCCCCACCACTTGGCCATCGCTGCAGCCGACGACTTCAACCTCGGCCTCGAAAGCAACACCGAATACATCGCAGGCATGGCGCAGAAAACGCGCTTCAAACCGCGCGCCGATGCCTCTGTCGCAGGCTTCTTGCGCGAGATAGGCGTCGACAAACAGTCCGTATAAAACGTCCCGAACATCAGCACTAATCAGAGCTTTCAAGAGGTCCGTGCTGGTGCCACGCCCGCCCCCACCGGGGTTGTCACCGCTGTCAGACAGGATCCAGCGTGATCCATCCGGGGCCGTTATGGCTGCAACGGCCCCCGCGATGGATGTAAGCGTGTGTGTGAAGCTGTGGCGGTCCGCCCAGAGCTGCCCGGCAAGCCTGGCAGCTTCACGTTCCGCCACGATGTGGTCTGTCGCCGTCACAAGAACAGCGATCCCATTATGGGGCGTATCGCTGTAAACGAAGCCGCCCAGAACGGTCGCATTCGCGATTTCTCCTGTCGGGTTGGTGAGATCAGACGCGTCACGAACCAGCTCAGCATAGGGACCCGCACCTTGCGTCAGCAGGGTCACACTGGCCGGTGTCAGCGGCAAACGCAGAACCGACATATGGAACCGGGTGCCGTCGATCATACGCGCAAGAATGATGGCGGCCTCCTTGGCGATTTGCGCCTGATCGACATGCGGGTTCGTGCGATACCCCAGCAGGCAATCGGCGGCCTCGGCCATCCTGTCGGAAAGGTTTGCATGCAGGTCAAGGGTCGCAACGATCGGAACAGCGGGCCCGACGACTGCGCGCACGGTCGCCAGCAATGCGCCATCCGGATCGGGTGTCTCGACCCCGACCATTGCCCCGTGACTAGCGATATAAACGGCATCAACCGGACCATGCTCCGACAACCCGGCGCGCACGTTCGAGAGCACGGTTTGCAGGACGGTCTCGTCCAGTGGCCCCCCGGGCTCGGCACCTGCGACGAGTATCGGCACTATCTCGGCATCCAGTCGCCGTGCAATTTCCCCAAGGAACGCAGGAACCTCGGCGCATTGCCGCGGCGCATCGCTCTGGGCATCAGTCAGAATTTCGGCCCCTTCCAGCCAGCAGCGCGCGTCAAAACCTGCCTGATGCGTCGTCGGCGCAAACCGGTTGCTCTCCAACATGAAGCCAATGATCGCAATCCTAATCACTTCGGATCGTCGCTGGCGTCACGTGCCGGGGATGCGCATATGCGGCCCACATGCATTGTCGAGGCCGGGTAAATACACGGGCGCCGTGCCCTATGCCTCAGGCTGGGGACCAGATCAGAGCCACACGACCCTTTCATCATGGGGTATGTCCTTCCCCGATATCCCAAAACAGGCCGGCCATCAGCCTCAATGCATCGCGGCACACAGGTTTCAAAACATGTTCATTGGGGGCGTGTTGCGAACACCCCCGATATGAATGTGGCACCCAGACCGTCGGCAGCCCCAGAATCTCGGTGAACATGTCATTGGGCAGAGATCCAGCAAGGTTGGGGAGGATATGCGGCGCTTTTCCCGCAGTCTGTTCAATCGAGTGCGCCACGAAGCGAACCCACGGATGATCCGGGGCCAAACGTGTTGCCCTGAAAAAACCTCGGTCTTGCGGAACTATCTGTACCGTCTCGAACCCGCGCGCATCCAAATGCCGTCGTAGCGCGGGCAACACATCGTCCGTGTCCGTGCCCACCACATAACGTAACTGGCATGTTGCACGGGCATTGGCCGAAATCGCATTAACTGGCGCCTCTGGCACGCCGCTCTTCATGGCGAGAATGGCAAAGCTGTTCCAGCCAAAGACCCGTTCCGCAGATGTCAGGCTCTCCTCCCCCCAGTCTTCGTCGACGGACGGCCCTTCACCGCCGGAAACGGGCAATCCGCGCAACGCCGCGCGCACGTCTTCTGTCAGACTACGGGGTCGCCATTCTGGTATCTGTATCTGACCACGTGCGTCTGTAATTGTCGCCAACGCCTGCGTCAGGATCATAGCGGGGTCTGCCAAGAGGCCTCCCCAGTTTCCGGAATGGTGCGCTCCTTCGCGCAAATCTACGATTAGGTCAAAGTTTATCGCACCGCGTGACCCCATGAACAGCGTCGGCGTTTCCGGTTGCAAGCGTGGGCCATCTGAGGCGATCAGCACATCCGCTGCGAGGGCGTCTTTATGTGTCTCGAAGAACTCTGCAAGGCCAGGCGACCCCATTTCTTCGCCGGTTTCGATCACAACGCGGCAGTTGAACCCGAGCGCCCCCCGTGCCTGCAAAACAGCACCCAGCGCGGTCATGTTAATGAGATGCTGCGCCTTGTTGTCAGCCGTGCCCCGACCATAAAGCCGATCCCCCTCTTCCACGAGTTGGAACGGATGCAAACCGGTCCGCCATTGGCCGTGCTGTGCCCGGATCACGTCACCATGCCCGTAGGTCAAAATCGTCGGCAGGTCATCGCCCTCGTGACGCTCAGCAAGGAGGATCGGCCCGGCCCCGGCCACCGGGTTTGGATGCAGATGACAATCAAAGCCAAGGTCAATCAGGCGCGGTTTCAGTGCCTGATCGAGATAGCGTTTGAGGTGGGGCAGCTGCTCTGGAGTCTGGCTTTCGGTTTCATGGGCCACCAGATCACTCAGGTCGAACTGAAAACGGCCTTCGTCGAAAAAAGATGAGGCGGCGGCAATTGCAGCGCTACGTGTCATGCTTAGGGTTTCTCCAACCGGGCAACGCTCCTGTTCAGGAAGAGCTATGCTGCTAAAGTACACTGGTCCTGTAGGCTGGTCCAGCACGGCCAACGACAGCGAAGCCACGCAGGCATTCGAATTGGATCGGAGCAGGGGCGCGGGCAAGAAGATCCAGATCGGCGCGCCAACGCTGGAAGTAGCTATGGAGAGCTACCTTGCGCGGCCAAAGCTGCGATCCGAGACACACAAAATAAGCCTCCGCCAGCAGTTCGAGCTGCACCTGAAAGACTGGCTGAAGCTGCCGTTGGATGAGATCACAAAATCCATGGCGGTCGATCGGCATCGCGCGATGGCATCAACACCTTCTGCGGCCAATCACGCGCTCAAGTATTTTCGGACTGTTTGGAACCACGCCCGCCGCATCCACGATTTGCCCGAGTGTCCAACGATGGCCATCGAGTGATATGAGGAAAGGCCGGCCGGAACGATTATCGAGGATCTCAAAGAATGGACCGATGAGCTGGACGGCCTGGGTAATCCTATTCACAGGGTGTTTTACGAACTGGCGCTGTTCACAGGGTTACGCAAGACCGAAGCTCTGACGCTAGAGTGGAAGAACGTCCATGAAGATCACATCCATCTGCCGATGACAAAGAACGGCCGCAGCTTCGATCTGCCGATCCTGCAAGTGCATCACGAAATCCTCGCACCGGTTCGTGGCCTGAGCGAGAAATGGGTATTTCCATCGCCGAAGAATCCTGAAGGTCGATTGTCGGCACCGCAGCGGATGCGCCAGGGGCCGCATGCGCATCGCAGGACGTTTGCAACGGTCGCGATGGAGGCGGGTGTGTTGGAAGAGATTGTGGGGCGACTGCTCAACCACACGCCGATCTCAATCACAGGGCAGCGCTACGTCAAACCGTCCCTTGATGCGCTACGCCCGTCAATGGAAACTGTCTGTGATGAGTTGACAAGGCGAATGAAGCATTCAGTTGCAAATCTATGACAAGCGGCAATGACGACGTTCCTTCGCAGAATAAACAGGATGATCACCTGCAAGAATTGTTGGCGAACCAGCCGAGCAAAGAGCAGATGCATAAAAAGCACTTCGGACCATTCGCGGACATTGTATCGTGCTACGAAGAACTACCGCAAATCGAGAGCCCAACGAGTGCCTCAGCTCTGGATGAATTGATCCGTTTACTTGGTTCAGACGGTAGGCTGGCAATGTCCTGGGGCGGAAAGACCGTACTTTGGCGGCAAGGATTGAGAACCCTGTGCAATCCTGAAGCGACCGGTGCGCTAGGGCAAGCCGCTCGCGAACATACCCTTCCCAGACATCGACACCTTGAACCCATGTTGGCGCAGGATCTTCTGGTAATCGTGTGAACAGTATTGCGATCCGCGATCCGTGTGATGGATGCAGCCTTTGGGTGGTTGGGTCAATAATTAGAGGAATGAGTTTAAGGACCAGTGTGGGAACATCTTTTTATTCGAGCGCCAATTTAAATAAAAAAGCCCGCCTTCGGTGATTTGGAAACTTACCCTGCAAACTCATTGCATCCAAAGCAGGCATGGGACTAACTCAGATGTGGTTGTTGTCGACCTGGCCGCGATATTCCAACCAATAACGCCGCTAAGTTTTGCATCAGCTAGCGCCTGTGCCGCTTTTGATCAGTTTGAAAATTATTCTATCAGGAACGGCGTTCTCGTAGGCGGGCATTTTGGTAGATGAAGTGAAGACACCGAAAGAGCCCGAAATGCACGATGCTACGAACGTATGAATGACGGTTCTGTGTCGTAGATAGGGCGCTGCACATAAGTCTGTTCATACCGCCTCACTTAGGTAAAGTCACAAGTCACCCGTCCTTCGCTTGTTCAATCCGGAGCCGCAGTTCGTCGAACATCCAGCCCTCGGCAGG
>JBGCEG010000013.1:0-7325 GCA_045106135.1 Roseobacter sp. | reverse complement strand
ACCGCAGAGGCCGAGGTCAGCCTGGCGGGGGCCACCATCGGCGGGCAGCTTGACTGCACCGACGCCCGTTTCAACGCCAAATCCGGCTATGCCCTAAATGCGCAGAGGCTGACCGTCAAACGGAGTTTCTTCTTCCAAAATGTCAAAACGCCCCGCGGGGTCATTGACCTGACCGCTGCCCATGTTAGCGATTTGGTGGATGATCCGGTGAGCTGGCCGCCTAATGGCCGACTCCGTCTCGAGGGCTTCACCTATGACCGGGTGTATAACTTTCATTTCGCGTACCTTCGCGGCCGGCTGGACTGGCTGGCCAAAGGCGACACTTGGCGAGGTGAGTTCTATCCCCATCCCTATACGCAACTGGCCAAGGTCTACCGCGAGATGGGGCATGACGCCGACGCGCGGGAGATTTTGTTGGAGCGTGAAAAGCGCCTGCTCGCACATCGGCTCTATGACACTTGGGACCTCTACGCACCTGATGGCAAAGACAAAGTGACGCTGCGCCGGTTCAATCTGCACGTCTTCCTGTGGTCCTACCTTGCGCGCTGGGTGGTGGGCTATGGCTACAAACCGTTTCGCAGTGTCCTTATCTTGCTGGCATTGATCGCCATCAGCGCTGTTTTTGCGGCGCGCGGGTGGGACACGGGCGGTTTTGCCCCGAATTCGGCCCATGTGCTCGTCTCCGCCGACTGGACAGTCATCACCGCCCGCGAGGACGCCGCAGCACAGGTCTGGATCGGTGAGCGCCTGCCCAAGGGGTGGGACGCGGATGGCGACGCGCCTGCGTGGGAGACCATCGCCCCCGGACGCGACTGGGAAACTTTCAACGCCTTGGCATACGGGGCCGACATCGCGATCCCGATCATCGAATTTGGCCAGACGGATGCTTGGGCCCCGTCCACCTCGCGCGGGGCGTGGGGCACATTCCTATGGTGGTGGCGCTGGGTCGCGACGATCGTAGGCTGGGTTGTCACGGGTCTGGGTGCTGCGGCGGTTACGGGCATCATCCGGCGGGACTGAGGGCGGTGGCGTTGTGAAAAATTAACGCCGGTCAGACAGAAGGCATTGATCTTGCGCGGTCCTGCCGCCACCATCCCGCGAACACTTCAGAATGGAGCCTTTCATGACCGCACCCAAAATCGCCGTGATCGGCGGCTCAGGCATCTACGATATTGACGGGCTGGAGGGGGCCGCGTGGACCACGGTGGAGACCCCTTGGGGCGCGCCCTCCGACGCCATTCTGACCGGCAATCTGGGCGGTACTGACATGGCCTTTCTGCCCCGTCACGGGCGCGGCCATGTGCACAGCCCCAGCACCGTGCCCTACCGCGCCAATATCGACGCATTAAAGCGGTTGGGCTGCACCGATGTCATCTCCGTCTCTGCCTGCGGGTCGTTTCGCGAAGAGATGGCGCCGGGTGATTTTGTGATCGTGGACCAGTTCATCGACCGGACATTCGCACGCGAGAAAAGCTTTTTCGGCACCGGTTGCGTGGCGCATGTGAGCGTCGCACACCCCACCTGCCCGCGTCTGGGGGCGGCCTGTCTGACGGCGGCACAGGACGCGGGCATCACGGTGCACGATGGCGGCACCTATCTGGCGATGGAAGGCCCGCAATTCTCAAGCCTCGCGGAATCAAAGATGTACCGCGAAAGCTGGGGCTGCGATGTCATCGGCATGACGAATATGCCCGAAGCCAAACTGGCCCGCGAGTCAGAGCTTTGCTACGCCTCCGTCGCGATGATCACCGACTATGACAGTTGGCACCCGGATCATGGCGAGGTGGACGTGACAGAGATCATCAAGACCCTGATGGGCAACGCCGACAAGGCGCGCGATCTGGTGCGCCGCCTGCCCGCGCTTTTGGGGCCGGAACGCGCGCCCTGCCCGCACGGATGTGACCGCGCGCTGGAATACGCGATCCTGACGCAACCCGACGCCCGTGACCCTGCCCTGATCGCGAAACTGGATGCTGTGGCAGGCCGGGTGCTTTAGGACGATCCCGTCTCTGATCACCAGATGGCCTCAGCCGACACATGCCCGGCGCTGTCAGCGCCTCACAGGCCGGATGCGCACTCCACGCTCTGGCTGCGGCGACATCGGAACGTTGCGCAGCGATACTCTTGTCGCCACCGTCATCGACGCAAACGTCGCAAGAAAACCCCCGCCGTGACGTCGAAAAACGGGCATGAAACCAGTAAGCTAGCACTTGTATCTTTCGGAGCCATGTACCCAAAATTAACTATTGCACAGGCCAGCAGGGCGCAAACACCGCTCTTTTCTGATGGCGCAAGATCAAACACCGCTCCGCCGATTGTCAAATGCCCAAAACTCGCGCAAGTATCACCTGAAACCCTTCGTAGCGGAGCCGTGCCTCATGCCCCTTGACCTCTGGCTTGCCTTTGTGGCGGCCTCGACCGCCTTGCTGCTGATCCCCGGCCCAACCGTGTTGCTTGTGCTGAACTATGCGCTGAGCAAGGGGCGGTCCGTGGCGCTTGCCTCTGCTGCTGGCGTGGCGTTGGGCGATGCCGTTGCCATGTCCGCCGCATTGCTGGGACTGGGGGCCATCGTGCTGGCCTCTGCCACGGCGTTCACAATTCTGAAATGGATCGGGGCGGCCTATCTGATCTGGTTGGGCGTCAAACTCATCCGCTCCGCGCCGGGCGACGGGTTAACGCCGTCGCGCGAGGTCACAGCCAAGGGCGTGTTCGGCCACACCGCCACTGTCACCGCACTCAACCCCAAATCCATCGGCTTCTTCATTGCCTTTGTGCCGCAGTTCGTCCAGCCAGCAGCGCCTCTGCTCCCGCAGTTCAGCATCCTGATCGCCACATTTGTGGGCCTTGCGACCTTAAATGCACTGGCCTATGCGGTGGCCGCCGACCGGTTGCGTCACGTGATCGCGCGGGGGCCGGTTATTGCATGGCTCACCCGCGCGGGCGGTGCCACCCTGATCGGCATGGGCATCCTGACTGCAACCCTCCGCCGTGCCAATTGAAAGAGACCCCATGAAAAAAGACGTCCAGGACTATATTCGCACCATCGTCGATTTCCCGCATGAAGGCATCATGTTTCGCGATGTCACCACGCTTTTTGCGGACCCCCGCGGGTTTCGAATGGCCATCGACCAGATGTTGCACCCTTACGCGGGGCTGCGGATCGACAAGGTTGTGGGGCTTGAGGCACGCGGCTTTATTCTGGGTGGGGCGATTGCGCATCAGTTATCCGTGGGGTTTGTGCCTGTGCGCAAGAAAGGCAAACTGCCCGGCACGACCATATCCGAAGAGTATACGCTGGAGTATGGCGAGGCGATTGTCGAAATCCATGACGATGCTATCCAGCCCGGTGAGAAAATTCTGGTGGTCGACGACCTTCTGGCAACGGGCGGGACCGCCGAAGCCGGGATCAAACTGATCGAACGCCTTGGTGGAGAGATCATTTCCTGCGCCTTTGTCATTGACCTGCCTGAGTTGGGCGGGCGCGCCAAACTGGAAGCGCTCGGCATGGAAGTGCTGGCCCTTTGCGCGTTTGAAGGGCTGTAACCAGTGGCGGATCATGGATATGCTGCGGGCAGATTGAACCTGCCGTTTACGGGGATCACAACTTTCGCCAAAGCGCCCTATCAGCCGGACTGGGACGCGCTGGACGCAGATGTCACCGTGCTGGGTGCGCCCTTTGATGCAGGCACGCAGTACCGCGCCGGGGCACGATTTGGTCCCCGCGCGATCCGCGATGCCTCTACCCTGTTCAGCTTTGGTCACGCCGGGGCCTACGACCACGAAGATGATGCCACCTATCTTGGTCCGGATGTGCGCATCGTCGACATGGGCGACGCCGACATAATCCACACCAAGACCGAGGAAAGTCACGCAAACATCGCATTTGGTGTGCGCAAAGCCTTGGCAGCAGGGACTTTGCCGGTCGTGTTGGGGGGCGATCATTCCATCAACATCCCTTGCATCGACGCCTTTGCGGAAGACTGCGCAAAGAACGGCCCCATTCACGTGGTGCAAATCGACGCGCATCTGGACTTTGTAGATGTGCGTCACGGGGTCACCGCCGGACACGGCAACCCCATGCGCCGCGCCATCGAGAAACCTTATGTCACGGGCATGACACAGCTTGGCATTCGAAATGTCTCTTCGACCGCAAAAGAAGGCTACGAGGATGCGCGCCGACGCGGCTCCGACATTTTGTCGGTCCGGCAGGTGCGCCGCCTTGGCACTCAGGAGGTTCTGGCGCGCATCCCGCAAGGTGCACGGCTCTATGTGACCATCGACATTGACGCTTTCTGCCCCTCCATCGCACCGGGCACGGGCACGCCCAGCCATGGCGGGTTCCTCTATTATGACGTGCTGGAAATCCTGCAGGGGCTGGCACAGCGCCATGAGGTTGCAGGCATTGATCTGGTAGAGGTCGCTCCGGCCTATGACCCCAGTGAGAGCACACAGATCCTCGCGGCACAGCTTTTGCTGAACTTCGTAGGCTTTATCTTTCACGCGCGCGCGCAAAGGCGCTAGACCGCTCAGGCGCGCGCTTTAGATTTTTAGCACAGCGCCCGGATTCATGATGCCAAGCGGATCAAGCGCCGCTTTGATCGCGCGCATGGCGCTGAGCTTGGCCGGGTCGCCGTAGCGTTCCAGATCGTCCACCTTGAGCCGCCCAATGCCATGTTCCGCGCTGACCGATCCGCCCAGTTCATGGGCCAGATCATGCACAGCACGTTGCAACGCACCGCGCTGATTGGCGTGGTCTTCCTTGCGCCCTCCGGCCATCGGGAAGATGTTGTAGTGCAGATTGCCATCGCCCACATGACCAAAACAGTTGACGCGAAACGCGCCAATCGCGGCAATGCGCGCGGGCCCTGCGGCGATAAAGTCCGGGATCGCCCCCATCGGCACGGAAATATCCGATGAGATAATCGCACCAACAGCCCTATTGGCCACCGGGATTTGCTCGCGCAGGGTCCAGAAATCACGGCGTTGCTGTTCGCTTTGCGCGATCACCCCGTCGGTCACAAACCCTGCCTCAAGGGCTGCCTCAAACAGCTGCTCAAGACTGCTGTGCGCCTCAAGCCCACCCGACAGGCCCAATTCGATCAACACGGACCAATCTGGCGCAGCTTCAAAGGGCTGGCGGACGTCTGGCAATTTCTCTTCAAGGAAGGACAACCCCTGTCCGCTGATCAACTCAAAGGCCGTGACGGCCTCTCCCAAAAGATCGCGGGCAAGGGCAAGAACCTTCAGCGCGGCCTCTGGCGTGGTCACCGTAAAGACCGCCGTGCCCTGCGACTGCGGACGCGCAAAAAGCTTAAGCGAGGCCGCCGTGATAATGCCCAACGTGCCTTCGGACCCGATCAGAAGATTGCGCAGGTCATAGCCGGTATTGTCTTTGCGCAGCCGCTTGAGCCCGTGCCATATCTGACCGTCCGGCAGCACCGCCTCAAGACCAAGGCACAGATCCCGCGCATTGCCGTAGCGCAGCACACCGACCCCGCCCGCATTCGTCGCCAGATTGCCGCCAATCCGGGCAGAGCCTTCGGCGGCAAGCGACAGGGGAAAGAGCCGCCCAGCCTCTGTTGCGGCAGCCTGAACATCGGCCAGAATGGCACCGGCCTCACAGATCAGGACGTTTTCATCAGGGTAGACCGCGCGTATCTTGTTCATCCGCTCCACGGAAATCAGCAGCGGAGCGGGGCCTGACGGCACGATCTGCCCCCCGACCAGCCCTGTTCCGCCCGCGTAGGGCACAACTGGCACGCGCGCCTCCGACGCGACCTTAACAAGGGCCGCAAGCTCTTGCGTATCGCGCGGCAGGGCCAAAAGCGCGGGACAACCATGCCATTGCCCGCGCGGCTCTTCAAGGTAGCGCGGCTCCACCGGGCGCAGCAATCCGTCGTCAAAGTGAGCACGCAAAAGCGTTTCAAAATCGGAATCAGCAGAATTAAGTGTCATGCAGCTTGATCCCGCGCCCGGCAGGCGGATGCAAGGGTCAAGGCGCAGAGAGCATCTGCGGCCGCAGCACCATAACCGTTGGACGAGACGGCAGCCTGTCGAGCGAGATATCAAGCGACGGGCCGCCGACCTCAACCACCGTAAATTCATCCGACATGAAGGCCAGAAAATCCTCGAGCGCGGACAAAGAGAACCAATGCATCGGGATCACAACCGACGACCGCAGCCTTTTCAGCACCTTGACCATCACCGGCAGGGGCAGCGTGTAACCGCCATCCACAGGGGCCATCACCACATCAAGACGGCCAATTGCGGCATATTGTTCCGCATCCGGTTCATGATGCAGATGCCCCAGATGCCCAACGCACAGACCCGCAAGCTCAAAGATAAAAATGGAATTGCCGTCTTCCTCCAAGCCTGAAAAACTGGACCGGATATCAGTGGAGACATTGCGGATCAGCACTTCGCCAAGGTCCACCCGGTGGTCGACCCCTTCCCCGAAAGGGCCCCACCCGGGCAAGATGTGGGGAATGGCCGGATCGGGGTTTGGCGTCCAATGGGTGTCATGGGCGTGGTTCATGGTCACCACATCCGGGATCAGCCCCGCAGAGCCTGTATAGCCAGTGAAATCCGTGACCATATTGAGCCCGCCGTGACTGCGGATCAGAAAGCTGGCGTGGTTAATATAGTGCACACGCACCGTTTCCTCGGTGACCGGGCCCAGACTGGCAGGCACCATATACTCAAGACCCGGTGTGTTTTCCGCCAGTGCGATGCAGTGGCTTGGGGTTCGTTCCTGCGCGGTCTCCTGCGCCTGTGACGCCTCAGCTGTCACCCCTGCAAGTAAAACGACAACCCCTGCCAAAGCCGCGCGCATGTCAATCTCCTCCGTTTGAGTGTCTCAATCAGAAGTTTAGGGCGACCTGCGCAAATGTCCTCACAGTTTTAGGGGAAAAGGCCCACAGGCGCGCGTGCTTGCCTGATTTGCGCGCATACAGGTGCACAGGTTTTGGGCGCTACGGCGCTAGCCTGCGTTTGTCTTGCCGCGCCGATCCCCGCGCAGGGAGGCATAAAGCACATGGGTGCGCCACCGCCCATCAATCTGTAAATAGCTTTGGGCGACGCCCTCATATTTAAAACCCGACGTTTCCAACAACCCCCTGGAGGCGGTGTTTTCGGGAAGACAAGCCGCTTCGATGCGGCTGAGGTTCAGGCGCGTAAACGAATGATGAACCATCGCGGTAATCGCTTCGCGCATAAAACCTTGCCGCGCGAAAGCTTCCCCTGTCCAATACCCCAAAGTGCCTGCCTGCGCGGGGCCGCGTCTGATGTTATCAAGCGTTATGGCACCAAGCAGTTGTTCGTCCTGG
>JBGCEG010000012.1:0-81265 GCA_045106135.1 Roseobacter sp. | reverse complement strand
CGCACGGTAAAGAAATTGCCCAAAGACTTGGACATCTTCTTGCCTTCAACCTGCAGCATCTCGTTGTGCATCCAGACATTCGCAAATTCATGGCCCGCGCATCTGCTTTGCGCGATCTCATTTTCGTGGTGCGGAAACATCAGATCATTGCCACCGCCGTGAATGTCGAATTGCGCGCCCAAAAGCTTCAACGCCATGGCAGAGCATTCGATGTGCCAGCCCGGACGCCCCCGCCCCCAGGGGCTGTCCCAGCCGGGTTGATCTTCGTTTGACGGCTTCCACAGAACAAAATCCATCGGATTGCGCTTGTAGGGTGCCACCTCAACGCGCGCGCCCGCGATCATGTCGTCCACAGACCGCCCCGACAGCGCGCCATATTCTGCGTAGCTCTCGACCGAAAAAAGCACATGACCCTCAGCGGCATAGGCATGTCCCTTGTCAATCAACTCTTGGGTCATTGTGACCATCTGCGTGATGTACTGCGTGGCGCGCGGCATGTGATTGGGCTCCAACGCGCCGACAGCGGCCATGTCCTCCAGAAACCACTGGGTCGTTTCTGCGGTGATCTCGCTGATGTCCCGGCCCGCCTCCGCCGCCCGCGCGTTGATCTTGTCATCCACATCCGTGAAATTCCGCACATAGGTCACGTGCTCTGCGCCGTAGACATGGCGCAGCAGACGAAACAGCACATCAAACACGATCACCGGGCGCGCGTTGCCTATATGCGCGCGGTCATAGACCGTTGGCCCACAGACATACATGCGCACATTATTGGCGTCGATCGGGGTGAAATCGACCTTGGACCGGGTCTTGGCGTTATAAAGCTTGATCGTCACGTCGGGCGTCCTTGCACAAAAAGGCAGCGGGCGAGGCGTTCAGACATGTTCGTTGGAATGACCGGTACCGCCCGCAGAAAGGGTTCAGTAAATAATACAGAAAGGGCACGCTGCAAAAGTCATGGGCGTTGCTTAACGGCGCGACCCCGCCGCCGTCAAGACCGATTGACAAATCACGCGCGCTCTGAGCCTCTGATCCTCCATGAACAAGGAGACAGGCATGCGGCTTTCTTCACGCATAACAGAGCTGACCGGGGGTGGATCGGACGGCTGGGGTGTTTTCTACAAAGCCCGCCAGATGCTGGCAGGGGGCATCAATGTGACCGAACTCACCATCGGGGAACATGACATCCGAACCGCCGCCCCCATCCTGCAGGAAATGCACCGCACAGCCATGTCCGGCCACACCGGTTACGCGTCGGTGCCCGGCACGCCCGCCTTGCGCGACGCCATCGCCCAACGCGTCACAGAGCGCACAGGCGTCAAAACCTCGCGCGACAATGTCCTTGTGACACCGGGCGGGCAAGCTGGCCTTTTTGCAGCCCATGTGGCCGTCTGCGATGCGGGCGACACCGCACTTTTTATTGATCCCTACTACGCCACCTACCCCGGTACGATCAGGGGCGCAGGCGCTGTTGCGGTCGCGGTCGCAGCACAGGCGGACGATGCCTTTCAACCCCGTGCCGACGCCCTTGCCAAGGCCGCCCCCGGCGCGCGCTCTTTGCTGATCAACACGCCCAACAACCCGACCGGCGTGGTCTATAGCGGTGAAACCCTTTCCGGGATTGCTGAGGTCTGCACAGCCCATGACCTGTGGCTGATCTCTGACGAAGTCTACGACACCCAGATCTGGGAGGGCACACACATCAGCCCGCGCGGGCTGCCGGGTATGACAGAGCGCACGCTGGTCGTGGGCTCCATGTCCAAATCACACGCCATGACCGGATCACGCTGCGGGTGGATCATCGGTCCAGAAGACACCATTGATCATATGATCAACCTTGCCACCCACACCACCTACGGCGTGCCCGGTTTCATTCAGGATGCCAGCGCCTTTGCGCTCGCCCAAGGCACCGGTTTTGAGGCGGAGATTTCTGCGCCCTTCCTGCGCAGGCGCGCCATTGCGCAGCGCATTCTTGCAGAGCAGAACACCGTGACGATGATCCCGGCGCAGGGGGCCATGTATGTCATGCTGGATATCCGCGCGACCGGGATGAGCGGCGAGGCCTTCGCCGATGCCCTGCTTGAGACGCACAAAATTGCGGTCATGCCCGGCGAGAGCTTTGGCAGTGCCGCTGCAGGGCACCTGCGTGTGGCGATGACCGTGGCCGACGATGTTTTTGACAACGCGCTGCGGACGCTCTGCGACTTTGCCCACAGCTGCGCCAGCTAGCCGTTCAGGACGTCAAAACCGAAGCGAAAACCGGACGGTCAGCGTATCTGCGCCCACCTCATTGGAGGAAGTGCCTCCGATATCGCCAAAATCATGGCTCAGGATTTCACCGCTCATCACGAACTGGTTGCTGATCTCGTAGGCGATCCCAACGCCGTAGAATTCGCCGGTGTCGTCGCCAAGGTCAGTGTCGGCTTTGGCAGGACCGGCTGTTGCATAGAACAGGGTCTGGCCCAAGCCATAGCCCGCGCGCAATTTCAGGCGTGACACGCTGTTCAGCTCCCCCAGCGACGCGCCGTTCCGCGTGAGCTCCGTGCCAGCTGCGTCGAAATCAACCTCCGCCCCAAGGACCCAACCGCCAAAATCGCGATTGTAACCCGCATGCACGCCCGCCATGCCACTGTCTGCGCTGACATCTGCCAGCGCGTTGGCGCCATCCGCGTCAATCCGGCCTGTTTGCACGCCACCGTAAAAACCGGTCCACCCTGCGTCTTGTTCCGCGACAGCAGGTGCTGCAAGCAGCCAAAGCGCCATCAGTGCAACGATGTATCTGCTCTTTTTCACCCCGGCACCCAACGCATACGAATTGTCCCTACTCAAGGGAGGTGTGCGTGACGACCCGGTTTCAAGGCCCTTGGCCCTCCCCTCGTGATCACGCCCTGAACACAACGCTAGGAGCAGAACCTTAAACCTCCGTTACCGGGCCGGTGGAATGTGCCAAAAACGACATTGCGTCGCGGACTGGCTTGACCAAATGACGCAGGCGCGCCCACGGTGGCTGAACGACAGGAGTTTCCATGCAAGGTGATCTCTGCAAAATCGTTCTGGTCACAAGGACAATTGGGGCGGAGCGTGGACGCGCCGCGCGCGGGCGACCGACCCGGCAAAGCTGAGATCTGCCCTGCCCCAGCCTTCGTTGCTCAAGGAACCTGCCCATGTCCACACGTATCCAAACCCGCACAGGTGGTCGCGCGGCGCGCCGTGCCGCGCGCGCAGCCCCGCTTGCCGACCACCTTCGCCCCATACGCGCCGGTATGTCCGGCGGACAGTACAAACCCCTGTCGTCTGTCGACATGGACAATATTCATCACGCAGCGCTGGAGGCGCTTGAACGCATCGGGCTTGCGGATGCGCCCGCCTCCGGTGTGGCCACTCTGACCAACGGCGGGGCAAAGCTTGGCGCTGATGGCCGCGTACGTTTCCCGCGCGCTTTGGTAGAGGACATGCTGGCAGGCGCGAACCGCGCCATCACGCTGCATGGCCGCGACCCCGCCCATGATCTGGAATTGTCCGGCAGCCGGGTCCACTATGGCACCGCCGGGGCTGCGGTGCATCTGGTCGAGGTGGACGGCAAGGAATACCGCGAATGTGGCGTGCAGGACCTGCATGATGCCGTGCGCATCGCGGATCAGCTGCCCAACATTCACTTTGTCCAACGACCCATGATCTGCCGGGATGTCACCGATACCCGCGAAATGGACCTGAACTCCGTCTATGCCTGCACATCCGGTACGACCAAACATGTGGGCACGTCCTTTTCAGACCCACGCTTTGCTGCGGATGCGCTCGAAATGGTCTATATGATCGCAGGCGGCGAAGCGGCCTATCGCGCCCGGCCTTTTGTAAGCAATTCCAATTGCTTCGTGGTGCCGCCCATGAAGTTTGCCACCGAAAGCTGCGAGGTGATGGAGACCTGTATCAGAGGCGGCATGCCGGTCTTGCTGCTCTCGGCCGGGATGGCGGGTGCCACCGCGCCCTCCACCATCGCCGGGGCAATCGTTCAGGCCACCGCAGAGTGTCTTGCAGGACTTGTCTACGTGAACGCGATGATGCCCGGACACCCTGCAATTTTTGGCACATGGCCCTTTGGTCTGGATCTGCGCACCGGTGCCATGACGGGCGGGTCCGGCGAGCAGTCACTGCTGACCGCAGGCTGCGCGCAGATGCATCAGTACTATGATTTGCCCGGCGGGGCCGCCGCAGGGATCGCAGATTCCAAACTGCCGGACATGCAGGCGGGGTGGGAGCAGATGTGCTCGAATGTGATGGCCGGCCTGTCCGGGCTCAACATGGTTTACGAGGCCGCAGGGATGCATGCCTCCCTGCTCGGGTTCTGTCACGAATCGCTGATTCTGGGCGACGACCTGATCGGACAAGCCCTGCGCTGTGTCCGGGGCATCGAAGTGACGCCTGACACGCTGTCCGTGGATGAGATCGAACGGGTGTGCATCGGCGGGCCGGGCCACTACCTCGGCACGGATCAGACCTTAGGCCGGATGCAAGCCGATCACGTCTACCCAAACCTCGGGGACCGCATGTCGCCCAAAGAATGGGTGGAGAAAGACAAACCTGATCTCATCGCGAAGGCCACAGCGCGCAAGTTGGAAATTCTGGCAGAACGCGCGCCTGCCCGCTTTGATCCGGTGCTGGATGCGGAAATCCGCGCGCGTTTCAACATTCACCTGCCCGCGTAAATGCAGCCCGTGTGCAAAGGCCAGATGGCACGCCAACGCAACGGGCGATCCTCGCTCGCCGGAGACCAAGATCATCGATAATGAAGCGGTGCGCCTGCATGTGCTTGAAAAAAGGGGCCCATTGCGGGCCCCTTCGCAAGGATCAGCTTTCCATAAGGCCCGCTGTTTGCGCGGCCTCGACTTCCGCCGCATCCAGCGCGCCATCCGCGTTGGTATCCATCTGGTTGAACGCGTCCACCGAGATGTCGGGCATTGCCGCCTGCACCTCGTCGATGGTCAGCACCCCGTCGCCGTTGCTGTCCTGCGGGGCTGCTGCCCACAGGACAGTTGCAGTGCAGGCCATCAGGATCGTCGTTGGAATGGTCAGTGTCTTCATGGTATTTACTCCCAGAGTGACGCGAAACATCTTCGCCCCTGCAACCTGCGATATGGGTTGAACCACCGCACCCGCTTGCGTGCAAAGTACCGGTTTCCGGCACAACACCGCAGAAACGGGGCAAAATCCCAAGCCAGCTTTCGCCGGGCAAAATCCTGCCAACAGCATTTTCGGCAAAGCCTTTCTCATTTTGAGGGGTGCCCGGCGCTTTGTTGCCAAAACAACCACAACGGCCACGCACGTTCCGGCTCCGCGCAAAAAAAGAAGGGGCCCCGAAGGACCCCTTTGGAGTTTCGCCGTTCAGGCTCAATATGTTAACCGCTCGGTATTTTTTTGCCTGCGGCCTGAACGTCGCCGGAACGAGCGCACCCGTTCCTTGACACAGCGGCAGTGCATGGGGTGCACCACCGCCGGGATGGACAGAGCGGGACGCGCAACTCACTGCGCCATCCGGCTCCTCCCGGTATTAAGGAGGCCAAGGTCCCACCCTGCCCGTCCTCAATCTCGTCGGGGTCCCGCCGCCTTGGGCTGCGCACGAGACCCCTACACGCCATTGTCGGCGCGTGTTTCTCAACTACAGCCGCTTGTGCCGCCGCAGGTGTTGCATTTCATGCAAGTTCCGTTTCGCACGAGGGTGTAGTTACCGCACTCGCCGCAGGCCTCTCCCTCATAGCCCTGCATCTTGGCTTTGGTGCGCGCATCCATCGAGGTGCTGCCCGTTGCGACCGCAGCCGTGGCAACGGCCACCGCCGCCGCACCGTCTGACAGCGGCGCGAGACCGTCCATCGCCACGGGCTCAACGCTCCGCGCGCCGCCTTGCAACACCACCAACTCCTGCGGCAAACGCTTGCGCAAATACCCGGTGGAGCTGATCTGCTTGAGCACTTCCAGCGATTTGTTCGCCGCACTCTCAGAAAGTTCGGAGACGTTGCGCACGCCTTCCTCCTCACCTCGCCCGAGCGTGTCGAATGTAGCACCCTCCGGGGCCACATGCGCCAAATCGGTACGGTCCAGATAGCTTACCGCCAGCTCGCGGAACACGTAGTCGAGGATGGAGGTCGCGTTCTTGATCGCCTCATTGCCCTGCACCATGCCCGCAGGCTCAAATTTGGTGAAGGTAAAGGCGTCCACGAACTCTTCCAGCGGCACACCGTATTGAAGACCAACCGACACCGCGATGGCGAAGTTGTTCATCATCGCCCGGAAGCCCGCACCTTCCTTGTGCATATCGATGAAGATCTCGCCAAGCTTGCCGTCTTCATATTCGCCGGTGCGCAGATAGACCTTGTGACCGCCGACAATGGCCTTTTGGGTGTAGCCCTTGCGGCGCTGGGGCATCTTCTCGCGGTGCGATTTGATGATCTCTTTGACGATCACCTTCTCCACGATCTTTTCGGCCAGCACCGTCGCCTTTTCCTGCGGGCTGCCTGATTCAAGCACCTCAGCGGCTTCCTCGTCGTCTTCAACAAGGGCTGCGGCCAACGGCTGGCTCAGCTTCGAGCCGTCCCGGTAAAGCGCGTTGGCTTTCACCCCCAGCGACCACGACAACTCGTATGCTTTCTGACAATCCTCAATGGTGGCGTCATTCGGCATGTTGATCGTCTTGGAAATCGCCCCAGAGATAAAGCTTTGCGCCGCCGCCATCATGTGGATGTGGCTGTCCACCGACAGATACCGCTTGCCTTTCTTGCCGCAGGGATTGGCGCAATCGAAGATGCTGTAGTGCTCTTCTTTCAGGAACGGGGCCCCTTCCAGCGTCATTGTCCCGCAGACATGGTCGTTCGCCGCATCGATATCCGCTTTGGCAAAACCCAGATGCTTGAGCATATCAAAGGTCGGATCGTTGAGCTTTTCAGCAGGAATACCAAGCACCTGCGTGCAGAATTCCTCGCCCAACGTCCACTGGTTGAACACGAACCGGATGTCGAAGGCCGAGGCCAGCGCCCCATCCACCTTTGCCAATTCGTTGGGGCCAAAGCCATGACCGGCAAGGGCTGTGTGGTTGATGCCCGGCGCGTTGCCGATGGTGCCATGGCCCACGGCGTAGGATACGATCTCTTCGATCTGCGCAGAACCGTAGCCAAGCTTTTCAAGGGCGGCAGGCACGGATTGGTTGATAATCTTGAAGTATCCGCCACCTGCAAGCTTCTTGAACTTCACCAGTGCAAAGTCTGGCTCGATGCCCGTGGTGTCGCAGTCCATCACCAGACCGATGGTGCCGGTTGGTGCGATGACAGTGGCCTGCGCGTTGCGGTAGCCATGCTGCTCCCCCAGCGCGAGGGCCTGATCCCATGCGCCACGGGCAACTTCAATCAGCCGGTCATCAGGGCAGGACTTGTAGTCCAGCGGCACCGGCGGCACCGACAGTTCTTCGTAGCCGCCAACCTTGCCGTAGGCTGCATGGCGGTGGTTGCGAATGACCCGCAGCATGTGATCGGCGTTGTTGGCATAGCCCGGGAACGGCCCCAACTCGCCCGCCATTTCAGCAGAGGTTGCGTAGCTCACCCCCGTCATGATCGCAGTAAGCGCCCCGCACAACGCGCGCCCTTCGGCACTATCGTAGCTGAAGCCCATGTTCATCAGCAAGCCACCAATGTTGGCATAGCCCAGCCCCAGCGTCCGAAAGTCATAGGACCGCTGCGCAATTTCCTTGGACGGGAACTGCGCCATCATCACAGAGATTTCCAGCGTCACGGTCCAAAGACGCGCCGCATGCATGTAGTCCTCGACCTGAAATTCGCCGTTGTCGAGGAACGTCAACAGGTTCATGGACGCAAGGTTGCACGCCGTGTCATCCAGGAACATATACTCCGAGCAGGGGTTCGATCCACGGATCGCGCCGTCTGACGGGCAGGTATGCCAGTCATTCACAGTGTCGTGGTACTGGATGCCCGGATCGGCACAGGCCCATGCAGCATGGCCAACCTGCTCCCAAAGATCACGTGCCTTGACGGTTTTGGTGACAGCGCCATCCACACGGTTGATCAGGTCCCAGTTGGCGTCATCCTCAACTGCTTTCAGAAACGCATTTGTCACACGGATGGAGTTGTTGGAGTTCTGACCGGAGACAGAGTTATAGGCCTCTGAATCCCAGTCTGTGTCATAGGTCGGGAATTCGATCGACGTGTGGCCCTGCTTTGCATAGTCCAGCACGCGCTTCACATATGTCTCGGGGATCGAGACCTTTTTGGCCTCGCGGATCGCTTGCTTAAGTGCCGCGTTCTTGGCCGGATCAAAGGCGTCTTCCGCAGCACCATCCCATGCTTTGATCGCCGCGAACAGACCGTTCAGCTTTTGCTCGTGCATCTTGGAGCCTGCGACGATGCTGGCCACTTTCTGCTCTTCAAGCACTTTCCAGTTGATGAAGTCTTCGATGTCGGGATGGTCCGCGTCAACAATCACCATCTTGGCCGCGCGCCGCGTTGTGCCACCGGACTTGATGGCCCCTGCGGCCCGGTCGCCGATCTTGAGGAAACCCATCAGGCCAGACGACTTGCCGCCGCCGGACAGCCCCTCGCCCTCTCCGCGCAAGGACGAAAAGTTTGTCCCCGTCCCGGAGCCATATTTGAAAAGACGCGCCTCACGCACCCACAGGTCCATGATGCCGCCTTCATTCACCAGATCATCTGCCACCGACTGGATAAAGCAGCCATGCGGCTGCGGATGCTCGTAGGAGGACTTCGACTTGGTCAGTTTGCCGGTCTTGTAGTCGACATAGTGGTGCCCCTGCGCCGGTCCGTCGATGCCGTAGGCCCAATGCAGGCCAGTGTTGAACCACTGCGGGCTGTTGGGGGCCGCGCGCTGGCTGGCCAACATGTGGCGCATCTCATCAAAGTAGGCGCGCGCGTCTTCTTCCGTTGAAAAGTAGCCGCCCTTCCAGCCCCAGTAGGCCCATGCGCCGGCAAGGCGATCAAACACCTGTTTGGAGGACGTCTCACCGCCCATTTCTGCGCCCTCCGCAGGCACAGAGCGCCACAAAAACTCTGGCACTCCCTTTTCTTTCACTTTGCGGGTCTGCGACGGCACGCCTGCTTTGCGAAAGTACTTCTGGGCGATCACGTCGCTTGCGACCTGGCTCCAGCTGTTGGGAATTTCCACATCATCAAGGCGGAACACGATGGTGCCGTCCGGATTGCGAATTTCCGATGCTGTTGTTACGAAATCGAGGTCCGAATAAGCATCCTGACCGGCCTTGGTGAATTTACGTTCAATTTTCATGGTCGCTGCCTCATATCCAGCATCTTCATTTCAAGGACCTTGGCGTCTTGTGCACCTCGCCCCACTCTTTTGTCGGGTGACAGCAGGTGGAGGATGCAGATCAGATGCCGCTTGTGCATCTGATTTAGCGCTTCACGATGAATGCGAATGCCCCTGACCCGGTAAGCGTCCCCTGATGCGATTTGCACTACATCTTGTGGCTGCCTGTCCGACCTCCACAATCTGGCGTATTCAGACATATCGGGTCAACGGGTTTTTTTACATTTTTGAAGCATTCAATCCTTGACGGAATTGCGGTTTTGCTGTCGCCCGTGCCGCGACTGATTCAAGGTATGAACGCAAAGTTAATATCCACAGGCAGGCCTGAACCGCGCCCTATGACCGCCCCTGCCAAAAGTCCGAATGTCTTCTGCAAGTTAGGGGGCAGAATTCACTTCAAATCGCTCCAACAACATCAATGAATTCCTTAACAGCTTGCACCCACTAGAGTTTTCGCACCTGCAGCAATTCAGAACGGACCACAGCCGCGCGCGTCACAAAAATGTTGCGAGGTCACCACATCTGCCGCGAAAATGTCTAAATCTGGGGGAAAATGGCCGCTGTGCGGCAGCAGCCCACAAGATGTAGGGGCCATAGAGCCGACTCGTGCGTGCCAAAACTGGAAGAGAAAAAGTGGTCGGAGCGAGAGGATTCGAACCTCCGACCCCCTGTACCCAAAACAGGTGCGCTACCAGGCTGCGCCACGCTCCGACGAGGGCTTCTTATCGCCCGTTGTTTGATTTGAAAAGCCCTAACAGGGCGATATTGCAAACTCCGGGTTAAAACTGGGGTGACGGACGGTCGTCCCCACGGTCATGCCAAGCCGTTCTGCGAGGCCCCCGTTGATTTCCAGCACATGTGTCAGGTCATTTCCGCCAAAGATCGGCATCTCGTCGAGCGGTTGCGCCCGGTGATGAATGTGCTGCACGGTGCCCTGCGCGTCGATGAATATGATATCCAGTTCGATCAGTGTATTGCGCATCCAGAACGATAAGGGCTGCGGGTCGGGGTAGACAAACAACATCCCGGCCGATAACGACATGGCCTCGCGGTGCATCAGACCGCGCGCGCGCTCTCCGGGGTCATCCGCGATTTCCACGGCAAACCGGGCCTGCCCCCACGCACCGTCCAAAAACACGGCGTCGTCGCGACAGTCTTCCGCGGCAGCGGGTCCCGCCAGCGCGCAACACAACACAAAGGCAAAGCCGCTTAGCTTTCCAGCGATTGTTCGAGCGCTGCTTCCCACGCAAAGACCTCTGCCGCCATTTGACCCCGACGACCTTCTATGACCCGCAAAGCAAGAGCTTCCCCCGGCGCGAGGTCTGACAGGCCAGATCGCCGCAAAACTTCCATATGCAGGAAGATATCCTCGGATCGCCCAAAGATATTGGCGAACCCAAAGCCTTTTCCCTTGTCGAACCATTTCACCCGTGCAGGCTCCAGCGGTGCTGCGGCCACCACATTGGGATCAAGGGCCGCAATATCGGAAAGACCAACGGCGTCACCCCCGAGCGGCGGGTCCAGCGCCAGCACATGCGTGGCTTGCACGCCCCGTTCCGTTTTCTGGATGGACAATTCAACGCGCGCGCCATCCGCGACGGAGCTTTGTCCGAAGTTACGCAGGACGTTAACATGCAAAAGAATGTCGGGGCCGCCATCGTCAGACACAACAAAACCAAAGCCTTTGACCGGATCGAACCATTTGACGATTCCGCATACAGGAGTAGCGCTGTCGGCGAGGTCATTCACGGAGTAACATTCCTTAGCTAAATAACTGAAACAGTTTTGCGCGTTCAAAGCGTCTTGTTTCAAGTCCTTTGTGTCAAAATATCTTAACGTCCGGGTATCCAGCAAAATCAGTTCACGCAAGCTTCACGGGCAATTTTATGTCCCGAATGCTTAACGGACCCCGCAAAGGCACCCCTAACCTATTGAAAACTCGCATACGGTTATATTTTTGCACAGGCTATGTGCGCAGTCAAACACTGCTTTGTGTGTAAAAATCACTCAGCTATGGATTGAGCCGCGTGATTGTCCATTCGTCCGTGATTGTTTCACGCCGCCACTGAAACCTATCATGCAGGCGGAATTCACCATCCGCCCAGAATTCAATCTCCAGCGGGTGCACGCGGTATCCGCCCCAGAACGGCGGGCGCGCCGGGTTAATTCCCTTTTGCGCTGTCACTTTTGCGACCTCTGCCATCAGCGTTCCACGACCCGAAAGCGGCCTTGACTGCGCCGACGCCCAGGCCCCCAAGCGGCTTTTCAGCGACCGTGACGCATAATAGGCGTCCGCTTGCGGGCCGTCTTCGCGGCGGACCAGCCCCCGCACCCGGATCTGCCGCGCCAGACTTTTCCAGTGCATCACAAAGGCCGCTTTGCCCGCACTGTCGAGTTCCTGCGCCTTGGCGCTTTCGTAATTTGTGTAAAAGACGAAAGCATCCGCTTCGATCTCTTTCAACAAGACCATCCGCGCATTTGGCAAGCCGCTGGCATCCACCGTGCTCAGGGCGATTGCGTTGGGGTCGTTTACCTCACGCGCGGTCGCCTCCTCCAGCCATGTCATCGCCAGTGCAAAAGGGTCATCGCCCCCAAAAATTCCGGTCCGGTCTGTCATGTGTCTATCCCCATCAGCTTTTCCCGCCTCAAGGTGCGAGTATAAAGACAAAGGTCAAGGGGGCCCCAGCGGCCTTGATGGCGCACTGGCTTTGGCATAGAGGTCACTACTGATGGATGCACTGGAATTTGGGGACATAAAATGGCGAATGATCTTCTGGCTGGCAAACGCGGCCTCATCATGGGCTTGGCCAATGACAAATCGATCGCCTGGGGCATCGCCAAAACATGCGCCGAAGCAGGCGCGGAACTTGCGTTCTCTTATCAGGGCGACGCGCTGAAAAAACGGGTTGGCCCTTTGGCAGAACGACTGGGCAGCGACATTGTCCTGCCCTGTGATGTTGGCGACGAGGCGTCTATTGACGCGCTTTTTGCGGCCCTCAAGGAGCGCTGGGGCACGCTTGATTTTGTGGTCCACGCCATCGGCTTTTCTGACAAGAACGAGCTGCGCGGGCGCTACGTGGACACAAGTCGCGCAAACTTTGCCATGTCGATGGATATTTCGGTCTATTCCTTCACAGCCGTGGTCCAGCGCGCTGAAAAGATGATGAACGAAGGCGGCTCCTGCCTGACGCTCACCTACTATGGGGCCGAAAAAGTGATGCCGCATTATAATGTGATGGGCGTGGCCAAGGCAGCGCTTGAAGCCTCCGTGCAATACCTCGCCGAAGACCTTGGCAAAGACGGCATTCGTGTGAACGCGATCTCTGCCGGCCCGATCAAGACGCTCGCGGCCAGTGGCATCGGGGATTTCCGCTACATCATGAAGTGGAACGAGTATAACTCGCCCTTGCGCCGGAACGTCACCACCGAGGACGTGGGCAAGGCCGCGTTGTTTCTGCTGTCCGATCTGGGGTCGGGTACAACCGGTGAGAATCTGCACGTGGACGCAGGGTATCATGTGGTCGGCATGAAGGCCGTGGACGCGCCGGACATGAGCAAAGCCTGAGCCCATGACGCTTGCCAGCCTGATCGCATTCAACCTCGTGCTGGCGGCGGCCATCGCAAGCCCGGGCGCGGCATTGCTGTATTTCATCAAAACCAGCGTGGCCTCCGGGCGCGCGGCGGGAATCGCCACGGGCATGGGGCTGGCGGTTGCCGCTGCAGGCTGGACGCTGGCGGCGCTGGCCGGGCTGGAAAGCGTCTTTGCCCTTTTTCCGTGGACCTATTCCGTGCTGAAAGTCGGCGGCGCGCTGTATTTGCTGTGGATTGCCTATCAAACATGGAAACACGCCACCACGCCCCTTGGGGAGGCCGAGTTGAAGCGCGGCAAGGCGTTTTTATCGGGCTTCACGGTGAACCTTGGCAATCCAAAGTCGATGCTTTTCGCCGCCGCCGTGATTGTCGTGGTGTTCCCGCAAGGTCTGCAGCCTCATGAGATTGCGCTGATTGTGCTGAACCATCTGGCGCTGGAGGTGGTGTTTTACACGACCTTTGCGTTCTTGCTGGCCAGCGGGCCTGCGCGGCGCCGTTATCTGGATGCCAAACCCCTGTTAGACCGTATTGCCGCCACCGTTCTGGGCGCGCTTGGACTGCGGTTACTTTTGGAGAAATCGTAACATGAGTGCTAAAGAGACCAGCCGCCTGCCCCACGAAAAAGGCTTTCACATCAGTTGGGACCAAATCCACCGCGATAGCAGGGCGCTGGCGTGGCGGCTTGACGGACAGGGGCCAGACAAGGGCGCATGGCGCGCGGTTGTGGCGATCACACGCGGCGGCATGGCCCCGGCGATGATCGCCGCCCGCGAGCTGGACATCCGGATGGTCGATACAATCTCTGTCGTGTCGTATCATTCGGGCGGCGGCAAGGCGGACCAGCGGCGCGATGCCCGCGTGCTCAAGGCCCCCGATGCCGACATGATGGGCGATGGCACCGGCATTCTGATCATCGACGATCTGGTGGACAGTGGCAAAACGCTGGAACTGGTTCGCAGCCAGTACCCAAAGGCGCATTTCGCAACCGTCTACGCCAAGCCTCTGGGCGAGCCGCAGGTAGACACTTTTATTACCGGCGTCAGTCAGGACACGTGGATTTTCTTTCCGTGGGACATGGCGCTGCAATATGTGGAACCCTATCGCGGCACCGACTGAACGCGCGCCGTGCGTCAGTACGCGCCGGATTGGATTGGGCGACATGTCATCCTTCCCCCAAAGCAGCCTTTGAAAAGCGCACTAATCAACAGCGCCCCTGGCCAAGCGGGATTTTAATTGCCCGAAACTTAGCGCTATAAGGCCGAAAGGATATGTCAACCAACGCGCCTCAAGGCCCCCCCTTGAGCGCTCAGCGCGCGGTCTGACACACTCAAACACCGACAGGGAGCCACCAGATGGGCCAGATGACACGCACCGCCGCCACTTTTCGCCCCCCCGTGATGGAAGCCCGCCGGTGGTTGGAGGGGGTTAGTTTCACCGCAGACCGCCCCTTGATCAACGTCAGTCAGGCCGCCCCCGTCGACGCCCCCCCGCAGGCGATGCGGCAGGCCATGGCAGATGCCGCGCTGCACCGGCATGACGCGCATCTTTATGGGCCTGTTCTGGGGCTGGAAGCATTGCGCACATGCCTTGCCCAGACGACGTCTGACATTTACGGCGGCGCCGTTGAGACCGCACAGATTGGCATCACCTCCGGCTGTAATCAGGCCTTTGCCGCCGCGATCTCCACGCTCTGTGCCGAAGGCGACGAGGTGATCCTGCCGGTGCCGTGGTATTTCAACCACAAAATGTGGCTGGACATGTGCGGCGCGGTGGCGGTGCCACTGGCCACAAGCGACGACCTGATGCCCAGCCCCGCCGCTGCTGCAGCGCTCATCACCCCGCGCACGCGGGCGATCGCTCTTGTGTCACCGAACAACCCGGCGGGCGTGGAATATCCAAGCGCCCTGCTGAAGGAATTTTTTGATCTGGCCCGGGCGCGGGGAATCGCGCTGATCCTCGATGAAACCTACCGCGATTTTCATGCAGCAGGCGGCGCGCCGCACGATCTGTTTGCGGATGAGGCATGGGATGACACGCTCATTCACCTCTATTCGTTTTCCAAAGCCTACCGTCTGACAGGGCACCGCGTGGGCGCGCTTGCAACCTCGACGCACAGGTTGGCCGAGGTTGAAAAATTTCTGGACACGGTCGCCATTTGCCCCGCGCAGATCGGTCAGCACGCAGCCCTTTGGGGGATGCAGAACCTGTCCCAATGGCTCGCGGGAGAACGCGAGGAAATTCTGGCGCGGCGCGCGGCCATTGAACAGGGCTTTCCGCGTCTGGCCGCCAAGGGCTGGCAGTTGCTGGGCTGCGGGGCCTATTTCGCCTACATGGCCCACCCGTTCGACGAAAGCTCGGCGGTACTCGCGCCACGCATGGTGCGGGATGCCGGCGTGCTCTGCCTGCCCGGCACGATGTTTCGCCCCAAAAGCGACCCGCGCGGGGCGCGCGAACTGCGCATCGCCTTTGCCAATCTGGACGTGCCCGGCGTGGGCCAGCTTTACGCACGGCTGGAACAATTATCGGGCTGAAGCGGCGGGCCTTGCTCCTGCCTCCTGCTCCGCATAGATAACGACAATCAGATCAGCAGCGACAGTCGAAAAGGGTGATCATGGCCAAGGGTAATTTTAGTCTTTCGAAAACCGCAGTCTGGATCCTGCTATCTTTGCTGATCGTGGGTCTGGCGGGGTTCGGGGCCACCAGCCTCTCGGGGACCGTGCGCACCATCGGCACCGTGGGCGACAAAAGCATTTCGGTGGACACCTACGCGCGCCAGTTGCAGCAGGAAATCCGCGCCATCGAAGCCCAGACCCGCGAACCTTTGCCGTTTTCGCAAGCCCAGCAGCTTGGCCTTGATCGTGCGGTGCTGCGGCGCCTGATCGCCACACGCGCGCTGGATAACGAAACAGCCCAGCTTGGCCTGTCGATCGGGGATGCCTCTCTGCGGGACCGGATTCTCGACATTCCGGCGTTTCGGGGCATCGATGGGGAATTTGACCGCGAAGGCTACAGCTTTGCCTTGCAGCAGACAGGCCTGAGCGAGGCAGAGTTTGAAACGCAACTGCGCGAGGAAGTGTCGCGCACCATCCTTCAGGGCTCTATTCTGACGGGGATCGCGATGCCGGACGCTTTTGCGGATACGTTGATCGACTTTGTGGGCGAACGGCGCGGCGTAACATGGACGCGTCTGGACGAAACGGCGCTGGAAACGGCAATTCCTGCGCCAACCGACGCACAACTGCGCGCCTACTACGATGAAAACATCGAAGCCTTTACCCTGCCCGAAACAAAGCAGATCACCTATGCGGCGCTCAGCCCGAGCGATCTGATCGACAGCGTTGAGATTGACCCCGCCGCCCTGCAGCAGGCCTATGATGAACGCGCCGAAGAGTTCATCCAGCCCGAACGACGCCTTGTGGAACGGCTGGTCTATCTCGACGCCGCAGCCGCCGATGCGGCCCGCGCCTCTCTTGAAGCAGGCCAGAGCTTTGAAGACCTTGTAAAGGCGCGCGGCCTTGCCTTGCAGGACATTGACCTTGGGGACGTGAGCGAGGCAGACCTTGCCGCCGCAGGGCCGGATGTCTTTGCAGCCGAGGTCGGCGCGGTTCTGGGCCCGCTCGACAGCGATCTGGGACCCGCGCTCTTTCGGGTGAATGCGGTTCTGCCCGCCATGAACATCTCTTTGGAGGAGGCCGAATCCTTCCTGCGCCCGCAAATCGCCATTGACCGCGCCCAGCGTCTGGTCGATGCGCAGGCCCAAAGCTATGACGACATGCTGGCAGGCGGGGCCACGTTGGAAGAACTGGCAACAGACACCGATATGATCCTTGGTACGATTGGCTGGTTTGCCGCCAGCGATGAGGACATTGCTGCCTACCCTGCCTTCCGCGATGCCGCCGCCGCCGTCACGCTTGAGGACTTTCCGCAGATTGATACGCTCGACGATGGCGGGCTCTTTGCGCTGCGCCTTGACGAGGTTCTGGCGCCGCGCCCCGCCGCCTTTGACGATGTGCGCGACGATGTGGCGGCCCTTTGGCAGGTGGATCAGGTGCGCGCCGCTCTGGAAGAAAACGTGCAGAGCAAACTTGGCCCGCTACGCTCCGGTGAGAGCTTTGCAAGTCAGGACATGGACGCCATCGAAGAAGACAACCTGCTGCGCAGCGATGTGATCGTCGGCGTGCCCGCCACCTTCATGCAGCGCGTGTTCGAGATGGACACCGGCGATGTAGAGGTGCTTGAAGATGGTGCAGGCATCGTTCTGGTGCGACTGGACAGCATCGATGATCCCGAAGAAAGCGAAGAAACCATCGCCATCCGCGCGCAACTGGCCACACAGGCCTCGGACGCACTGGCACAGGACCTCTTTAACGCCTTCACCACAGAGGTCACGACCCGCGCCAATCCGCAGATCAACCAGCAGGCCATTCAGGCCGTGCATGTGAACTTTCCCTGACCCATGGCCCTGACCCCGGCATTTTCCGAGTTTGAGACCGCCTACAGCGCGGGCAAGAACCAAATCGTCTACACGCGGTTGGCAGCGGACCTCGACACACCTGTGTCCCTGATGCTCAAGCTGACCGGTGCTGCTGAAAACGCCTTTGTGCTGGAATCCGTCACCGGCGGTGAGGTGCGCGGCCGCTATTCGATCATCGGGATGAAACCGGACCTGATCTGGCGCTGCCGGGGCGAGACCAGCGAGCTCAACCGCGCCGCGCGCTTTGATGCCGATGCGTTTGAACCGATGGACGGCAACCCGATGGACGCGCTGCGGGCACTTCTTGACGAAAGCCGGATCGACCTGCCTGCGGACCTGCCGCAGGCGGCGGCGGGGCTTTTCGGCTATCTGGGCTACGATATGGTCCGACTGGTTGAACATTTGCCACATGTGAACCCCGACCCGCTGGGGTTGCCCGACGCCATGATGATCCGCCCCTCTGTGGTGGCGGTTCTGGATGGCGTCAAAGGGGAGGTCACGGTCGTGTCGCCCGCGTGGGTGTCAGACGGGCAAAGCGCGCGCGCGGCCTACGCGCAGGCCGCAGAGCGGGTCATGGACGCCGTGCGCGACATGGAACGCGCGATCCCCGTGTCGACCCGCGATCTGGGCGAGGCGGATGCGGCAGGCGCACCCGTCAGCAATTTCACCCACGAAGGCTACAAGCAGGCCGTTGAAAAGGCGCGCGAATACATCGTTGCAGGTGACATCTTTCAGGTGGTGCCTGCCCAACGCTGGACACAGGATTTCGCGCAGGAACCCTTTGCGCTTTATCGCAGCCTGCGCCGCACCAATCCGTCGCCTTTCATGTTCTATTTCCACCTCGACGGGTTCCAGATCATCGGGGCCAGCCCGGAAATTCTGGTACGCGTTTTCGGCAATGAAGTCACGATCAGACCCATCGCCGGGACCCGGCCCCGGGGGGCCACGCCGGAAGAAGACCGCGCGCTAGAGGCAGACCTGCTGGCCGACCAAAAAGAACTGGCAGAGCATCTGATGCTGCTGGATCTGGGCCGCAACGATGTGGGCCGGGTCGCCAAGATCGGCACCGTGCGTCCCACCGAAGAATTCATCGTCGAACGCTACAGCCACGTCATGCACATTGTTTCGAACGTGGTGGGCGAGTTGGACGCGGGCAAGGACGCGCTGGATGCGTTTTTTGCAGGCATGCCCGCAGGCACCGTCTCGGGCGCGCCGAAAGTGCGCGCGATGCAGATCATCGACGAGTTGGAGCCTGAAAAAAGAGGCGTATACGGCGGCGGCGTTGGCTATTTCAGCGCAGGTGGCGACATGGATATGTGCATCGCCCTGCGCACAGCCGTGGTGAAGGACAAAAAGCTCTATATTCAGGCCGGGGGGGGTGTCGTCTACGACAGCGACCCGGAGGCAGAGTATCAGGAGACGGTCCATAAATCGAACGCGATCCGCCGGGCAGCGGCGGATGCTGCCCGCTTTTCCGGCGACGGCAACACATGACACCTGTCCGGCTCCGGCCTGATGTCGAGACGCATTTGGATCGTTGCGCCTTACTCCGCCCAGCTTGGGCTTTGTCTGCGGGTCTGGTGCGTACAAACCAGAAAGGACCGACATGCCCCGCGCCCCTTTTGAGATAAACGGATCGCAGGTGCCCGCGGGCGGGGTGGAGAGGGTCAACATCCCCGTCGCCACCCTGCCCGACCACACGCCCGTCGGCCTGCAGGTGCTGGTGCATCACGGCAAGCGGCCCGGGCCGGTTTTGTTTGTGTCGGCTGCAGTCCACGGCGATGAGATCATCGGGGTTGAAATTGTGCGCAGGCTGTTGCGCGCGCCGCAGCTGGAACGGCTCAGCGGTACGCTGCTGGCCATCCCGGTCGTGAACACCTTTGGCTTTCTGGGCCGCTCGCGCTATTTGCCGGACCGCCGCGATCTGAACAGGTGTTTTCCCGGGCATCCCTCCGGATCGCTGGGCGCGCGGTTGGCGGATCTGTTCTTGCGCGAGGTCGTTGAACGTTCTGACTTCGGTATTGATCTGCATTCCGCCGCGATCCACCGCATCAACCTGCCGCAGGTACGCATCACGCCGGGCGATCCCGATCTGGTAAAGATGGCGCAGACCTTTGGCGCGCCGGTCGTGCTGACCTCGCCCTTGCGCGACGGGTCGCTGCGGGGTGAGGCGGCGGCTCTGGGCAAGCCTATGTTGCTCTATGAAGCGGGCGAAGGGCTGCGGTTTGACGAATTTGCCGTGCGCGCCGGCGTCGCCGGCGTCTTGCGCGTGATGCGGGCGCTCAAGATGCTACCCGCCAAAGGTATCTCCGCCGCCAAGGCAGCACCCTACATGTGCAAGTCATCGCAGTGGTTGCGCGCGCCGACGGGCGGGCTTTTCAGACCCTTCCGGGCGGAGGGCGATACCGTCGCAAAAGGGGATGTGCTGGCCAGTATCGCAGACCCTTTTGGCGGCACGGAGACCGACCTTGTGGCCAAAGACGACGGTATTTTGATCGGGCGCGCGATCCTGCCGGTTGTGCATGAAGGGGACGCGGTGTTCCACCTTGCCCAGTTGGACCCACGCTCCACCGGCGGGACGGTGGACGATCTGGTCGAACAGCTCGGCAATGACCCGCTCTTCGATGAAGACGAGATTATCTAAACGACACTTGCTTGGCCATTTGGCAGCCCTTGCGCCCCCCGGCTTAGGGTTGCGCGCGCAGGATGTTTGAGACCGGCACCAGTGCCACACGATCTGCCCGGTCTTCCAACCCCCAGAGCAACAAGGCAGACAGCGTGTCGGGACGCAGGCGGCCCAGCATCACAACATCCCCTTCGCGCCCCGCGCGAAAGGCCGCGTTATCCAGAAAGCGCCTTATGGTGCGCGGTGATTGTTCCAGTTTATCGAAGTCCCGAAAGACCACCGCAGACGGCACCCCTGACCGGGCCGCCAGTTTCTGCACGGTGTTGAGGCCCCTGTTTTGTGCCAAAAAACCATGGCCGCTGTCGGCCAGAAAGGCTGTGACGTAATCTGCGGCCTCCCGCGTGGTCTGCACGCCGGTCCCGGCCCCTTCAAGAATGGCAAAGACCTCTGGCATCGTCTCAAGCGTTGCGGTCAAAGTCACTTCGGCATCCTGCGCCTTTGCCCCTTCGGGAAAATCGACGGTCGCAAGGATTTCGAAGCCCGCCGCACGGTAGGCGCGCATCCGTTCTGTTGCGTCCGGCAAAAGCGGATCAATCGCAAAGCTGACCGGATAGGGAAAGCTGCGCAACGCGGCCAGCCCGATGACCTCGCCCGACAAATCCACACCGTCATCCATCAACACAACGGCCAGTCTGGGCTTGTCCGGCAGGCCCTCCAAAGGGGCGGCGAACACCTCAAAAGGGGTGCGGTCGCTTGGGCTGCCCACGCCCGTTGCAGGGGCGCGCCGGGGTGTGCTGACCTGCGGTTGGCTTTGGGCGTCCTCGCCCAAGGTGGGCAGGCGGTTGATCCGAACGGGTTGCGACGGGGCATCTGTGTTTGCCCGGGGCGCGGTTGAGGCGATGGCCGAAGGCGCCTCCGGCGCGGTGTTCTTTGCAGGCGACAGTGTCGCCGCTGCAGGTGCAGGCGTCCGGCGCACAGGCGCGGGCAAAGGCATCGCCAGCGCACTGTCTGCGTCTGGCAGTGGCACATTTGCAAAGTCCTGAGGTGCAGTTTGCAAAGGTGTCTCCGGAGCCACAGCCGCAGCAATATCGCCCAAAACCGCCTGCAACGCGCCCGGCTCAGGATCTGGTGCTTCAAACAAGGACGTCGCATCCGGCTCCTGTGAGGCCATAGCAAAGGCTTGCCCGCTGTCAGGGACCGGCGGTGCGGCAGGTTGAACAGGATCGACAGAGATCGAAAGCGCTGTCTCCTCAGACGCCTGCCGCTCAGGGCGCGCAGGCGCTGCGGCCTCTGGTCTTTGCGGCGCGGCGGCGTCGGCAGGGGGCGCAGCCGCGACAATTGCGGGCGCCGGGCGCTCTGTCACAATCGCAATATCCGGGGCGCTGGCGGCATCAGGTGCTTGAAGACCACGTGCGTTTTGCGTGGCAGGCACTGCCTGGCCTGAGGGAAGTTGCGGCAAGGCATCCGGTGCTGCCGGATCGCTCAACGCCTGATCATCGCGCAGAACCGATGCAGCCCCCACAGAAGGCTGCGACACAGATTGCGTCACACCACTTTCGACCTGTTGCAATGTGTCCGGTGTGGGCGCGGGTGTCCGTGGGACTTGCTGTGTGGTAACCGGCGCGCGGTCTGCGGCAGAGCGTTGCGCGTCATTAACGATGACGCCCGGTGGCGGCGCACCAACCGGTGCCAGAGCCGTCACGGTTGGCGCTTGCGGCAGGTCCGACAAAACCGACAAGCAGGCCAGCCCTGCCGTGCTTGCCACCGTGCCCCATAACGCGCCCTTCAAATAGCCATTTGCCACGTTTCGCTCACCTCATCTGCTTCACCGATTGGCAACCGCCCCGTGCGACAGCCCCGGTCAACCGATCAAACCGCCCCACGATCTGCGTCGTGTCTGCGCCGCGCCTCTTGACGCGGACCGGCAAGCCTGAACAAGTATGCGCCACATATACCGCGTGAAGGCCCTTGGCCTCCAGCCCTGAATGCAAAGTTTCGCTGATGTTGCTGCTGATAGATAATTACGACAGTTTTACGTACAATTTGCTGCACTATCTCGGCAGTTTGGGGGCCGATATCGAGGTTCGGCGCAACGACGCGATCGATGTGCAGCAGGCCATGGCCATGCGCCCCTCTTCGATCCTGCTGTCGCCCGGTCCCTGCGACCCTGATCAGGCCGGTATCTGCCTGAGCCTGACCCTTGCTGCTGCCGAGGCGCGCATCCCGCTGATGGGGGTCTGTCTTGGCCACCAGACCATCGGGCAGGCTTTCGGCGGCAAGGTGGTGCGCGCGGACGACATCGTCCATGGCAAGCTGGGCGAAATCCGCCATAGCGGAACCGGTCTGTTCAAAGGGTTGCCAACGCCCTTTGCCGCCACCCGCTATCATTCGCTTGTGGTCGACCCGCAGACGCTGCCAGACACGCTGGAGGTTACCGCCCGTCTGGAGGATGGCACGATCATGGGATTGCAACACAAGACGCTGCCCATTCACGGGGTGCAGTTTCATCCCGAATCCATCCGCTCCGAGCACGGGCATGCGCTGCTGAAAAATTTCCTTGATGAGACACAGATCCCAGCATGAGTGATGCCCTGAAACCCCTGATTGGTGCCGCAGCGGACCGGGCTTTGAACGCGTCAGAAGCGCAAGAGGCCTTTACCATTCTGTTCGACGGTGAGGCGACCCCCAGCCAGATTGGCGGCTTTCTGATGGCCCTGCGCACCCGTGGCGAAACGGTCGAGGAATACGCCGCCGCCGCTGCCGTCATGCGCGCAAAATGCAATCCGGTCACAGCCCCCGCAGGGGCGATGGACATTGTCGGCACTGGCGGCGATGGGAAAGGCACGCTGAACATTTCAACCGCCACAGCCTTTGTGGTGGCAGGCGCAGGCGTCGTTGTGGCCAAACACGGCAACCGCAACCTCAGCTCCAAATCGGGGGCGGCGAATGCGCTGACGCAAATGGGCATCAACGTCATGGTCGGCCCCAAAGTGGTCGAACGCGCGTTGTCCGAGGTCGGGATCGGGTTCATGATGGCGCCGATGCACCACCCGGCCATTGCCCACGTGATGCCCACCCGCGCAGAGCTTGGCACGCGCACGATCTTTAACATTCTCGGGCCCCTGACCAACCCTGCGGGGGTGAAACGACAACTGACAGGCGCGTTTGCCCGCGATCTGATCCGCCCGATGGCCGAAACGCTGGCCAGCCTCGGCTCTGAAAAAGCATGGCTGGTGCATGGCTCGGACGGCACGGATGAGTTGACAATCACGGGTGTGAGCTGGGCGTCTTGCGTGGACGGCGCGACAGTGTCTGACACCGAAGTACATCCAGAGGACGCAGGCCTGCCCGTTCACCCGTTCGAGGCCATTGTGGGCGGGACACCTGCTGAGAATGCCGTGGCGTTTCGCGCGTTGCTGGCGGGCGCGCCCTCTGCCTACCGCGATGCGGTTTTGCTGAACGCATCCGCTGCACTGGTGGTGGCAGATGCGGCCTCGAACCTCAAGGAAGGGGTCGAAAAGGCTGCAGCCTCCATCGACAGCGGTGCAGCCCTTGGTAAAATCGAAGCCCTTGCCCGCATCACCCAATCCGCGTGAGCCCCTGTGATCTCAGCCGGTTGGGCGACTGGCGCGACCTGCCGTTTTTCGAACAGACATGGCCCGGTCTGAAGGCGCAAATTGGCGCCGACACGCGCGATATTCTGCCCCCGCGCGGCCAGATCTTTGCCGCCCTTGAGGGTCTCGCCCCTGCTGAGGTGCGGGTGATCATTCTGGGCCAGGACCCCTATCCCACACCGGGTCATGCGCATGGTCTTGCCTTTTCCGCAGACAGCAGTGTGCGCCCCCTGCCACGGTCGCTGGGCAACATCTACAAAGAGATGCAGGCCGATATCGGGGCCGCCCCCGACACCGCTGATCTGCGGTTCTGGCAGGCGCAGGGCGTTTTGCTGCTGAACACGGTGCTGACGGTGCCGGCGCATACGCCAAACGGGCATGCGAGGCTCGGCTGGCAGGACCTTGCCACACAGGTTCTGGCACGCCTGGCGGACAGGCCGCGCGTCTATCTGCTCTGGGGGGCTGCGGCTCAGAAAACGGCCCTGTGCGTTGATCCGGGCCAAAATCTGAAAATCGAGACCGCGCACCCCTCGCCGCTTTCTGCCCGACGCGGTTTTTTTGGCTCCCGTCCCTTCAGTCGCACCAATGTCTGGTTGCAGGCGCAGGGGCTTGAGGCCATAAGTTGGGCGCATCCGGCGGAGGACCCATGAGCGACACTATTCTTGACAAGATCAAAGCCTACAAACTTGACGAGGTTTCGGCCGACAAGGCAGAGACGTCGCTGTCCCAGTTGGAAGCGGCGGCGAAAGACGCCTCCCCCGTGCGGCCCTTTGCGGAAAACCTGTTTCGCGCAAGTCAGCAAGGCTACGGACTAATCGCGGAGATCAAGAAGGCCAGCCCGTCCAAGGGCCTGATCCGCTCGGATTTTGATCCAGCAGCGCTGGCAACAGCCTATGCAGACGGGGGGGCAACCTGCCTGTCTGTTCTGACCGATGTGCCAAGTTTTCAGGGCGACAAATCATTCCTCGTGGAGGCCCGCAACGCCTGTGATCTGCCGGTTTTGCGCAAGGATTTCATGTATGACCCCTATCAGGTTGTTGAGGCGCGCGCCTTGGGGGCCGATTGCATCCTGATCATTCTGGCCTCTGTGTCAGATGCGCAGGCCGCAGAGCTTGAGGCCGCCGCCGAAGAGTGGGGCATGGATGTGCTGCTGGAGGTGCACGACGCCGAAGAGCTTGAGCGCGCCAGCATGCTGAAATCGCGGCTGATGGGGATCAACAACCGCAATTTGAAAACCTTCGAGACAACTTTGCAAACCACGCGCACGCTGGCAAAAAACGTACCCGCAGATCGGCTGATCGTGGCCGAATCCGGGCTGTCGACGCCGAAGGATCTGGCCGATATGGCCATGTGCGGCGCGCGTATCTTTCTGATCGGCGAAAGCCTGATGCGGCAGGATGACGTGGCGGCGGCCACGCGTACCCTGTTGGCCAATCCCGTTGTGTCGGGGGGCATGTGATGTCGGACAAACTGACCCACTTTGACGCGGACGGTCAGGCGCATATGGTAGATGTGGGCGACAAGGCTGTAACCGACCGGATTGCCACCGCCTGCTGCTACATTAAGATGCGCCCGGAAACCCATGATATCATTACCGAAGGGCGCGCCAAGAAGGGCGATGTCCTTGGTGTTGCACGGCTTGCGGGCATTATGGCGGCCAAGCGGACGTCAGACCTGATCCCGCTCTGCCATCCGCTGCCGATCACCAAGGTCGCTGTCGATCTGACGCCCGACGCAGACCTGCCCGGTGTGCGGATTGAGGCAACCGTCAAGACCACCGGCCAGACCGGCGTCGAGATGGAGGCCCTGACCGCCGCCAATATCGCGGCCCTCACAGTCTACGACATGTGCAAGGCGGTGGACAAAGCCATGGAAATCGGCGGCTTGCATGTGACGCTGAAAGACGGCGGCAAATCCGGTCGCTACGTGGCAACATGATCACCGTTGATGAGGCGCTGACGCTTCTTTTTGATCTCACCGATGTGATGCCCGTCGAACATGTGCCCTTGCGCCACGCGGCGGGTCGCGTTCTGGCGCAAAACGTACACGCCCGGCGCACGCAACCGCCGTTTGACGCGTCCTCCATGGATGGCTACGCGCTGCGCCGCACCGAGGTTGAGCCCAACGCCATGTTCAAGGTTGTGGGCGAAGCGGCCGCGGGGCATGCCTTTGACGGGACGGTGGCACCCGGTCAGGCCGTGCGCATCTTTACCGGCGCGCCGCTGCCCTTAGGCCTTGATCATGTGGTTATTCAGGAAGACGTCACACGCCGGGGGGACCTGATCACCTTGAACCGCGATCTGGACCTCAAAAGCAACGTTCGGCCTGCGGGCGTGGACTTTGACGAGGGCAGCGAGATCAGCGCCCCCAGACGGTTGAAACCGCCTGAGATCGCGCTGCTGGCGGCGATGAACATTGCAACCGTGCCGGTGTTCAGAAAGCCGGTTGTTGCGGTCATTGCCACCGGTGACGAACTGGTTATGCCCGGCGAAAGCCCTGCCCCGGATCAGATCATTGCCTCCAACGGTTTTGGTCTGGCCGCACAAATGGAAGCTGCCGGCGCCACGGCGCGGCTCTTGCCCATTGCGCGCGACAACAAAGCATCCCTGAAAGCTGTTTTTGAGCTGACGGCAGGCGCTGATCTGATCGTGACCATCGGCGGGGCCTCTGTCGGCGATCATGATCTGGTCGGAGACGTGGCCGCAGACAGGGGGATGGAGCAATCGTTCTACAAAGTCCGGATGCGCCCCGGTAAACCGCTGATGGCCGGGCGGCTGCACGGCACGCCGATGGTGGGTCTGCCGGGCAATCCGGTGTCTGCGATGGTCTGTGGCGCGATTTTTGTGGCCCCCATGGTGCAGGCCATGCTGGGCCTTGGCGCAACACCCGCCACACGGGAAACCGCACGGTTGGCGGACCCGATGCCCGCGAACGGCCCGCGTGAGCACTACATGCGCGGCACGCTGACAGCAGACGGCGTGTCCGTGGCAGAGCAACAAGACAGTTCCTTGCTCAGCGTGCTCTCTGCTTCCAACGTTCTGGTGGTGGCCGCCCCCGGTCAGCCGGAACAAGCGCCGGGCACATCCGTCCCGATTATTCGCCTCTGACGGGTATTTTCCTGATTTTGTTGACACAAAACAGGAACATCCCTAGAACAAAGAAAAATCGAGCGTTGGAGGTAACGAGACATGCTCACGAAGAAGCAGTTAGACTTATTGGAATTCATCCACAAACGCGTGCAGCGGGACGGAGTGCCGCCCAGCTTTGATGAGATGAAAGAAGCCCTCGACCTTCGGTCGAAGTCAGGCATCCACCGACTGATTACAGCGCTGGAAGAACGCGGATTTATCCGCCGCCTCGCCCACCGGGCGCGGGCCATCGAAATTGTGAAGCTGCCCCAAAATCTGGGCGGGGCTGCAACAGCCTTCACCCCCCGGGTCATCGATGGCGACAAGCCGGACACGGCGCCGCCAAGGACTGCGCAAGCGATCACCACATCGGGCGCGACAGAGGTGCCACTGATCGGACGGATCGCGGCGGGTCTGCCGATTGAGGCGATCAACCACGCAAGCAACAGCGTGGCCGTTCCGGGACAGATGCTGTCAGGCCAAGGGGATCATTATGCCCTTGAAGTCAAAGGGGATTCGATGATTGAGGCGGGCATCAATGATGGCGATGTCGTCGTGATCCGCGAGACCAGCACCGCCCAGAACGGCGATATCGTTGTGGCCCTCGTGGAAGATCACGAAGCCACGCTGAAGCGCTTTCAACGCAAGGGCGACACCATTGCGCTGGAAGCCGCAAACCCCGCCTATGAGACGCGCATATTTCGCGACAATCAGGTTAAGGTGCAGGGCAAACTGGTCGGGCTAATTCGCACCTACTAGGCTGCTCACCAATGCGTCCAGAGGCGCTCTCCGATGGTGTCTCTGACGGAAACGATCTGCAGTTTCCCGCCTCGCAGGTGCAAGGCAACCGATCCGGACTGTTTCAGGCGATCCGGATCGAACAGCAGACACTCCACCCCTGCCGCAGGCAGCTTTTGGTTCGTAACGACGATTTCGTCGGGCGCGCAGCCTTCAAACGCTGATGCCGCAGCTTTGCCTTTCAGATGCGTGAGGCGCATGCCGTTTGCCAGCTCAACACTGTCTGGCCACCGCAGATGCGCATCTGCCTGCGTCAGCGCCTCCCCATCGTTTTCCAGCCAGTTGCGGGCCACAAACCCTGCCCCTTTCGGCTTGGACAGCGCCCGCCCCTCGTCCGTCATAATCCCAACAAGGGTCCCGCCCTCGGCGATCAACCCCAGCGGCCTGTCTTGCATCCCCCAAAGCCCAAAGGCTGCCACAAAAGGCACCACCCCCCAAAGCCGCGCGCGCCCTTGCCACAACACCAGCCACAAAAAGCCCAGCGTGATCAGCGGCAAGACCAGCGCACCGGGCACCGGCACGAAGGAGCGTGCGCCGTCCAGATGGGCCACGAAATCGCCAACCTCAAGGATCCAGCGCAACCCGAGGCCCATGATCCACAGGCCAATCGCCTCAAGCCCAAGCGGCAACAGACACAGCGCCAAGACCGCCGCTGGCACAACAATCGCCCCCATGACCGGCACAGACAAAAGGTTGGCCAGCAATCCGTAGTGCGAAATGGCGTTGAAATGCGCGGCCCCAATGGGCGCGGTCGCAAGGCCCGCGACGCCGGAGGAAATCAGAACCGCCACCACGGGTTTTGCCCATTTTGGCCCCATGGAAATCCGGTTGTCCCGCATGTAGCCAAACACCGCCACCAGAGCGGTTGTGGCGGCAAAGGACATCTGAAAGCCCGGGCTCAACAGCGCCTCGGGTCGCAAGGCCAGCACGATAATGGCCGCGATGGCCACAGACCTCAGACTGATGGCGCGGCGGTTGATCATCACCGCACAGAGTGCCACCGCAACCATGATAAAGGCACGCTCTGTCGCGACATTGCCACCCGACAGCGCAAGATAGCCTGACGCCACGATCAAGGAGCCAACTGCAGCAATCTTGCGCCCCTCAACGCGCAGCGCAAAATAAGGCACCAAGGCGATCATGATCCGCAGCATGGCAAAGACAAAGCCCGTCAGCAGCCCCATGTGCAGCCCCGATATCGCCAGCAAATGCGCCAGATTGCTCGCCCGCAGGTTCTCCAGCGCGTCCTGACTGATGGCGGAGCGTGCGCCAGTTGTGATCGCCACGGCAAAGCCGCCCGTGTCGCTGGGCAGCACCTCAAGAATGCGTGCGGCCGCCACCGTCCTGATGCGGAACACCAGCAAACCAAGGTCACCGGGCACAGGCTCTTCCAACGCCAGCACCGGGACGCGCGTGTAGCCTACAGCGCCCAACTGTTTAAACCACGCGTGCCGCTGAAAGTCGAAACCACCGGGTTCAACCGGTCCGCCCGGCGGCGACAGATGCCCGGTGGTCATGATCCGCATCCCCGGCTCCGGCGTTACGCTCAGGCTTTGATCACCGTGCAGGGAGATGCGCACCCGCGTGGGCGTCTGCTCGGTGCTGACACGTTCCAGAACCACAGTGTCGAGCGTGAGGCGCACGGCGTCCGACGCGCTGCGGTCAATGTCGATCAGCCGCCCTTCGATCGGGCCGTAATACCGCCAGTTCATCACCGGCCCCGCCACATCGTGGGCGCGGTGCGCGGACATCAGGAACCCCAGACCGGCCAGCGCTGCGGCCACGGCAAATGGCGCAAAAGCTTCACCCCAAAACCGGGTGGAGAGCACCGCGAGCGCACTCAGGCCTGCGACGGCAAGCAAAACCCGCGGCTCCGGCTCAAAAGTCAGCAGAAAATAGCATCCAATGCCCAGTGACAGACACACCGGGATCCATTCGAAAAGCGCACCGCGTTGCGCCAGCATGATTGTAGACAGCCGCAAGGTGCAGCCCCTCCTTGCCCCCATTCCCGACACTGGATAGACACTGCCCGAGTGATACGTCTCGCTTGGTTACTGAAAGGTAAATCTTCCCCATGACCGATACCGTTGTTACCCGGTTTGCCCCGTCTCCCACCGGTTTTTTACACATTGGTGGCGCCCGGACGGCCCTGTTCAACTGGCTCTATGCCCGGGGGCGCGGCGGCAAATTTCTGTTGCGCATCGAAGATACCGACCGGCGGCGCTCTACGCCGGAGGCGACACAGGCCATTCTGGACGGGTTGGCATGGCTGGGGCTGGATCACGATGGCGACATCGTCAGCCAGTTCGACAACGCGGACCGACATGCGGCTGTGGCGCATGCGCTTTTGGCCGCCGGAAAGGCCTACAAGTGCTTTGCCAGTCAGAACGAGATTGCAGCCTTTCGCGATTCAGCCCGCGCCGAAGGGCAATCGACCCTCTTCCGGTCTCCCTGGCGGGACGCACCGGCGGACACGCACCCGGATGCCCCATATGTCGTGCGCATCAAGGCCCCGCAGGAAGGCGAAACCGTCATTGTCGATCAGGTTCAGGGCGATGTGCGCATCAAAAATGAGCAATTGGATGATATGGTTCTGCTGCGTTCCGATGGCACGCCGGTCTATATGCTGGCGGTCGTCGTGGACGATCATGACATGGGCGTCACCCATGTGATCCGGGGCGATGACCACCTCAACAACGCAGCCCGGCAGATGATGATATACCAAGCCATGGGCTGGCAGGTGCCGGTCTGGGCGCATATCCCTTTGATCCACGGCCCCGACGGCAAAAAACTCAGCAAACGCCACGGCGCTTTGGGCGCGCAGGAATACCAGACCATGGGCTACCCTGCCGCAGGCATGCGGAACTATCTGGCCCGGCTTGGCTGGAGCCACGGTGACGACGAATTCTTCACGGACGCGCAGGCGAAAGATTGGTTCGACTTGCCCGGCATTGGCAAAAGTCCGGCACGTTTCGATCTGAAGAAACTGGAAAACCTGTGCGGTCAGCATATTGCAATAAGCGATGATGCCGCATTGCAGCAAGAAATCGTGGCATACCTTGCGGCGCGGGGCGAAAACCCTTTGACCTCTGCACAGGCGGCTATGCTACTAAAGGCGATGTACTGCGTAAAAGAACGCGCGAAGACATTGCCTGAACTTATTGAAAAAGCACATTTTTCACTGATATCTCGCCCTGTCGTCGCAGATGAGAAAGCCGCAAAAAATCTGGATTCGGTATCCCGTAGTATACTGAATGATTTGACGCCGCACCTGCAAACTGATAGCTGGACCAGAGAAAGTTTGGAAGGTATCCTGAACACGTTTGCGGAGGCCAAAGAAACAAAGTTCGGCAAGCTTGCCGGTCCTTTGCGCGCGGCTTTGGCAGGGCGGTCTGTGACCCCTTCCGTGTTCGATATGATGCTGGTGCTGGGGCCCGACGAAACCCGTGCCAGATGCGCTGATGCAGCCGCTCACGGTGCCGCTGCAAGCTGAATAACTGCCGGGCGCTGAGGTGGCCGGAGCCTGGCGCGGGAACGCCCGCGAGATGATTGGAAGGACCCGATATGGCTGAAAGCACGAAATCCGCAACACTAAGCATTGATGGCAAGGAAATCGACCTGCCGATTTTCTCCCCTACTGCCGGACCAGACGTCCTCGATATTCGGAAACTCTACGCGCAAGCGGGCGTGTTCACCTATGACCCCGGCTTCACGTCGACCGCAAGCTGCGACAGCACCATCACATTCATTGACGGTGGCAAGGGCGAGCTGCTTCACCGTGGGTATCCCATCGACCAGCTGGCGGGGAAATCCCATTATCTGGAGGTCTGCTACCTGCTTTTGTACGGTGAGCTGCCGTCCGCTGCGGAATTGGAAGAATTTGAATCGCACATCACCCATCACACGATGCTGCACGAGCAGATGCAGAACTTCTTTCGCGGGTTCCGCCGTGACGCGCATCCGATGGCCATTATGGTGGGTGTTGTGGGCGCGATGTCTGCGTTCTACCACGATAGCACAGACATTTCAGACGCGCATCAGCGTGAAATCGCGAGCCACCGCCTGATTGCCAAGATGCCGACGATTGCGGCATGGGCCTACAAGTATTCGATCGGGCAACCGTTCATCTATCCGCGCAACGATCTTGACTACGCATCGAACTTCCTGCGCATGTGTTTTGCCGTGCCTGCGGAAGACTATGAGGTAAATCCGATCCTCAGCCGCGCCATGGACCGTATTTTCACGCTGCATGCCGATCACGAGCAGAACGCCTCCACCTCAACCGTGCGGCTGGCGTCGTCTTCAGGGGCCAATCCCTTCGCCTGTATTGCCGCAGGCATTGCATGCTTGTGGGGCCCTGCCCACGGGGGGGCCAATCAGGCCTGTCTGGAAATGCTGAATGAAATCGGCACCCCGGACCGCATCCCGGAATTCATAGCACGCGCCAAGGACAAGGACGATCCTTTCCGGCTGATGGGCTTTGGCCACCGGGTCTATAAAAACGTCGACCCGCGCGCGCGGGTGATGAAAGAAAGTGCCGACGAAGTGCTTGAGTTGCTCGGTGTTGAAAACAACCCGATCCTGCAGGTGGCAAAAGAGCTTGAAGCAGCAGCCCTTGCTGACCCGTATTTCGCGGACAAAAAACTCTTCCCGAACGTAGATTTCTATTCGGGTATCATTCTCGAAGCGATGGGCTTTCCCACGTCGATGTTCACACCGGTCTTTGCGCTGAGCCGCACAGTCGGCTGGATTTCGCAGTGGAAGGAAATGATTGCCGATCCACAAAACAAGATTGGTCGTCCCCGGCAGCTTTATCTGGGCGAGACCGAGAGAAACTACATCGATATCGAAAAACGCTGAACGCATCACAGCAATCAGACAAAGGCAGTCCAAGGGGCTGCCTTTTTTGATTCGGACACGCGCATCGTATCTGTACAGGCCTCAACCATGACGAGAAACGCAATCTCTGCAGCCGAAAAAGCGACTGAATTAGGGCAGAATTGGATAATTGTTTCTGAAAAATGAGCAGATTTTCTGTTTTCTTGACGGCGTTAACCTTTGGCGGGCTAATATCACAAGGCTGCGGTTCAAGTAGCAAACACGAAGGCGGTGGCGCAGTGTATTCCACGTCAACAAAACGCCGTAACGAATTGAAGTATTTATTTTATTATCTTTCGGGGCCGCATGTCTGACATGCGGCTCCACATTTGCAAAACAGTTAATCGCCGGATGTCTCCCATGCAGTGCACAGAAGAAAACCAAAGCGCAATTGCCGCGCACAAGATCGACAAGCGACACCTGCGCGGCAACGGGCTGTGCACACTGCTGCTACCAAAAGACGCCGCTTCCCCTCCGCGCCTTGCGATTGTGTTTGATCAGGGCGCGCACCCATCGCAAGTCTGTGTGTCTCACGCTGACAAAGGGTCGCGCATCGTCATCGCGGATGGGGTGCCTATTGCGGTGATCGCCGGTCCGTCAGCAGAACACCTGTCCGAGGACAATCTGGTCTTTATTGAGCGGCCAGAAGACCTGAAAATCTGTCCGACCTGAAATGAGACGCCTCAGCGTCCTTCAAACTTGGGCGCGCGCTTTTCTGTAAAGGCCAGCACGCCCTCCTGAAAATCCCGGGACTTGCCGCAACTGCCTTGTTCGCGCGCTTCCAGGGTAATCTGTTCTTCAAAACCGTTGGACCAGCTTGCGCGCAACACCTTTTTGATCGCACCGTATGCCGCTGTTGGGCCGCTCGCCAGATGTGCGGCGCGGGCCTGCCATGTTGTGTCAAAAGCATCATCCGGGACGGCTTCCCAGATCATACCCCATGCGTCTGCCTGCGCTGCGTTGATTTTGTCTGCAAACAAGGCCGCGCCCATCGCTTTGGCCATGCCCATCGCACGCGGCAACACATAGGTGCCGCCTGCGTCAGGGATAAGCCCAATCCTAGAGAACGCCTGCATGAAATACGCACTTTGCGACGCGATGACCACATCCGCCGCCAAGGCTAGGTTCGCCCCTGCCCCTGCTGCGGCTCCGTTCACGGCAGCGATTGTCGGCACCGGGCATTCTACAATGGCGCGCAGCATAGGCGCATACTCATCGCGCAATGTGCGCTCCAGATCGAGAGTTGCCGCCCCTACTCTGTCGCCCAGATCCTGACCAGAGCAAAACGCCTTGCCATTCCCCGTCAGCACAACAACGCGCGCGGTCTTGCCCGCCTCGGTGACCGCATAGGTAATCTCGGCCCGCATTTGCGTTGTCAGGGCGTTCATCTTCTCAGGACGGTTGAGCCGAATGACAGCGATCCCATTGTCCTGCGTGCAGTCGAGTGTCTGGTAAATCATGGCGCATCCCCGTCGTTGCGGGATCATCCATATCAGATATCCACAGCGGCAAAAGTGGGACGGCGCGTTATTCTTTCATGATTTCTGCAAGCCGCAGCTTTTCAGCGTCGCTCAGGGCTTCTTCTTGCGGTGCAACTGCCCGTTCGCGGCTTCTGAGGTAGGCAAAGCCCACAAGGCCCGCGAGGATCAACATGATCGGACCCGCCGCCCACAACAGCCAGTTAGACCCGCCAAACGTGGGCTTGAGCAGCACGAACTCTCCGTAACGGGCGACAACAAAATCAACCACTTCGTCGTCTGTGTCCCCTTCGACAAGGCGCTCGCGCACTACAAGCCGCAGGTCGCGTGCAATGGCCGCGTGGCTCTCGTCGATACTCTCGTTCTGGCAGAGCGGACATCTCAAGCCTTTGGAGATCTCGCGCGCCCGTTCTTCCAGAACCGGATTTGGCAAGACTTCATCCGGCTGCACCGCACCAAGGCTGAAGGGCATCAGCATCAAGGTCAGAACCAACAAAACCCGCATCATTCGGCTGGTGCCAGTTGTGCAGATTTACGCGCGCCCGCAGCCACGCGGAACCGGCGATCCGACAGGCTGAGCAAACCGCCCAGAGCCATCAGGCCGCTGCCAATCCAGATCCAGTTTGTCAGTGGCTTGATGTAGGTCCTGACAGCCCATCCACCGTTGACCTGTTCATCGCCGATGACGACATAGACGTCGCGCGCAAGGTCATAGTCGATTGCGGCTTCGGTCGTGGGCATCTGTGCCACAGGATAAATCCGTTTTTCCGGCTGCAATTGCGCGATGTCCTGACCATCCTCGGACAGCGTGATAAACGCCATGGTAGAGATATAATTCGGACCATCCACGCGCTGCACATCATTGAGCGTAATCGTATAGCCGCCGACCTCGTAAGGCTCGCCAAACTGAGCCACGCGGATATCTTCCTGCTGCCACGCCATCAGACCGCACACGCCCAGCATCGTCAGACCAAGCCCGCTATGGGCGACCATCTTACCCCAATCGGCCCGTGGGAGCCGTGCAAGCCGGCCCAATCGCCCTTCCCCGCGGCCGGTCCGCTGCCAAAGGTCAATGAGCGCGCCCATGACGATCCATGCCGCCAGAAACATCCCAATCGGCCCCAGCAAAGAGCGTCCACTTTGCATCGCGTAGACTAACCCGCCAATCGCCAGCGCCAGCACAAAGACATAGCGCAGAGGGTACATGGCGCGGCTCAAACGAGCACGTTTCCAGGGCATTGCAGAGCCAAAGGGCAGGATCAGCCCCAAGACCAGCATGAAGGGCGAAAAGGCCATGTTGAAGAACGGCGGCCCTACGCTGAGTTTGCGGTCAAAAAACATCTCCGCCACCAACGGCCACATGGTGCCGACAAAAACCACAAAGCACGACACTGCAAGCAGCAGGTTATTGGCCAGCAGAGCACTTTCCCGGCTCACCAGTGAAAATACGCCTTTCGCCTCCATCGCGGAGGCGCGGAAAGCAAACAGGATCAACGCGCCGCCCATGAAAAACGCCATGATCATCAGGATGAACACGCCCCGTTCCGGGTCGTTTGCGAAGGCATGAACCGACGTCAGAAGCCCAGAGCGCACGATGAAGGTGCCGATCAGCGAAAAGCCAAACGCCAGAATGGCCAGCAGGATTGTCCAGCTTTTCAGGCTTTCGCGCTTTTCCACCACGATGGCCGAATGCAGCAAGGCAGCCGCCAGCAACCATGGCATGAAAGAGGCGTTTTCGACCGGATCCCAGAACCAGAAGCCGCCCCAGCCGAGTTCGTAGTAGGCCCACCATGACCCCAGCGCGATGCCGATTGTCAGGAATACCCAAGCCGCCAGCGTCCACGGACGCACCCAGCGGCCCCATGCGGCATCCACGCGCCCCTCGATCAGCGCGGCCACCGCAAAGCTGAACGCCATGCTCAGACCGACGTACCCCAGATACAGAAACGGTGGATGGAACGCCAATCCCGGGTCCTGAAGCAACGGGTTGAGGTCCTGTCCATCGAAGGGTGGCACCGCGAGACGCACAAACGGGTTCGAGGTGAACAGAATAAAGGCGAAAAAGGCCACGCCAATCGCCGACTGAACGGCCAGAACGCGGGCGCGCAAGGTCGGTGGCAGGTTACTGCCAAACCACGCGGCCATGGCGCCAAAGAGCGTCACAATCAGCACCCAAAGCAACATGGAGCCTTCGTGATTGCCCCAAGTGCCCGAGATTTTATAGAGCATTGGCTTGGCGGAATGACTGTTCAGTGTCACCAGCTGCAGGCTGAAATCAGAGACGATGAAGGCCCACATCAAGGCCCCGAAGGCGCAGGCCGTCAGCAAAAACTGCGCTGTTGCAGCCGGTTCCGCGACAGCCATCCATGCAGGCCATCGTTTATAGGCCCCGATCAGCGGCACAATGGTTTGAACGATCGCCACGCAGAAGGCGAGGATGAGAGCGAAGTGTCCGAATTCTGTAATCATGCCCAGAATATATGACAGGACCCGCGCTCCGCCAACGACAATCGCACGATCTTTTGGATCACTTTGTCGCGGGCTGGTCCATCAGGGTGCGCAGTTTCTCCAAGGCCTCATTCCGCTCGGGCATGATCGACAGCACCCCGAGGCGTGCATCCGATCCGGTATCGGCCAGCCCCGGGGTGCTTGTCCGCAGGGCGCTCAAAGCCCCGATGTTTTCGGCCACTTTCGGGGTCATCGCGATGGTCTGGGCAATAGACTTCTGAAATTGCTGCGATTTCACCTGATGGCGCGCCCCAAAATAGAACGAGACAACCACACCCAAAAGCCACCACAAAGGTTCCGGGACAAGCGCGATCCCCTGCATCCGTGCGGCAAACCAGATTGGGTCCACCATGGCTGCCACGAACAATCCCAACGTGCCAAGCGCAAGCGCCGGGCGCGGCACGCGATTGACCCCGTTCATGAACCGATCAAACCAGCCATCGCTGGGCCGCCCCATCTCTCCGGCAAATTGGTTCAGGGCGGCCATCCGCAGCTCCTGTCCCCGGACGGCGCTTTCTTCAGTGTTCTCGCGAAACACTTCAACTGTTTCACGCAGAGCCTTGTTACCATTTCCAAAAATGGCGTTGAACATCATGCCGATCAAACCCATGAGGCGACCCTCCGCTGAAATGCTTCTTCTGTCAGGTGATACTTTGCGGTCATGAACTCTTCGGCGCGCTTGATCCAGCCCCCCTTGCGCCCCGCACAGGTGCGCGCAAATTTGCGGCTGGCCGGGCGTCGGTCTGCAATGCGGAAATAGTAGTTGCGACGCGCAATCCCATAGGCGTCCACCATCTCTTCCGAGCCACGCAGATATGTTTCCTGCGCCGCCGCAATGCTCTTTGGTCCCAGAACACCATCGACCGCCAGTTTGTGGCCAAGATCATTTAACATCCGTTGCAGTATCTTGACCGCGTTGGCCCCAGCGTTGACGTACATGTCAAATACGGTCGCGTGCAGCGGCGTGGGCAAAAGCGCAATCAGCGGTTTTTCAAAATAATGTTTCTCGAAAATCCCTATGGCCTGATCTTTCGTCAGCGCGCGAACATCGGCGACAGTGACGAGCCCGTCCTGATCAAGATCAAGCCCCAGCGCGCGCATTGTATGGATTGTCACGCCAAAATTCGTGGCCCCGCCCGGATCATCAGGGTCATTGACGAAGCCGCCTTCCCGTCTGATGATTTCCACCGTGATATCCCGTACTGACTGCATAACCGATCCCTCTGACAGCATTGCGCCGCCAAGAAAGAGGGAAACAGGTTAAATTCGGCTAAGGCTTGCGTACGGTCCTAGCTGTCAGGCTCCTGGTAGACCCCTTGCGCCTTCAGCGCGTCCACGACTTCTTTTGGCATGTAGGTCTCGTCATGTCGTGCAAGGATTTCAGTGGCTTCAAAGACACCGTTCACGTAACTTCCCGTGCCGACCATGCCCTGATTTTCCTCGAACAGGTCCGGCAACACACCAGTGTAGATCACAGGCACAACAGCCCCACCATCGGTGACGCTGAACCGGATCGTCTCCCCCAGACCTCGTTCAATGGATCCTTCGGACACCAAACCGCCGATGCGAAACACTTCGGATGGTCCGGGAGGTTCAGCCACCACATCACTGGGCGCACGGAAAAAGTTGATCCCGTCGCGCATGGCGTAGCCGATCAACACCGTTGACAGAGCAAGCGCCACAAAGGCAACCCCGATTACTTGTACACGTCTTTGTTTCTTCAGACTTTTCATATCGCACTACGGAAAAAGGGGGGCCATCATCAGCCCCGTTGTCTCCTTAATATTTAACATCAGATTGGCATTTTGCAACGCCTGCCCGCTTGAACCTTTTGTCAGATTGTCCAGCGCCCCCACCACAACGCACCGCCCCGCGATCCGGTCAGCGACAACGCCGATGTGGCAAAAGTTTGATCCCCGAATGTGGCGCGTGCTCGGTGCCTCGCCCATTGGCAAAACCTCGATGAAGGGTTCCGAGGCATATGCCGCAACCAAAGACGCATGAACACGCGTCGCATCGCCTTTCAGATAGGCGGTGGCAAGGATGCCCCGGTTTGCAGGCACAAGATGTGGCGTGAACTGGATATGGACGGGCGTGCCCGCCAGTGCGGAAAACTCCTGATCGAACTCGCCCAGATGCCGATGCGTGCCACCGACCGCATAGGCGTGGTAGCCTTCGGACAACTCTGCGTGCAGCAGGTTCTCTTTCAAGCTTCGTCCCGCCCCAGAGACGGCGCATTTCAAATCCAGGATAATCTCTTCAAGATCAATAACCTGATCTGCAATGAGGGGCCGCAACATATACTGTCCAGTTGCCGCATTGCACCCCGTACCCGCCACAAGACGCGCCATGCGGATATCATCGCGGTAAAACTCCGTCAGGCCGTAGACCGCCTCCTTCTGGGTCTCGACCGCCGCGTGAGCGTTGCCATACCACTTTTCGTAGTCCGCAGGATCACGCAGCCGAAAATCAGCAGAAAGGTCCACGATTTTGAGGGTGGATGGCAGGTTCGAGATCACTTCCTGGCTAGTTTTGTGCGGCAAGGCGCAAAAGCACAAATCCACGTCTGAAAAGTCGATCTCTTCAATCTTGACCAGATCGGGCAGCGTAAGGTGGCGCAGATGTGGAAAGACCGCAGACAGGGGCTGTCCGGCTTTTGAGTTCGCGCCAAGGGCAACAATGGCCATTTCGTCGTGCTGTGAAATCAGGCGAATGAGTTCGGCGCCTGTGTAGCCAGAGGCCCCAAGGATAGCTATTTTCTTCGTCATTTCAGGTACTTTCAGGTAAAATACAAAACGTCAGGCGGCTTGAAACGTAATGGATCGTCGCAAAAACTGCGTTGCACGGTCGCTGACCCGCGCAGGATCACCCGTTGTCAGAAACGCGCTTTGACCGGAGCCTGCTTTGTCCGGATGTCGGGTCAGATAATCTGCAAGGCTCTCTGCAACCAGCGAGGCTTGACTGAAAACTCTCACATTGGCCCCCAAAGCGTCCTGAAAACACTGCTCAAGCAGTGGATAATGTGTGCACCCCAAAATAGCGGCATCAGGGGTCGGCATCTTGCGCTGCAAAGCGTCCACATGACTGCGCACCAATGCCTCTGCCAGCAGGCTATCGCCATCCTCAATCGCATCCACGACACCACCGCAGGCTTGCGCCTCAACATCAACGCCGATCGCGCGAAACGCCAGTTCGCGCTGAAAGGCCCTGCTGGCAACAGTCGCAGGCGTGGCGAACAAAGCCACATGCTTGATGGCGACCTCGCGCGGCGGAGAGTTATCGCCCCACTGCCGCTCTGTCATGGCCTCGATCAACGGCACAAAGACGCCCAGAACGCGCCGGTCCTCGGGCACCCAGGCTTCCTGCATCCGGCGCAGCGCTGCAGCCGACGCGGTATTGCAGGCAAGAATCACCAACTTGCAGCCCGCATCAAAAAGACGCTGCACCGAGGCGCAGGTCAGATTGTAGATGTCATCTGCGGTCCGCACCCCGTAAGGCGCGTGGGCGCTGTCTGCGAGATACACGAACTGACCGTCTGGCAGGCGCTTCTGCACCGCATCAAGGACGGTCAACCCCCCAAGCCCACTATCAAAAATGCCAACAGCCATCCTACAAGTGCCTCAAAGGCACCTGTTGTCTAGCGGTGCCGTTCTTCGAATTCATACCCCAACTCAAACGGTTGCTTAGGGTCTGGTGACAGGTCATACGTTGCTTTTCGCAAGAAATCCATCATCGCTTTGGTATCTTTGCTGTAGGGGGCGAGTTGATCGCGCCCGATCGGCGCACCGATTGCCATGCGCACCGGTGTATCGACCCTTTTGCCGAACTCTTTGATCAGCAACCCCATGCGCAGCGTGTTGTGCGTATGGCTTGCGATCTGGAACAAACGACTTGTGTGGCCGTCGAAATACATCGGCAAAACGGTCGCGTTCGACTTCATGATCATGCGCGCTGTAAAACTGCGCCAACCGGGGTCCATGGGCCGCGAAAACGGCTTGGCAGCCGTGCTCACAGTACCGCCAGGAAATACACCAATCGCGCCGCCCTCCGCGAGGTATTCCAGCGATGTTTTGCGGGTTTGAATGTTCAGCGCCAAAGCCTCCCGCGTGTCTGAGAAACTGATCGGCAGCACCACGCGGTTCAAATCGGACGATTTGCGAAAGACCGAATTCGCCAGCAGCCTGAAATCGCCACGCGTGTTGGCCAGAATATGCCCCATCATCAAGCCGTCAAGGATGCCATAGGGGTGGTTGGCAATCACGATCAGCGGCCCCTTGGGCGGCACGTAGTCCAGTGATCCTTTCACCAAATCGAGCGACAAGCCATACCTGTCGACCATCACATTGAAGAAGTCACGACCGGCCGCCACCTCGTCTTCGTATCCGCGCGCTCTTTTGATGAGCCGCAGACGGCCTGTTGTATTCTCCATCAGTCGGATCATCGCACGGCCGCTACGCGTTTGGGCTGAAAAAGAGTAGCTGATATCGTGTCCGATGGCTGGGCGGACTGAGCCCATAGTCTTCTCCGTCGTGTGGTTATTCGTGTGGTTGCTGGTCTCTCAGGATGCTTGTAATACGATGCTTTTGCAATATTTTCGTAACACTATTCGGCAGCTTTCGCCAGTTCCGGACCGCCGGCGTCAATGACCCTCAGCAGCTCCTCCCGGCGCTTGGCGGCCTTGGTCGCATTGGCCTCTTTCACCGGGCCGAAACCTTTGATCTGCATCGGTAATTCCAACAACGCCTCAATCGGTGCGCGGGTCGCTTCGGTCAGCTTTGGCAGAACCGCCATCACGTCCTTTTCATACTGCTTGATCAGCTGCCGCTCCATCCGACGTTCCGCCGTGAAGCCGAAAATGTCCAAAGGTGTGCCCCGCAAGCGCTTGAGCGCCGCGAGCAGACGAAACGCACGCAAGGTTTGGACCCCGAAAGCACGCTTTTGCGGTCGCCCGTCCGGCCCTTTGCGAGACAGCAACGGAGGTGCCAGATGAAAGGTCATCCTGAAATCCCCGTCAAAGGTTTCGCGCGCTTTTTCCTCTGTCTTGAGCAGAAGCCTTGCCACCTCGTATTCATCTTTGTAGGATAAAAGCTTGTGATACGACCTTAAAGCGATTTTCTTGAGGGTAGCATCCTCAATCTTTTCCAGAAACCGTCTGTACCTCTTTGCCAGTCTGGCACCCTGATAGTCTGTCAGCTGTGCTGCTCGGAAGTCAATTTCCTCCACCAGAGTCTGCGGCATCTCCAGCACGCGGGGCGAGATAAGACGCGCGACCTGATCGGGAAACTCAGCGGCCCAGCGCCCGATCTCAAACGCGCGCTTGTTCTGGTTAACTGCGGCCCCGTTCAGTTCAATCGCTGCGGTGATCGATTGAGATGACACCGGCAACAACCCCTTTTGCCACGCCGCGCCAAACACGATCATATTTGAAAAGATCGAATCCCCCAGTGCCACTTTGGCCAAGGCAGAGGCATCAAAAAGCTGCAGCCTTTCTTGCAGACGCGCCTGAAGGGCCAAAGATAGCTCCTCTGTTGGCAGTCGAAATTCAGTATCGCGGGTGAAATCTCCGGTCATGACCTCGTGACTATTTACGACAGCGCCGGTCTGGCCTGTGGTTGTCAGTCCCAGCGTTTTGGCACCCGCCGAAACCACGAGGTCCCCGCCAATCAGCGCATCTGCTTCGCCTGTTGCCACACGAATGGCGGTAATGTCCTCGGGTTGCGCGGCGAGGCGACAGTGGATGTGTACAGCCCCGCCCTTTTGCGCCAGTCCTGCCATTTCCATCATGCCTGCGCCTTTGCCATCCAGATGGGCGGCCTGCGCCAGAACCGCGCCAAGGGTCACCACGCCGGTGCCCCCGACGCCGGTGAAAACAACGTTCCACGTGCCTTCGATCACCGGTAGCTGTGGCTCCGGCAGGTCCGGAATGTCCAACGCGGCGGTTGCTGCTTTGCGGACAGTGGCCCCTTCCAGCGTCACGAAAGACGGGCAAAACCCTTTCAAGCAACTAAAATCCTTGTTGCAGGAAGACTGTTCAATCGCGCGTTTGCGGCCCAGGGGCGTTTCCTTGGGCACGATGGACACGCAATTTGACTGCACGCCGCAGTCACCACATCCCTCGCAGACGTCACTGTTGATAAAGACGCGTTTGTCGGGGTCGGGAAACAATCCACGTTTGCGGCGGCGACGTTTCTCGGCCGCACAGGTCTGGATATAGACAATCGCAGAAACGCCAGAGGTCTTTGCAAAGTTCTGCTGAACAGTTTGCAAATCAGCGCGTTCGAACATTTCCACACCCGAAAACTGTTTTGGATCAATGGCTTCCTTTTTGTCATAGACAACGGCCAGATGCGCAACCCCCATCGCCTGCAGCTCTTTGACAATCCGTGCAGCGCTCAGATCGCCATCATTGCCCTGCCCGCCGGTCATAGCGACGGCGTCGTTGTATAGAATTTTATAGGTGATCGTTGTTCCTGCACTCAGCGCTGCCCGAATGGCCTGCACACCTGAGTGGTTGTAGGTGCCGTCCCCGATATTCTGGAAAATGTGTTTGCGCTGTGAAAACGGTGCCTCACCGATCCAATTTGCGCCTTCGCCCCCCATATGCGTGAAACCGGTTGTCTCCCGGTCCATCCACTGCACCATATAGTGGCAGCCGATCCCGGCGTAAGCTCTTGATCCGTCTGGCACTTTCGTGGACGAATTGTGCGGGCAACCAGAGCAGAAATAGGGGAGCCGTTCGGCAATTTCTTTTGAATTATCTGCACGGCGCGCCGTTTGCAAACTTTGCAAACCCGCCCGGATGCCGTCAGTATCGCGCCCTTCTTCCAGCAAAATCTCACCAAGCTTTTCAGCGATCCAAACAGGGTCAAGCGCCCCTCGGGTCGGGAACAGTTCAGGGCCATGCATCGACCCCGCACCCCCGCCCTTGTGCCAGCCGTAGACACGACGACCCCGCCGGTCGTTAAAAATGGCTTCCTTGATCTGAACTTCGATCAGTTTGCGCTTTTCCTCGACCACGACAATCAGGTCGAGGTCTTCGGCCCAGTCGTGAAATCCCTTCATATCCAGCGGAAAGGTCTGCCCAACCTTGTAGGTCGTGATGCCCAAACGCTCGGCTTCGTTTGCATCGATGTGCAAAAGCCGCAGGGCATGCTCAAGGTCCAGCCAGTTCTTGCCCGCCGCCACAAACCCGATCCGCGCGCCCGGTTTGCCCCAGATACGCTTGTCGATCTTGTTGGCGTGGCTGAAGGCTTCGGCGGCAAATCGTTTGTGGTCGATCATCCGCGTTTCCTGCGCATGCGGGGTGTCGATCAACCGAATGTTCACCCCACCGTCCGGCATGTCAAAATCAGGCACCACAAACGACATCCGGTCGGGCCGACCGTCCACCACAGACGTGGCTTCGATGGTATCCTTCATGGTCTTCAGTCCCACCCAGAGGCCCGAAAACCGCGACAGGGCGATGCCATAAAGACCATAGTCGAGGACTTCCTGAACCCCTGCAGGGCTCACAACGGGCATGTAGGCATCGACCATCGCCCACTCGGACTGGTGCAAAACGGTCGAGCTTTCGCCGGTATGATCATCCCCCATGGCCATCAGCACACCGCCCAGCGGCGATGTACCCGCCATATTGGCGTGGCGCATGACGTCCCCCGAGCGGTCCACACCGGGGCCCTTGCCATACCAAAGGCCAAAGACACCATCGAAACGCCCCTCCCCGCGCAGTTCAGCCTGCTGGCTTCCCCAAAGGGCTGTCGCAGCAAGATCTTCGTTCAGACCCGGCTGAAAAGTCACATCCTGCGCAGACAAATATTGCTGCGCGCGGGTCATTTGCATGTCGACCGCGCCCAAGGGCGACCCGCGGTATCCGGTCACATATCCGGCCGTATTCACGCCCGCAGCCCTGTCCCGCGCCTTTTGCATCAACATCAGGCGCACCAACGCCTGCGTGCCGTTCAACAGCACTGGTGACTTTTCCAGATCATAGCGATCGTTCAGGGTGATTTTCTGTTGGCTCATCCCGCGCCTCCCTTACGCAGACAGTGTTGCACATTCTTTGGTGGATAATAGGTCAAACAGCCTGACCTGTATACGGAATTTTCACAAACAACTATCACTTGTGACTGATATACCTGTATTTCGACCCCGGATACCGCTAACACCAAGCCCGAGCAAAACAGGTAGCACGATGGACTGGGACAAACTGAGGATATTTCATGCTGTGGCGGACGCAGGGTCGCTGACGCACGCGGGCGACAAGCTCAATCTGTCCCAATCGGCCGTCAGCCGTCAGATCAGGGGGCTGGAGGAATCGTTGAACGCCACGCTTTTTCGTCGCCACGCACGTGGGCTGATCCTGACCGAACAGGGCGAGTTGTTGTTCGACGCGACGGCTGCCATGACCAGACGGCTGGACACCGCGTCGGCACGGATACGCGACAGCGAAGAAGAGGTGTTCGGGGAACTGCGGGTCACCACGACAACGGGCTTTGGAACGCTCTGGCTCGCGCCGCGCCTGCCCAAACTTTACGAGAAATATCCTGACCTCAAAATTGATCTGATGCTCGAAGAGCGTGTGCTCGACCTGCCGATGCGCGAAGCTGATGTGGCGATTCGCATGAAAGAACCCAGTCAGGCGGAACTGATCCGCAAGAAACTGATGAACGTGCGCATGTGCCTTTACGCCACCCCGGATTACCTAGACGCGCGCGGTACGCCGGCATCGATTGAAGAGATCACAAATCACCGCCTGATCTGTCAGAACATAAACAGCGATCAGGTGGCGGCGGGTCAAAGCCTCGTGCAGCACCTGATGACCTTCGAAATCAGGTCGATGCTGACGGTGAACAACTACTTTGGCGTGCTGCAAGGCGTTCTGCACAATCTGGGCATCGGGCTGCTGCCAGATTACGTTACAGAAGACTTTCCAGATCTCGTTCAGGTTCTGGTCGATCACGAATCGTCAGAGGTACCCGTCTTTCTTGCCTATCCGGAAGAGTTGCGGCACTCCCAACGCGTCTCTGCTTTCAAGGACTTCGTTCAGGAAGAGATCATCGCCTTCCGCAGAAGCCTGAGAGAAAAACAAAAAAGCCAACTCAACGGCTAGCTATGCATCTTGTGCATAGCGGACATGACGCCAATCGTTCACAATCTGCCTTGATTGCGAGCACCGCGCCGCTTATTTCAACACCCGAAGGTGGTGCTAGGCACCTCCCCTTCAACCTCCCTGTTGGACTTGGCCGAGCGACATGCTCGGCCTTTTTTTTGCATAATCGCTGCCAAGCAGAACCGCAGCTGAATGACCAACAGAGTGCGCTTTGGGCCAGATACAAATTTCAGATACAAATACAGGCGCCCGGCTGAGTTTCCGCAATTTCGTCGAAATGCAGCTTCAAAGGCAGGTGTTCATCCTGAAATGATGCCGCAAAGCCCCGCGCAGGAAGCGAACGGCGCACGAAAAAACCGGTAATCCAGACGCCCAACAAAAGCCCGTTTTTCTCTCTGAGTTCAATACGGTGACCTTGCACATCGCCATTGTCCAACGTGGCGCTTTCGTTAGACATCCGCGCGTCAAAGCACACCAGCCCATTGCTGTAAAAACGCCACCGGATCCCTTCCCATTTGCACTCTTCGATTGCTGCAGGCTCCGACCAAATGAATTCAATCCACTTCAGCCCGTCGCCGTCCCCGCCGCCAATCGTGCCGGTGTTGCAGATCGAGTTGGGCGATGCGGTCCAGCGCAGATACCCTGCCGGCTCGTCTTCCCGACCAATCGGAATGCCTTTATCCGACAGCCCGAGCGTCCGTTTGATCAGATTTTCCCCTTGCGCGAGCTTCCCGTCCGACTCTTTGGTAAGCTTGGATATGACATTTGCAGCCATCGACAACATGGTTTGATCCTTTCGGGCAACATCGCCAGCGGGTCCAGTCTGGCTAATAACGTCGATGCTGACCAGCGCAAAAAAGTGCAGCAGCGCGCGCGGGCAAGAGCGGTGGTTTTTGGCGCTCAGACCCTATCGCGCCCGATAGCCCCTTTCCCCGCACCGCACAGAAATGTAATAGGTCGGTGAAATTTGCCCAACGGGGGACGCGAGGCACATGCAAGAGCCTGCCATCACAGCAGAATTGATCGCCAGCCACGGGCTTTCGCCCGATGAGTATGATCGCATCCTGGAAATCGTCGGGCGGGAGCCGACCTTCACTGAGCTTGGGATTTTCTCAGCGATGTGGAGCGAGCATTGCTCTTACAAGTCCTCCAAGAAATGGCTTCGGACCTTGCCTACGGACGGCCCACAGGTGATTTGCGGCCCCGGCGAAAACGCAGGCGTGGTGGACATCGGCGACAATCAGGCTGTGGTCTTCAAGATGGAGAGCCACAACCATCCGTCCTATATCGAGCCATACCAAGGGGCTGCTACCGGCGTGGGCGGCATTCTGCGTGACGTCTTTACCATGGGCGCACGCCCCGTGGCTGCGATGAACTCGCTGAGCTTCGGGGCCACGGATCATCCGAAAACCCGCCAGCTTGTGAATGGCGTGGTCGAAGGGATCGGCGGCTATGGCAACGCGTTTGGCGTCCCGACCTTGGGCGGTGAAGTCCGCTTTGATCCAGCCTACAATGGCAACTGTCTTGTGAATGCCTTTGCCGCAGGGTTGGCGGATGCAGACATGATCTTTTATTCGGCAGCCTCGGGTCTTGGCATGCCAGTCGTCTATCTCGGTGCGAAAACAGGGCGCGACGGTGTGGGCGGTGCCACGATGGCCTCCGCCGAATTTGACGACACAATCGAGGAAAAGCGCCCGACCGTGCAGGTCGGCGACCCCTTCACCGAAAAGCGTCTGATGGAGGCCACGCTGGAGTTGATGGCCACCGGTGCCGTCATCTCCATTCAGGACATGGGGGCTGCTGGCTTGACCTGTTCGGCGGTTGAGATGGGCGACAAGGGCGGGTTGGGCATCAGGCTTGATCTCGAACGCGTGCCGGTACGCGAGCCGAACATGACCGCCTACGAGATGATGCTGTCGGAAAGTCAGGAACGGATGTTGATGGTGCTGCGGCCCGAGCTTGAGGCCGATGCGCGGGCTGTCTTTGACAAATGGGACCTTGATTTTGCAATCGTCGGTGAAACCATCGCCGAAGACCGGTTCCTGATCCAGCTGGACGGTCAGATCAAAGCTGATCTGCCTTTGTCCAAGCTGGCCTCCACCGCGCCGGAATACGACCGCCCGTGGGTTCCCGTCGAGGCACCTCAGGCCTTGGGCGAGGTGCCGGACGTTGATCCCATCGATGGGCTGCGCGCGCTGATCAGCAGCCCGAACTATGCAAGCAAGGCATGGGTGTTCGAGCAATATGACACGATGGTCATGGCCGACACGGTGCGCACGCCCGGCATCGGCTCCGGCATCATCCGGGTCCACGGCACCGACAAATCGCTGGCCTTCACCTCCGATGTGACGCCGCGCTACGTCAAGGCCAACCCCGTCGAGGGCGGCAAGCAAGCGGTGGCAGAGGCGTACCGCAACCTCACAGCGGTGGGGGCAAAGCCACTGGCGACCACGGACAACCTGAATTTCGGCAACCCTGAGAAGCCTGAAATCATGGGGCAATTCGTCGGGGCCATCAAAGGCATTGGCGAGGCGGTCGCCGCTCTGGACGTGCCGATCGTGTCGGGCAACGTCTCGCTTTACAATGAAACAGATGGTGCTGCGATATTGCCAACCCCCACCATCGGGGCCGTGGGGCTGATCAACCATCCCGACGACATCATCGGCACAATTGTGCGCGATGGGCATGTGGCCCTCGTTCTGGGCGAAACCACCGGGCATCTGGGCCAGTCGGCTATCCTTGCCGAGGTGTATAACCGCGCCGAAGGCGACGCGCCGCCCGTCGATCTGATGGCTGAAAAGGCGCATGGCGATTTCATTCTTGCCAACCGCGCGCATATCAAGGCCTGCACCGATCTGTCCGATGGCGGGCTGGCTTTAGCCGCCTTCGAGATGGCAGAGGCCGCAGACGTGGGCGTGTGCCTCGACGCTGGCGACACCGCCACCCTCTTTGGCGAAGATCAGGGGCGCTATCTAATTGCCTGCAATTTCGATCAGGCCGAAGCATTGATGACCGAAGCCTTGAAAGCCGGATTGCATCTGCAAACAGTGGGTAAGTTCACGGGCAGTGACGTCCGCTTGGGCGCCGCTTCCGCCCCGTTGAGCGATCTGGCAGCCGTTTACCGCAGCGCATTTGCCACGGCCATCAGCTAACCGGTCCTGAGCCGCGCCGCGTTCAGGAGCCGCCGATCAGCGCCATCAGGCGGGCTTTTTCACCTACGTCCTCCGGGCGCGAAATCACGCGGGCCAAATCCTCCAATGAGGCAACGGAATGGCCCGCGCGAAAACTGTCCACATGCGGCAGCATCGCGGCGATCCCAGCGGCTTTTGGCGCAAACCCGTCCCAGCGCAAAAGCGGATTGAGCCAGATCAGGCGGCGCGCGGTCAGATGCAACCGCTCCATCTGACGGGCAAGGGCCTCCGGGTCGTCACGGTCCAAGCCGTCGGTGATCAGCAACACCACGGCGCCCTGCCCCATGACCCGGCGCGACCAGTCCCGGTTGAAAGTTGCCAGACACTCGCCGATGCGCGTGCCGCCTTCCCAATCCTGCGCCTCAGCCCCGGCGGCGGCCAGCGCGGCATCCACGTCCCGTGTGCGCAAATGGCGTGTGATGTTGGTCAGCCGGGTCCCGAAGGTGAACGCATGCACCTTGGCCCACCCCGCCCCTTTGGCGTTTGAGACCGCGTGCAGAAAATGCAGCACGACGCGGCTGGATTGGCTCATGGAGCCCGAAATATCGCAGAGCACCACAAGGTTCGGCCAGCGCGGGCGCGGCTCTTTCAGGGCGATGCTGTGGATTTCCCCGCCCTGGCGCATGGCGTTGCGCAAGGTCGTGCGGGCGTCGACCTTTGCCCCGGTGAGGCTCGCGCGGCTGCGGCGGGATTTGATCGGCTGCACCGGCAGGGTCAGCTGCGCGATCATCCGCTTGGCGGCGGCCATCTCATCGGTGTTCATCTGCTCAAAATCCAACGTGCGCAGCCGTTCCTGGCTGGACATGGTCATGCTGGCGTCCACCTGAATTTCCGTCTCGCCACCCTCTGGCGGTTTGTTCGGCATCTCGGGCGGTTCTGCACCATCCAGCAAGGCTTCCGCCGCGCGTTTTTCCGCAGATTTTGCGGTGCGTTCTTCTTGCACACCCCGGATTGCCGGGATCATCATGGACATCATATGTTCCAGATACCGCGGGTCGCGCCAATAAAGCCGAAACACCTGCGAAAAGGTCGCACGATGCTCAGGGCGGTTCACAAAACAGGCGTGCAGCGTCCAGTAGAAATCGCGCTTGTCGGTAAAGCCTGCAGCCTCAACCGCGCGAATGGCATCAATGACCCGTCCCGGCCCAATCGGTATGCCCGCCCGCCGCAACGCCCGCGCAAAATGCGTGATATTGCCCGTAAGCTTGGGGTCGTCCGGCAATTCAAGAGGCAGGTATTCAGGCACGCGCCGCTCTCCGGAGGCCAACAGCCCACAGGTCGCATGAAAGCGTCACGTGCGCACAATGGAGTGTCAAAACGGACCCCGCCTGCGTCACCCATTCACCACGGCCGCGCGCGCCTCTTCCAGAATGCGCTTTGCCTCTGAGCCCTGCAGCTTTTGGATGTCGTCCTGATATTTGAGGACAGCCCCCAGCGTGTCGGAAATCACCTCGGGGCTGAGGTTGATCATGTCGAGCGCCAGCAGGCATTTCGCCCAGTCGATGGTTTCTGCCACGCCCGGTTTTTTGAACAGGTCTTCGGTGCGCAACGCCTGCACAAAGGCGATGACCTCGCGCGACAACGTCTCTGAAGCTTCGGGCGCGCGGGCGCGCAGGATCGACATTTCGCGCTCAAAATCGGGGTAATCGACCCAATGGTAGAGGCACCGCCGCTTGAGCGCGTCATGCACTTCTCTGGTCCGGTTGGAGGTCACGATCACGATGGGCGGCTCTGGTGCCTTAATGGTGCCAAGTTCGGGAATCGTCACCTGAAAATCGCTCAACGCTTCGAGCAGGAAGGCTTCAAACGGTTCATCGGTCCGGTCCAACTCGTCGATCAGCAAGACAGGCGCGCCGGATGCATCAGGCCGCATCGCTTGCAAAAGCGGGCGTTCGATCAGGTATTCGTCGCTGAATAGTTCCGCCTGAAGCCCCGCGCGGCTGGTATCGCCTGCCGCCTCAGCGGTGCGAATCGCCACCATTTGCGCCGGGAAATTCCACTCATAAACGGCTGTGGAAGCATCGAGCCCCTCATAGCACTGCAACCGGATCAACCTGCGACCAAGGCCAGAGGCCAGCGCTTTCGCGATCTCGGTTTTGCCAACCCCGGCTTCGCCTTCCAGAAACAAAGGCCGCCCAAGCTGCAGACTGAGAAACACAACCGTGCCCAGCGCACGGCCACAAACATATCCCTCGCCTTCCAGCATTTGCTGAACCGCATCAATCGTTTCGGGCTTGGTCATGGAGGCTCCTTATGCGTTCTGGCTACCCTGCATTCCTCGCCTGCAAGGTCAAGCAGTCGGGCGTCACTTTCGACCAAACGCGTTCTTTGTGCCATGCGACTTTCATCGCGGCTTTAGGCACAATCCGTGGCAAGGTACGGCAGTCTCGAGGCCTTGCCTGTTGGCCGTGTTGCCCGATTGACAGCACCCTCTGCCTGCGGTTGGGTGGCGTAAAGTGAGTGTTGGCAAGTTAATGACCCGCAACGATCCAGATGTCTTTCCGTCTCTTGTCGAGCTGTCGCTCGACGACTGGCTTGCCGAAGTGGCCGATCTGATGTCGCAAGACGGCGGATTGGAACACCTCGGCTCTCAACATCACGCCATTCTGTCACAACACGGCCCGACCCTCTTTGTGGCTTTTGAGACGCTGCAAGGCATCCTGAGCATTTCGCCGCTGGCGCAACCCATCGGCTGGGACATGACAAAACGCCATGGCTGGTCAAGCCTGTCACTGCTGAGCCGGGGCGACACGTGGTTCCGGGACCCAGAGATATATACCTACTTCGACAAGCTGATCGACGAGGAATTCTTCGACAGCTTTGATCAGGTGATTTTCTACGGCGCAGGCTCCTGCGCGCATGCAGCCGCGGCTTTTTCCGTGGCGGCCCCCGGGGCGCGCGTGCTCGCGGTGCAACCACAGGCCACGCTGGACACAGATCAGGCAGGCTGGGACCCACGGTTTCCGCACATGCGGCGCACGGACTTTCGGACACGCTATGGGTATGCGCCAGACATGTTAGAGGCCGCACAGGCCGCCTATGTGGTGTTTGATCCGCTGGAACGGGAAGACGCGATGCACGCGAGGCTCTTTCAGGCCCCGCATGTCACGTCCCTGCGGATGCAAGGGTTGGGCGGTGCGCTCCAGACAGACCTTTGGCAAATGCAAATCCTGCATCAGGTGCTTGAACAGGCCGCGACAGACGCGCTGACGCAGGTCAGCTTTGCCCGTGCCTTGCGCGCACGCAGATCCCACCTGCCCTACCTCAATCGCTTGCTGCGCAGGCTTGACCGCGACGACCGCGACGAACTGGCAGAAATGCTCTGCCGGAATGTCTCTGCGCGGCTGAAAGCGCCCCGTTTTGCACAACGCGCCAACACCTCTGCCACGGCACAGTGATACTGGCGAACCGGCCGCACCTGTGGTAGCCGAGACGCCATGACAGACACGATCACACTCCGCCAACCCGACGACTGGCACCTGCACTTGCGCGATGGCGCGATGCTGCGTGCGGTTGCACCGGAAACGGCACGGCATTTTGCCCGTGCCATCATCATGCCAAACCTCGTGCCGCCCGTGGTGACCACGCAAGACGCTGTAGCCTACCGGGACCGCATTCTGGCCGCCCTGCCCGAAGGCTCGGGGTTCACGCCGCTGATGACCCTGTATCTGACCGAAGACACAGACCCCGACGACGTGGCCGCCGGTCATGCAACCGGTCTGATCAAAGCGCTGAAGCTCTACCCGGCGGGCGCGACCACCAACTCCGCCTCCGGCGTGCGCGACTTTGACCGCATTCGCCCGGTGCTGGAGAAAATGGCGGAGCTTGGCATACCACTGTGTGTCCACGGTGAAGTAACTGATGCCCACATCGACATCTTTGACCGTGAGGCCGTATTTATCGACCGTGTGCTCGATCCGATGCGCCGCGCAACGCCGGGTCTGCGCGTGGTCATGGAACATATCACCACCTCAGACGCGGTGGCCTACGCCCGCGCGCAAGACGACAGCCTCGGGGCCACGATCACCACCCATCATCTGGTCATCAACCGCAACCATATCCTCGCCGGTGGCATCAAACCGCACTACTACTGCCTGCCGGTGGCCAAGCGCGAAACCCACAGGCTGGCCCTGCGCGCCGCCGCCACCTCTGGTGAGGCACGGTTCTTTCTTGGCACAGACAGCGCGCCGCACACGGATGCCAACAAATTGCTGCCCTGCGGCTGTGCGGGATGTTTCACCGCAACCAATACCATGTCGATCCTGACCCAAGTGTTCGAAGAAGACGGCGCCTTGGCCAAGCTCGAGGCCTTCGCCTCGCTCAACGGTCCCGCGTTCTACCGCTTGCCCGTGAATGACACCACTTTGACGCTGACAAAAACGCAGCCCAACTACCCGTCACAGATCGATACCGACGACGGTCCGGTCACCGTCTTCGACCCCGGTTTTCCTCTGGAATGGTCTGTGACCTGACCCTTTCTTTTGGCTCAAAATACTCCCGCCGGAGGCCTGAAATCAAAGGCCGGCGGAAACGACAGGAACACAGGATGATCCCCACAAGCTACCCTGATCCCGCAGAGATCGCGCGCCTGACAGCCCGCATGCTGCTCGAAATCAAAGCCGTGCACTTCAACGCCACAGACCCCTTCATCTTCGCCTCAGGGCTGTCCAGCCCCACCTACATTGATTGTCGTAAACTGATCAGCTACCCGCGCATCCGCGCAACCTTGATGGATTTCCTGACCGTCACAGTAATGCGCAACGCAGGCTATGAAGCCTTCGACAACGTCGCAGGGGGCGAAACAGCAGGCATTCCCTTTGGCGCACTTGTCGCAGAACGGATGGGGCTGCCCATGACCTACGTGCGCAAAAAGCCCAAAGGCTACGGCCGCAATGCCCGGATCGAAGGGGTGATGACCGAAGGCCAGCGCGTGCTTCTGGTCGAAGACCTGACAACAGATGGCGGCTCCAAACTGTCCTTTGTCGATGCCATCCGCGAGACCGGTGCCACATGCGGCCACACGGCGGTCATTTTCTATTACGGTATCTTTCCGGAAACGGAACAGACGCTGGGGGATCACGGCATCACACTGCACAGCCTGTGCACCTGGTGGGACGTGCTGGAAGAGGCCAAACGCCAGAATGCTTTTGACACCAATACTCTCTCAGAGGTCGAGGTCTTCCTGAACGATCCCCGTAAGTGGCAAACAATTAACAAGAAATAAATTTCTATCCACACGGCTGCGATTCCATCAGCAGGAATCAGCGGCTTTGTCATAAATGTTGCGTTTCAACACCGCGCTGATACCATATGCTGCAGGCGCAGAGGTTTTCCACAGAGTTATACGCGGGGTTCTCCATAGGTTTGCGCACGTGGTCTGAACTTTGAAACTCAGGTAGACCTTGTGCCACCGGCGCCTGAAGACGCCGGACATAAAAAGAGGTCGCAGGGACAGGCATGAACGAGATTACCGCATTCAACCCGACTGGCACCGATATCCAGGCGCCGGATACGATGCCCCACTCCATAGAAGCCGAGCAGCAGTTGTTGGGCGCGATCCTCACAAACAACGACATATACGACCGGATCGCGTCCATCATCGGCCCCAAGCATTTCTACGAGCCCGTCCATGCCCGCATCTTCGAGATCGCAGCAGCCCGGATCGCCAAGAACAACCTTGCCTCGCCTGTGACGCTCAAGTCTTTCATGGAAGACGACGAAGGGCTGAAGGAACTGGGCGGGGCGGCCTATCTTGCGCGGCTTGCAGGCGCAGCCGTGTCGGCCTTTGCGGTGCGGGACTACGCGCAGATGATCTACGATCTGGCGGTGCGGCGCGACCTGATCCAGCTGGGGCGCGAAATTGCAGACAAGGCAGCCTCCGTGGATGTTGAGAACGAGCCGCGCGAACAAATCGTGCAAGCCGAACAGGCGCTCTATTCGCTGGCAGAACAGGGTCAGGTCGAAAGCGGGTTCCAGAGCTTTTTGCGCGCGGTCACCGATGCGGTCAATGTGGCCAACGCCGCCTACCAGCGGGAAGGCGGGCTGGCGGGTGTCTCGACCGGTCTCATCGACATGGACAAAAAGCTGGGCGGGCTGCACAGATCGGACCTGCTCATCCTCGCGGGGCGTCCGTCGATGGGCAAGACATCGCTGGCCACAAACATCGCCTTCAACATCGCCAAGGCCTACCGGCGCGGACAGCTGCCAGACGGCTCCGAAGGGGCGGTGGATGGCGGTGTTGTCGGGTTCTACAGCCTTGAGATGAGCGCCGAACAGCTTGCCGCGCGCATCCTGTCCGAAGCCTCCGAAGTGCCGTCAGAGCAAATCCGGCGCGGCGACATGACTGAGGCTGAATTCCGCCGCTTTGTCGATGCCGCCAAAGCCCTTGAGGCCTGCCCGCTTTATATTGACGACACGCCTGCCCTGCCCATCGCACAGTTGGCGGCGCGCGCGCGGCGTCTCAAGCGGACACATGGTTTGGATGTCTTGATGGTGGACTATCTGCAACTGGTTCGCGGCACGGGCAAATCCGAAAACCGGGTCAATGAAATCTCGGAAATCACCATGGGCCTCAAGGCGATTGCCAAGGAACTGGACATCCCCGTCGTGGCCCTGTCGCAGCTTTCGCGACAAGTGGAAAACCGGGAGGACAAGCGCCCACAACTGTCTGATCTGCGCGAATCCGGCTCCATTGAGCAGGACGCCGACGTGGTGATGTTCGTTTTCCGCGAAGAATACTACGCAGAACGGGAAAAGCCCTCTGACGACAACCTTGAGGAAATGGCCAAGTGGCAGGAGCGGATGGAGCGTCTGCATGGCCGCGCCGAGGTCGTGATCGGCAAGCAGCGTCACGGGCCGATCGGCACGGTAGACCTGAGCTTCGAAGGGCGCTTTACCCGTTTCGGCAATCTTGTCCAACCATGGCAACAAGGCACAGACCGGGAGTACTAAAGGATGCTGTGGCGCAGCACCCGCCCGCCTTTGTACCCATGTCGCGTAATGTAAGGAGATACGATGGAAAGTATCCTCATCGGCATTTTCGGCATTGCCTTACTGATAATTCTGGTCTGGCTCTACATCATCCTGCCTATGGAAATGGCGAACCGGCGGCACCGGAGCCCGACGGTCTGGGTGCTTATTTCCTTTGTTGGCAGCCCCTTGCTGGCGATCCTGCTGTTGATCGCGCTTGGCCCTGCCGAGACGGATTGTGACCCTTCCTAGGCAGCCTCCGCACCACACAGCCTGTACCAAAACGCGTAGGGTCATCGCGGCGCGCAAAACGATCTCGACACACCACAGGACACAGACACCCTATGCTGCAAGCACACCGCCCCCCGACCAAGACCTATGTCGACACATTTACCGACAGCCGCCGCTGGGCGGAGGTAACGGCGCGCGCAGGTGATATCATTGTCACCACGCCGCCCAAATCGGGCACGACATGGACCCAAGGCATTCTGGCGATGCTGATCGCAGAGGATCCGGAGGTTGACGCACAAACCACGTTCAAATCCCCTTGGATCGATTTTTCCATGCGCCCCATCGACGAAGTGGTCGCCCGCATCGACGCGCAAACCCATCGCCGTCAACTTAAAAGCCACACGCCACTCGACGGTCTGCCCTATTGGGATGCCGTTCACTACATCGCGGTCTACCGGCATCCCATTGATGTCTATTTCTCTTTTCGAAAACACGCCTTCAACCAATCCGAGACGATTTCCAAACCCTTCTTTCCCCCCGCGTATTTCTCTGATGATCCTGCCGAAGGGTTCGCCGTCTTTCTGACAGGCGATTTTCAGGACGCGGCCAGCCTTACAGCGATCGTGGCGCATTACAAATGCACACTGGCCCATGCGCCCCAGCAAAACCTGTTGCGTCTGCACTACTCGGATATGCTGCAGAACCTCGCCAACGCGGTCGAGAGCATCGCCCGGCACGCGCAGCTTACCCCCACGCCTGCCCTTTTGAACCGCGTGATCGACGCCGCCCGATTTGAAAACATGCAGGCCAATGCGCATCGTTTCACCCCCTCCGCCGGGACTGGCAACTGGAAAAACGACAGCGCGTTTTTTGACAGCGCCAGTTCAAACAAATGGGAAGGCAGGCTGCAGCAACCCGACCTTGACGCCTATGCCGCGCGCATAGACGCCCTGCTGACGCCGACAGAACGGATGTGGCTGGAAAACGGCGATCTGACTGGCCCGTAATCCGGCACTGAACACAACCTCTGGCCCCCGCCGGCAGCTATTGCGCTGGTTGCGTGTTTCTACCGGTCCGCGTCGGATGTTGCGCAATGGCGCAGGCTTGCTATGAAAGAGGCAAGACGCACAGGAGGCTGTCTTTTGTTCAACGCGCCCCGCGACAGACGCTACATCCCGTTCCTGAGGGACCTGCACCGCCGCGTACTTTTCGACTGGTACATGGAAGTAGGCTGCCGCACCGGGCGTGGTTTTGCAGATGTGCGTGGCAAGACAATCGCCGTCGATCCATTTTTCCGCATTGAGAGCAATGTGATAGGACAAAAGCCTGCGCTGCATGTGCTGCAGCAGACAAGCGATGATTTCTTTGCAAGTGGCTTTGCAACGGCCATTGGTGCCAGACTGGGGTTCAGTTTTCTGGACGGTCTGCACCTGATGGAAAACCTGCTGCGCGATATCCTGCACACCGAAAAGATCAGTCACCCCGGCGGCGTCATCGCGCTGCATGATTGCTGTCCTTATACCTTCGAGATGACAACCCGCGATGTGGACAACGCGCCCACCGATGCCTGGACGGGCGATGTGTGGAAACTGATCCCGATCCTGCAGGAACACCGCCCTGATTTGACGATGACCGTGCTGGGCTGCCGACCAACCGGACTGGTACTGCTGAGCGATCTGGACCCGGACAATACCGTGCTGTCAGATCAATATGACGCGATCCTCGCGGAATGGCAAAGCGTGACGCTGGAAGACTACGGAACCAGCCGTTTCTACGATTGTTTTGACTACACCCCCTGTGCCGCGATCGAAGCCAGCGACTACGCGCTTTTTGACCGCGTGCGTCTGTCTGAGCACGCCGCAGTGACACCGCAGTTTATCTCGCCCTGACGCCCCTATTTGCCGATGGCTGCGCGTTTTGCCCTGAGGGCTTGCTTGAACTTTTTGTGCTCTTTCCGGGTGAGCATCCTCTGGCCCGGCGCCACGCCAGCCTGCAAGGACGCCTCCACCGCATCGCTTGGCGGAACGGTCCATTGCAAGGTTGGATCAATTAACTCCGCCGCCAGCAATTCGGCGCGCAACCGCGCAAAATCCAAGGTGGAGACGGCCAGATGATCGCTCCGCCTTGGCGGCCACATGATGCGGTCGATCACGTCGATCTGCCGGATGGCCGGGCCTTTGCGGTCGCTCAATTGCGTTGTGATCAAGGGCGGCGGGGCAAGCCGCCGGTTGATCACCGCTACCCGCTGTTCTGGTCGCCGGATCATCCCGAAAAGGTGCAAGGCGGACCCTTCCGCAAAAATCAGCTTTTCGGCGGATTGAAAGGTCGTGATCTGCGTCTTCAGATCATGTGCCTCCGGGGCGAACACGTCATAGCCCCCTGCCCGCAGCAAATGCTCAAGGTGGTCCTCACAGGCGTATCGGCCCGCCTGCATGCCCAGTTTTGACCGCGTCACGTAAAGCTTGCGGCCCGTGACCACCGGGCCTTGGGGCAACCATCGATGATCCAGCCAGTCAAAGAATGCAGGCGCGCCCAGCCCCCCGTAGCGTTCGCCAAACAGGTCTGTCGCGGTATAAAGCGCGTCAAATCGCGTGGGCGTGTTTGTCAAAATCACATCGTTCTGCACGCCCAGCGCCCTGAGTACGGACAAAAGATGCGGGTAGCGCGCGATCTCGGCCTTGCGCTTTGGGTAGTAGACCAGCTTTGTCTCGGACGGCAGGTCCTGTAGCGCCCAAAGCCTGCCCAGCGCGTTGATCAGAACATGGCCAAATTGTTCCAGCGCCAGCCCGGCAAAGAGCACCGGCCCCTGCACTGTCTGCACCCCCTCAGGGGCCGCGACGGCCTGATCTGAATGGGTTGTCAATTCACCGGACCGGATATCAGAACTCGCGACGGGCTGCCCCCTGTCGTCATAAAACCCAAAGACGCGGTTCATCCGATTGATTGTCTCGCCCGGCACCATCATCGCGCTGACAGGTCCAAACACCTGTGCGGCAGGAAAGCTGGGGGCCGCGTCGCGTTCTGCCTGTTCGTGCGCCTGTGCGGTCATGACCCTGCCTGCTCCTTTACGATCCACTTCTGAGGTAGCCGATGAAACAGTCTACCCGCAAGCGTCCAACCCGCGCCGTGCCTCATTTTGCAGCAACGCCTGCAGGCCGCCCGGATGGCAAGAAATTGTGATTGGACAGACGGTCCGCCACCCTGTGCAGTGCGGTCATGCGCTGTTTGACCCTTGCCCTTTTGCTGTGGCCCTCCCTGCTCTTTGCGCGGGACATGGAAGTTGACGTGGAGCTTTTTCTGGCGGTGGATGTTTCACGATCCATGTCCCCGGCGGAGCTTGAGATTCAACGGCGCGGATATGCCGAAGCACTCTCAAGCGCGGCTGTGATGGAGGCCGTCGAGAGCGGGATGCTCGGGCGCATCGCTCTGACTTACGTGGAATGGGCGGGTGAATATTCGCAGCGCGTGATTGTGCCATGGCAGGTATTGGCCTCTGCGGAGGACGCGCGCCAGATTGCGCAGACCATTACCGCGCAGTTTGATGCGGGCTTGCGGCGCACCTCAATCTCAGGCGCGCTGCTCTATGCCACACAGGACTTTGAAGACAACGGGTTTGAAGGCTTGCGCCGGGTGATTGACGTCTCTGGCGACGGGCCGAACAATCAGGGCCGACCCGTCACGCGCGCGCGCGACAAGGCGCTGGCAGAGGGGTTTATCATCAATGGCTTGCCGCTGATGACCACGGATGCGCTGTCGGAACTCTGGGGGATTCCCGATCTTGATCAATACTACAAGAATTGTGTGATCGGCGGGCCCGGCGCTTTTGTGGTGCCTGTCTATAGTTGGGATCAGTTTGCCGACGCCGTCACCCGCAAACTTGTGCTAGAAATTGCTGCAGCCCCCACCCCTGCCCCGCAGGCAAACCTGCGCAAAGTGGCAACCTACGACTGTCTGGTGGGCGAAAAAATGTGGGAACGCAACCGGGGATATTTTGAAATCCCCTAGGCTTGCAGGTCACAAAATGCAGCCCACGTCTTGACCTTACACGCGATCCTGTTCAACACGCCCTCATGAGTGTTGCCCGACTGACCATTGATCTTGAGGCGATTGCCGCCAACTGGCGCGCGCTGGACGCACAGACCTCTGTCGAAACAGCGGCTGTGGTCAAGGCAAATGCCTATGGGTTAGGTCTGGCGCAAGTGGCACAGCGCCTCGCAGAGGCCGGCGCGCGGCAGTTCTTTGTCGCCGTCGCCGAAGAAGGCGCCGCTTTGCGCGACATTCTGGGGCATGGCCCGGCCATCAGTGTCTTTTCCGGGCATATGGCGGGGGACACGCCGCTTATTCGCGATGCGCATCTGACCCCGATGCTCAATTCCGTGGACCAGATGGTGCGCCATGTCGAAGCCCTGCCCGACCATCCCTTTGGGATTCAGCTGGACAGCGGCATGAACAGGCTGGGGATGGAGGACGCGGAATGGCGCGCGGTGCGCGATGTGGCGACGGCGCAGACCCTGACGCTGATCATGTCGCACCTTGCCTGCGCGGACGATCCAACCCACGAGATGAACGCACAGCAGCTGCAGGCGTTCCGGTCCATGACCGAAGGTCTTGATGTGCCCAAATCGCTCTCTGCCACCGGCGGGGTGCTGCTGGGTCCGGAGTATCATTTTGACCTCACGCGCCCCGGCATCGGGCTTTATGGGGGCCTGCCGTACGTAGAGGCACGGCCTGTTGCACGCATTGACCTGCCGGTCATTCAAGTGCGCGATGTCAGCATTGGCGAAACCGTGGGCTACGGCAACACATGGGTGGCAGATCGCCCCTCGCGCATCGCCACCATCTCGGGCGGGTATGCAGACGGCATCCTGCGCGCAGCAGGCCCCGATGCGCAGCTTTATGCGGGCAGTCAGGCCGTCCCGGTCGTGGGCCGCATCTCCATGGACCTGATCGGGGTTGATGTGACCGCCCTGCCACAAGACCCCGAAGCGCTTGAACTGATTGGACAGCACCAGTCCATCGACACCATCGCGGATTTCGCAGGCACCATCGGCTACGAGGTTCTGACCTCTCTCGGCGCGCGCTACGACCGTGTGTACCTGACATGAGAGTGGTTGCGCTGATTGGCAGTGTCGTCCTGTCGTTCCTTGCCAGTATCGGGCGGATCGCAATATTCGCGGGCAGTGCACTGCGCCACATCGCAACGCCCCCTTTCTACTTGCGCGAATTTTTGTCCGCGCTTTTGAACATCGGGTGGCTGTCGCTGCCCGTGGTGGGCCTCACGGCTGTGTTTACCGGGGGCGCTTTGGCGTTGCAAATCTACGCAGGCGGATCGCGTTTCAACGCCGAAGCCGTGGTGCCGCAAATCGTGGCGGTCGGGATGGTGCGCGAACTGGGTCCTGTGCTTGTGGGGCTGATGATCGCGGCGCGCGTCACCTCGTCAATTGCAGCTGAAATCGCGACGATGAAAGTAACCGAACAGATCGACGCGCTGGTTACCCTGTCCACGCATCCGATGAAGTATCTGACCGCACCGCGCCTATTGGCGGCGACCCTGGTGGTGCCGCTGCTTGTGGGCGTGGGCGATATCATCGGCATCTTTGGCGGCTATGCAGTGGCCACGGGAACGCTGGGCTTTAATCCGGCAGGGTACATCCGCAACACGATCAACTTTCTGGAGCCGCTTGATGTGATCTCTTCGCTGACCAAGGGGGCCGTCTTTGGTTTTGCTGCCGCTTTGATGGGCTGCTATCATGGCATGATGTCCGGGCGCGGGGCCATGGGCGTCGGGCGGGCGACAAAATCCGCCGTCGAAGGGGCCGCCGTGCTGATCCTTGCTGCCAATTTCATCCTTACGGGGGTTTTCTTCGCCATATGATCCGCATGGAGAGCATCCACAAATCCTTTGGCAGCAATCACGTTTTGCGCGGGCTTGACCTTGAAGTCGAGACCGGAAAATCCATGGTGATCATCGGCGGTTCCGGCACTGGGAAATCCATTGCAATCAAGTGTATCCTTGGCCTGATTGACCCCGACGCGGGCATGATCACCGTAGATGGGCAGGACGTGCGCACTGGCGACCGGGATGCGTTTCTGGCCCGCTTCGGGATGCTGTTTCAGGGGGCCGCGCTGTTTGACAGTCTGCCCGTCTGGCAAAACGTGGCGTTTCGCCTGCTCCGGGGCAGCCTCAAGCGCCCCCACGATGAGGCTCGCGCCATCGCCATCGAAAAGCTGCGCCGCGTAGGGCTAAAGCCCGATGTCGCGGACCGTTTCCCCGCAGAACTGTCCGGCGGCATGCAAAAGCGTGTGGGGTTGGCGCGCGCCATCGCCGCAGAGCCGGAGATTATCTTTTTTGATGAACCCACCACCGGGCTCGACCCGATCATGTCCGGCGTCATCAATGATCTGATCCGCGAGATCGTGGTTGAGATGGGGGCCACCGCCATGACCATCACCCATGACATGACCAGCGTCCGGGCCATCGCAGACAATATCGCGATGCTGCATGACGGAGTTATCCAGTGGACTGGCCCTGTGGCGGACATGGACCAGAGCGGCAATCCCTATCTCGACCAGTTTGTGCAGGGCCGCGCCGATGGACCCATCGAGGCCGTCCGCTAGGGCGTAGCAGACCAACGGTCAGGGCAGTGCGGCCGCGAAAGAGGCGCTTTCGGCTTCCAGATCGTGCTGCAGCGTCCGGGCGTCAACGGCCCCCTTGAGATGCGGCGCGATCCATTCCACCGCTTCTTTCATGTCAAGCGACACAAAGCTGTTGGCCTGTTTCCTCAGACCGATCAGATCTGCATAGGCATTGTACATGCGCATCATACCGTAGCAGCCTTCATCGCCCACCACGACCGCAAAGGCATTGTTGTGATGCTGCTCACCAAGGGCATAGCGCTGCGAGATCAGACGCCTTAATTGCGCGCTGTCGAACACAAGAAGGTCCACCGACCGGATGTCGTAGAACGTAGGCGCGTTCAACGGACCCTGCTCCCCCCCGGAAGAGGCTTGCTTTTTCTGGAGCGCATAGATTTCTTCGAGATCGAAAGGATCGGTCCCGTAATAATAATTCAAATTCCAATTTGCCTTGTGGGTCGCAAAGATCATGAAACGTCCCTGCCCATGTGCACACCTGCAAATCCTAGCAAATAAAAGCGATTTAAACAACCTGAGGTTGCTTGGCTTTGATGGGTACGCTGCAATTGCCGCGCCTCAATCAAACAGGGGCATGTCGTGGCCGTATGAGCACCGACGCTCTGGGAACGCTGCCCCGAGAGAGCACGCTTGAAACCAGAACAGGCTATGCGCCCGACAATGCGCGATGCGCGGCGCCTGCATTTAAGGCGATCCGCAATTTCTCCTCGACTTGACGGCCGTTTCGGACCGGTCCCGGATGATCAAAAGGACGCGCTGATGGCACAGGATCAGGTCCAATCCCTAATACAGCCGCCCGGTTTCGTTATAGGCCATGCGCGCTTCGATCTCTTCCAACGGCATGTCCATCGCCCCGTGATCCTTCAGCGCTTGCGCATAGGTCGGCAACCCTTCGATCGGGCCCCATTTCTCCGGCTGCCACATCGCTGATCGGATCATCGCCTTGCCACAATGAAAAAACGCCTCTTTCACCCGCACCACAAGCGCCAGATCAGGCCGGTGACCGTTCAAGGTGGTAAGCTCCAGCAGCGCGTCGTCCTGCGCAATCTCGGCTGTCCCGTTAATCCGCACGACCTCCCGGCGTTTGGGCACCACCAGCATCAACCCCACGTTCGGGTTCTCCAGCACATTTCGAAACGTGTCTGCGCGTTGGTTTCCGATACGATCCGGGATCACGAGGGTTTGCCCATCCAGCACTTTGATAAAACCTGCAGGGTCCCCTTTGGGCGACAAATCCATGCGCCCTGCCGCGTCGCTGCTGGCAATTGACACGAAAGTGGTCCGGTCGATCCATGCAGCGATATGCGGATCGATCCGGTCGATGATCTTGTTCACCTGACTGGGGTGCATAGGCTTGAGCAGCGCCTCAAGCGCGGCCAGCGACGTCAGCGGTTTTTCGACTTTATACACAGGCCCTCACGCCGCCGCCCGGCACAGGCAACTGGCGCGGATGGGAATGTCCGCGCGCGCAATCGCCTGATCCAGCAAGCCTTTGATATGGACAATCTCCACCTTTTCGCCCCGGCGCGCCAGACATTCGTGCAGGCCGTGCAGCGCCCAGACGTTGCGCGGATGCTGGCTGGGGCGCGGCAACTTGCCATCCAGGCCCAGATCGGCACGGTAGACGGCCTCTGCCTCGGCCCTTTCATCAGCCTCCATCAGCAACGCACCCAGCGCATGGCGGGTGGGTTGCGGCCACGACCACGGCTCTTCATACATCAAACCGTCATCGAGGCTTACCGCACGGCGCAGATGCGCCAACCCTTCATCGCGGTGGCCGCTTTTGAACGCCAGTTCGCCTTCCATCATCGCCTTGGCCACCGCCAGCACATCAAGCGCCTTGTTCTGAAACAGCATCCGTTCCTCTGGCACCACGGCAAAGGCAGCATCGAAAGCGGCGGCTTTGATTGCGGCCTCCTCATGGCGGCCCAGGTTGGCCAAGGCCACCGCCTGCGCATACAAGATCAACGCGTTGGTGGTGGTAAAGAGCGCCTTATCCTCCGGCAGGTCGAGCGCGACCGTTTCCTCCCACATGCCAAAGCGGACATAGACATGCGGCAGAGCGGCTGCGAAAGTCTCAAAAAGATCAGGATAGACCCGCACCACATCATCGGGCACTTCTGCGCGCAGGCGGGCGGCGGCCTCCAGCGCATCGGCTCTGCGCCCCAGAAACATCGCCCCGTAAAGCGCAAAGTGCAGATTGTGGATGCGGTAGAGCGCGTAAAAATTCGCAGCCCCCGCATAGGCTTTGAAGCCCGCATCCACCTCTGTCGCCTTCAGATTACGCTGCAAGACATTGGCATAATCGCCGCAAAGCACATCAATATGAGACGCCATATGCACAAGATGGCCCGCATCCGGCACCAAGCCGGTCAACCGGTCCCCATGGCGCAACGCGCGTTCAGGATGCGGCGACATCTCCATCAGGTGGATATACATGTGCAGCAGACCGGGATGATCCCACGCACCGGGGGTCTGCTCGAAAGCACGCTCCAGCACCGCCATGGCCTCCGGTGTTGAGGCCTTGGGGTTGGGGATGCCTTTCCAGAAATCCCACAATTGCCATGGCGTGCGGTTCATCAGGGCTTCGGCATAGACAAAGGCCACATCAAGGTCATCGGGGTGGGCCTCGTAGACCGGTTTCATCGCTGCCGAAAATCCGTCGTTGAAGGGCTGGTAATCTTCGATCGCAGGGTCTGTCGGATACCGCAACGCCAATGCCTCAAGAAGCGCGCGCGCCACCGGATCCTGCGCTGCGGCCAGACCTGTGGACAGGGAAGCGTGCGCCCGGGCCAGCGCCGGGGCTTTCTCTTCTGGCGTGAACACTTCCCACGGTTTGTTGTAATTTGGCCCGATTGCATAGGCGATGCCCCAATGGGCCAGCGCACAGCCCGCATCCGCCGCCAGCGCGTGGTCAAAGCAGACAATCGCCTCTTCATGGTTATAGGCAAAAAGCCACACCAGCCCCCGGTCAAACCAAAGCTGGGCCTCCGCCTTTTCGCTTGCCGGGCGGGAATAGGTCCCGAGATCAAAATATGCCACTGAAAGCCCCCACTTCAAAATGCATGTGTTTTGTGCGGGCAAGGCTACCACAAAATCCGCGCACCGTTTGCTTTTCTGATGGCCGCGGCGACAGTCCCCGCATCAGACAGCACCGTCGGGGGCCAGTTCTTCGCGATCCTGCGCCGTGCCCGGCGCGGAGATGACCAGAAACCGCGCCATGACCTCGCTGGTGTTGCGCGCCTGATGCGCCACGCCGGGTGGTACATCAAGCGCGGTTTCAGGCGTGATCTGATGCACCTCGCCTGCGACCTCGATCTGCAAAATGCCGCTCAGCCCAAAAAACACCTGCCGCGCCTGCGCGTGACGGTGACGCGTCTCTGCCGTGCCCGGCGGCATTTCCTCAAGCTTGACCGACAGACCTTGCGTCCCTACCAGTTCCCACGCAGAACAGTTCGCCCCCCAAACGCTGCGCGGCACCGATGTAACACTTACGACTTTCATGCGGGCCTCTCCGTTCATGCAGAAGGTTAATGGTGCCACGGCTTTGGCCAAAACGAAAGCGATGCCCGCACGGCCAGATATGGCCAAACGCGCTGTCCGCAGCGATGACTGTGAACGCATTACCCGTTTGACCGCACCTGCGGCCTGCGCCAGAAAGGGCCAATGGCAAAATCCGCTTCCTTCTCTTGTGCCGCCTGCGGCAATGTCACCACCAAATGGGCCGGCAGATGCGAAGCCTGTGGCGAATGGAACAGCATTTCCGAGGATGCCGGGATTTCCAAAGGCCCGGCCAAGTCTTTGGGCGGCAAACGCGGCGCGTCGATCCATCTGACGGACCTCTCGACCGAAGAGGCCCCACCCCCCCGCACCCATTGCGGCATTGCAGAACTGGACCGCGTGCTGGGCGGCGGGCTGGTTGCGGCCTCAGCGCTTTTGGTGGGCGGTGATCCGGGGATCGGAAAATCGACCCTTTTGCTGCAAGCCGCCGCCGAATTTGCCCGCAAGGGCCTGAAAACGATTTACGTCTCTGGTGAAGAGGCCTCTGCGCAGGTGCGCATGCGCGCGCGCCGTTTAGGGCTGCAGGATGCGCCCGTCAAGCTCGCGGCAGAGACGAACCTGCGCGATATCCTCACCACGCTGGAGCTTGAGAAACCACAACTGGCCATCATCGATTCCATTCAGACCATGTGGGCGGACAATGTCGATTCCGCCCCCGGCTCTGTCTCTCAGGTGCGCGCGGCAGCGCACGAGTTGACCAGCTTTGCCAAACGCAAGGGCATTTCGGTCATTCTTGTGGGGCATGTGACCAAAGAGGGCCAGATCGCGGGCCCGCGGGTGGTCGAACACATGGTGGATACCGTGCTCTACGTTGAGGGCGAGCGCGGACATCCTTTCCGGATACTGCGCGCCGTCAAGAACCGCTTTGGCCCTGCGGATGAAATCGGCGTTTTCGAGATGACAGGCGCGGGGCTGGCCGAGGTGGTCAACCCCTCCGCCTTGTTTCTGAGCGAGCGTGGCACCCCTTCCCCCGGTGCCGTAGTGTTTGCGGGCATTGAAGGCACGCGCCCGGTTCTGGTGGAATTTCAGGCGCTTGTCGCCCCCTCCCCCCATTCGCAGGCGCGCCGCACTGTGGTGGGCTGGGATGGCGGGCGTCTGGCGATGATCCTCGCCGTGCTGGAGGCGCGCTGTGGTATCCCCTTTGCGGGTCTGGACGTTTACCTGAACGTGGCGGGCGGGATGAAAGTGTCCGAACCCGCCGCCGATCTGGCCGTTGCCGCCGCCTTGCTCAGCGCCCGCGATGACGCAGCCTTGCCGGCAGATTGTGTGGTTTTTGGCGAAATCAGCCTGTCAGGCGCGCTCAGACCTGCGGTGCAGACCGAAAACAGGTTGAAAGAGGCGCAAAAACTTGGTTTCACCAGCGCAATTGCGGCGCGCGGTGGAAAAGCGGTTGCGGCCACCGGGATCACGCTCAACGAAATGAGCGATCTGACCGGCTTTGTGGGCGAAATTTTCGGGGCGGGCTAAGCAGCTGGCAGAAAGGCGAATAAGACTATGGAAGGGTTCACCATTGTTGACGGTGTGGTCGCGCTGGTCGTCGTCATCTCTGCTTTACTGGCTTACGGGCGGGGGCTGGTGCGCGAACTGATGGCCATCGTGGGATGGGGGGCCGCTGCTGTGCTGGCCTTTCTTTTTGCGCCTCAAGCTGAGCCGCTGATCCGGGAAATCCCTGTGATCGGCGAATTTCTCGCGGAAAGCTGTGAGTTGTCGATTATCGGTGCATTTGCAGCCGTGTTTGCGGTCGCTCTGATCGTGGTATCCTTGTTTACGCCCCTCTTTTCGACCATCGTGCAACGCTCGGCGCTGGGTGGCGTCGATCAGGGGCTTGGCCTGATTTTCGGGGTCGCGCGCGGCGTGCTTTTGGTGGTGATCGGCCTGTTTATCTACGATGTGGTGATCACTGGAGAGACCTACACCGTGGTTGATGAGAGCCGATCAGCCGTCGTCTTTTCGCAATTGACCGAACAAATTCAACAGGCAGAACCCGAACAAGCGCTTGGCTGGATCACCAGCAAATACGAAGAGCTCGTGGGCACGTGCGGCGGCTGAATATAGTCCAAAAAATCGCGGCAAATTAACCGATTATTTGAATTCCATGACTATGCCCTGCACCACGTGTTGAGAGGTGCCCATGACAGAAAGTCAGTTTGCGTCTTTTGAAGCGGTGAACGCGCCCATGTTCGCGATCATTGTGGAAGACGACGCACGTTTCAGGTTTGAATTCGCCAACCAATTGTATCTGTCCGCCTGCGGGCTGACGCGCGAAGACGTCGTCGGGAAATGCCCGCACGGCGTATTCGAGACGCCTACCAGCGCGCGCCTGTCCGCCTCACTTTTACGGGTCATGACGGCAGAAGGGTCTGTAGATTTCGAGGAATCGCTGGGCGTCGGCGCGGCCCGCACCCCGTATCGCACGTCCCTTACCCCGGTCGCTGACGCGGCGGGCCGGGTACACCACATCGTGGGCACCTGCGCAGATGTCTCTGCCGAACAGGACGTGCTGCGGCTCCGCCAGCAGCTTCAAAGCGCCCTGCCCCAGGCCGAAGAGTTCGTGGCCCTTGCAGCACATGATTTGCGCGCCCCCATGCGCAACATTCAACACCTGTCCCAGATGCTGCGCGACTCCCCCAATATGCGCGACGAGGAAGACACTTACCTTCTGGACCTGCTGGAAGATGTCGCCGCAAAAGCCGGCGCGCTGGTGGCGGATGTTCTGACCCATACGCAAGCCACGACAGCGCCTGCAGATGTTGTTGCCTTTGATCTTGGTGCCATGTGCCGGAACCTGTGCGATGTTTTGGATCCAACCGCGCTTCACAACATCGACTGGCCGGATGCCTTTGTCGAAGCTGACCGGATGGCGGTTCAAATCGCTTTACGCAATTTGCTGGAAAACGCCATAAAACACGGCGGCAAACCTTCTCTCAACATTGATATTACCATCGCAGCGGCGCCGGAAAGCGCGATTTTGATCACAGTGAGTGACAATGGGCGCGGCTTTGACAATCCGGCCCACGTTTTCCTGCAAACCGGGGCGTTTCGACCCGAAAGCGGGTACGGCCTTTTGGGTGTCAGACGCATGATTGTTGCCCGTGGTGGTCAGATATCGGTGGAACCACCACAGCCCGAGCGGGGGGCCATTGTCGCGCTGAGCCTGCCTGGACGCATCCTGAAGGTGCCTGTCGTCCGAAAACGCACACGTGCGCACCACCTGAGCGTGCAAAACCGGCTTGATGCCATCGGCGCGCGCGAGAAAGACTGATAGGCCCGTGACACGCGTGATCTGGCATCCTAAACAGGGAAGATGGTAAACGGATTCGGAGCGCACCCGTTGTCAAAAATACTACCGCCAGCACATCCCTTCGACGCAAGCTTCGTTCAGGACGAATGCGATGGTGACACGCTGAAAGAAGAGTGCGGCGTCTTCGGTGTGGTCGGCGTCGCTGACGCGTCCAGTTTCGTGGCGCTTGGCTTGCACGCCCTGCAACATCGTGGACAAGAGGCCGGTGGCATCGTCAGCCATGACGCGGATCAGGGATTTCAATCCGCCCGGCGTTTTGGCTACGTGCGCGACAACTTTACCTCCAAATCGGTCATGGAAACGCTGCCAGGTCCGCTGGCCATCGGACATGTGCGCTATTCAACGGCCGGATCAAAAGGGCAGACCGCGATCCGGGACGTGCAACCTTTCTTTGGCGAATTTGCGATGGGCGGTGCCGCGATTGCGCACAATGGCAACATTACAAACGCCAACGCGCTGCGCCGTGAATTGATCGAGCGGGGGAGCATTTTCCAAAGTTCCTCCGACAGTGAGTGCATCATTCATCTGATGGCGCGGTCGCTGCAACGCACTATTCCTGAACGGATGGAAGACGCCCTGCGCCGGGTCGAAGGCGCGTTCTCTGTCGTCGCGATGACGCGGACAAAACTGATTGGCGTGCGCGACCCTCTTGGTGTGCGCCCACTTGTTCTGGGACGTGTCGGCGATGGCTGGGCGCTGAGTTCAGAGACCTGCGCGCTGGACATTATCGGGGCTGAGTTCGTGCGCGAAATCGAACCGGGAGAGATGGTGGTGATCACCGACGACGGGGTCGACAGCAATTTCCCGTTCCGCCGCGTCGCGCCGCGCTTTTGCATTTTTGAACACGTGTATTTCTCAAGACCCGATTCTATTTTGGGCGGGCGATCGGTTTACGAGACGCGTGAAGCGATCGGACGCGAGCTCGCCAAGGAAGCGCCCGTAGATGCGGACCTTGTGTGCCCGGTGCCGGATTCCGGCACGCCTGCGGCCATCGGCTATTCGCTGGAATCCGGCATCCCCTACGCCATGGGGATCATCCGCAACCAGTACATGGGCCGCACGTTTATCGAGCCAACCGAGCAAATCCGCAACATGGGCGTCAGGCTGAAGCTGAATGTGAACCGCGCCCTGATCCGGGGCAAACGCATTATTCTTGTGGACGATTCCGTGGTGAGGGGGACAACATCGCGCAAGATCAAAGAGATGATCCTGGATGCCGGTGCCGCTGAAGTGCATTTCCGCATCGCAAGCCCGCCCACGGCGTGGCCCTGTTTTTACGGTGTCGACACACCACAGCGCGAGAAACTGCTGGCCGCGACAATGTCCGAAAATGAAATGCGGGACCACCTTGGCGTCGACAGCCTGCGGTTTATCACACTGGATGGGCTCTACCGCGCGGTGGGCGAACCTGAGGGACGCAACAACAGCAAACCTCAGTATTGCGATGCCTGTTTCTCGGGCGAATACCCGGTCAAGCCTTCCGATCAGATAGAAAGCGGCTTTGTGATGAAAGCCGCTGAATAAGCCTGCCCATTGCATTTCCCCCGCCGAAATGAAATGGAACCGCCATGACAAAAACTGCACTTATAACGGGCGCTTCACGCGGCTTAGGGCACGCACTGGCCCTAGAGCTTGCTCCGACGCACCACATCATCGCGGTCGCCAAAACAACCGGCGCGCTGGAGGAGTTGGACGACAGTATTCAGGCCTTGGGCGGCAGCACGACACTCGCCCCGATGGACGTCACAAAACCAGAGGCCATGGCCACCCTGTGCCGCGGTATTTTCGACCGATGGGGTAGTCTTGACCTTTGGGTACATTGTGCGATCCACGCAGCCCCGCTGGCACCGACAGACCACCTTGATGCCAAGGATCTCAGCAAGTCGGTCGCATGCAACGTGACGGCGAGTGCGACGCTGATCGCTTACGTCGCCCCCCTGCTGGGCGCGACCGGGCAGGCCGTTTTTTTTGATGATCCGCGTGCAGGTGACAAATTTTTCGGCAGCTACGGCGCCACCAAGGCGGCCCAGATAGCACTTGCGCGCAGTTGGCAGGCCGAAAAAGAAAAGACCGGGCCAAAGGTCACGATCCTGACGCCAAAGCCGATGCCCACGGCAACCCGCGCGCGGTTTTTTCCCGGCGAAGACCGCGCAGCCCTGACCGCGCCTGCCACGGAAGCCGCCCGCTTGCATAAATTGCTCTGACAAAGGGCTTTTTGCGAAAAACAAGGGCAGGGTGATCCCCTGCCCTTGTCGCTTGGCACGGCCTCGCCTATCAAGGCGCAAAGGGGCAAAACATGCGTATTCTCATTACCAATGACGACGGGATCAATGCACCCGGACTGGCCGTGCTGGACGCCATTGCGCGTGAGATTGCGGGGCCCGACGGTGACGTATGGACCGTCGCCCCCGCCTTTGAACAATCCGGCGTGGGCCATTGCATCAGCTACACCCATCCCATGATGGTGGCGCAGATGGGGCCGCAACGCTTCGCTGCCGAAGGGTCGCCGGCGGATTGTGTGCTGGCCGGCATTCACGATGTGATGTCCGACACACCACCGGATCTTGTGTTGTCAGGGGTCAATCGCGGCAATAACTCGGCTGAGAATACGCTTTATTCAGGGACAATCGGCGGCGCGATGGAGGCCGCATTGCAGGGGTTTCCGGCGATTGCCCTGTCGCAATATTATGGGCCGCGCAACGCTCAAACCGATGATCCCTTCGAGGCATCCGCACGCCATGGCGCAGAAGTCGTGCGCCGCATCCTGCAGAATACTCCCGAAGAAACAGGCGGGTATCGTCTGTTCTACAATGTCAATTTCCCCCCTGTTCCGGCGGCAGACGTCGCTGGCATCCGCTTGTCGACCCAAGGGTTGCGCGCAGGCACGCGGTTTAGCACGGAGCCGCATACATCCCCGTCGGGGCGACGGTTCTTGTGGATCAAGGGCGGCGACCAGCAGGTAAAGACCGCACAAGGCTCTGACGCCGCCGACAACCTTGCCGGGTTCATCTCTGTCACCCCGATGCGCGCCGATTTGACCGCCCATGACGCAATGGGGGCGCTTGCGGGCATCGCCACATGACGGAAGATGCCGAACGCAAGATGCAGTTTCTGTTTGCGCTGCGGTCCAAGGGCGTCACGGACAAACGCGTCTTGCAAGCGATGGAGGGTGTGGATCGCGGGCCGTTCATCCGGGGGATATTTGCAGATCGCGCCTACCAGGACATGCCGCTGCCCATCGCCTGCGGGCAGACGATCAGCCAGCCTTCTGTCGTTGGGCTGATGACGCAAGCGCTCCGCCTGAGCCCCCGGGACAAAGTGCTCGAGGTTGGTACGGGATCGGGGTATCAGGCAGCGATCCTCAGCCGATTGGCGCGCAGGGTCTACACGATCGACCGCCACAGCCGCCTTGTACGCGAAGCAGGGGCATTGTTTGATGCGATGGGTCTGCACAACATTACCGCTATTACCGCAGATGGCAGCCACGGCCTGCCGGAACAGGCCCCTTTTGACAGGATCATCGTAACCGCCGCCGCAGAAGACCCGCCCGGCCCCTTGATGGACCAGCTTAAGGAGGGTGGCATCATGGTCGTGCCGGTTGGACAGTCCGATGCTGTGCAACACCTTATTGTTGCCCGCAAAACCCCTGAGGGTGTTGAATACGAAGAACTTCGCCAGGTTCGGTTTGTACCGTTACTCGAAGGCTTGGGGAAAGACGGATAAGCTGCTATACTTGACAAAATTGCCCGAAAAGGGCGGTAACAGGTCTATTGAGGACAAGCAGATGAATGCGGGAACGACGCTAAGCAGAGCGCGCCTTTTGACTTTTTCAACGTGTATGATCGGGTTGGTGGCCTGTGGGCAGCCTTTGGATTATGACTTGCGGGGCGGGTTGGGTGGATTTAGCACCGCCAGCGCTGCCACCGGCGTGGCAACAGAGCCAAGGCCACAACCAGACGATCGGGGGGTCATTTCGTACCCGACGTATCAGGTGGCCATAGCGGAAAGCGGCGACACAGTCACAAGCATGGCGCAACGGCTTGGTCTGGATGCAGCACAACTGGCAAGCTTTAACGGCATTGACGAAAACGCGAACCTGCGGGTGGGTGAAGTGGTGGCCCTGCCCGCCCGCGTGGCAGAGCCCTCCGCCGCAACAGGGGCCACACTCGTTGGACCAATCAGCCCCGGCAGCGTGGACATCAGCACAGTAGCAGGCGGCGCGATTGAGCGGGCTGGCGCAGCAGACCCCGGCAGACGCGTAGAAACAGTGGCCCTGCCCGCATCGACACCAGTGCAACCTGAAATCTCAGGACAAGAGCCCATACGGCACAAGGTGGCCCGGGGTGAAACCGCTTTCACCATTGCACGCCTCTATCAGGTTCCGGTCAAATCTCTGGGGGAATGGAACGGATTGGGCGCAGATTTCGCGATCAGAGAGGGGCAGTTCCTTCTTATTCCAGTCGCCCAAGCCCCGGCGGCGGATACGTCCTCGGATGTGCCAGCACCGGGGACCGGCTCCCCTACGCCCACACCACCAAGCGCATCGACGCCCTTGCCAGAGCCAGAGACCACGATCATTCCCGCACCGGAACCTGTTGATGTGGGCGCGGCCACCATCACCCCGTCAAACGAGGCGGCGATGGTCTTTCCCATTGATGGCACGATTATCCGCGAATACGCCAAAGGCCGGAATGAAGGCATCGACATCAAAGCCGCTGCCGGGACGCCGGTGCGCGCCGCCGATGCAGGCACGGTGGCCGCCATCACTAAAAGCGCAGAAGGCGTGCCCATCATCGTGGTCCGCCACGATCCCGAGTTACTGACCGTCTACGCGAATGTCACGGATGTGACGGTCGAAAAAGGCACACGTGTCGGCCGCGGTGAGGCCATTGCAAAGCTGCGCAGTGGGTCGGACGCATTTGTGCATTTTGAGGTGCGCCAAGGCTTCGACAGCGTCGATCCTATGCAGTACCTCAAGTGATCCGCATCGGATAGGCCGTCTGCTGCCGCGCGTCTTTGGCAGTGCACGCCCGATAAAGGGCCTGTCTACTGGGTCAGGGCCACGCCTTTGCGCCCGGCAAGGTCTATAAAATACTGCCACGCGACGCGTCCAGAGCGGGACCCCCGCGTTGCCTGCCATTCAATCGCTTCCGCGCGCAGGGTGTCGTCGTCTACGTCCACGCCATGGGCATCACAATAGCCGCGTATCATGGCCAGATACTGGTCCTGATCACAGGGGTGAAAGCCCAGCCAAAGACCAAACCGGTCTGACAGCGATACTTTTTCTTCCACAGCCTCGGAGGGGTTGATCGCAGAACCGCGTTCGTTTTCGATCATATCGCGGGGCATCAAATGGCGTCGGTTAGATGTGGCATAAAGCACGACGTTCTCGGGTCGGCCCTCAATCCCGCCGTCCAGCACAGCCTTCAGGCTCTTGTAGTGGGCATCGTCATGACCAAAGGAAAGGTCGTCGCAAAACAGAACAAAACGGTAGGGGGCGGCACGCAGATAGTTAAGCAACCGACCCACCGACGGCAGGTCCTCACGGTGCAATTCAACGATCCGCAGTTCTTGATGTTTTGCATGAACTTCAGAATGTATCGCCTTGACCAGACTGGATTTACCCATCCCCCGCGCACCCCAAAGCAAGGCATTATTCGCAGGCAGACCGCGCGCAAACTGTTCGGTGTTTGCCAAAAGGGTATCACGTGATCTGTCAACGCCGATCAGCAATGGCAGATCAACGCGAGAGATGCTGTGCACCGGCTCCAACCGGTCGGGTGACACGTGCCAGACAAAGGCTGACGCTACGCTGAAATCTGGTGCCGCCATCGGCGCAGGCGCCATCCGTTCCAGCGCCGACGCGATCCGGTCCATAGGATCATCGATCACGTGGGTTCATCCTCATCGTCGTAATAGCCGTCTGCGCGCAACTGCGCCTCGCGCTTGGCCTCAACCCGCCGGACAAGGAAGATGGAAACCTCATACAAGCCGTAGACCACCACAAAGAGGATCACCTGCGTGATCACATCAGGCGGGGTCACAAGCGCTGCAAGCACCAGAATGGCGACCATGGCGTATTTACGCACGTTCCCCAGCCCCTCGGCACTCACCAGCCCCGCCTTGCCCATCAGGGTCAGCAGGACCGGCAATTGGAAACACATGCCAAAGGCCACGATGAATTTGATCGTCAGGTTCAGGTATTCCTGTGCAGAACCTTGGAAAACCACGCTTAGTCCCGGTGTGGTGGCCGGATCACCCGGCACCGCCTCACCTTCGGCACCAAATTGCTGGAAGCCGAGGAAGAAATCATAAGCCAAAGGCGTTACGATGTAGAAAGCAAAGCTCGCGCCCAGCAAGAACATCCCCGGTGAGGCCACCAGAAAAGGCAAAAACGCGTTCTTTTCGTTCTTGTAGAGCCCCGGCGCCACAAAGCGCCACATCTGATGGGCAATGACGGGAAAGGCCAGCATAAAGCCCCCCAGAAGCGAGACTTTGATCGCCACAAAGAAACCTTCCTGCGGGCTGATAAAGATCAGATCGCAGTCCTGACCGCGCTCGCCCAGCACCTTACACAGCGGGTCGGTCAGAAAGTTGAACAGCGGTGTCGCCACGGTAAAACAGATCACCATCCCGATCAGGAAGGCGATAACGGACCGGATCAGCCGTGTGCGCAGTTCCGCCAGATGCTCGATCAGCGGCGCGGAGCTGTCATCCGTTTCGTCAGTTGCACTCATGTTTCGCTCTTGGGCTCGGGTTTTGCTGCCGCTTCAAGCTCGGCTGCCTTGGCTTGCGCCTCTTCCGCCTCGCGGACTTTTCGGTCCGCAGCTGCACGTGCTGTTGCCGCCTGAATTTTCTTGGTCTGCTCTGCGCGCTCAGCCGCCAGTTTGCCGGTCTCGCTCTCTGGGTCGAATTTGGCAAAATCGCTTGCCGCAGATTTCACCCCGTCCATGGCCGAATTGATCGGGTTGGTCGCGGCTTTCAGGCCCTTGGTCATATCCTTGACGCCCGCATCATCTGCGGCATCATTCATCGCGCGGCTGAATTCCCGCGCCATTCCCTTGGCCTTGCCCACAAACTGCCCGAACGCACGGAACATTTTTGGCAGGTCCTTGGGACCAATCACGATAAGCGCGACGACGCCGATTACCAGCATCTCCGTCCAGCCAAGGTCGAACATCAGATCAGACCTTGTCGTTCTCTGATTTCATCTGGCTTGCCTGCGGCGTGATGTCTTTCACGTCCTCGGCAGTTGCCTCTTCGATCTCGTTCTCACCGTCTTTGACACCCTTTTTGAACGATGTGATGCCTTTGCCGACTTCACCCATCAGGCTTGAAATCTTGCCGCGTCCAAAAAGTACAAGAACCACAACCGCGATCAGCAGCAGGCCTGGAAGTCCGATATTGTTGAGCATGGTACTCTCCCGTTTTATGTCCACCGCAGCGGACTTTGTCCTGATCTTCATAGGCAACCCCGCAGCGCTGCGCGAGCGTTCAGCGCTGCTTTGCGGCCTGTTTTGGCACGCGGCAAGGGTGAAATAGGGGATGGCGCCCCCCAACTGACAGGTTTATGTCAGTTGTATCGGTCCGCCACGCGCAGGATTGCCACAGGAAAGGACTCACAATGCGCACCCAGCCCAAGCAGGCCCAAGCGGCCGCAGCGCGTCTGGTAACGCCGCCCGCGTCGCGACCGTTTGACCGGATGCCCGCGTAACATGCGCCGCAGCGACAGGCTCTTTGACATCCTCCAGATTTTGCGTGACGGCAAGCTGCACCGCGCGCAGGACATTGCGGCCCGACTGGCGGTGTCGGTGCGGACGATCTACCGGGATATGGACACGCTGATCGCCTCTGGTGTCCCGGTCGAGGGCGAACGCGGCGTGGGCTACAGGATTACAGATGTGATCACCCTGCCGCCCCTGACGCTTACGTCAGAAGAACTCGAAGCGCTCAATCTTGGGATGGCCATCGTGAGTGAGGCTGCAGATGCCGATCTGAAAGCCGCCGCCCTCAGCCTTGCAGACAAGATTGATGCGGTCTTGCCCTCGCAAGCCGTCTCCGACGCGGATGCGTGGAAATTTGGCGTGTCTCCCTTTGCCGACGCCGCGCGTGGCTTTTCGCACATGGCAACGCTGCGCGCAGCGATCAAGGCGCGCCAGAAACTCAACCTTGTCTACGTCTCGGGGGACGGCACCAAGACGCAGCGTATCGTGCGCCCCTTGCACATGGAATATTGGGGGCGGGTCTGGACGCTGACCGGGTGGTGCGAATTGCGCGAAAGCTTTGCAGTGTTTCGCGTGGATCTCATCGATCAGGCCACTGCGCTGCCTGAACTTTTCGGGGACGAACCCGGCAAGACGCTTGCGGACTACCGCCCCTGAGGTGCTAGACCAGCGGTTCTTCAGCGCGGGGCGGCTGATGGCGCGGTGGCACCAAAGGGTGCGCCACAGGCTGTTTGACTGAAAATGCAAACCGCTTTGCCACATCGCCGTAGCCGTGAAACAGCGTATTTTCGTTGGCGGCCAGATACTGCGCGCGCCTTTCACGGTACAGCGCCGGCAAAAGGTACCAAGGCGTTTGCGGGCTGGCGTGATGCACGATGTGCAGGTTGTTGTTGAGGTATAAAAAGGCCCAGAACGGGTGGGCTTCGATCACGGCAGACCGCGCGCCCACATTCTCTGCGGCCTGATGTTCGGCATAGGCGCGCATCCCCGTCAGGGACAAAGCCGGGTAGATCACGCAGAGCGCGTAGACCCAAAGCGGCATGGCAAAGACAAAAAGGACAAGCGCAAAGAGCACCGCAAGTTGCAGGACATGCAAGGCCCAAGCCTTGCGCACACCCGGTTCGTTTTCGCGGCACCGTCGCAGTTCTGTACGGGCAAAGCCCAGCACCGTCAGGGCCGGGCCCAGCACCAAGCGGCCCACAAGGGTATTGTTCAGCGCAAAGACCAAGCGCTGGAAATCGTTCATCTCGTGCACTTGGTCTGCGGGCCAGAAATAGCTTTCAGGGTCCTCGTAAGGGTCCGTCAGATGCTCATCCCTGTGATGGTGCAGGTGCAGCGCCTTGTAGCGTCGGTACGGAAAAACAGCGGCCAAGGGCAGCGCCACCAACAGCTCATTTAGCCATTGCCACCGGGTCGGATGCCCGTGGATCGTCTCATGCTGCAGCGATGTGTGAAAGGCCGCAATGAAAGGCAGTGCCAAAAGGGCCAGAGGCCAAAACGGCGTGACCCACAGAAGGCCTGCCACCGTCCACACACTGTAGATCAGCAGCACCAGCCCAAGGGTTGTCCACTCCGTAAACCTCGTGCGGCTCTCCAAGCGTCGCCTTTCTGTCAAAACGAATTGAGATGTCGGCATTAATGCGCCCGACGGCATACCCTGAACAGAAAACACCAATCGGTCAAGCAGGGGCTTTACGGCGGCACGTCATTTCCGCAGGTCGGGATACAACGAAAAATCCCGGCGGAATCATTCCGCCGGGATCAATAGAACAGCGTTTAACTTGATCTGGCTTAGCAGCCTGCCGCGTTGTTTGCCGCAACACCGCCCGCAACGGCACCACCAGCGGTCAGGATGTCCCGACCCGAGCCACCGCCAAGCTGGTTACCCAGTGCAGCACCTGCCAGTGCGCCTGCCACACCTGCGCCCACGCAGCCGACCTGACGTTGTTGCTCGGGTGAGTTTACACAAGCAGAAAGCAAGCCTGCGGACAGGATCACTGTAATTATTCCAGTTCTTTTCATTTTCGGTCCTCCGAGTATTCCACTCTGAATATTGTATGTCCGACATAGGCCAAACTGCAGACATTGTAACCGCAGTTTCGCGCAATGAACAAACTTTCGCTCACGTCTTTACACGCCACCGTTTTTGCGGCGGCAAAAATGCCTCGACGCTGGCTTGTGCAATCACAATCGGATCGCCCTGCAGCGCCTCCACGTTGAGGCCCCCTTTGACCACATGCACCTCTGCGCGCCCGCGCGGCAGCTTTGCAACCAAGGCCTCGGTGTCGACCCGGTCCGGCTCTTGCACGGCCACCGTGACTTTGACGCGCATCAGGTCATGCGGCAAATCCAGCACCGGAAACAGCGGCAGGGAAGAGTGGCGAAACGCGTCCTCAATGGCGCGGGATGCAGCCTTAGTGTAGTCCTGCCCGTGCAGGTCGTTGCCCATGCCCATCTCGATGATGATCCGTTGTTCAGTCATGGACCTGCTCCATCTCGAAGCCCACGGTGAGCGCCACATTGGCCATCACGGTCGGATTGCCGCTGCCCTCCGGACGCGGCACATCCAGCCCGCCAAAATGCACGCGCACGTCGGTTTGACCATAGGGGAACACTTTGCGGACCGCCGCGATATCCACGGCATCAGGCTGCTGAACCCCGATATCCACGATGATCTTCATGTCGGTTTTCTCAAACCCGAAAAGCTCCGCCAGATTAATGGAATTGTGCCACAAGGCATCCTCAACTCCGCGCACAGCGGCTTGCGTGTAGTCACCGCGTCTGAGCGACGTGCCCATGCCAAACTCGACCAGCAGCTTTTTCATTTGGCCTCTCCTCCTTGGGTGGCGGGGAACACGAAACACTTGTCCCGCCGGATTGTCAGCCACATCACCGTGTCCGGCTTTGGCAGGAAAACATTTGGCACGGTCACCTTGAGCATGGACCCGTCGTGATCCATCCGAAACTCAACAAGGCTTTCATTGCCCATGAACCGCGCGCGTTCGACCACCGCGCGGGCGGGCGTGCCATCAGAGGCGGTTGGCTTTGGCCCCTGCCCTGCGCGGTCAAAGTCAATGCGCACATGCTGCGGACGAAAGACGATGTCCACATCGGTGCCATCGGGCACGCCCGGCGCCAGAAACCGTCCAAAGGCTGTATGCGCAAGCGCGCCTTCCACCCGCGCACGGATCACATTTGCATCGGAGAAAAACGACACCGCCGCCCGGTCCACAGGCCGGGTGTAGACATTGTAGGGCGCACCCTGTTGCACGATGCGCCCCCCGCGCATCAGGGCAATCTCATCGGCCATGCGCATCGCCTCTTCGGGCTCATGCGTGACGAGCAAGACGGAAGTGTCCTGCTCTTTCAGGATCGCCAGCGTATCATCGCGAATGCCATCGCGCAGCCGGTTGTCAAGACCGGAAAAAGGCTCATCCATCAGCATGATGCGGGGTTTCGGGGCCAAGGCCCGCGCGAGCGCGACCCGTTGCTGCTCCCCCCCCGACAACTGGTGTGGAAAGCCATCAATAAAGCGTAGCAGATCAACGCGTGACAGCAGTTCTTCGACCCGCGCGCGTTTCTTGGCCTTTGTGCCTTTGCGCAACCCGAACGCCACATTGTCCGCGACGCTCAAATGCGGGAAAAGGGCGAAATCCTGAAACATCAGGCCGATCTCGCGCCGTTCGGGGGGCAATCGAAAGACCGTGTCGCAGATCAGTTCACCATCAACGTATATTTCGCCCGAATCCTGCATCTCTACGCCCGCGATCATGCGCAAGGTTGTGGATTTTCCGCAGCCCGACGGGCCCAACAGACAAGTGACCTGCCCCGGCATGATCTGCAGGGACACATCATCCACCACCGCCGTTCCGTCAAAAATACGGCGTAGGTTCTTGATCTCCAGCCGGGCGGTGGGGGTGGTCAAAGGCAGGCTCCCGAGTATCTGATAGAAGTTCTCAGGTTGCTGAGCTATCAGCCCTTGCGCGCGCCCGCAAGCACTGGCCTACAGTCTGCTACGCAAACAACAGCGACTGTCAGGAATGCCTGCCAGCCTTCTGTTACGAGACAAGTGAACGACCAGCACGCCGCCGCAG
>JBGCEG010000011.1:0-191573 GCA_045106135.1 Roseobacter sp. | reverse complement strand
ATCAGAAACTCCTGCGCGGTTGATCCTGTCAGCGTGCCGATACGCATCTCGGGCAGGCGTTCTGCGGGGGCCAGCACGTTTGACCCGATAGAACCGACAAAAGCAGACGTCAAAACACCGAGGATCGTCGCAGATAAAACGGTGCCCATGACGGCCATGAAAATCTCTAGAAACCGGCCCGCGCGGGTTCGGAACGTGTCGCCATATCCGCGCAATCCTACCGTGCGCACAATCGCCTCGATCAACGCATCAAAGAGATGTCCAAAACCGCTGTCCTCGCCCGAGTGCTTTCCACTGGTACGAAAGGCGGCGCGTAGCAGAAAAGCCAGAAACAGATTGAACCCGATAAACAGCAAAATTGCGCGCGCTACACCGGGTTGCGTGATGGTCTGCAGGATCACATTTGTAGCTTGCTTGAAATCAATCGCGCTGGAGGATTTTTTCGCAAGCGTCAGCCCGGATTGCAGGTACTGCTGCGAAAAATCATAGTCGGCCATGCGTTGCGCGGTTATCGTAAGCGGCGAAATGACCACATCAATGTCACCTGCCGCCAAAGCGCGCGACTGATCAGCAATCGTATCGCACACGATAATGTTGCTGTTCGTCATCAACCCTTCGTCGATGAGGTGATGCTCTATCGATGTCCAGATATCGATGGCGAACCCTTCATCCAGACCACTGCTGGACCGCGACGTAAAAGGGGCCGCGTCACGGATCGCCACAATCACATCCGCATCGCTGTTACCGGCCGTGCAGCTGGCCGCAGCCTGTGTTGAAAACAGGGACAGACACGCCATGCACGCAATCAAAGCAAAGGTCGTCAGGCGGTTATTTGGCACGTTCCGGTCTTCCACTCAAATAGTCTGGCAAGGCGCCATGATGCATATCATCAGCATCTTACAGAGCGGCTAATTTTTGCGTTGCATTTGAGTTTGAGCCGCCCGCGCGCCCATATTGTCAGCCTCTGCCTCGAGGCCCGCATCGTCATTGATACTGACACCGCCCAATTCCATCGTCGGTTCGACGCGCCCTTGCTTTTGTTGCACGACGTGCCAGGCTTCGTGACCCAGATGCTTTTCCTGACCTGACGCCAAATGAATGTCGGTGCCTTGGGCGTAGGCATGCGCGTTTAACTGCGCGGGTTTGCTGGAATTGTAATGGACCTGAACATCGCTCATATCTACGCCGGACAGGTTCTCGATCCCCGATCTCAGACCCCCTGGCAAACCGCCATTGCCGCCAGCCGCCTCCTGCAACTGCGCCGGGGACTGCTGCAGACCACCCTGAGCGGCTTTGCCCTGCATCATATCGTCATCGACATCATCGTCCATATCATCCATGCGCTGCACCGGCACCTCAAGACCACCTGGTTTAGCCTTACCCATCAATTCTTCATCATCCATGCGTTGCACAGCCATCTGTTGCAAATCGCTCAGCTTGCGCTGCGCAGGACTTGCATCTGCAGAGGATTGAAGCGCCGACAGGCTTTCGCCGGTTTGCTGACGGGAGGGCGCATTGCTTTTTGCGCGCCTTTGCGTGGGACGTTCGGATGAAAAGATTTGAGGCATCAGAGTCTCCTTTCCCTCAACTCTAGCACGAATAATTCCGTTTCGTCACCTGCGTTTGTCTGAAAGCCTGAACAGTCGCGCAGTGCATGAGCCCACACCTATGGTTTGGGCCCGTTCCGCAAGTCCTGAACAAAATCCGCAGCCCATAACACGAATAGAAGCGCAGCGAGGCCCATCAACAGAATAGGCGGCACCGTTGCCACATGATCACAGGTGGTCAGAACGACCAGAGCCACAATCACGAAAAACACCAAGACGTAAGCCACGTACCATCTGAAAGCGATTTTGTTGATCGTCCCGCTGAAATAGGAAAACGCAACAAGCCCTGCCGCAGTGCCAAACAGCGCCATCGTCAAAAGCGCAAGGCTGGCACGATGAGGGCAGGCGCGCGTGCAGATGTAGTTGTATTTTTCCTCCAGATTTTTCATGTTTTCCGGAAAGAACGGCTTTTGCCAAAGGTCCAGTGTGATGCTTTTCAGGCGGGCGGTCTCAACACCTGATTGTTGCGGCAGGGGCCAGAAACCGACACCAGCGAAATCCTTCGCAAAATAGATCAGATCATCCTCGAACTGGCTGAACGGGGCGCTTTTGGTCTGCGCTTCGTCGTTGGATCGCGGCCTTTGCGTGACATGTTCATGCGCGCCGGGCGGCAGGACCGGTATCAGGTTGCTGACCACGGTTTCACGTTCCGGCCCCCGGAATTCTCCGAAATCAAACCTTTGACGGAGCAGCTTTTTGGTGAGGGTAGTCGGGCGTTCCAGAAACACGAGAACCTTGTCGACAGTCTTTTCCTGATCATTGCCTTTGATCAGCAACTCACGCAGATCATCCATCAACCCTTCCCGACCGGTTTTCACGTTCATGAAACTGATGTTAAAGGCCAGATTAACTGTTTGACCCCGCTCGACCAACGCATCCTGAATGCGATTCACCAAGCGCACCATGGTGCTGACATTAATTTGCGCATCAGGACTGGGATCACCTGTGTAATCTTCAAATATAAGCGTCACACCGTCCGGTTGTATCTTGTCAAACAGCGTGGGCGTCGCCGTCCATAGCTTTCGTTCAAGCCGCGTAATTTCTTCGAACCGGTTCAGCGGCCCGGTGTGCTGGATGATCTGGTTGATCGCATATTCCTGCTCGATCTCTGTCCATTTTTGCCAGTTGCGCATGTCAAACGTCACATCCACCTTTGCCCTGTGTTGCCGGGCAGAGGTAATGAAATCCCAGCGCATGTTCAGCCAGTGGTTCAGATAGTTGAGTTGCAGATTGCGTCTGTCCGCTGTCAGGTCAGCGTGCTGGAAATCGAACTCCATCCCATAGAACGCCGTGCGACTGACAAAGGTATAGTCGATCAGTTCGGGGGCTTGCCCGGCGGGCTGTTTAGCTGCGGCAGCGTCGGACCCGTCTGCATCTTGGGCGCTGTCTGCCTCTGCCGCGACCCCCTCCTGATCCTTGAGCGGCGCGTACCAGAACGGATAGAAGCCGTAGACCTCATTGCTGCCGGGCGTAACCTTATTAGGGACACATCCGCAGTCTTCAACAGCAAGCTGGGCGGTCACACGGGTGCTGTCTGGATCGTCGATACTGGTCTGCGCCAGCTCCAACGCGCGGTCCTGCAACCCCTTGGACAGGGGGTGATCCGTGCTGCCCGGTGTCACCGGATCAATATCGCGCAACGCGGCCTCAAAAAGCGATTGGGTCGGGTATTCGATCCCGATCATCTTTTCCATACGGGCTTGTAGGTTTGAGCCTGTCGCATCGCCCGCAACACGGGCAACTTCGCGCAGAGCACTGATCCTGCGGATCATTTCAAGCGTGACTTTCCAGTCCACTCTGATCGCGCCACGGATGAGGTCGACATCACGGTTTACCGCTTCCTCCACCTGTTCGGCAATCAAAGGACGCAGCAAGTTGCGCACTTCCGCTTTCAGAATCTCATCATTGGCACCAATGATGAACGGGCCGGTTCTGATCGCCTCTCTGAACGCCTCATTGGTGATGGTGTCAAAGGCCGCTTTCGCGCTTGGGTCGGTGATGCCAAGCAAAGGCGGAAGTTCCACCGTGTCGAAGTTTTCAGGGTCCACGCGCGCAAGGTCCGGCGATTCCTGAATTTCTTCGGCCGCACCGGCAAGCAGTTCTGCGGCGACCTCAACCTGCCCGTTCAACGATTCCGTCAACGCACGCGACAGGTTGATCCGCACACCTGCCAAAAGCTGTTCCTGGGTGGGCATACGCAGATCAACCAATGGGGCAAGGACCGGCTCGCTGTCGATCAGCGACTGGTTCAGTTTGAAATCTGCCACGCGCTCCGCATCCAGTTGATACCCTTTTCCAAGGTTCTCGGGGCCGCTCAACAGCAGCTCAATCCGGTCCAATGCGCAGTCGTCCAGCTCGACCTCCAGCAGAGGGCGCATTTCAGCCCATAGCACCTCCTGCTCCAGCACACCTTCGGCTTCCAAAAGGGGTTCAAGCAGTTTCCCGACATTCACCGAGTTTGTCAGAATATCAAGCTCTGCCTGACCAAAGGAAAAATAGCGCAGTGTCGTCCGGTCTTCCTCAACGGTACAGGAAGCCGGTACGCCGGGGTCAAAAGTGATTTTCTCTGGTCTTTCACGCTCAAACCGTTGCAAAAGGTCGATCACAGCCGTGTTCGTACCAGCCAGTTGGATCAGCCGGGCTTGCAGATCTTCAGAAACCCACGTAATAAAATCAGGCGATTGCAGCAGGGTTACTGCATCGATAGCACCCTGCACATTGCTCAGGCTGGTCAGGATGGCCGCAGCACCTTCTGTCTCTCCGACGACTTGCAGATCAGCGCAGAGCGTTGCGGCATCCCGCCCGCGCAGCAAGGCATCCAGCGCCGGTTGCGCAGCCGAAGAGATGTCACCTGCGGCCAGTGTTTCACACACTGCGGTTGTGTCGTCCGCCAATACGCCAGCTGTCAGTTCCGGCGGACCAGCAAGGCGCAAAACACGTAAATCAACCTGCGATGCCCCGGGAACAATAAGGTTTCCAATGGTGACAAGAGCGCTGGGCCAGGTTGGCACGCGTTGCGCCAGTTCGCCATATTCGTTTGCAAGATCAAGGGTTTCAGCCACCACACTCTCGGGCTCAACGCTTAGAAATTCATATGTCTCACACAGATCACGCAACGCGCCACGGGTGACAGGGCCGAGGATTCCATCATCCAGACTTTGATCCTTAAGGCCCAGAACAGTGCGCAGACCCAGTTGCACAGAGGCAAGGTCCCTGTCGCCCAAATCATCTTGCGTGATTGTCCCCGCCTGAACACAGTTGATGGGCGATTGCTGTGCCGATGCAGGCCGCACAAACGGACCAAGCATCAGTGTCATCGACAGACACAGGGCAATTATTCGGATCATGCGGTTCGTCCTTCCTTGCGCATTTCAGAGGCGACAGCATCGTGAATGTCTTTCGCGCAAACTTTTTTCGCACCACGTCTGAGCGCGGTGATAGAGGCGTGTCTGACCACATTCGTAATCGACCCACCCACAAGCACGTAGTCTTGTGCAATTTTTGGGATTTCCACGTCTGCATCCAGCGGCAGACGGGCGGTCAGACCGCGCCAGATCTTTTCACGCTGCAATGCATCCGGGCGCGTGAACCCGACTGCCATCTGAAACCTGCGGAAAAACGCATCATCAATATTGCCGCGCAGGTTTGTAGCCAGAATAACCAGACTGCGGCAATCTTCGATGCGCTGCAAAAGGTAGGCAACCTCCTGATTGGCGTACCTGTCGTTCGACGAACTGGTGGCGGTGCGTGCCCCAAAGAGCGCATCTGCCTCGTCAAAGAACAAAATCCACTCTCGTTCCGCAGCAAGATCAAAAACCGTGCCGAGGTTCTTTTCCGTCTCGCCAATGTATTTTGACACCACCATCGACAAATCGACCCGGTAAACATCCAGTCCCGTCCGTTTCCCCAAAAGAGACGCGGTCAGTGTTTTTCCAGTGCCGGGCGGGCCGTAAAACAGCGCTTTGAACCCTTCGCCCAGTTGTTTCTCAAGACCCCAGTCCTTGAGAATAAGCTGCCGGTTTTCAAGCCACGCAACGATGTGACCAAGGCTGTGTTGTAGGTCTCTGGGGACTGCCAGATCATCCCACTCCAGCCCCGTCGTCAGGCGTTTGGCCGGAAAATTCGGGGTGAAATCCGGCCGGGGCGGGGAGCCTTCGCACAGGGCAACTATGCGGTGCACCGGCAATTGCAGCAGCGCACCATACGCAGCCTTGCCTTCCGCCCCAAGCGTCAGGCCTGTAACCCGCCTCAGTGGATGGTCCGCATCAAACAGGCGCATCGCCCGAATGCGCGCGGCAGTATCCGCACCAGCCACCAGAAAAAGCGCAGTTTCCGCCGTGGGCAAGAACGCGTTGTCCGTCACCACGCCCCCGAATTGCGAAAACACCCGGTCAATTGCGGAGTTTTTGACAAAAAACGGATCAAGGATAGACGAATTGACATGCGGCGCGATGGACAAGGCCAGTACCATGCGCGCCGCTGCATCCAGATCGCTTGTCTCAACCAGCGTGCTCAGGGCCGCGCCCGCCGGCAGATGCGGCGGTGCCGGCGACACAAATTCAGTCTCTGTGCCGGCAAAAAAGTGCCTCAGGCGGCCTTCGATCACGGTGCCCAACCAATCAAGTTCCGCGCCAATCGCTTCCGCATGAAGCGCGTCATCAGCCCTGTCAAAGAGGACGTGGGCAACCGGCTCAGTCATCCTTTGGCCTCCATGTGACATGCAGGGGAAGGTCCATCCACGGCAGCGCAATTGTATCGAAACTCCACGGCAAGCGATCAAGCAACATGTCAAAAGGCCCCTGCTCGACTGTGAGGGTCCACCCCTCCTCAACCGCGCGCAGGGCACCCGCACGTTTCACAAATGCGTCTTGCATCCCCGCGACAGACGTCTGACCCAGTGCGGCCCATTGCTTGATCACGGCCTCAATCAACCCGTTGATCAGAACGCCATCAGGCGCCGGATCAGCGGGTTGTTTGTCGAAATGCCAGGTTTGTGGCAGCCCCAGCAGTGTTTTCTCAAGCGGGTCTGTCCGAGACACTTCCAGCGTATCAGCGTCCCCCAACAGTTGCAGCGCCCGCCGCGCGCGTGTCAGGTCAGCCGCTTTGATTTTGCGGTCTTCATCCAGCACACCCAACCTGTCGAACAGCAGCGGCAAATATGTGGCGAACAAAACCAACCCGGACCGCTGGGACAGATATGCGCGCGCTGCGGTCGCATCATCTCGTTGCGATGAGCTTGGTGCTGATTTCCCCGATCCAGCCTTGGTCTGGTTCTGCCTTTGAATCACTTCATTCACAGCCGCCAAGGCCTGCCGCCGCAAGACAGGAGATGTGGTCCAGTCAACATAGCCAAGGCGCGCGGCGAGGTGCCGCAAGGCCCGGTGTCGCGCGTTCGTCTGTGGAAACAACCTCAGCAGGATACTGTCCAGACGCGTGGCGAAATCGTCATCCGGACCGGGTGATACACCCAGCAATTCTGCCAAAGCGGCAAGATACTGCCGATCCTCTGATTTTGGCGTATCCGCACCCTTCTCAACAAGTGACCCGGTGGTCTGCGCACGCGACTGTGGTTCTGCGCCAGTGCCACCTTCGCGGCTTTCTTGCCCCTGTTTCGCCTGTTGACCCTTATGATCGGCAAGCGCGTTTTGGTCTGAAGTCGCGCCGCGCTGGCCCGTGGTCTTGAAAACCGGGGCCATCTGAGGCGCATTTTCCCTGCGGTCATTGCGCGTCTGCTCAGACTGTAGCGGTGTGATCCCCGGTGCATCATCGGCGTCTGCGGCATTGCGCGTGCTTTGGCGATTGGTCACGCCTTCCTCTTGCGAAGTCTCAACCGCGTTGCCGACCGCCCAAGTTCCTTCCAAAGGTCCGTCGTCCTCAAGCGCTTTAGGCAGCGCAGACCAGATAACGTCAAACAAATGCCGCCATGTCTGCCGCTGAGCCCCCGGCAGACTTGTCAGCGTGTCGAGGACAAGAGGGGCGATTTCATCAAACAGCTTATGGCGTTTGGCGACAGCCTCCGGGTGCCGTGATGCAAAATATGGGCGCACTACGGGCGGTTCGTCGGACGCAGGTGGCGGCCCCGCTTCGCTGTCGCTAGGCTTTTGAGGGTCCAGCGGTGGCACTTTTTCCGCGCTGCGGGTTGCGTCCGGTCCGCTGCTTATGTCAGCGGGGCCGACGCCGCGCGCCGCCACTGCTTTGCGGGTTGGCGCGCTCGCACCCAGTCCACTCGCACCCGTCTTTTCTGGTTGATCCGCGCGACCCTCGCCTGATGCAGATGGGAAAGCAGCGGTGGCATCAGCGTGTTGGTCTGCTTGTGTCGTCGTTTTCAGTTTATCAGGCGACAACCCTCCCGGGTCGTCTGCTGCCGTAGTGTCTATACGACCATTGCCAGAGAGGCGCGTATCCTCAAAAGGCACCGCTGCGGTTTCAGATACATCCGGTAGCAACCCTTGTGCATCCGACGCTTGCGCACTGTCATCCGAAGTCCGACCTGTCTTCTCTGACAAATCACCTGGCCGCTGGTCGGCTTCACGGCCCGAAGGGTCGAGGCCTGATAGATCAGCGGACCGCTCATCCACAGCGCTGCTCAGAGCATCAGGTTGGAAACGCTTGTCAACTTGATCTGGGTTGTTGGTGCCTGACGAATGATCTGCACGTCCCAAAGGTTCGCCGCCAGAGGCATCACTGTGTTTTTGCTGCGATTGACCCAACCGGGTTGCATCGGCGGTCCCAAGCTTAGGATCTATGTCAGAAGATGCACGCGACGCGCTCTGGGACCCAGATGCTGCACCTTCAGAATAGACGCTCTCCTCAGCATCTTGATCGACGGGGTGGGTCGCTCGGACAACTGTTGTTTCAGCGCTGTACTTTTCCACCTCGGGTCTGTCGTGATTTTCGGTTTGCGCATGACCTGCAGTTCGCTGTTCTGTGCCAGTTTCCGAAAGATAGACTGACTGTGATACCCTGAATTCATCAGAACCTTCAGTTTGGGGCCCTAGTGCGGCTTTTGCAGGCCGCGCCTGAGTTTCACCAAATCCAAGCAAAGCCAGAAACGCCTCGGCATCCAACCGGGTGTGACCCGCGGCTGTCAGCAGCGGCACCAAAAGACCGCGCACATCTGCAACCGAATGCTTCTGCGTGGCGTCATCAGACAAAAGCATCGGCAAAAGGTCATCTGTGCTGCGGCCCGTTTCCACCTGCGTTGCCGCTGGATCAGTCTCATCAAAAGCACGGGGGGATTTGTGTTGCCTCAAGGCATCCCGCGCCGCAATCTGCAGGGCCGTGGCGGCTGTTTCTTGTGCAGCATGCGCCAGCGCCCCTTGTGTATTGCTGGCGTCTTTCAGGGGCGGCAAGACCGCCTTGGCACTTCTGAACGTTTGGTCCACAAGCTGCTTCAACGCCGTCCCCAAAGCCTCACGCTTTGCAGACCCCGCAGACTGACGATCACCTATTACCATTGACAACAGAAAGACCTCTTCCTCGCCAATCGTCTTAATCACCTCTTGGATATATGCGTCAGCGTTGAGGGTATTGCGCGCAATGGGGCGGCCCTCAGGCGCGTTCGCATCGCCATCACCCAAATGGTCCAGAAGTCTTTCAAAGCTTCGCACCACGTCTCTTTGGGTGGCGGGGGTTGTGTGTTTGCGCGCCTGTCGCAGCAATTCAAGAAGGATGGCGCGAAACGCTGCTACCCGGGTGACATAGGCCAGCGTATTTTGCAGGTCTTCGCTTGCTGTCTGGGCGTGCGCGTTTGCCTCACCGCCCGCTGTGTCGGCTGTCCTTTGCACAGAGGCGTGAAGGTGCGGCCCTATTGGGTCGTCCGATCGTACCGCGTCTGAATGTGACTTAACCGTTTCCGATGAAACGACACCCGTCTTATCCCTTTTGATGGATTCAAGCTGTTTTGTAGCCTCAGCGTCGCCAGTGTCCGAGGTGCCGCTTTGGAAAGCGGTACCTTTATCCTTCGGTGCGGACGGCGATCCCTGTTTAACCTGCGGTGCGTCTGTTGAGAGGGGCCGGGGATACACATCTGAGCGGTCATCATGCCAGCGCAAATAGGGATTGATCGCGGACAAAAGGGCCTCGCGAAACCTGTCGCGCACCGCATACCAATCCGGGTCCGCCGGCCAGACCCCCAGATCAATTTCCAGAATTTCTATGCTTGCCTCAGCGGTCGAGACAGCAGGTGCATTCAGCACCGCCTCCAACTGAGGCAGCAGTTCCGCACGTGCCTTTATCAAGACCTCTTCAGGGGTGTTCATCGCGGCGTCCGGGTCAGACACCGTGAAATCCACCACCATCTCACCGATGGTGTGTCTTGGCGACTGCGGATCGCGCGGCGCGGCAAGAGATGTCTCAGCCATTTTGCGCCTCATGCGCCTGAAGGAACGCGCGCAACCCTGTCGCAGCGCCTGCTTCACCCTTCTGGTAGGGCAAATAGACCTCTGCGAAATCTCTGCTCTGGTCGAAATCAAGCCAGATCAGACGAATGAAAAGATGTGCCGGGGCCAAGGTGCCAATCAGAGCTTCGACATAAGCGCGATAAGGTTCCTGCGCTGTGCGCGCCGTCCATTTCGGCAGAACCATGTAGGCAAGATTTGGCGCAAATTGCATTGCTGTTTCGCGCAGTAATATATCCTCGATCAGGACCGCGCCTTCTGCCTGTTTTTGAATGTCTGCCCATGTCGCGCGCGTGGCATTTACGAAACTGGTGGCTTCAGCGTGGGTTTCAAACTCGCCCAGCGTAAAGGCGTTCTCTGCATCGCCCGTGCTGAAGAGGGCAGCAAACCACGCTTCACCCTCTGCAGAGGCGTCGTCTTCACCTTTCATACCGTCGATAAAAAAGCTGCGCTGTGCCGCAAGGGCGGTCAGCCAAGCGGTCGGCACGGTTGCGTCTTGCATCCACGGAAAGGTGTTCAGGGTCTGGGCATCATCCAGCCGTGCATCCTGAGGCTGCCATGGCACTAAAAGATCATAAGGGTCGTCTGGCATCTGCACGTTGCTCAACGCAAAATCAGCGGCAGGGCCCTGCGCATCAGGCGAAAACCGCACCTTCAGGGCGTCAAGCTGGCTGGGCAAGTGCGGAAAGATACCGCCATCAAGATCGGCCAACAGGCGGAATTTTGTAAGGAAACCGCCCGGTTTTTCGCCATCTGGCCCAGTCCCACGCGTCGCGTTGAGTTCGGGCAGGGCAGTCAGGAACTGTAAACGCCACGTAACCTCAAAGGCATGGCGCGCGACAACGCTGCGATAGACATGCAAGCCCACGTGGGCCGTTGCGGGCATCACTTCGCCTTGCAGGGCAATCTGGTAGTCAAGGATTTCGACACGCCTGCGTTGCTCTGACGGGTCGGATGGGACGGATTCATCCCCCAACAGAAACAGGTCCGGCACACCAGCCATATCCGCATTCAACCGGGCCAGATGATCGTTTGTCATCTCGCGGTAGCGCTTCATCGCATCGCCGCTGCGGCTGCGTCGTGCTGCGATCTGGTAGGTTGCGGGAAGCATCACATCCACATCCGCAGACATGTAGTTGCGCCGTTTGCCCGGCGGCGGGCTGGCCCAGTCCTGCGCATCCAGATGATGCTTTGCCCGGGCAATCGCATCGGCTGAAATGCGGATGTGTTCTTCAAGGATTTGTCCAGCATCCAGCATGATCGGCGTCCCGGCAACGCGCAGCTGCAACCCCATCCGCTCCATTGGAACGGGCAAAAGCAGATCGCGGTAGACGGCGCGTTCCGATGTGTCAGCCTCTTTGCTGTCATCCGCGTCAAGGTCGCGGCACACGTCGACCAGATCAAGCTCTGACAGGTCAAGCACGCCCGCGATGCTCCGCAAGGTGCTCAGATGATTTTCCAGTCGGGGCAGTTTGCCATCCTGATCTGTGGGGGCATGCAGATACTGTTGCGGCTGATCATATACAATCGCGCGCGTCGCCTCTTTGGCGATTTCGGCACCAACCGGCACCCCCCGCAGAATGGCTGCAACGCGGTAGTATACTTCCGCGGCGACCTTTTCAGGTGTTGCGGTTGCGGTGATCTCTACGATGCCTTCCAGCCGCATGATCTGGCGCTGCGCCACACGCACCCCGCCCAGATCGCACCCCAGAGGCCGCTTTTGGGCAAAAGCAGATCGCATTTTGGTCATCGCCTTGTCGCGCATCTGCTCTTCGGTCTGGCCATCACGCGCCTGTGCCGGGATCAACAGCACGTCAATTAACCCATCGCGCTGGCCGGGCTGCAAAAGCGCGCGGGCAACGGCGTCAGACTCTGCCAGTTCTGCGGACAAATCCAACATCGTCACCGGATTGCCCGGCAGCGTACGCCCGGGCAGGAAAAAGCCCAACCTGTCGTAGTCAAGCGCACCTTTGTGGTTGGTCAGCAGGTCGGGCACGGAATGTTGGGCGCGAAAAGAGGCCTCCGACAAGGCAAAGCAGGTCTGCTCCAACAAGGTCACGCCAGGGTCATGGATGTTGTAGTCAGTCCAGACATCCCCCGACGCCGCCTGCGCCGCCTCAATGGCGACGCCGCGCAGGGTCTGGAAGCCTTGTTCGATGCCTTCGTGATCCTTCACAACAACCCCTTGTCCCGGTCAACGTCGCTGCGGGACCCTTCCATCGTCGTATCGAACCAAAGGCGGGTCAGGTAATACCTGATTTTGTGCTTTCCATTCGGGTACTTGGCGTTGGTCTTGATTTGCAGACGGTAGTTATGCGTCCCGTCCACTGCAACCCAGCGCAAACGGATGCGATCCGCGTAGCTGCCATAAACAGCCGTCTGTGACTTGATGCGCCGACGCCCAAAAAGCCAGTTCAGAACCGGATTGCGCGGGTGGTAGGCATTCATTGCCACGGCGTGCAGCATGGCATAATGACCCTCTGTCTGAACGCCCCCAGCGCCCGCCATGACCTCAAACGCATTGCAACCGGTCAGCGTGTCGGTGATGAAATGCCACTTGCCGTCCGCTGCCACATGTTGAATTTCAGGGGTCGTGACCCCGATGCGACCCGCCATCCGTACGGTGCCGTTTACATCCAGCCGCCACGACGGATTGGCCACATCAACACCGCTTCGGCCATCCCGTGTCAGGCTGAAACCGTCCCCCTTGACAGTTTGCCCTTCGGTATCAATCTGGTTTGCCTGCGCCCCCATATGCGCCCTGAAACGCAAGGTACCCGGCTCCTGCCCCTGATTGGTCGCGCCGTGCTCAAAGGTCCACGACGGTGTTGGGGTCGATAGGCCCTCATAAAAGCTGAGAACCTTTTTTGACGTCCCCTCTGAACTCAGCCTCAGGCCGTCATCAACGGTCTTGTCAAAACCGTCCTCAACCATGTTCACACTGCTGTCGATGAGAATGCTGTAGTGCTCCGCAGTCGGCAGCGCCCCATCGCTAAAGAACGCCTTGAGCGTTGGTCGATCTTGTTTGGTCACGTGTTCACCTTCTGACCCACAATAAGCATATCGCCGACAGAAAGCCGCCCGATGCCACTTTGAGTTTCACGATCTGTTTCGTTTGAAATTGCGGTCTGGAGCGCATGGTTGGCTGCAGCAATGGGCAGGCTCCAGGCGTTTGCTGGCCTGATATACCCCGGCTTTTTCGGGCGTCGGTAGTCATCCTGTGCGGTGTCGATCAAGGCGTGATGCCCGGTGTCATCCTGCGACAGATGCAGCACCGAAAAATTGCTGATGCCGCGCACGTATTCAAGCGCGTTGATATGCGCCCGCAACAGCTGACGATTGATCGACCAGCCAAACCGCGACACTTCCGGCGGCCCGGTCCAGACCGACAGATAATTATCCAGATCCTTGGACAGCCGCTGCGCCATTGCCCCGTCATCACGAAACGCATCAAACCTGAGGGTGGCGCGCACCTGAATGCGTTGGAACGACGGATTGACCACATCAATCTTGGAAAACCGGGAAGAGAGCGAGGTGAGGTAGTCCTTGACGCGGCTAAGGCTTCCGACGTCAAAAAGATGCGCGCCGACGATGTTGTTCGGCCCTGTCTTGGGCGGTTTGCGCACCAGCACGACGGTCACATGACCCGGTGCCGGACCCTTTGTTTTCTGATCAAGGTGGGGCAGGCATCGCACCATCCAGACATCGGGAAAGGCTTCCAGCACCAATCGTTCAAAATCCCACGGTGTCACAGCACGTTTTCTGTGGCGCAGTCTTTCACCAATGCGCGCTGCGAAACTACCAAAGGTTTCCTTTGGGCGCACATCAATATGGGTCGGGATTTCCCTTGGCCCGCCCACGCCGTCCTGTGGCGGATCGAAAATCCATTCCCGCCCTTCCGGGGGGCTGAGCTCTTCCCCGTCCCGCAGCGCCCAGACACCGTTGATGTCAATCCGGGCAAGCTTGGGGAAGGCCTCCAGCCGTGGTTTTGTGGCCACCGCCGCCAACCAGACACCACCGGGCGGCATTTCCCCGCGGTTGTGGATCGCATCGTCTGGCAAATCCAGCGCGACAAGACCGGACCGCATCAGGCCTGCGGTACTGTCAGAGCTTACGGCACTTGGGGGCAAAGGGGTCCACCCAGACTGGGTAAGATAGTGCCATGTGATCGGGTTAGGCTCAGGAATACGGCGTAGATGGCCGTTGTTGGCCGCGTCGAACACAAGAGTCAGCGGACCCGTCGCATCGCTGCCGCCGATCTGGATAAACAGATGACCGTAGCCCAGCCTTTCAGGAAACAGGCGCACGCGCCGCAATGCCCGTTGCGGAAACACTTCGATCCGACCAAACGGGCCCACCTGCACAACCTGCTCACCCGTCCGGGCGGTTTTGGGGGAATTCAGCTCAATCGTTGTGCGCGCAATATAGGACAGGCTCATTGACGCCACCCGCGGCACAAAGGGCGTGCGCGGCACCGGGCGCGCGCCCGCGATCTTTTCGGGCAATCGCTGCGGGCGCACGGCCTTGACCAAGGCCAGCGGGTAGTCATCAACCAGAAATCCACCGCCTGTGTCGCTGATCGTCATACTTATCACACCCGCGCGCACGGTCTGACGACTGGCAAAGCTCTGATCCCCCGGCAGCCCATAGGCAGGAACGGTTTGACCAAACAAGGGGCCCGCATACCCCCAGTCATGCAGCATCATGCCGCCCACAGTCTCCGAATGGAAAAGCGGCACCGGGCCACTGGTCACCGGCTTCCACCCATCGCGGCTCAGATACTTCATGTCGACCTTGGGATCAGGGACCGACTTTCGTGTCGGATAATGCGCATAGTGGGCATCAAAGCCCGTCCCCTCACCGGGCAATTCCGCCCATGTGATATCGACGCCGACATCTGTCACGGGTTTGACCGCAAGCTCAGGGCTGCCGATCCAAAAGGTCGCCCCGTCCTTGGGGCGCGCGCCAAACGGCATAAAGGCCTGATCCGTCGACAACGGCCCATCATCCGCAAACCCGCGCAAGGCTGTCATACCCGTGGCGCGCACCCGGATCAGGATGTTGGGAATATGATACCGCTCAAAAAAGGAAACAGGGCAAATCCGGGCGTCAGGCGCATAGCGGATCGACATGACCGGTGCCTCATTGGCGGCGGGGCCCACAATGGGCGGCATCGCATCTGTCAGCGAAAGCTTGATCGTTATGCCGCCAATACCCTTTTGAAAATTACAGAGCACTTGCGTGACAGCGGCAGCCATGGGCCCTTCTGCCGTGGACAAGGTTACCTGAAAGGCGTCGCTGAGCAGTTTTTCAAAAATATCTTCTGGCTGGAGCAGGAAATTATCATCTTCATCCGTCTCGAAGGCTTCAAAGATCATCGTTTCGCGCGGCAATTTTTTACCATCCAGCGTGCCTGCCCGCCGCATGGCAGCTTGCTTGGCTGTTTGCTGCGCCCCCAAAATACCCCGGCAGGCGTCAATTTTCTTGCGTAAAATGGCCCAGAACCGCGCCCCGGGAAGCGGTTGCTTTTCAATCAGACACAGCGTGACGATGCGGCCCAACAAAGTGCGCAACGCGTTGATATCAAGCACGTAATACGTAAGCACCTCATAGACCAACATCAACGAGACGGTGCTTTTGTCGAGCACTGCGCGCGCATGCACTTTTTGCGCGATTTTCTCGACGCCTTTGTCAAAGTCGTCGAACCCGAACGCATGGATCAGTTCCGGATCAGATCGCAAGGCCATCAGCAAGTCAGGATCGAGGTCATATTCCCCCCGCGCCTGTTTTTGTCGCTGCTTCCATGGGATGAAATCAGAGGCTGCGGGCAGGTTGCTGCCCCTGCGCATGTTCAGCGATACCTCGATCACACGATCGCCTTCGGACATGGCGAACATGGTGGACGAGACGTCCAGCCCCATGTCCACCTCCCCCGACGTCGCAGGCAGGAACACAGGCTCTGGCCTTGTCCGCGACCCGGCCGGAAACTGCTTTGCCCGAACGCCGGTGATCCCGCCAAGGGCCGCATTGAACGAAATCGCCGGGTCCGTTTCATAGCTCAGGATAGCTGAACCAATGAGTTTCGCAGTGCTGACCGGCACGTCCGCCTCTGTCTTGAAGCGCTGCAGGACGCCATCTGCGCCCCGTGCCTGAAGCAGTGCGTTTTTCGGCAACAGGCTGCGGCGTCTGGGCTTTGGCAGGTGGAGCAAGATGCGCTCTTCTGATGGACCGGCAAGCGACTGCCCGATCACGTCCTCGTAGTAGTGGCGGGTAATCCGAGACACAAAAGCGTTCAACTGCTCATCGACAAGACCAGACGCTGCCAGTTCAGACAGCAATAGGCCCAAAGCAGGGTCTATATCGCCGGACGCGATGCGCCGCTCGAAGGCTTCAGAGGCTATGGGCTGGAGCGTCACAATCGAATTGCGCAGCAACGCGTGGGCAGACCTGAACCCTGTGTCCATTGCAATCGCTTCTTGCAACGCGTTTCGCTTGTTTGCTGCACGCGGGACCATGCCTGCCGCCAAAACAGCCTGACGCACATAACGTGCCTGCCCTTTTGCAAAGCTGGCGATCCTCTCGGTCAGTCGTCCTTCAGCGTTTAGTTCTGCGATCTGCTTGGAAAAGTCTGTCAAACCGCTGCGTTGGATGCGGGTCAGCCAATTGTCCAACATGCGCGCCAGCGCCCCGATTTGTTCAAGCGCCTTGTCTGGTTCCTCCTGCAAGGCCCGTTCAAACGACTTTGCGGCATCGCCCGAATGAAAGCTGATGATCTGGGCCAGAACATAGGCAGGTTCGTTCTGAAACAGCCGCGCCCAGGGGGTGATGGTCGCAGCGGTGCGCAGATGCATCGTATCCGCGCCAACAATCCGGCCTGCCGCACAAAACTGCTCAGCCAGAGACAGCGGGCGTACCTTGAGGTATCCAGCGCGCAAAGGGTGCGGCAAACGCTCAGTGTCTCTTGCACCAGTCGCACCGTCTATATCGTTCCGCCTTGTGATCGCGCCCACCCAGTCAATACGCCGCGAAGGTTAGCTCTTCGAGTTTTGTTTCATTGCTGGAGGCACTGCATAAAACATTGTTCAGCAATCAAATTCCCCCAGGCAGAGAGTGCCGCAAGCGACTGTTTGACGCAAGGAAAAGCTACACGCTTAAGGTGAAACGTCTGTGAGGAAGATCGCGGCAAGTGTGCCGGTATCGCTTTCGATGGAAAAGATCCCACCAAAATCACCAGGCGGTTGCGGTGGATTGCCCCCTTCAAAATGCATCGCTTCGAAACTTGAAAGCAAAACCGGCAAGGTCCGGCCATCCGTAAAGGGGCTGATGCGTCTGCCGTCCTCGGAAAGCAAACGGACGGTGCCTTGGCCTGTGCTCACCACGCGCGCCCCACACAAGCCGAGGTTGCGCCATTCGAGGCTGACAAAGGGCATGGGCTCGCCCGATGTGGTCGTCAAATCAGACATCAGGAAGGTCGCGGAGTTTGATCCATACCCCACAACAACCGTGAACCTTGCATCAGCCGTTGCGATCGCCGTGCTGCCGTCTTCGTTGCTTACGCTGCGCGACAGTTGCACTTTTCCGCTGTAGGCCGTGCGCCCAGTCGTGGGAATATCTGCACCGGCAGCGCCATTCCCGACCACCAAGGGACCAGCAAAGTTGGCACCGTCCAACCGATAGCTCAGGTCGTAGACCGCAGGCAGGCTTTCCCCGTCTCTGAACGCGCGCCTTGGCTGGGCGGTCGCGGGGGTTCCCCCTTCCTGCAGTGCCTCGGCGGTCTCTGACACAAGCCGTGTTTTCTGTTGATTGATATCGAGGTTTTTGGGAAGTCGGTCGCGGTTCGCACGGCCCGCCAATGAGAAAAGCTCAAAACTTTGGGCGACATCCGACTGACGCAGATGCACCCCGATCAACCCTGCATCCTGCTCCCGGGCCTCAGCACAGGACAACACCGGTGCAATCTCGATCTGTCCGGTTTGACGGTCCTGCAGCAGGAAATCCGTGGCACCGCAGCCAGTCAGCACCAAAAGCGCAAGGGGTACACTGCACCGCGTGAGACTACGGACCGCAGGCCATCCGCGCATCTGCCCCGCGCCCCGCGTGTTTTGGGTTGAATACGTCATCGTCTGGCATGAAAGCACGCTTCGCCCAGAACGCCAACCATGAGTTGCATTCAGCCCGGCAAAACTGACGGTGTCAGAGCTTTAGCAAATCCGTCCTGCCCAACTTTTCAAAATGCCACTGCGCAGACCACTTCCCATCTTTTCGCTGCAAACTCATTGTATTGCGTTCGGCGATGTATCGGTGTGACTGACCGGGTATGGGATGGATCAGGATGCGGTTTTTTGGCAACGGATCTTCCCCGAGCCACGAAAGCGCACCCAAAAACCGCGCCCATGCTTTGGGCGGTGCTCTGTGAGTCACGCCCGAGGCGACTAACTGGTGCAAATGTTGCCCGGGTTGCAGCTCCATCGTGGCCCGCGTGGCAAGATGTATTTCACCCGAAATCACTGTAATCTCTGCGCTGTCCTTATTTGCAACTTCTTGCAGCAGTCGCAGCATCCGCCGCCATTCATCCCGGTGCGCGCGGCTTTGCCATTGATCGCGCAGATCATCCTCGTAGTGCTGCATCTTGGGGATCACGATCATCAGGCTTTCAAGGATGGAAAGCCTCGGACCTAGCAGCGGCACCGACGACATCATTAGAACACGCTTTTTCGCCGGGGATTGCGCAAGCTGTTCCATCATCGCCCAACCGCCCGGCCCCATGATCTGGCGGCGTGTCCGTTCAGAGCGCAGGTCAGGCGCAATCAACCGACACTGGGGCAGATCAATCGACCAGCCCAGATGGTACCCTTCCGGGTCATGAAACCTGCCCGGCAAATCCCCATCGACCGTGCCGTGCTGGAACAACAGCGCCATGTCGCGGGCCACCTGAAAAAGGTGCCGACCCACGGGGGAATAGGTCCGCGACCGGGGCAAGGACCCCCAGCCATCGCAGATGTCATGGTCATCCCACTGCGACAGCGATGGCACCCGCGCCACCAGCCACCCGTAGTCAGGGCATTGCAGCATCGCGAGGTATCGCCGCATGAATTCACGCCTGAGGTGATCATCGAGATCATGCAGATCGCTTTGCAACGGGTCCTTGGGCACGGAATTGGGCCAATCGTCGCTGAGGGCATGCCCTTTGGTTGCTTCATCAGCGTAAATCTGGTCCCCGCCGTGCAACAACAACGCAAAGGGGGCTTCTTCATGTTCTTTGCGCAACCGGCTCCACATGACATTGCGTTCTGCGTTGTCGCGATCAAGATCGCCGTGTTCTTCGCCGTTGCAGGACGCAAACCCAAGCCGCATGTCGCCGTCAAAGGAGGTGCAGACAGGATAGTCTTCACCCGCAAAGCTGTAGTGGAACGCCCCTTTTGCTGGTGCTGTGAAACGCGCCCGACAGACCGTCAGATCATCGAAAACGGCGAGGGGGAGAAATTCAAACGCGTCCCCGTCAAAAACCAACGGGGGGACATCATGGCCTTTGGGGGCGACAACCAGAACAGCCAGATGAATTTGGCCGTGCCGTATATCATCGACAATCAGAACCGGCCCAAGAGGCTCGGAAATCGCCAAGGGTTTTGTGTGCATGTGGGTCTACCAATTGTGGGGTCCTGAAGGCAGGTAGGGCGGATTTCCCGTTTCGCGAGCTTTGCCCTTCGAAATAAAGCCGCAAACTGATGGCGAATTCGTTAACGAAACCTTTCCCCCAAGCGCGAACGCCTAAACCCACGCAAAGCATTTCACGACAATAAGGGCCCACGTTTTCATTTCGGAAGGGACCCCGATGGCCGATACCTCTCATAGCTTGTCGCTGCCATTCATTGCGCCAAGCCAAGCTCAAAAGCATGTCACGCACAATGAAGCTTTGCGCATTCTGGATGTGCTGACACAATTGGCCGTCATCAGCGATGACGAAACGACCCCATCGCAAAGCGCCACAGAAGGCGCGCGCTTCATCGTGGGCAACGGTGCAAGGGGCGACTGGTCTGGTCGCGACGGGGAAGTCGCCTTGTTTGAAACCGGGTCCTGGCGTTTCTTTGTGCCGCAAGCGGGGTGGCGGGCCTATGTCTCGTCCCGCGAAACCCTTTTGGTGCATGACGGGATTGATTGGCTTGATCTCGACAGCGCGGAATTGCAGGACATCGAAGCCTTTGGCCTTGGGATGATCGCGCCCTCCGATACGCCTTTTTCAGTAAAGCTGAATACAGCGCTTTGGACCGCGCTCTATCAGGCTGATGGCGGATCGGGTGATCTGATCCAGACGGTGAACAAGGAACAGGCCTCAAACGCGGCAGGGCTTATCTTTCAAAGCAACTTTGAGACCCGCGCCTTGCTGGGGCTTTTCGGGTCAGACGACCTGCGGCTGGCAACCACTGCGGATGGGGTGAATTTTCAGGACGGCTGGATTGTGGATGGGGCCACAGGCGGTGTCTCGCAACCCAACCTGCCACGGTTCAAGGGCGGCACAAATTTCGATAACTTCACCGCAGTTGATACATGGCAAAAGATCGCAATCAACACGTTGGACTACAACGATCAGGCCAGTTTTGACGCCGATACCAATGCTTTCACAGCACCATCGGACGGCACCTATACATTCGGCGCAGCCCTGACATTCAAGCAAAACGTCAGCGATCAGGCGCGTATGGGGGCGCGTTTAGTGGTCAACGGCACCACACCAATCTCAGGGTCTGTGCATGAAGCCACAGGCCCTCATATCACCGAACGCACCAGCCTGAATTTAACCGTTTTGACGGCACTTGCTGCAGGCGACACCGTCGAATTGCAAGGGATCATGCGCGATTTCGATGGGTTCTTTTTAGCCGACCAGACCACTTTCTGGGGGTACAAGATCGGCTGACAGAAAAGGGAGAGCGTTTTCAGGTTTCACTCTCCCTGCCACTCAGGCATTGGCTCTTTCCCGATGAAAGCGCCAATGCCTGCCTCGGCATCCCGCGCCATCATATTGTGCGCCATCGTAGCCCCCGCATAGGCGTAGGCTTGCTCAAGCGACATCTCGGCCTGCCGGTAAAAGGCTTCCTTGCCAATCTTGATCGCAACAGGCGATTTGGCGACGATCTTTTGCGCCATCGCACGGGTTGCATCCGAAAGCTTGGCCAATGGCACAATGTCGTTGATCAAACCAATCTCGGCGGCCTTGGTCGCAGGGATAAAATCGCCCAGCAACAACATCTCCATCGCTTTTTTGCGTGGCACATTCCGCGACAGCGCAACCATTGGGGTTGAGCAAAACAGACCAATGTTCACACCAGAGGTGGCAAAGCGCGCATCATCCGCCGACACCGCAAGATCGCAGGTCGCGACCAGCTGGCATCCCGCCGCCGTCGCAATCCCACGCACTTCGGCAATAACGGGCTGCGGCAAGGTGACAATGCGCATCATCATGGCCGAACAGGTCGCAAAGAGGTCGTTGAAATACTGACTGCCGCCATCGCCATCCTGACGCCGCGCGGTCATTTCCTTGAGGTTATGCCCGGCGCAGAAGTGGTTTCCCGCACCGCGCAAGATCACAGCCTTAACCTTGTGGTCCGTAGCGATCTCATCCAACGCTTTGTGCAAAGCGCGCATAACCGTCTCTGACAGCGCATTCAGGGTCTCTGGGTTGTTCAGCGTCAGCGTCGCAATACCATCTGCCTTGTCCACGATAACGGGCTGGATATCAGACATGAGCGTTCCTCTTTTGGTCAAATCAGCCGCAGGGTTGCCCTGTGTCTAGCTGCATCAGGCTGACTTTGCAGGCGCGGCTTCGCCATCGAGAACCTCGCCACCCTCAACAATCGGTCCTTCAGGCTCTGGCGCGTGTGCCGTCTGATCCTCAATGGACCCGACGATGAACGGCAGCATTTCTACACCACCGGGCATTGCCATGTCAGAGGCGGGTGCCTCTTTCCACGCCAGCGTATCGAAGCTGCCACAGTTTTCACAGGTTGGCGCCCATTCAGACGGGATGTTCTGACAGTTTTCACAAATCCATTGCGGTCCACGCGACACGGTCAAAGCCCGCGCCAACCAACCGCGTACAACAGTGTCCGGCGCGCCTTCACCCCGTTCAATGGCCGCCATCAAGGTCACGGACCGCGCGGTCGGCTTGGTTTCCACCAGATCACCCAGCGCCTTGCGTGCAGCCGGGAAATCTTCGGCGGCGATATTCAGCTCTGCCAACAGCATTTTGGTTTCCGGGTGATCGGGCTGAAAGCGGGTCAGGGCCGTGAACCGCGTCAGACGATCCGTCGGCGTTTCATTGGGTGCAATCTGCGCAAAGGCCGACGCCAGATCAGGGTGCGGTTGTGCCTCCCACGCCTTTTTCAAAATCCGTGTCGCCGGTTTTGGCTTGTTTTGCGCCACATAGCTGTGCGCCGCCATCACAGCCGCCGGGATAAGGTCAGGCGACAGCTTGTTTGCCTCAATCGCCTTCTCACGGACCTCGATTGTGCTCTCATCCGATAACAGATCTTTCGCCTGTGACAGCGCAAGGATCGCATCGCGGCGTTTGTGCACGTCTCTTGGCAGGCTGCCGTACTTCAGCTTGGCAGACAGGGTGCTGCGGGCACTGCCCCAGTCTTCGTTGTCAGCTTGCAGTCGCAGCAAGATGTCTTGGGTCTCTTCGTGCTTTGGCTTTAGCTGAAAGGCCTTTTCCGCTAGCTTCAGCGCTGTGTCCTTGTCGCCGTCCGCCAGTTTCTGTTTCAGAATACCACGTACCCCGACAAAGCGTGTGATGTCGTTCGCAACCAGCTTTTTGTAGGTCTCTTCCGCCTTCTGCTTGTCCCCTGCCATTTCAGCCGCTTGCGCGGTCAACAAATTGGTCAGCTCGGGCTTGTTCAACAAACGCTCCGCTTTTGCGGCCTTGGCCATGGCGACGCGCGCCTCGCCTGAGGCCAGTGCCATCATCCCTTCGGACAAGGCGGCATATCCCTTGCGTTCACGCCCGCGGCTGAACCAGCGGGAGATAGCTGTCTCGTCCCCGCTGAGGAACTTCAGCGTTGCCACAAACAGCGACAAAAGCTTGAGCACCACCCAGACCGTCGCAAGCAATACAATCGCAGCAATCACAGACTGCAACGGGCTGAACGTGTATTCGCTGCCCATGACCGTGACCTGAACACCGCCCTCGCTTTCCAACAGGTATTCCGCGCCAAAAGCCAGCGCTGTCACCGCAACAACAAAGAGGATGAGTTTAATGAGAGACCAAAGCATGTCGTTATTCCTCAGTTACTTGCTAGGCTACCAGCCAGGTCGGCGGCGGCTTGTTGCACGGCATTGCGGGTCTGCGCCTGATCCAGCCAGTCCTGCATTGCGGCACGTGCTGTATCGGGCAATGCGTCCAGTTCGGTAAGTGCCTCAGAGAGCGAACCGCCACGAACGGCAGCTTCAGCGCGCGACAGAACGGCATCCGCGCCGTCGCCTTCGCGCGGCACAACCGACCTGACGCTTAACTGACGACGGATAAACCCGGTCACACCTTCAACCTCAGACTCCGGGATTTCCGCGCGCGACGCCGCCAGCGCGGACCGTGCTGCATCCGGGAAACTGCCTTGCAATTCCGCAAGCGTTATCACACCCGTCTCGGCCGCATCGCGCAGCGCCTGCGGCACCTCCACAGGCGTCACGTCTTCCAACGCAGCAATTGCGTCCGCGTAAGTGCCACCGGTTTCCACCGACGCGTTCAATTGGCTAAGGGCCGCCCGCGCGAGCACTTTCTGCGCCTCCAGCGTTGCGTTCTCTTCAGCCAGTCGCGCCCGTTCTGCCAGCGCCTCAAGCTCAGAGCTTTGCGCCTGCAAGGCAGATTGCAACTCCGCCACGTCGTCCGTGGTCGCCAGATCATCAGGAACGGCAGGCGCTTGCGGCGACGTCTCAATGGCATCCAAACGACCGGTCAGCGTTTGTACTGCCGTTTCCAGCTCTCCAAACTCAGCAGGCAAAGCACTCTCGACCGTGGCCGCTTCTGCCACCAAGGCCGACAATTCAGCAATCTGCGCTTCAAGCGTTGCGTTTAACGCAGTCTGCTCGTCAAGTTGCGCCTGCAATGGCGCAAGGTCGACGACCTCTGCCTTGAAGCTTTCGGGAAGGACACCTTCCAACATGCCGCCTTGTCCAGCCAAAAAGCCAATGACTGCCGCAACAACACCGCCAAAGAACAAGGGCATGAAACCGCTTTTCTGAGGCTCGGCAGCGACGGGGGCAGCGGCAACAGGTTCTGCCGCCGGTTTTGTGTCCGCATTATCGCTGGGCGTCTGATCCCGGTCTGTCAGATCGTCAAGATCGACATCCTCATCGTGCTTGTCAGCCATTTCCCCAAGGGCTTTGTCAGGGTCCTGCGCATCCCTGTGGTCATCATCCAAGGGTGCGTCTGACACATTGTCCGGTGCAGTTTCTTCCAGCGGACCATCAAGCTCGGACGTGTCTGCGATCTCTTTTGTGCCATCGCTATCCGCTTGATCAGGCTGTTCACCATCTGGGAGGTTCTTGGCCTCAAGGCCCTCATCAACAAGCGTCCCGCTGTCGGCCCCATCGGGTGCTTCTGCGTCCGTTGGCTTGTGGGCGGGATCGTCATGCACGTCCAAGGTGGAATCTACGGGATCCAGCGCTTCGAATTCCACGTCGATCGCGTCTTTTTTCACACTGTCGATCTGTTGTCCTTCAGTGTCGGCTTGCGTGTCCGGTTTTTTAGATTTCGCCAAAATATCCACCCTTTTCGAATCTTAGCACGCGCACCCCTGTCGGCGACCTTACTCTCGACGCTCTTTGCTCTCAAGCCAAGCCGTCTTTTGCAAGCAGCTTTTCTATATTCGTAGCAACTGCTTTGGCTGTCGGGGTGCGCGCGACACTACATGACTTTTGCAGATTTTCCGGTAAAACACTGGCCACTGCCTCACTGAGGGCGATCAGAAAAAGCCCGGACCTTGGCTTTGTTTGGCGCGCGAAATGCGCGGCTGTGCGCGGCGAAAAAAGAGGCACAATCGCCCTGGAGTTGTCGACAAGCACAGTTTGCGCAGCTTCAGAGAGGTCAAGAAGCACCTGATCGTAGACGATCTTGCGCGCCGCGTTGATGCCAGCCGCGCGCAGGTTTTCCACGATATCGCCCCGCTGATGCTGCCCGCTGAAGTGCACCAGATCGCCCGTTGGGGGCGTCTGCAAAAGTGTTTCAATCAACGCGTCCGCGTTCTCACCAAGGCAGCGCGCCATCCATCCTGCCTTGCAGGCCGCATCCGTGGTTGCCCGGCCCACACAAAAGGCGGCCTGACCTTGCCCCGGTGGCGCGAACCGCACACCGTTGGCTGAGGTAAAGACAGCACTGAACACACCAAGCGCGGGCCCAACGCCCTCAACCTTTGCAATCTCCATCAAAGGCGATGACACAACGGTGAGCCTCGACCGCGTTGCAGGCGAAAGCTCGGTCAAAAAACCTGCGTGTGCATGGGCCGGGCGGGTCAGGATCAAGAAGGTCTGGTCTGCGGTCATGACCTGCTCAGAGTTGTTTACGGCCCCTTATGGTGTTACCTGCCCGGCGGAGTTTTCGCAACGGATTGGGCTGAAATGATGATTGAAACTGTCCTCGCGTTGGAAAGCAGTTGCGACGATACCGCCGCTGCGGTGCTGCGCAAGACGCCCGATGCGCGCACTGACATCCTGTCATCTATTGTGATGGGACAGGACACATTGCATGCGCCCTTTGGTGGGGTGGTGCCAGAGATCGCCGCCCGCGCACATGCTGAAAGACTGGATTATTGCGTCGAACAAGCCCTGTCAGAGGCCAGCCTTCAGCTTTCGGATATCGACGCCATTGCGGTCACGGCCGGGCCGGGGCTAATCGGCGGCGTGGTTGCGGGTGTCTCATTGGCCAAAGGGCTGGCGACCGCGCTGCAAAAACCGCTCTATGGCGTTAACCATTTGGCAGGCCATGCGCTGACACCTCGCCTGACCCATCATGTGCCCTTTCCCTACCTGATGCTTCTGGTCTCAGGCGGGCATTGCCAGTTTCTGATCGTGAAAGGGCCCGACAGCTTTGAACGGCTCGGCGGTACGATTGACGACGCACCGGGGGAGGCCTTTGACAAGACCGCCCGCCTGCTGGGCCTAGATCAGCCCGGCGGGCCATCGGTCGAACGAGAGGCGCTGTCGGGCGATCCAAAGCGATTTAAACTGCCGCGCCCCTTGTTGGATCGGGACGGCCGTGACCTGTCTTTCTCAGGGTTGAAAACGGCTGTGCTGCGCGCCCGCGACGCTGTGGTCGCTGAACATGGCGGCCTGCCCAAACAACTGCGCGCAGATCTATGCGCCGGGTTTCAGGCGTCTGTCGTCGACGTGCTGGCGGAGAAGTCACGGCGCGCCATGTCTGTTTACCTGAATCTTGCGCCTGACACCCCCAGCCTGTGTGTGGCCGGCGGTGTGGCTGCCAACAAGGCCATCCGTGCGTCACTGGAGGCAGTCGCCCAGAGCCTCGGGGCGCAGTTCGTGGCCCCGCACCTGTCGCTTTGTACGGACAACGCCGCCATGATCGGCCATGCCGCACTTGAGCAGATGGCGGTCAGATCGCCTGACACCAACCGTTTGTCTGCACGACCACGCTGGCCGCTTGATACCGCGCAACCCTCGATGCTGGGCAGCGGCAAAAAAGGCGCGAAAGCCTGACCGTGGCTTGTTCCGGGCACGAAAACCGGGTTGGATGCGCCAAACACCAATCAACAGGACATACATATGCTCATCGCGCTTATCGCCCGTGACAAACCCGGCGCTCTGCCGGTCCGCCTTGAAAACCGCCCAGCGCATGTAGCCTATCTGAAGGAAGGCGGCGCAGTGCAACAAGCTGGACCCCTGCTTGATGAAAAGGGCGACATGACCGGCTCTTTGATCATTCTGGATGTTGCGGACATGGCAAAGGCCGAAGCCTGGGCAGCACAGGACCCCTACAACAAAGCGGGGCTCTTTGCCTCTGTCGAACTGATCCCCTGGAACAGGGTGATCGGCTGATGCGCTATTGGCTGTTCAAATCCGAGCCCGACACTTGGGGATGGGACGATCAGGTGGCCAAAGGGGACGCCGGTGAAGAATGGGACGGCGTCCGCAACTATCAGGCGCGCAATTTCATGCGGGAGATGAAGCTTGGGGATCTCGGATTTTTCTACCATTCGCAAAAAGACAAGGCGATTGTCGGGATCGTGGAGGTCTGCGCAGAGGTCCACCCCGATAGCACCACCCAAGATCAACGTTGGGAATGTGTTGATATCAAAGCCGTCAAGCCCGTGCAAAAGCCCATAACGTTGGAGGCGATCAAGGCACATCCTGAGTTGACAGAGATGGTTCTTGTCAAGAATTCACGGCTGTCCGTGCAACCTGTCTCAGCAACAGAATGGGCGCTGATCTGCGACATGGCCGGGATCGCGCCTTAGCCCGCCTTTGTACAAAAGGTGATCGGCGCTGAAAGCAGGCAAAGCGACACTGGCGTTTTGCAGGTGACTGATGCTGGGGCATTCGCATCTGATGCAAGTCGAGACAAAGCCTTCAGGGCCTTGATACCTTTAACAAAAGCATGATCAGACGTATGAATACGCAGATTTGTTGATTTTCCCAAGACAGGTAGCGATCGTCCTGCGATTGTAGTCTCTGCAAATGGCAAGGGGTCCCAGCACAAAGCCAGAACCCCTCTTTCCCCACGTGCTACCATACCCACCACACGTGTCTGAAACTGGTCCTGGCCTTCTATGCCGGATGCTGATTAGATACATGACACAGGAAAAAATCTCAACAAATCAATTGTTTCAAGTGATTCTAAATAATTTACCGATTGTAGAGAAAACCGAACTGCACAAGTGTTACCCGTAGACGGCTTCTTTCCTAAAGTGCTTGGTCAGTAAGTAGTAAAAAACGGCGCGGTACTTGTTTCGCTCTGCTGAACCATACGTTGCGACAACTTTTTCGATTCCTTCCATCAACTCTGGTCCGTCGCTCAAGCCCAGTTTCCCGATCAGAAAGCTGTTTTTGACGGTTTCCAACTCTTGTGGCTGGCTGCTCGCAACTGTTGACGCGTCCGCGTTGTATATCGACGGCCCACAGCCGATTGTAACTTTCGTCAGCAAATCCATGTCAGGTGTTACCCCGCACTTTTTTTTCAGATCATCCGCATATTGCGCGATCAAATCATCCCGTTTTCCCATGTTGTGCGCTCCTCGTCACCGTTACTTTGGTTAGTGGCAGAAACGTTAGCTTTGAAACCACATCTCGCAAAGCAGTTTTGTCCGCCAACCCCTGCGATAGGCAATGATACGGGCAAACGAAAAAACGGCACATACCGTCGGGTATATGCCGTTTCTGTTTTGTAATTCAGTCCCGCTTAGTAGCGGTAATGCTCTGGCTTGAACGGACCTTCTGGTTTCACACCGATGTAGGACGCCTGATCCGCGTCAAGCTGCGTGAGCTTCACACCGATCCGGTCAAGGTGCAGACGCGCCACTTTCTCATCAAGGTGTTTGGGCAGAATATAGACGTCGTTGTCATAGTTCTCACCGTTTTTCCACAGCTCGATCTGGGCCAGAACCTGATTGGTAAAGCTGGCAGACATCACGAAAGACGGGTGACCGGTCGCGTTACCAAGATTCAGCAGACGGCCTTCGGACAGAAGAATGATGCGGTTGCCAGATGGCATTTCGATCATATCAACCTGTTCTTTGATGTTGGTCCATTTGTGGTTTTTCAGGCTGGCCACCTGAATTTCATTGTCAAAGTGGCCGATGTTGCCAACAATCGCCATGTCCTTCATTGCGCGCATATGCTCGATGCGGATCACATCCTTGTTGCCCGTGGTGGTGATAAAGATGTCGGCTTTGTCGATCTCGTCCTCAAGCAATGTCACCTCGAAACCGTCCATGGCCGCTTGCAGCGCGCAAATCGGGTCCACTTCGGTCACTTTGACCCGCGCGCCCGCGCCCGCGAGCGATGCAGCAGACCCTTTACCCACGTCACCATAACCACAGACAAGCGCGACTTTGCCCGCCATCATCGTGTCCGTGGCGCGGCGGATACCATCCACCAGCGATTCCTTGCAGCCGTACTTATTGTCGAATTTCGACTTGGTCACGGAATCGTTTACGTTGATCGCCGGGAACGGCAGGCCGCCTTCGCGTTTGATCTGATAGAGACGGTTAACGCCAGTGGTCGTCTCTTCGGACACGCCTTTAATCTGGTCACGCATCTTTGTGAACCAACCGGGGCTTGCCGCCATACGCTTTGCGATCTGCTTTTTGATCACTTCTTCTTCTTCGGACTGCGGAACGGCGATGATCTCTTCACCGGCCTCGGCGCGTGCACCGAGCAGGATGTAAAGCGTCGCATCGCCCCCGTCATCAAGAATCATGTTCGGGCCTTCATCGAACATGAACGATTTGTCGAGGTAGTCCCAATGCTCTTCCAGCGTCTGGCCCTTGATCGCAAACACCGGTGTGCCGCCGGCTGCAATCGCAGCAGCTGCGTGATCCTGCGTAGAGAAAATGTTGCAGGACGCCCAGCGCACGTCAGCGCCCAGTTCCACAAGCGTTTCGATCAAAACCGCTGTCTGGATGGTCATGTGCAACGAGCCGACAATACGCGCGCCAGCCAATGGCTTCGACTCGCCATATTCTTCGCGCAGCGACATCAGGCCCGGCATTTCTGTTTCTGCAATATCAAGCTCTTTCCGGCCAAACTCAGCCAGCGCAATATCTTTCACAACGTAATCGTTCGTCACAAGATGTCTCCGGTGTATGGGAATGTTGGGCTGCGCATAGCATTCATTTACAAATGCAGCAATGCAGCGATTGTCTAGAACTGGAACCACAGCGTTAACCATGTTTCACTGACGCTTATGTGCGCTTCATCACACGCTCGCGCGCGGTTCCGCCGGGTTTTAAAGTCAGGTATCAGGACGCGTCGAATCAACCGGAGGAGGAATTTGTCGATGGCGGCACCCAAACGTGCCTGGCAACGCATGCTATCAGGGCGGCGGTTGGATTTGCTTGACCCCACCCCGGTGGACATTGAAATCGAAGATATCGCCCACGGTCTGGCCTTTGTCGCGCGCTGGAACGGGCAAACCAAAGGTGACTATGCCTATTCGGTGGCGGAACACTCCTTGCTCGTCGAAGCGATTTTTGATCGAATGACCCCCGGCGCCACCCCGCATGACAGGCTTGCCGCGCTTTTGCATGACGCACCGGAGTATGTGATTGGCGACATGATCTCGCCTGTAAAAGCGGCTGTTGGTCCGGGCTACAGCGCGCTTGACGAAAGGCTGACGGCGGCTGTGCATTTACGGTTCGGGTTGCCTGCGGTTTTACCAAAGCGTCTGAAGGCGAAGATCAAGAAGGCCGACAAGATCAGCGCATGGATGGAGGCGGTTCAGATTGCCGGTTTCTCAGAAACTGAAGCCACAAAGTTCTTTGGGCGTCCCAATATGGAAGCAATGGACGGTCTCGAAATCTCCCTGCGGGCGCCCGTTGCCGCGCGTCACGCCTTTACCAACCGACACTATGAACTCATGCAGGCGTTCAAATGATCAGAGTAAGAAAAGCAATGGCGCTGGATGCACCTTCGATGGCGCGGCTGCTCAATGAGATTATTGCAGCGGGCGGAACCACTGCGCTGACAAGGCCGGTCACCGGCGATGACCTGATCGACCGGATGGCGGCCAACCCGGACAGGTCTGCATGGCATGTGGCGCTGGATGAACGCGAACAGGTCGTGGGCTTTCAGTGGATCGCGCCGCACGTCAATTTGCCCGCTGAGGCTATAGACATCGCCACCTTTGTCCAAAAAGGCCAGACCGGTCTGGGCATCGGGTCTGCCCTGTTTGAGGCCACAAAGAAGGCCGCCAAAAAGATGGGATGCGTCTGGATCAATGCAACTATCCGCGCAGACAACGAAGGGGGGCTCACCTATTATCAGAGCCGGGGCTTCCGCGACTGGGCCTTCGATGAAAACGTGCTGCTGGAAAGCGGTTTGCAGGTCTCGAAGATCAGCAAACGGTTTGATCTCTGACCCACACCGCAGGTCAGAGACAGGTTTGCATCACCGGGGCGAGCGTTTGGCCAGAATGCGCTGCAACGTCCGCCGGTGCATGTTGAGCCGCCGCGCAGTTTCGCTGACATTACGATCGCACAACTCGAAAACGCGTTGGATATGCTCCCACCGAACCCGATCCGCGCTCATCGGGTTTTCAGGCGGCGGTGGCAGGTCGTCGGTTTTGGCCAACAGAGCATTCACGATGTCTGCCGCATCTGCAGGTTTGGACAGATAATCCACCGCACCGATTTTCACGGCTGCCACTGCCGTCGCGATGGCACCATAGCCCGTCAGCACAATCACACGGGCGTCGGGCCGCTTTTCATGCAAAACCTCGACCACGTCCAACCCGTTACCATCATCAAGCCGCAGGTCCACGACCGCATAGGCAGGCGGACGCGCAATGGCAATCGCACGGCCTGCCGCGACAGAGCCTGCTGTCTCTACGTCAAACCCGCGCTTTTCCATTGCCTTTGCAAGCCTGCGCAGAAAAGGCTCGTCGTCATCGAGCAATAGCAGACTGCGGTCTTCACCGAGGTCTTTCGGACTAAGTTCGTTCATGCGCACTTCCCATCCCCATTCATCTGGTTGGATGCGATAATGTAGGTCTAAATGGGGCGCGTCAAATGTGATGCGACAGCATCACGCGTTGTCGACAAAACACGACACTCGATCTGCCATCTCATCAGCAGAAACTTCACGCCGGAAAAACTCTACGAACCCATGTTCCGGAAGTACCAGATAGGTGAATGTCGAATGATCGACCAAATAGAATTCATCGCCATCATCGTGAGCTTTGTAGTAGGTGCGGTACGCCTGACTTGCCGCAGAAACCTGCTCCGGCGTGCCGGTCAATCCGATCATTCTGTCATGCAGCGCCTCTGCAAAGTCGCCAACAATCTCTGGGGTGTCGCGCTGCGGATCAACTGAGATAAACACGGGTGTGACTGTCACGCCTCGTTGTTCCAGCACATCCGTCGCATCAGCGTTTCTGGCAACATCAAACGGGCAAACGTCCGGGCAAAAAGTATAGCCAAAATAAAGCAGCGAAGGTTCTTTAATGACCTCAGCTTCCGTCACGGTTTCGCCATCACCGTTCACAAGTTCAAACGGTCCACCTATCGTTTCCGGACCACCCGCAATGGATGACCCACGGCACGATGCAAACTGGTCATCAGACCCTGTCTGGCTTGTGGCAAGCCATAAACCGCCAAGTAAACCGACAATCGCAACAGTCGAAAGAATGGCAATCAGACGCATGTTGAATCTTCCTCACACAACCTAAAACTTGCTTCTACCATGGCTCGGTTCTACCGTCCTGCGACACTTGTGCAACTCAATTACCGGTGAAGAATGGCGCACGTTGATGTGAAACCTTTAGGACGTGAAACGCGCGCGAACTGGATTCGTCTGCGCACGATGATCTTGTTGCGATGGGTGGCGATCTGCGGTCAGCTTACGGCGATCCTCTTTGCCCAGTATTTTCTTGATCTGCGGCTTGAGGTGGGCTTGTGCTATCTGGCCATCGGGGCGGCTGCCATCGCCAATCTGGTAGCGATTTTCGTTTTTCCCGAAAACAAACGTCTCAGCGAAATTGAAAACTTCGCGATGGTCATGTTCGATCTGCTCCAACTCAGCTTTCTGCTTTATCTGACTGGCGGGCTGCACAATCCTTTTGTGCTGCTGATGCTGGGCCCAGTGACCGTATCCGCGACCGTATTATCGTTACGCTCTACTTTTGTGCTTGGCGCGACCGCCATCACTTTGGTCACCTTATTGTCGCAATATCACCTGCCCTTGCGCACGGAACAGGGCTTCATCCTTGAAGTAGCAGATGTCTTCATGTTTGGCACATGGATCGCGCTGATTATCGCAATTGTCTTTATCAGTCTCTATTCTGTGCGGGTCACGACCGAAATACACTCCATGTCGGATGCTCTTTCGGCCACTCAAATGGCGCTGGACAGGGAACAGAAACTGACCGATCTGGGCGGGGTGGTTGCCGCAGCAGCGCATGAGCTTGGCACGCCTCTTGCCACGATAAAACTGGCCAGTGGCGAGCTTTACGATGAGCTCGCTGACAGGGCAGACCTGCAGGAGGACGCCCTGCTGATCAAAGAGCAGGCAGACAGGTGCCGTGACATTTTGCGAGACATGGGACGTGCTGGCAAAGATGATCTGCACATGCGGCAAGCGCCCTTGATGCGGGTTTTGGAAGAGGCCGCAGAACCGCATTTGGCGCGTGGGAAAACCGTGACTTTTGAGTGCATTGGCAACGCCGCAGAACAACCATCAATTCTGCGCAAACCCGAGATTGTCCATGGATTGCGCAACCTGATACAAAACGGCGTTGATTTTGCATCGGACGAAGTCTGGATCGAAGCCGATTGGAACGACCGCAAGATTGTACTGCGGATCATCGACAACGGTAACGGGTTCCCTTTGCACGTCATCGGTCGGATTGGCGATCCTTTCATGCGACGGCGCCGTGGCAGTGATACAAGCAGCGCGCGACCAGAATATGAAGGCATGGGATTGGGGCTGTTTATTGCAAAAACGCTTCTCGAAAGGTCCGGCGCTGAATTGAATTTCGCCAACGGGCGCGAACCGGGAGAAACCGCGGCCCCGTCCAAGCGTTCTTTCGGCGCAATCGTGGAGGTCACCTGGCCAAGACGCAAGATAGATGTCCAGCACAGCGAAACGCCGGTGGCCATTGGCAAAAACCAGCAAATCCCAGTTTAAGGGGACACTTTAACCCACCATTAACCAAAAACCTGAATACTTAACCCGATAAATGCCGTACGGGTTTGAGCATGCAATTCATGGATATCGCGATTACGGTTGCTGCTGTTGCTTTCAGCACGATGGCTGGAGCCTTGTGGATTGCTTCGCCGAAACGGCAGGCAACCGCTCAGTCCAATGCGCTGCGTCTTCGGCACAGCGACAACATTTCCTTTCTGTTCGAGCATGAAGACCTCAACCACGCCTCGGATTCCGCACTGCAGCTTTACCGGCTGGTGCCGGGTCAGGATGATTGGGCCGCTTGGCGCGAGCGCATCATCAAACGGTTTCCACTTCTTCCCGAACACCCAGAGGATTCCGCTGAAGGCACGCAGCTTGTTGACGCCCGCTACACCGAAGACACAGGCGTCCTGAGCCTGATGCGGCACGGCAAATTCACGCGCGTGCAGATTTTTGAAACAGAAGACACGCCTGACACTTCAGAGCAGGGAAAATCCGCGCTGCACCGGGAACTTTCAGACCTCAGGCGGGCCAGCGACACGACCCCGCATGCAATCTGGCAGATTGACGGTGACGGGATCGTCACATGGCACAACGCATCCTATGAGATGCTTTTCAAAAAGCTGCATGGAACGTCCCCACGCGCGGATAAACCGGTTTTTGACACACCACTGGACCAAAGCGTGTCAAAACCAACCCGTGTCTATGCCCAGGCCCGCGATGAGAACTGCAAAGACTGGTATGAAGTCGTTTCGATTGTGACCGGCGATACCACCATCTTCCACGCGATGGACATAAACGCGGTGGTTAAGTCAGAAGCCGCACAACGGAACTTTGTTCAGACACTCGCCAAAACCTTTGCACAGTTGTCCATTGGCCTCGCAATCTTTGATCGCAACGGGCAACTGGCGCTGTTTAACCCCGCTTTGATCGACCTGACAGGCTTGCCAGCAGATTTTCTGAGCGGCAGACCGACGCTCCTGAGTTTTTTCGACCGGATGCGCGAAAACCGTCGCATGCCCGAACCCAAGAATTACAGCTCCTGGCGGCAGCAGATTGCAGATGTGATCGCTGCAGCAACAGACGGGCGGTATCAAGAGACATGGACGCTGGAGACCGGGCAGACCTACCGGGTCCACGGCCGGCCACATCCGGACGGGGCAATCGCGTTTCTGATCGAAGACATCAGCGCAGAAGTGTCTCTGACAAGAAATTTCCGGGCGGAACTGGAACTGGGTCAATCGCTGATGGACAGTTTCGAAGAAGGGCTTGTCGTGTTTTCCCCAACCGGCATTCTGACCTTCTGCAACCTTGCGTACCGTGACCTTTGGGGGATCGACCCGGACGGATCATTTGCAGATATCTCCATCACCGATTCTGTCCGGGAATGGAAACGAAGCTGCGAACCCGGCGCGCGCTGGGCCGCCTTGACGGACTTTGTGCTCGACTACGGCGACAAAGACACATGGGAAATGCCAATTTCATTGCTCGATGGGACGCAGATGACTTGCACAGTCTCGCGGATTGCGACCGGCGCGACGATCATCAGGTTTTTGACACGGGCACAGCCAAAAGGCCTTAAGCAACGCAAGGCTCTGCCACAAATCTCTCAGTAACAGCGCTGGTTCGCCCTTGCGGCTCCGACTGGCGCGGGTCACCATGGCAAAATGCTGACCCACCCGCTTCACCTTGATTTCAAAACTGAGACAGAGACCGCCGATTTTGCCGCGAGACTAGCGGCCAATTTGGATCCAGGCGATACAATCCTCTTAAGCGGCCCGGTTGGGTCCGGGAAAACCCATTTTGCACGCAGCCTCATTCAGGCCATCCTGCAAATCCCCGAGGATGTCCCCTCACCCACTTTTACGCTTGTCCAGACCTATGAGACAACGCGAGGCAGCCTCTGGCACAGCGATCTTTACCGTCTGACATCCACCTTTGAGGTTGAGGAGCTTGGCCTGCCAGAAGCATTTGAGACAGCAATCTGCCTTATCGAATGGCCGGACCGGTTAGGAGACACCACCCCGATCAACGCTTTGTCCCTTTCGTTTTCACAAGGCGCAGACGAAAACCATCGGACGGTGACCGCGTCTTGGAATGACAGCCAGTGGGAAAAGAAAATGGCGATATGGATGACATGACAGAACGCGAAACCCTCAAATCGCAGTTTATCGCGAGATCAGGCTGGCAGGACGCAACGGTATCGTTGCTCGCCGGCGACGCGTCAAACCGTCGATACGACAGGCTGCAGCGTCCGGACGGCACAGGCTGCGTTTTAATGGACGCCCCACCCGAAAAAGGAGAGGACACAGAACCCTTTATCGCCATGACGACGTACCTGACCAGTTTGGGGCTCAGTGCGCCCAAAATCCTGAAGGCCGATAGCAAAAATGGATTTTTGCTGATCGAGGACCTTGGGGATGATCTCTATTCCAAGCACATCCTGAAAACACCCGGCGACGAACAAACCCTTTACCGCGCAGCCCTTGATGCGCTGATCCACCTGCAAGGCGCAGCTGCAAAAACGCTGCCGCGATATGATGCTGCGGTGATGAGCGGTCTGGCTGGTCTGTCTGTCGAATGGTACGCGACCGCCGCAACAGGCATGCCAGATGTGCACGCGCAAACCATAATGCGCCATGCAATGTCCGACGCTTTGCACCCGTTGGAGAACAGCACGGCAGTCGTTGTCCTGCGCGACTATCACGCTGAGAATTTGATCTGGCTGCCGGATCGCGATGGTGTCGCCCGCGTCGGGTTGCTCGATTTTCAGGATGCCATGCTGGGCCACCCTTTGTATGATGTGGTCTCTATTCTGCAAGACGCGCGACGGGACGTACGGCCCGAGTTAGAGACGGAATTGCTTGCGTATTTCATAACGCAATCAGGCGCAAATTCTGCTGACAGTCACGCGGCCTACGCGGCTCTTGGGGCGCAGCGCGCGCTTCGTATTATCGGCGTATTTACACGCTTGTGCATTCGCGATGGCAAAGGATCGTACATTGATCTGATCCCGCGGGTCTGGGCACATTTACAAAGAAACCTTGCCCACCCAAATCTGGAAAACCTTGCGAGTGTGGTCGCAAAGACCCTTGCCCAACCAACCCCTGAAATCCTGGACGGCCTGAGGAAAAAATGCCCGATACCCCCTGCTCAGTCATGATCTTTGCGGCGGGTTTTGGCACGCGCATGCGTCCGCTCACGGACAGGATGCCGAAACCTTTGATCGCGGTCGCTGGACGTCCGTTGATTGATCACGCACTCAGCCTCACAACGGGCATTGAGGCAAAACGCGTTGTGGCAAACCTCCACTACAAGGCCGACCAGCTTGTTGATCATCTCGGCGGATCGTCGGTCAAAACTGTTTTGGAAACCCCTCAGATTTTGGACACTGGCGGCGGATTGAAAAACGCGCTGCCGGTCTTGCAAGACAGCCCGGTCTATACCTTGAATTCAGATGCGATCTGGGTCGGAGAAAACCCTTTGCAGACGCTCAAATCTGCATGGCAACCCGCCAAAATGGACGCTCTGCTGGCGGTCGTTCCTTTCGCAAATACGGTGGGTTACGCTGGATCGGGCGACTTTTCGATGGACGGAAATACCCGATTGGGCCGGGGTGCAGGGTTCGTGTACGGCGGCGCGCAGATTATCAAGACAGAGGTATTGGCAGAGATTTCTGACACCGTTTTCTCATTGAACCTGGTTTGGGACCTGCTGGCGCGCAAAGGCACGCTTTTTGGCTGTGCCTATCCGGGCAAGTGGTGCGATGTCGGGCATCCCGCCGGGATCGGTTTGGCAGAAACCCTGCTGGAGCAAGCGGATGTTTGAAACCGGCAGCACACCGCGCGTTTTTGGTGTCGCCCCCGGCGTTGATTTCCCGCAGGCGCTCGTGGACGGGTTGCGCAAGAAAGTGCAGAACAAACCGCCAGAGGCGCTGGCCCGGGTTGATGTCATCGTCAACACGACCCGCATGAAGCGGCGCATGACTCAGATTTTCAACGACGGCCCGCCCTTGCTTTTGCCGCGCATCCATCTTGTAACCGAATTGGAGGGGCTGGCCCCCGACCTGATCCTACCTCCGGCAATCTCTGGCCTGAAACGACGGCTTGACCTGATTACACTGGTCTCAAAATTACTGGAAACAGACCCGTCACTCGCCCCACGCAGTTCGCTTTATGACCTGACAGACAGCCTTGCGGCGCTCATGGACGAGATGCAGGCCGAAGGCGTTCCGCCCGAAACGATCCGCCAGTTAGACGTCAGCGACCAGTCCGGTCATTGGGCCCGCGCGCAGCGATTTATCTCTATTGCGCAGTCGTATTTGGATGAAAACGGCGCAGGTGCAGATCCGCAGGGACGTCAAAGACAAGTGGTGAACAGCCTCATTTCACGATGGGAAACGGTGCCCCCAATGCATCCCATCATTGTTGCAGGGTCAACCGGATCGCGGGGGACGACACACAATTTGATGCAAGCCGCGGCACAACTGCCCCAAGGGGCTGTGATCCTGCCCGGGTTCGACTTTGATCAACCACAGGCCGTTTGGCAAACACTTGAAGATCCGCTCACCTCAGAAGACCATCCGCAGTTCCGATTCTCCAAGCTTCTGAAAAATCTGGCCTTACCTGTGGCGCAGGTTGCCCCTTGGGTGGAGACAACTGCCCCCTCACCCGCCCGCAACAAGCTCATTTCAATGAGCCTGAGACCCGCGCCAGTGACGGATGCCTGGATCACCGAAGGGAAAACCCTCACCGATCTGGATCAGGCGGTTGAGAATGTGACATTGCTCGAAGCGGCCACGCCAAGGTTGGAAGCTCTCGCAATTGCCCTGCGTCTGCGCAAAGCGGCAGAAGACGGCCAGATCGCTGCCCTGATCACGCCGGACCGTTCTTTGACACGGCAAGTCTCAGCCGCATTGGACCAATGGGATATCCTACCGGACGATTCAGCGGGCAGCCCCCTGCACTTGTCTCCGCCGGGGCGGTTCTTGCGGCATATCGCGGGCCTCTTTCAGCGGACGCTTGATGCTGAAACGCTGTTGACGTTGCTTAAGCATCCGTTGTGCCATGCCAATGAAGATCGCGCGCAGCACGTCCTGAATACCCAACGGCTTGAAGCGCAAATCAGGTCCAAAGGGCTACCCTACCCGCAGGCGGACAGCCTCCGCCAGCTGATGGAGAAGTACGATGCGCCAGAGTTCAAAGACTGGGTTGAGTGGGTGTGCGGTGTTTTGACGGGCAAACAGGTCGCGGCGACCTTACCGCTTCGCGAGTGGGTCACCCGACACCGCCAGTTGGCCGAAGCCTTGTCCGCCGGACGGGGCGGTACAGAACCCGGCGAGATTTGGGACCAGAAAGCCGGACAGAAAGCGCGGGCGGTTTTCGACGACCTTGACCTCCATTCAGATGCCGGCGGTACCATGACCTCTGCGGAATATGGTGATCTGATCGGCGCATTGCTGGCAGAAGGCGATGTTCGTGACCGTGACGCACCCTATTCTGGGATCATGATCTGGGGCACGTTGGAGGCACGGGTGCAGGGCGCTGATCTGGTTATTCTGGCTGGACTGAACGAAGGGTCGTGGCCCGAAGCGCCTGCTGCAGACCCGTGGCTGAACAGAATTCTACGCCATAAAGCAGGCCTGTTATTGCCAGAGCGACGCATCGGACTTTCGGCACATGACTATCAACAGGCCATTGCAGCGCCCGAAGTCTGGCTAAGCAGGTCCATCCGGTCGGATGAGGCTGAAACGGTTGTCGCACGTTGGGTCAACCGACTGCTAAACTTGCTGAATGGCTTGCCAGAGGCAGATGGACCCGCTTGTGTCGCGCAGATGCGAAACCGTGGGGATGACTGGCTGACTTTAGCGCGCAGCTTCGAGGCCGTTGACCGCATCCCTGCCGCACCGCGCCCGTCGCCTGTCCCGCCCGTCTCTGCCCGGCCCCGCAAGTTGAGTGTTACAGAAATACAGAGACTAATAAGGGACCCCTACGCGATTTATGCGCGCCACGTGTTGGGGTTAAAAAAGACCGGACCGCTGGTGCAAACGGCGGATGCCTTGCTGCGCGGCACCCTTTCGCATGACATACTCGAAGCTTTCGTCCGCAGCTACCTGCGCGACCCATCCACCATGACGCCCCTGCACTTTAAGCAGATCGCGCATGTCTTTTTGGATCGCGATGTGCCGTGGCCCTCTGCGCGTGCCCTTCTTCGGGCGCGTTTTGACCGGTTGGCCGCATGGTACGTTGAGGCTGATGCCGCAAGATTGCAAGAGGCCACGCCAATCGCCCTCGAAAAGGAAGCAGCAGGGTCATTGGACATCGAAAACCTTGGCATGACGCTCACCGCGCGCGCAGACAGGTTTGATGCGACGCCAAGCGGGACCATCATCCTTTACGACTACAAAAGCGGCAAACCGCCCACCAAGAATGAACAGGTCACGTTCAACAAACAGCTATTGATCGAGGCAGCGATGGTCGAACAAGGGGCATTTCGTGAGCTCGGACCCAGAACCGTCGAAAAGGCGCAATACATTGGGTTGAAAACCGCGAGTGATGTTGTTGACGCACCGCTGAGCGATGAACCGCCCGCCAAGGTGCTCGCCCACCTCGAAGAGCTTCTCGCTGCGTATTTAGACCCTAACAAGGGATATACGGCACGACTTGCCCTACAAATGGACAAATACGGTGGCGACTATGATCTGTTGTCACGCTATGGCGAATGGGATGCGACCGCAAAACCCGTCAGGGAGAATTTAGAGTGACCAAGCGCCATGACGCCACCGAAGCGCAGGTGCGGGCCGCGCAACCCCGCGCCACCACATGGCTGTCAGCTAATGCAGGCTCTGGCAAAACGCGGGTTCTGACCGACCGGGTTGCGCGACTGCTGCTGGATGACGTGGAGCCGCAGCATATTCTGTGCCTGACCTACACCAAGGCCGCTGCCTCGGAAATGCAGAACCGACTGTTTCAGCGACTTGGCGCGTGGTCCATGCTGGACGCCGCATCATTGCATGAAGCGCTGGATGAACTGGGCCTGGAAGGCCAGATTACGCCTGAAAAACTGCGCGAAGCCCGTAGCCTTTTTGCCCGCGCGATCGAAACGCCCGGCGGTCTGAAAATCCAGACGATCCACTCGTTTTGTAGCGCTTTGCTCAGGCGGTTTCCGTTGGAGGCAGGGGTCAGCCCACAATTCACCGAAATCGAGGACCGCGCCGCTGATCTACTGCGCGCTGAGATTGTCGACACCATGGCCGAAGGGGACGAGAGCGCAGTTCTGGCCGACGTCGCTGCCTTTTTCCAAGGCGAAGACCTGTCAGATCTCACCTCACAGATCATCCAGCATGAAGACGCGTTTTCCAAGCCCCGGTCTCAGTCAGACATTCAGGCGCTTTTTAATCTGGACCCGGAGTTCGATCCGAACGCCCTGCCCCGACACGTCATACACGCCAATACCGCCAAATGGCTGCAGGACGCGGCGGATATTCTTGCGACTGAATCGCCGACGATGAAAAAGCTGGCTGCTCTTCTGTCGCAGGTGGATACCGATGATCCAACCCACGCTGATCTGGACATTCTGTATCAAGCCCTGCTCAAAAAAGAGGACAGACAACCAAAGTTCAAAACGATCCCAACAAAGAATGCCAAGACAAAGCTTGGCCCTTTGTTAGAGCCGTTTCTTGCCCTCATGCAACGCACCGCCGACGCGATGGAGATGACGCTTTCGGTGCGTGCCGCTGAGCGAACGCTGGCCTTGCACCGTTTTGCCACGCGGTTCCTGACACACTACAACGCCCAGAAGGCGCGCAGGGCTTGGCTTAGCTTTGACGATCTGATTGCGCGGGCCCGGGCACTCTTGTCTGATCCAGCTGTCGCCAGTTGGGTGCTCTATCGCATCGATGGCGGGATCGATCACATCCTCGTCGATGAGGCGCAAGACACAAGCCCTGCGCAATGGGACGTCATTCGCAAACTCGCGGAGGAATTCACCAGCGGAGAGGGCACGCGGGACAATCGTACACGGACCCTGTTTGTCGTAGGGGACAAAAAGCAGTCAATCTACTCCTTTCAGGGCGCAGACCCCCGTGAATTTGACCGGATGGAGGTTGAGTTTCGCCAGAGGTTCGAAGACGCGCGCCAGTACTTCCAGAAAAGGCAGCTTCACTACTCCTTCCGCTCGTCTCAGGCGATCTTGCGGCTTGTGGATGCTGCGTTTGAAGACGCCACAGCCGCTGGATTCGGCGATGAAGATAATCACATCGCTTTTAATGAAGATTTGCCCGGCCGCGTCGACCTTTGGCCTGTTGTTCCGCCGCAGGAAAAAGACGAAGAGCGCGCGTGGTTCGACCCCTTGGACCGCGCCAGCCCGACCCACCACAACACGCAACTGGCCCAGCGCATCGCTTCGCAAATCAAGGCGATGCTGGACCCCGATACCAATACCACCATTCCCGACAAGGATGCTGCAGGGCAGCTTGTCAGGCGGCGCGTGTCACCGGGGGATATCCTGATCCTGTTTCAGAGCCGCAAACTGGAAAGTCAGAATTCCCTGTTTAATGCGGTCATTCGTGCGTTGAAGGAACATGACCTGCCGGTCGCCGGGGCGGATCGGCTCAAGGTCGGTGCGGAGCTTGCGGTGCGCGACCTGACTGCACTGCTGTCGTTTCTGGCAACGCAGGATGATTGCCTGTCACTGGCATCGGCGCTGCGCTCGCCGCTTTTTGGTTGGTCAGAAAAAGACCTGTTTGACATCGCACATGGTCGGGAAAAAGAACTGCTGTGGCAGGTTTTACGGCAAAAAGAGTGCCCTGCGACGCATATGCTCAAGGATTTGCGCGCACAAGTCGATTTTCTGCGGCCCTACGATCTGATTGAACGCATCTTGACCCGACACGCGGGACGCCGGAAAATTCTTGCCCGCTTGGGTAGAGAGGCCGAGGATGGCATCAACGCCCTGCTCGCCCAGGCTCTGGCGTATGAACGCACGGCGGTGCCCAGCCTGACCGGCTTTCTTGTCTGGCTTGAAACAGGCGATCTGATGATCAAACGTCAAGTCGACAGCGCCTCCGACCAGATCAGGGTGATGACGGTGCACGGCGCAAAGGGTCTGGAAGCCCCTATTGTTATTCTACCCGACTGTGCACCACGCACGCCGCAACAGCGCAGCCAGATTGTCAAAGTCGCGGATGTTCCGGTTTGGAAACCCCTGAGCGACGAGATGCCAAACGCAGTTGCCGCGACGCTGGAGCAAAGCAAGGTTGACACCAAAAACGAAGACAAAAGGCTGCTCTATGTGGCTCTGACACGGGCCGAAAAGTGGCTGATCGTCGCTGCCGCAGGGGATCTGGGCAAGAGTGCAGACTGTTGGTACGGCACTGTCCAGCGCGCGTTTGAGGCCTTTCCGGTCGTCACCGCCACATCTCATGCTCTTGAGATCGAACGCTACGCTTTTGCAGAGTGGGATGCAGCACCTTTGGTGGATAGGACCTCACTCGCATCGAAAGTCGTCACTGTTCCGGCGTTTCTGAAGCATCCCGCCCCCCCACCGCCCCCTCAGAAAGAGGTGGTTTCACCCTCAGATCTTGGCGGTGAAAAGGCCCTGCCCAGCGCACAGGGTCTGGATGAGGAAACAGCCAAAGCCTACGGGCAGCACGTCCACACATTGCTGGACAGGTGTACGGCGATCCACCCGGATCAGCGCGGCGACATGCTCTGCCACCTGCAAGACATGCACGACATTCCAGATGAGGCCATTGCAGAAACCCTCAGCGTTCTGGACGCAGCGCACCTGAGACATTTGTTTACTCAGAATGTTCTGAGCGAGGTTTCCTTGACGGCGGAACTGGGCAAGACACGACTGTTTGGCATAGCCGATAAGCTGGTGATCGCCGACACCTCTGTCACCGTCGTTGACTTCAAAACAAACCGGGAAATCCCAAAGCGGCCGGAAAACTGCCCGGAAGGGATTTTGCGCCAGATGGGTGCCTACGTGCACGCGCTGCAACAGATATATCCGGACAAACAGGTCCTGTCCGAAATCGTCTGGACCAAGGACGCATCACACATGTCACTGCCACACGATCTGGTGATAGATGCGCTGCAGCGCACACAGCACCTTGACGCGAGCGGCCCGGCTACATAATTTCCCGCTCTGACCCTTATTCTGGAGACACCCCATGGCAACCCTCGCAGTAACTGACGACACCTTCGATACAGAGGTAAAGCAGTCGGACATCCCCGTTGTGGTCGATTTCTGGGCGGAATGGTGCGGTCCCTGCAAGCAGATCGGTCCATCGCTCGAAGAGATTTCGGTGGCATTGGATGGCAAAGTCAAAATCGTCAAAGTAGACGTGGACAGCAACCCGAACTCACCAGCACAAATGGGCGTTCGCGGCATTCCGGCTCTGTTTTTGTTTAAAGACGGTCAGGTTGTTTCCAACCAAACCGGCGCTCTGCCCAAAGCCGCGCTTCAAAACTGGATCGAAGAAAACATCTGATCCGATTACAGCACCATGGCGGCGCGCGTAAACACCTGCGCCGCCTAGGCAGATCATCTACACAGGCCACCCCAAAGCAGCCAATCTGTGCGAAATGGCCCGGGTTGTATCTTCCGACTGCACGTTGATCGCGTTATCGCGCAAAAACCATGTGGCATAGCAGGCGAACTCCGGTGAGTAGTATGATGCGGTCCTGAACGCTTCTGCGGGATTGGTCTCCGCACTCAGCGCGATATGATGCGCGTCAACCTTCGCAAAAAGCACCGGCGTTTTCTGGTAAAAGCACGCGTCCAAGGCCACGTCACCGCTTTGGGTGACCACGTAATCACATGTTCTCAAAAGCTCTTTTCGGTCGCCAATGCGCACCGTCAATCGCGCATGCCTTTCGTCCAACGCAGCCAACCGCGACAGGTCAGCATCTGAATAGTGTTCATGCGCTGCAAGTGAAACGATCAGGGGTCTGTCCGGCTCATGCAGCAGACACTGCTCAACCACACTGAGCGGAGAGCAAAATTGCCCCGCGCTCTTTCTGCTAAGGATGCCCTGCAGTGCGATGACCACGAACCCTTCTTTGGTCGTGCGGTTCGGCGCATCCCCAAAAAACCTGTCCCGCCAGTAGTGAAAAAAGATATTCGCGGCATCCCCATCCATGGACCCCGCAATAAACCGTGCGCGCGACACCTCGCGTTCCCATGGGGTCACGGTTGTGTCGATTTGCCAGAACGGGCCGCGATGCGCCTGATCGGCCACCACACCGTAGGCGCCTTGAGGATCGCACGCATAACTGACCGTGAACTGGTCCGGCACAGACCGGGTGATACACAAAACATTTGGCTGCAGTACATCCCATCCGACGGAAAGTGCAATTTCGCTGATACTGTCCACAACACGCGACCAACCCGCCCAGGCGGGATCATCGGACGACGGTGGATGAAAAAACCCAAGCGTGTTTTTGGTGGACATCCCAAAACGCTAAACATAGCGCGCCCCGCGCACAAGGTACGACCCTTGTGTCATGCCCGCGCGCGCGCCATATACAGCGCAACCGAAAGGAGCACACAATGGCGCAAAAGAATTTTCCCGGCTGGCACGGTACAACAATCATCGGTGTCAAAAAAGGCGGGGAAGTGGTGATTGCCGGGGATGGCCAGGTCTCTCTGGGTCAAACCGTGATCAAGGGCAGCGCCCGCAAGGTCCGCCGCCTGAGGCCCGGCGGTTTTGACGTGGTCGCAGGCTTTGCAGGCTCCACCGCTGATGCGTTTACGTTGCTCGAACGGCTGGAGGCCAAGCTGGAGGCCACGCCCGGACAATTGGCGCGCGCCAGCGTGGAGCTGGCCAAGGACTGGCGCACCGATAAATACCTGCAGAAACTTGAGGCGATGTTGATTGTATCAGACGGCGCAGACATCTTCGTAATTACTGGCGCGGGTGATGTTCTGGAACCAGAGCATGACGTCACCGCGATCGGGTCGGGCGGGAACTACGCATTGGCCGCCGCGCGCGGGATGATGGACAGTGAGCGCAGCGCAGAGCAAGTGGCGCGGGACGCCATGGCGATTGCCGCTGATATTTGCGTCTACACCAACGGAAACCTGACCGTAGAGACGATTTCTGCATGATCGAAAAAGACGACCTTCGCGCTGCTGTCAGCGCCGGGATCGTGACCGAAGCGCAAGCGGCATCGCTGCTCAGCCTTGGACACGCCCGGCGAGGCGCGCGCGAGAACCTCGACCCCGGTGACGAACCCTTTGAGCTTTTCAAAGGCTTCAACGAGATTTTCATCGTGGTTGGGCTGGCTATTCTGACCTTTGGCTGGATTGGCGCTGTCACTTTGTGGATTGCGGGTGATCCGCTGGCGCTGCAGGATACCTTGATCACCTCCAGCGTTTTAGGGGCCTTTGTTTTATGGGCCTTGTCTGAATATTTCATCCGGCGCCGACGCATGGTGGCACCAGCCATCGCGCTGTCGGTGCTTTTTGCAGCCAATGCCGCCTATGGCTTTGCCGGGGCGTTTGCGGAAATCCTCATAATCGCACAGGGCGACAACAGCAGTCTGCCGCTGCCACTTGCCTTGGCTGCACTTGCGCTTGCGGTCTACTGGCTGCGCTTCAAGGTGCCCTTTGCTCTGGCACTGATTGCGCTGGCCGCCTTTGGCATCGCCATTCTTGTCGCAGGGCTAAGCAGCGGATCGCCCAAATCCACGTCTGAGCTTTTCCTGCTGTCAGCCGGTGGACCTTTTGCATGGATCACGCTGGTTCTTGGCGTTGTCGTTTTTGCAGCCGCGATGGCCTTTGACATGTCTGACCCACATCGCGTGACGCGGCGCGCGGCCAACGGGTTCTGGCTGCATGTGATTGCGGCCCCCGCACTGGTCAACACCGTTGCTTTATCGCTGCTGGAGGTTGGCGCTTTGTGGTCCAATGTGCTTTTGACAGCGATTCTTGTGCTCTTTGCCTTGGTTGCGATCGTTATTGACCGCAGATCGTTCCTCATTGCCGCCATCGGGTACACTGTCATTCTGACCGGAACGCTCTTTTCATCCGACAATGCCGCGATGACCGTACTGGCGCTGGGCGCGATCCTTCTGTTTCTTGGGGCACGGTGGGAGCTTATCCGCGCGGCCCTTCTCCACATCTTGCCGGCAGGTTTTCCGACCCATCGTTTGCCGCCCTCACATCCCGTAAAGGTTTGACCATGACTGATCTAACACCTCGCGAAATCGTCTCGGAACTTGATCGTTTTATCATCGGCCAGAATGATGCAAAACGCGCCGTGGCCGTGGCCCTGCGCAACCGCTGGCGGCGCAAGCAGCTGGGCGACGACCTGCGCGATGAGGTTTACCCCAAAAATATCCTCATGATCGGCCCGACCGGCGTTGGTAAAACCGAAATCAGCCGCCGCTTGGCAAAACTGGCGCGGGCGCCGTTTCTCAAGGTCGAGGCCACCAAATTCACCGAAGTCGGCTACGTCGGGCGCGATGTTGAACAGATCATTCGTGACCTGGTGGACACCGCCATCACAACCACACGCGACTACATGCGCGAAGACGTCAAAACCAACGCCCACCACGCCGCCGAAGAGCGCGTGATCACCGCTATTGCAGGCGAAGATGCCCGCGAAGGCACCCGCGACATGTTCCGCAAAAAGCTGAAGGCCGGTGTTCTGGACGATACGGTGATAGAACTCGACATCGCTGACAGTTCCAGCCCGTTTCCGATGATGGATATTCCCGGCCAGCCCGGCGGTATGGGCGGGATGTTCAACATTGGCGACATGCTGGGCAAAGCGATGGGCCCCCGGACCACGCGCAAGCGCATGACCGTCGCCCAAAGCTATGAGATTTTGATCGGTGAAGAAGCAGACAAGCTGCTGGACGACGAAACCGTGACAAAGGCCGCTTTGGAATCGGTGGAGCAGAACGGCATCGTTTTCCTTGATGAAATCGACAAGGTCTGTGCCCGCTCCGATGCGCGCGGTGCAGATGTCAGCCGCGAGGGGGTCCAGCGCGACTTGCTGCCGTTGATCGAAGGCACAACCGTTTCCACCAAACATGGACCGGTCAAGACGGACCATATCCTCTTCATCGCCTCTGGCGCGTTCCACATCGCAAAACCGTCTGATCTACTGCCTGAATTGCAAGGACGGCTGCCCATCCGCGTCAACCTGCGAGCGCTCACGGAAGAGGATTTCGTCCGCATTCTGACAGAAACGGACAATGCACTGACCCTGCAATATTCCGCTTTGATGAAAACCGAAGAGGTCACCGTGACATTCACTGAAGACGGGATTGCAGCGCTGGCCAAGATTGCCGCAGATGTGAACCAGTCGGTTGAAAACATCGGGGCGCGCAGACTCTACACCGTGATCGAACGTGTTTTTGAAGAACTTTCCTTTAACGCGCCCGATCGTGGCGGCGAAGAGGTCACAGTGAACGCGGCCTTTGTTGACGAAAACCTCGGTGAGTTGACAAAATCCACGGATGTCAGCCGCTACGTGCTTTAAGGCTTCCCAAAACACCGCCTGCCTGCGACAGGTTGGCCATGGGCTATCTGCGCTTTGTCATTGAAAACCGGCTGTTCCTTCTTGCGGGATTTTTGCTGACGTTCACCTCGTCTTACGGGCAAACCTATTTCATTTCGCTGTTCGCCGGCGAAATAAAGGCGGGATTTTCGCTGACTGACGGCCAGTGGGGCGGGGTCTACACCATTGGCACCACGCTGTCGGCCATCACGATGATCTGGGCGGGCGCGTTGACGGACCGGTTTCGCGTCAAAGCCCTGTCTCTTTGGGTGATGATCCTGCTCAGCCTTGCCTGCGTTGCCATGACCACGGTCAGCAACTGGGTTTTGTTGATCTTTGTCATCTATGCCCTGCGGTTGATGGGTCAGGGGATGATGTCACAGCTTGGCGCAGTAGCCATGTCGCGCTGGTTTGTTGCTACGCGCGGGCGCGCGGTCTCGCTTGCATCCATGGGGTTTGCGGCGGGGCAAGCCATCCTCCCGGTCATCTTTGTCGCGCTTTTGGCCGTAGTTGACTGGCGTACGCTCTGGCTGGTGGCGGCGGTGATTGTGCTGATGACGATCCCGATCATGCAGCGGCTTTTGCGGCAGGAACGCACACCGCAATCACTGGGCGAGGACAGCCAAAGCCTTGGCATGGACAACCGTCATTGGTCGCGGGCCGATCTTTTACGTCACCCGCTGTTCTATCTGCTCATCCCTCTGATCCTGGGACCTGCCGCATGGGGCACAGCGCTTTTCTTTCAACAAGTCCATCTGACCGAGGTCAAAGGCTGGAGCCTTGTCAGTTTCGTGGCACTGATGCCAATTTACACAATCGCCACAATCGCCACGACCTTTATCACGGGATGGGCGGTGGACCGTTTTGGGGTCAAATGGCTTGTCCCGTTCCAAATGCTGCCCTTTGGCGTATCGTTCCTGATTTTGGCTTATGCGGACACGATATTTGCTGCCGGGGTTGGATTGGTCGTGTTCGGGATTGGCCAAGGCATGCAGGGCACGGCAACAACCGCATTCTGGGCCGTGTTCTATGGCACGCGGCATCTGGGGTCGATCAAAGCGGTTGCCGCAGCGCTGATGGTTTTTGGCTCAGCTATCGGGCCGGGAATTACAGGGCTGTTTATTGACTACGGCGTGGATTTTCCCGACCAAATGATCCCCATCGCGGCGTTCTATTTTGCGGGTGCTGTGATGGCGGGCGTGGGGATTTTCAGGTATCAGCGCGATCTGCCTACCGCTGCCGCCTAAGGTAGACGTAATAAGCCCCGCCGCCGCCGTGACTGACATGCGCCTGACTGACCTGCATCACCACGGAGGACAGCGGCCCGGTGGCCAGCCATTGCGGCACTTGATGGCGCAGAACGCCAAACCGCACCGGGATCGGGCCACCATCGTCACGATTTTTGCCCTTGCCCGTGATCACCAGCACCAACCGCTTTCCGGAGGCATGGGACTGCATGATATACCGCGTCAAAGCGCCATGCGCCCGGTCCAGCGTCATCCCGTGCAGGTCAATGCGGCCTTCAGGTTTCAACTTTCCTCGCGTCATCCGGCCAAAAGCTTTCTTATCCATTTGAACGGGCGCTTTTTGCAGTGCTTCTGGCAAACTGGGAAGCAATTGCACACGGGTCCGTGGCTCAGGCGCTGATTTCACCTTACCGGGGTCAAAGCTGATCGGCTCTACCATTTCTTTCGCTGATTTTTTGACCGCTGGCATATGCTCTGCGGGATCAAAGACTTCACGCTTGTGCAGCGCTTCGGTTTTATCTGCGACCCGCCGCCACAAATCCATATCATCCTGCGAAAGCCTACGCCGCTTGCTCACAATGCATCCTCGGGCAACATTGAAAATGCCCGCTGGATCGGGAGCAAAACCACCAGGCGACCCGGGTCTCTCAACCGTCCTGCCGCCTGACCCGCTGCATTTCCTGTACCAAAGAATATATCCGCCCGCTGCGCGCCTTTGATCGCAGATCCGGTATCTTGCGCAACCATCAGACGGCGCATCGGTCCTTCACCATCCTTTTCGATCCACACCGGCGCGCCGAGCGGCACAAAGGCCGGATCAACCGCGATTGTCCGCAGAGCAGTCACGGATCGGTTCATCGCACCCAGCGGTCCAAGGTTCGGCGGCACATGATCAACCTCACGGAAAAACACATAAGACGGGTTGTGAAACAAAAGCTCTTTTCCCGCCTGTGGGTTTCTGCGCACCCAGTTTTTGATAACCGTCGCGCTGACCTGATGGGGCGAATACACCCCCCGACGCACAAGTTCTGCCCCAATCGACCGGTAGGGATGCCCGTTGGCACCCCCGTAGCCTAGCCGCAATTTGCCACCTTCAGCCAGATGCACGCGGCCCGACCCTTGTATCTGCAGAAAAAACAGCTCTACCGGGTCATCAACCCAAGCGATTTCCAAGCCTCGGCCAGACAGTTTGCCGTCTTCCAACAATTCCCGGCGGGTATACCACGGTTGAGCGGCGCGCGCCTCGCGAGGCATTGCATAGACAGGGTACTGGTATTTTGCAGTCCGGGTCCGCGACCCGCTGAGTTCGGGTTCAAAATACCCGGTGAACAAGGCGGGTTTTCCATCCTCGATCAGCACGGGCCGGAAAAGCAGTTCGAAAAACTCTTTTGGATCTGGTGATTTCGTGGCGAAGGCGCAGACCGCGCGCCAATCCGGATCGTCGAAATCCACACATGTGTTGCGAAACGTATCGAAGGCGGCTGCATGATCGTCGTCTTCCCATCCTTGCAGATCAGCGAAGGACAGAACGGTAATTTCAGTCTCCGCAAACGCGTGGTCTGCGGAAACTGCATGCGCACTCAGCCCTGCCGCCAGCAGGACCGCGCTTAGGCGTCTGTTGAAACCAACAGCCAATTTGGATCGTCCGAACCCATGTCGCGTGCGAAAACCCAAGTGTCTTTCTGTTTCTTTACTTCTGTGAGGCTTCCTTCGACAATCTCGCCTTCTTCGTTGCGCACGGCAGATGTCAACTCACCCACAAAGCGGATGGTCAGTTCTGCCTCGCTGGTGTCCGGGTCGATTGTCGCGTCCACCAGTTTGGTTTCGCGAACCCCAATAAACGTCGCATCAATCGACAGGCCCTGATCTTCGCGTGCCGCAACCCCGGCTACGAAAGATTCGTAGATGTCTTCGGCAAGGAATGGCTCAATCTCTGCAAGATCACCATTCTCATATCCCATCACGATCATTTCATAGGCACCGCGCGCACCGCCCAGAAATTCCGTGACGCTGAAGGACGGCTCGATGCGTTTCATGTCAGCCAGCGCATGTGCTGCGGGGCTGCCGTCGTCAACATGATCAACAATATCGAGGTCAGGACCCCCTTCGATCACTTCAAACTCATGCACATTAGCGGAAGAAGACTGGCTTTTCTGGGCGGGTGGCTGTTCAAATCCATCCCGCGTGCCAAGGACACTGCGCAGACGCAAAATGAGGAAAACAGCGATACCTGCAAGTACCAAAAGCTGCAATAAAGGGGAATTCATTAAGATACCTCTTATCGGGCGAAAAGATGGACGTTCGTCGGTTGGGTTCTTATGTAGGGTTCATCACAGGGCAAGTCTACTCCGCGGACCCTGAAAGGAAGATGTATTATGTGGCTGTTTGTCGCCTTTTTGGCAGTCCCGCTCATTGAAATCACGCTGTTTATCCAAATCGGCGGCGTGATCGGGCTCGGCTGGACGCTGGTTACAGTTGTTCTGACCGCGATTTTGGGCACATATCTAGTTAGAAACCAAGGCATAATGGCAATGTCGCAGATCAGATCATCGTTTTCGGACCTGCGCGACCCGACAGAGCCGTTGGTGCATGGTGCCATGATCCTTTTTTCGGGCGCTTTATTGCTGACCCCTGGATTTTTCACGGATGCCATTGGATTTTTACTGCTGATTCCCGCGTTTCGGACTGCTGTGTTCAGTTTTGTGCGCGCTCGCGTGAAAATTGCGCAGTTCGAGACACGCCAGCCTCATGATCCGCGCCGACCGCACAACCCCCAGTCGTCAGGTGATGTGATCGACGGTGAATATGCCGATGTCACACAGCAGAAAGACACCAGACACGGCCCCTCAGGCTGGACCGACCATTGAGAACCAGACACCAACCTGTTAAGCGTCGCCCGATTTAAGTTTGTTCTTGAGGAGTTCTTAATGGCCGAAGCCAATCCACAACCCGTCGCACCGCAGATGCGCGTGCTGGGTCAGTATATTCGGGACATGTCGTTTGAAAACATCATGGCTCAAAAAGGGGCGCCTGCGGATACGCAGCCTGACGTGCAGGTTCAGGTCAATCTGGACGCGAAAAAGCGCAGCGCTGACCATCAGTACGAGACGACGATCAAGCTGAATATCACATCAAAGGCAAAAGAGGGTGATGCGACCTTCTTTGTGCTGGAAATTGATTATGCGGGTATTTTCCACATTGAGAACGTCCCGGACGACCAGATTCATCCGTTTCTGTTGATCGAATGTCCCCGGATGATCTTTCCGTTTCTGCGCCGCATTGTCAGCGACATCACACGCGATGGTGGCTTCCCGCCGCTGAATTTGGAAAACATCGACTTCGTATCGCTTTACCGCAACGAAATCGCGCGCCGTCAAGCAGCGGAAGCCAAAACCAATGGCGAGGCCCCGAAGGCGGACGCCTGATCAGGTCTTTTTCAACCAAAGAGCGTCGCCCCCCAGATCAGCCACAAATTTGGCATGGGCGGCGGCTTCTGCCTCCGTAAGCCGGGGATTCAGCAGGGTCGGACGCGGACGCGGTTTCCAAACCCCTCCGCTGGCATCAAGTTGCGGGGTCGATTGCGTCGACAACCCAAAGTCCGGTTGCCGCCCCCCAATCAGCTCCAGATAAACCTCCGCCAGAATTTCACTGTCAAGCAGCGCGCCGTGTAGTGTACGCGACGAATTGTCGATGCTGAAACGCCGGCACAGCGCATCAAGCGATGCGGGCGATCCCGGAAACCGTTTGCGCGCAATATCAAGCGTATCAATGGCCTGGGTATAGGGAAGCTGCGGCAGTTTCATCCATTTGAGTTCCGCATTCAGGAACTTCATATCAAAGGCAGCGTTGTGAATGACCAGTTTCGCGTCACCGATGAAGTCCAGAAACGCCTGCCCTACTTCGGCGAATTTGGGTTTATCTCTCAGAAAATCATCGCCTAAGCCGTGGACCTGAAACGCCTCATCCGGCATCGACCGTTCCGGGTTGATGTATTGGTGATAGGTCCGACCGGTTGCGACATGGCCCACCAGCTCTACCGCGCCAATTTCGACAATCCGGTCGCCGCTTTCGGGATCAAAGCCAGTGGTTTCAGTGTCGAGCACGATCTCACGCATTTAGGTACTTTTCCCTGATCTGATGTAAAACGTTCCGAACCTGTTCGGTGGCGTGGTCCAGCGTATCCGTTTGGATCACAAAGTCAGATTGCGCAGATTTGGTATCATTGTCCATTTGAGAACTTAATATATTGCGGAACTGGCTTTCTGTAAGCGTCCCTCTTTCCATCACCCTCTGGCTCTGAATGTCTGTAGGAACCGATACGCAGGCAACAGCATCCACCTTTTTGTGCATCCCCGTTTCAAAGAGCAACGGAATATCGAGGACAATAATATCGGCCTCCGTCTGCGCAATGAAGTCCGCCCGGTCCTGGGCCACAAGCGGGTGAACAACAGCCTCTATCTTTTTCAGGGCAGACGTGTCGCCGGATATGACGGTACGCAAAACGGACCGATCCACTGCACTGTCGACAATGGCGTCAGGAAACACTTTTTGCATCGGCGCGACCGCTTTGCCACCCTTTGCATAGAGCCTGTGAACTGCGGCATCAGCATCCCATACCGCACATCCCATCTGAGCAAAAAGCTTTGCCGTCGTGGATTTTCCCATGCCAATTGACCCGGTGAGCCCAAGAATAAAGCTCATCTGATCATAGTGGTTCTGAGGCCCTCATCGATTTCCGGCGTTTGCCCGAACCATCGTTCAAAGCCTGGAACACCTTGATGCAGCAGCATGCCAAGACCATCCACCGTGCAACATCCTTTTGCCTGAGCGGTCGCCAACAATTCTGTTTGCAAAGGAACATAGACCAAATCAGTGACAGTGGTTTTGGATGTCAAACCATCCAACGGCACGCGCAACGCAGGCTTGCCCACCATACCCAAAGAGGTGGTGTTCACCAGCAGCGTCGCGTCCTCCACCATGTTGCCGGCTTGCACCCACTCTACTACCCGGACACGGTTGCCAAAATCATCCTTCAGCTTGTCCGCCCGCGCGCGGGTTCTGTTGCTGAGCAAAATTTCTGGCACGCCTGCATCCAGCAGAGAGACGATAACCGCGCGCGCCGCACCACCAGCACCCCAGATGGCGGCGGGTCCTTCATCTGGCGTCCAGTCTGGCGCGCCTGCCCGCAGGTTAGCCATGAACCCATAACCATCGGTGTTGTCGGCATGAATTTTGCCATCCGCCCGAAACGTCAAAGTGTTGGCGGCACCAATCAACGTGGCGCGATCTGTAACGATATCCGCCATATGCAAAGCTGCTTCCTTATGCGGGATCGTGACATTTGCGCCTACAAATCCCATGGACGGCATGGTCCTTATGACTTTCTCAAAATCGGCGGGCAAGACATTCAAGGGCACATAAAATCCTGCAATACCATATTTTTTGAGCCAGTATTGATGCAGGCGTGGCGATTTGGAATGTGCGATCGGGGATCCAATCACACCCGCAAGCGGAATGGAGGTCGGTGCGTGCTCAGTGCTCATGTGTCCAAATCGCCCCGTAATGTGAGGTAAGACAGAAGTTCTAACAGCGGTAATCCCAACACGTTGAAATAATCCCCTTCGATTCGTGAAAACAGGCGAACCCCTTCCTCTTCCAGTTTGTACGCGCCCACCGCGTGCTGGATACTATCCCAGTTACGCTCCACGTACTTTTTGATGAAGGTGTCAGAGAGCGGGCGCATCCGTAAACGCACCTGACCAACGTGCCGCCAGATGGGTTTTCCGTCTTCACAGATCACTGCAGCAGACAAAAGCATGTGCTGGGCGTCTTGCATCATCGACAACTGGTCAATCGCGTCTTGGAGTGTTGCCGATTTCGACAACAGCGTGCCCTTGAAATCAAGCACCTGATCCGCCCCAAGAACAAGCGCACCCGGCAATTTATCACTGACCTTACGCGCTTTCATCTCTGCCAACGCATCTGCGATATCACGTGGTTTCGCGTTCTCTGCGAGGAGTGCCTGTTTAACCGCTTCCTCATCGACGCGAGGTTTGACAACCTCATGCGGCACACATGCCTGAGAAAGAAGCTGGTGCCGAATGGACGAACCGGACGCGAGAATGAGATTTTGCACGTGGGGACAAACCTGTGAGCGAAGCTGTGAAACTGAGCGGGATGATACTGCGGTTTAGAACTGGAAGACGGGATATCTGCTTTTGTAAGGGGATGTCGATATCTTAACAAAACCTTATCAGTGTATTGAAAAGAATAATTCGGTATCTGTGTACAACTTGCTTTCAAGATTTTTATGCACAGATTTCTCCCGAGATATTCCAAAAAATGCTTTCTTATATCTTTGAACTAAAACACATATTTCCGTTTTCCATTCTTACCTGTTTTTGTAGATTTTACTTATCCTTCGTTGGATAAGTCCTGTGCAATTCGTTAATCCACAGATGTGCTGTTCCCTACTACATCATCATCCTTTTCTCTTCTTTTATTTATTATTAAGTAAGGCATGACTAGCGGAGTGACCTATGACCGATATCCTTGCGCTTACCTATCCTTGGATAAAAGCATTCCATATTATGGCTGTTATCGCTTGGATGGCGGGCCTGTTTTATCTTCCCAGATTGTTTGTTTATCACGCGGAACAGGTTGGGCAAGACGGGCCGACGCATGCTCTGTTCCAGACCATGGAAATGAAACTGCTCCGGGTGATCATGAACCCTGCGATGATCACGACGTGGTTTCTGGGTCTGGCCTTGGTGATGACGCCGGGTATCGTGGATTGGGGATCTGTGTGGCCCTGGACTAAGTTGGCTGGTATTCTGGGCATGACGTGGTTTCACATGTGGCTCGCAAGGCGTCGAAAGGTCTTTGCCGCCGGGGAGGACGATCTGACCGGGCGTCAATACCGGATGATGAATGAAGTCCCCACCGTGCTGATGATCCTGATAGTCTTGTCTGTGGTCGTTAAATTCTGAAGATTTGACTTGCGACGGGTGACAGCGTACACCCATTCCACCACCCCGTCCGGGGATGGACCTGACCAAAACATTTTTCCCAACCCGAACGCCGATTGATATTCGGCGCGCTTATGGTGTGTTCATGAACATTGAGACAGATACCCCCGTCGCTGAAACAACAGAAACGCTGAATCTTGCGGACCTCAAGCGCAAAAGCCCAAAAGACCTGTTGGCCATGGCGGAAGAGCTCGAGATCGAAAACGCCTCGACCATGCGCAAGGGCGAGATGATGTTTCAGATCCTGCGCGAGCGGGCGGATGAAGGCTGGGAAATCTCGGGCGATGGCGTCCTGGAAGTTGTGCAGGACGGGTTTGGGTTTCTGCGCTCGCCAGAGGCAAACTACCTCCCTGGTCCGGACGACATTTATGTCTCTCCGGAAATGATCCGCAAGTATTCCTTGCGCACAGGAGACACGATTGAGGGTGTCATAAAAGCGCCTGACGATAATGAGCGTTACTTTGCCTTGGTCGATGTCACCAAGATCAATTTCGAAGAACCAGAGAAAGCGCGCCATAAGGTTGCTTTTGAAAACCTGACGCCACTTTATCCAGACGAGCGGCTGACGATGGAAGTGAACGACCCAACCGTAAAAGACCGCTCTTCCCGGATCATTGATCTGGTGTCGCCGATTGGGAAAGGCCAGCGGTCTCTCATCGTTGCACCGCCGCGTACGGGTAAAACCGTCCTGCTGCAGAATATTGCTAACTCGATCGAAAAGAACCATCCGGAGTGTTATCTGATCGTTCTGCTGATCGATGAGCGCCCCGAAGAGGTGACGGACATGCAAAGGTCTGTCAAAGGAGAAGTCGTATCCTCAACCTTTGACGAACCAGCGACGCGGCACGTCGCCGTGTCCGACATGGTGATCGAAAAAGCCAGGCGGCTGGTGGAGCATAAACGGGATGTGGTGATCCTGCTGGATTCGATCACGCGGCTTGGCCGTGCCTTCAACACCGTGGTGCCATCCTCAGGTAAAGTTCTGACCGGTGGTGTGGATGCCAATGCGCTGCAACGTCCAAAAAGGTTTTTTGGGGCTGCCCGGAATATTGAAGAGGGCGGATCGCTCACCATCATTGCGACGGCCTTGATTGATACGGGCAGCCGTATGGACGAAGTGATCTTTGAAGAATTTAAAGGCACCGGTAACTCAGAAATCGTTCTGGATCGTACAGTTGCCGACAAGCAGGTCTTCCCTGCGATGGATATTCTCCAGTCAGGCACCCGGAAAGAAGATCTGCTGGTCGATAAAGTTGATCTTCAGAAAACCTTTGTTCTGCGGCGTATTCTGAACCCGATGGGTACAACAGATGCGATTGAATTCTTGTTGTCCAAACTCAAGCAAACGAAGTCCAACTCAGAATTCTTTGATTCCATGAACACATAAATTATTGTTTTTAAACAATGGTTTAAACATGGATACGATATTCTCCCTTGCGACAGCGCAAGGCCGTTCGGGGGTTGCTGTAGTGCGGATCTCCGGCCCTCAGGCTTATTCCGTGGCGTCGACATTGTGTGGGGCAGTGCCGCCCGCGAGGACTACTGCTCTGCGGACACTTAAGTCTGGGGCTGGGGAGGTACTGGACCGTGCCTTGGTGTTAGCCTTTGAGGCGCCGCACAGTTTCACTGGCGAGGATGTAGTAGAGTTTCATACCCATGGCAGCCGTGCTGTGTATCAAGCAGTGTTGACGGAGCTGGGAAATGTCACAGATGCCCGATTAGCAGAACCCGGCGAGTTTACGCGTCGGGCGTTGGAAAACAACCTGTTGGACCTCACCCAAGTTGAGGGTTTAGCGGACCTTATTGATGCGGAAACAGAAGCACAGCGAAAGCAGGCGATACGGGTTTTTTCAGGTGAACTGTCTGAAAAGATCGAAACCTGGCGAAAACAGATCATTCGGGCGGCGTCACTGTTGGAAGTGACAATCGATTTTGCGGATGAAGAGGTCCCCGTTGACGTGTCAGACGAGGTTATCGTCTTGCTTGATAATGTGTCAGATGAACTGGCAGAGGAAATCAAACGAAGCTATGTGTCCGAACGCATTCGGGATGGTTTTGAAGTGGCAATCGTTGGTCCGCCAAACGTGGGTAAATCCACTTTGCTCAATAGGTTGGCGGGACGGGAGGCAGCGATCACATCTGATATCGCAGGCACCACACGAGATGTGATTGAGGTCAGAATGGACCTTGACGGACTACCTGTTACCTTCCTCGATACAGCTGGATTGCGTGAGACAGATGATGAGATTGAGGGAATTGGTGTTGAGCGCGCCATTGAGCGCGCTTCAAATGCTGATATCCGTGTATTCCTCACAGATGGTGCCACGGTTGAAAAATTGTCAGCTACTGGAGATGATATCGTTCTTAAGCCGAAAGCTGATTTGTTTGAGGAAGGTGCTGGATCAATCTCAGGCAAAACCGGTTTTGGTGTTGAGGCTTTGGTTGAACAAGTGAAAGAAATTCTAGGGCACCGGTCCCTTGAAAGCGGTGTCGCAACACATGAACGACACCGGATTGCGATAGAGAAATCGCTGGAGAACATCAGGGGATCTATAGTTCTGGTGGGAGAGGGGCCAGAGCTCTATGATATAGCAGCAGAGGAGCTCAGGTCCGCGATTCGATCTCTTGAGATTGTCGTTGGTCGCATCGACGTTGAAACTCTGCTGGATGAAATTTTTTCCAGTTTTTGTCTAGGTAAGTAGTGGAGTGTTTCACGTGAAACAATTTGATGTAGTTGTAATCGGTGGTGGGCATGCGGGTACAGAAGCCGCACATGCTGCAGCACGCATGGGTGCATCTACCGTTTTGATTACAATGACGGAGGATTCCATTGGTGTGATGTCTTGCAATCCAGCAATAGGTGGCTTGGGAAAGGGTCACTTGGTGCGGGAAATCGATGCAATGGATGGAGTGATGAGCCGCGTGGCGGACTTGGCAGGCATTCAGTTCAGACTGTTAAACCGCCGGAAGGGTCCGGCGGTTCAAGGACCAAGGGCACAATCAGATCGTGAAGTGTATAAGCGCGAAATGCTTAAGACGACCAAACAGCAATCAAACCTTCAAATCATGGAGGGCGAAGTTATTGACTTCGTCCAGAATGCTAACAGCGTTTCGGGCGTTGTTTTAGCGGATGAGACCAGAATTTACTCGAAGACCGTTGTTCTGACGACAGGCACCTTCCTTAGGGGGGTTATTCATGTTGGTGACAAGTCATATCCAGGGGGCCGTATGGGCAGTAAATCCTCTGTTCGGCTTGCAGATCGGATGGAAGCGCTCGATCTGCGCATGGGGCGCCTCAAAACTGGGACGCCGCCAAGGCTGGATGGCAAGACGATCAACTGGAGTATTCTTGAAGAACAACCAGGTGACGACAACCCTGTTTTGTTTTCCTTCATGTCTAAACATCCGCCGCTGAAGCAAGTTGCATGTGGTATCACGCATACAAATGAAGATACCCATGAGATTATCCGTCAAAATCTGAGCAGATCAGCCATGTATGGGGGTCATATTGACGGCGTTGGGCCCAGGTACTGTCCGTCAATTGAGGATAAAGTGGTGCGGTTCGCGGATAAAACCTCGCATCAGGTTTTTCTTGAGCCAGAAGGGCTTTCTACTGATGTTGTTTATCCAAATGGTATTTCAACATCTCTGCCTGAGGATATTCAGGATCAATACGTCAAATCTATGGTTGGGTTGGAGAACGCAGTCATTCTTCAGCCTGGATATGCGATTGAATACGATTATGTGGATCCGAGAGGGTTGAGTTCAGCTTTGGAGTTACCTCAAATGCCTGGCTTATTTCTTGCTGGGCAAATCAATGGGACGACTGGGTACGAAGAGGCCGCAGCGCAAGGTCTCGTAGCAGGGCTGAATGCGGCGTTAAGCGCCTGCGGTAGTGAACCTGTGATTTTCTCCCGTACAAATAGCTATATTGGTGTGATGATTGATGATTTGACCTCGCGCGGGGTTTCAGAGCCATATCGGATGTTTACCTCACGAGCAGAGTTCAGGCTATCCCTGAGAGCAGACAATGCGGACCAACGCCTAACGCCGATTGGTTTGGAAATCGGATGTGTTTCGCACGAGAGGAGGCAGTTCTTTGAGAGCAAGATGCAATCTCTTAATTATTCAAAATCTCTTTTGCAGGAAAAATCTTATACACCATCGCAAGCTAATGTGACTGGTCTTGAGGTGCGTCAGGACGGCAAAAAGCGTACAGCGTTTGAGCTTTTGGCGTTTCCCGGTACTCAGTTTGAGGACATTGAGGGTTTAGACAGCCGCTTTGCCATCGTGCCTGACGCAGATCGTCGTCAGTTGGAAACTGAAGCGCTATATTCAAATTATATAGAGCGCCAAAAGAAAGACATCGAAGCGCTTGAAAGGGACGAGAACCATCTGATCCCACGTCAGTTCGACTACGATCAGATTTCTGGTCTGTCCAATGAGATGAAAGAGAAACTTAAGAAAGCCTCTCCGTCTAGCATCGCACAAGCCGCGAGGATTGATGGAATAACGCCAGCTGCCCTGAGTCTGCTATTGGTGAGCATCAGAAAGTCCAGCAGGCGTCAATCAGCATGAATTCTGCACTATCCTGCGTTTCGGATGTTTCACGTGAAACACTGGAAGACTTGAAGATACTAGAAGATTTGATCAAAAAGTGGACTGTTAAGATAAACTTGATTTCTAAGTCTAGTGTGTCTGATCTCTGGAACCGCCATATAATGGATTCGCTACAACTCAGTTATGGAAAGCTCGTGATTGATCACTGGGTAGATATCGGCAGTGGAGGTGGGTTTCCCGGCTTGGTTCTTGCTATTGTTTCAAAAAAACATCCCATCGCACGAAAGTTCACTCTTATTGAAAGTGATCAGCGTAAATGCGCGTTCCTGCGGGAGGCCAAGAGGGTACTTAGCCTTGATATTGAGATTACAGCGAACCGGATCGAAAAAGTTCCGCCTCAAAACGCAGATGTTCTTTCTGCACGTGCCTTGGCCGATCTTGATACCTTGCTTGGCTTCGCAGAACGCCACTTATCTGAGCAGGGCGTTGCCTTTTTTCCAAAAGGGGCACGATGGCAAAGCGAAGTTCAGCTTGCTGAGAAAAACTGGTCCTTTCATCTGACCGCGCACAAGAGCATAACGGACCCAGACGCAGCTATTCTGGAAATAAAGGACATTCGACGTGCTTGATCTGTCATCTCAGTCCGGCCCGAAAATAGTGGCGGTTGCAAACCAGAAAGGCGGAGTGGGCAAAACTACGACTACAATTAATCTGGCGGCGGCGCTTGCGGAGGTAGGGCAACGCATCCTGGTCATCGATCTTGATCCGCAGGGGAACGCCTCCACAGGTCTTGGCATCGAAATGGAAGACCGCGAATTTACCACGTATGAGCTTTTGCTGGAAGATATTGATCTTAAGTCGGTCGTGCTGCCAACGATTACGCCAAACCTGTTTATCGTGCCTGCAACTGTTGACCTCAGCTCTGCTGATCTTGAGCTGATTTCCAACGAAAAACGCAGTTTCCTGCTGCATGAAGCGCTGAGACAGGCGCAGATAGCTGATTTCCACTTGGACTACATTCTGATCGACTGCCCGCCGTCGCTCAACCTTTTGACGGTAAACGCGATGATCGCAGCGGATTCCGTTTTGGTGCCGCTACAAAGCGAGTTTTTCGCGCTGGAGGGGCTGTCGCAACTGATGTTGACGATCCGGGAGGTCCGCCAGTCCGGTAATAGCAATCTGCGGATCGAAGGGGTTGTGTTGACGATGTATGACCGGCGGAACAACTTGTCTTTGCAGGTTGAGCAGGATGCGCGCGATAATCTGGGTGAGCTTGTGTTTGAAACCAAGATCCCACGCAACGTGCGCATCAGTGAAGCGCCGTCTTTTGCGATGCCGGTGCTGACGTATGATACAACATCCAAAGGGGCGCAGGCGTATCGTGCGCTGGCCACGGAACTGTTAGAGAAAAATCGGGTAAAAGAGGCTTAATAATGTCCAACGGGGTGGAACGGAAAAGAGGATTGGGGCGCGGCTTGTCCGCTTTGATGTCGGATGTGGCGCAAACCGAAGACGATGCGCGGTCAGGCAGTGACAAAGGCCAGCAATTGATCCCGATCGAACAGATTCAGCCTAACCCTGATCAGCCGCGGAAACGATTTTCTGAGGAGGATCTGGAGGATCTGACAAATTCCATTCGGGAAAAAGGCATCATCCAGCCGCTCATCGTTCGGGATATCGGAAGCGATACCTATGAAATTGTAGCCGGGGAACGCCGTTGGCGGGCGGCGCAGCAGGCGCAATTGCACGAACTGCCTGTGGTGATTCGAACCTTCACAGATGTTGAAGTGCTTGAGGTTGCCATCATTGAAAATATCCAGCGTGCCGATTTAAACCCAATCGAAGAGGCGGTTGGGTACCGGCAATTGATGGATCGTTTTGGCCATACGCAGGAAAAAATGGCAGAAGCCTTGGGAAAAAGCCGAAGCCATATCGCCAATCTGCTGCGGCTTTTGAACCTGCCTGATGAAGTGCTCAGCATGGTCAGGGTAGGGAGCTTGAGCGCGGGTCATGCGCGCGCTTTGGTCCCCGCTGTTGACCCCGTTTCTTTGGCGCGGAAGATCGTGAAGGATGGCTTGTCCGTGCGCGCGACAGAGGCCTTGGTCAAAAAGACAAATGAAGCGCCCGATGGCGGATCACAGTCAAAGATGCCATCAGCTGCTGGACCAGAGAAAGATTCAGATACAAAAGCGCTGGAAGGTGATCTGGGCGCGGCTCTGAAGATGAAGGTCGTTCTGAATCACAAAGCCGGGCAGGAAAAAGGGCAAATGACGCTCCACTATACTTCTTTGGAGCAGCTGGACGAGTTGTGCAGATTGCTTAGCGGCAGTTAGTCTGTCAGCAGTTTGCTGATGACGCCGTTCAGAACATTAACCCCTTGATTTGTAACATATAAATTTGATTTTTTCTGTGTGACAAGCCCGAAGTGCTCCAAATCCCGAATGGCGGATGGTGAAAGGGGTTCTCCGGCAATGTTTGTATACCGATCAAGGTCTATTCCCGATTGAACGCGTAACCCCATGAGTACAAACTCGCTGGCCTGATCTTGAGCGGATAGCGAAAGGCGAGGTTTCTCACCGGTTCCCGCATTGGCCGCATCCAACCATTTTTGCGGGTTTGACCATGTTTCCGTTGCATAGCGCTGACCATTAAGCGTCAGCCTGCCATGTGCGCCCGGACCAATCCCGGCATAGTCGCCATACCGCCAATATATTATGTTGTGCCGCGACATCGCGCCGTCCCGCGCATGGTTGGAAACCTCGTAGGCGGGCATTCCATGTCGAAAGCACAGGTCCTGCGTCAGGTCATACAGATCAGCCCCAAGATCTTCATCCGGCAATCCGTGGAGCTTTCCAACTTTGTACCGATCCCCAAAGGCGGTTTGCGGCTCAATGGTCAGCTGATAGAGCGACAGATGATCAACCGCCATATTCAGCGCTTCGGTAAGCTCTTTGCGCCAATCCGCAAGCGACTGATTCTGCCGCGCGTAGATCAGGTCAAAACTCACGCGGTCAAAGTTGTCTCGGGCGATATCATATGCTTTGCGCGCATCAGCCACCGAATGAAGCCGGCCCAATCGCCGCAAATCATCATCGTTCAGTGCCTGAATGCCCATGGAGACGCGATTGACGCCGCCCTGCCGGAACGCTGCAAACTTACCCGCCTCGATGGACGTTGGATTAGCCTCAAGCGTAACTTCAAGATCATTGGCAACCGGCCAGTGGTGCCGAATGCGCTCGATCACGCAGGCCACGGTATCCGGTGACATCAAGCTTGGGGTGCCGCCGCCAAAAAACACCGACGACAGTACGCGCCCCTGCGTTTCAGCTGCAATGCGGTCCAGCTCCAAAAGATACGCGGATTTCCATGCACCTTGGTCAATCCTACGCGATACATGGCTGTTAAAGTCGCAATAAGGGCACTTGGCCTCGCAAAAAGGCCAGTGGATATAAAGGCCAAACCCTGCGTTTTCCCAGTCCTCAGCCAAAACAACCCTTTACGAGTTGTTCAAACGCACGCGCGCGGTGGCTGATTTGATTTTTCTCATCGGCGTCCATTTCCGCGAAGGTGCGGTCGTCTCCATCGGGCTGGAACATCGGGTCGTAGCCATGACCGATCTGACCGCGCATGGGCCAAACCAGCGTCCCTCTGACCCGTCCTTCAAAAACCTCTTCGTGTCCGTCAGGCCACGCCAGAACCATTGTCGCGCGGAACTGGGCTTTGCGCGGGTGCGGGGCGTTGACTGCTTCAAGCTTGTCATGGGTTTTTTGCATCGCCATGACAAAGTCGCGGCCATCGGGTGTTTCTGCCCAATCCGCGGTGTAGACGCCGGGCGCGCCGTCCAATGCATCAACCTCGATGCCACTGTCATCTGAAAGCGCGGGCAAACCGGTGGCAGCAACAGCCGCGCGGGCTTTGATGCGGGCGTTGCCAACAAATGTGGTTTCTGTCTCTTCGGGCTCTTCAAGGTTCATGGCCGCAGCACCCACAACCTCCACGCCGAAGGGCGCAAAGAGTTGTTCCATCTCTTCCAGCTTGCCCGCGTTATGGGTGGCTACAAGAATGCGTTTGCCGTCGAACCGTCTTGTCATTTTGTTGCGGTCATTTGCATTTCAGCCAGTTCGCCGCAGCCTTTCTCGGCCAGATCCATCAACGCGTTCATCTGGTCGCGCGAAAAGGTGGAGCCCTCTGCGCTCATCTGCACTTCGATCAGACGAGAGCCACACAGGATGAAGTTTCCGTCAACGCCAGCCTCGGAATCTTCGGGATAGTCCAGATCAAGCACGGGTTGGCCTGCGTAGATGCCGCAACTGATCGCGGTGACAGGCTCGACCAATGGGTTCGAGATCACATCGCCGGTTTTCATCAGTTTGTTCACAGCAATCTTCAAAGCAACCCAGCCGCCCGTGATTGAGGCACAGCGCGTGCCACCGTCTGCTTGCAGCACATCGCAGTCGATTGTGATCTGACGTTCACCCAGCGCCACACGGTCCACACCGGCACGCAAAGCGCGCCCTATCAGGCGTTGTATTTCGACGGTCCGGCCACCCTGTTTGCCAGCAGCAGCCTCGCGCCGCATCCGCGACGTGGTTGCGCGGGGCAGCATGCCGTATTCTGCCGTGACCCAGCCCAGCCCTGATCCTTTGATAAAGGGCGGCACGCGGTCCTCGATGGTGGCTGTGCAAAGCACATGAGTGTCGCCCATTTTGATAAGCACCGACCCTTCGGCGTGTTTCGTGAACCCTGTTTCAATGGAAACAGACCGCATTTCGTCAAGTTGACGTCCGGAGGGGCGCATGGATTATCCTTTTTGGTTGCTCTCTACCCGTACAGGTCCGAGAGGGAGAGATGCAAGTGAGATTGAATTCGGATGGGAATGGCCTTTTATTCAAGACAAGGTAGGATGCTGAGATGAATGAAAAAGCCAATATTCTAGCAGAAATGAATGACCGCTCGCGCGAAGTGTTTCGCCGTGTAGTTGAAGGGTACCTTGAGGATGGTTTGCCAGTGGGGTCGCGCACCCTGACCCGCGATTTCAGCGAAAAGGTCAGTGCAGCCACGATCCGCAATGTCATGCAGGATCTTGAGTATCTGGGCCTGCTGGACAGCCCGCATGTCAGCGCTGGTCGAATCCCCACGCAGATCGGATTGCGGATGTTTGTAGATGGTCTGTTGGAGATCGGCGACCCTGATGATGCGGATCGTGACCGGATTGACGCCACCGTCACCTCGAACGCCATGGATGTGGGCGGGGTGTTGGACCGCGTGGGGTCGGCTTTGTCTGGTGTGACGCAGGGGGCGTCGCTGGTTCTGACGCCCAAACATGAAGCACCGATCAAACATATCGAATTTGTATCCCTGTCGCCTGACCGGGCCTTGGTGGTGCTGGTCTTTGCAGACGGCCATGTGGAGAATCGGCTGTTCACACCCCCGGCGGGTCAAACGCCAAGTTCCATGCGCGAGGCTGCGAATTTCCTGAATGCGCTGGTCGAGGGAAAGACCCTGGGTGAGGTGCAAAAAGTCGTGCGGGCGGAAATTGTCAGGCGCCGTCAGGAGATTGATACGCTCGCACAGGAGATGGTGACCAGCGGTCTGGCGGTCTGGGAAGGCGAAGGCGATCAGATCGAACGGCTTATTGTGCGGGGCCGCGCGAATCTGTTGAGCGATGAAGGCGAAACCGAAGACCTTGAGCGCATCCGCAGTCTGTTTGATGATCTCGAACGCAAGCGCGATATCGCTGAATTTCTGGATCTTGCCGAGGCAGGCGACGGTGTGCGCATTTTTATTGGCTCTGAAAACAAACTTTTTTCACTTTCGGGTTCCTCTCTGGTGGTTTCCCCATATATGAACGCAGACCGTAAGATCATTGGTGCAGTAGGCGTGATCGGGCCGACGCGACTGAATTACGGGCGTATTGTACCGATCGTGAGTTATACAGCCCAACTGGTCGGGAAGCTGATTTCGGATCGGACCGAGAGGTAGAAGATGGCAGAACCAAAGAACGAAGATTTTCTGGATGACATTGATGCTGCAGAAGCTGAAGAGCTCGCAGATGAAATGATGGAGATTGATGACGAGGCGCTTGAGATTGATCAGTTGCGCGCCGAACGGGATCAATACAAAGACCGGTTCATGCGGGCCTTGGCAGATGCGGAGAACGCGCGGAAGCGGTCTGATCGTGACCGGCGGGAAGCAGAGAAGTATGGTGGTTCAAAGTTATCCCGCGATATGCTACCCGTCTATGACAACATGAAACGCGCACTTGAGACCATTTCTGATGAGCAGCGTGAGGCCAACAGCGCGCTCATCGAAGGCATCCAGTTGACCATGCGCGAGCTTTTGAGCGTTTTCAAAAAGCACGGAATTGAAGTGATTGCACCTGAGGTGGGAGACAAGTTCGACCCGCAGATGCATCAGGCCATGTTCGAAGCGCCGGTTCCCGGAACAAAGGCCGGAGAGATCATTCAGGTAGCCGCCGAAGGGTTCATGTTGCACGACCGGTTGCTCCGTCCTGCGCAGGTTGGGGTGTCGTCGATGCCCGCAAGCTGACGCTTGCTGTTCCGCCTGCGGCGGGAGTATTTTTAGCCAACAGAAGGGGCAGTCAGGGTTTGGCTGCCTCTTTCAGTTTGTAAATCAGATCGAGCGCTTCTTTAGGGCTAAGGTCATCAGGGAAAATTTCAGATAGCGCTTGTTCGACGGCGGATGGCCTATCCGGTTGTGGCGGTGGTGCAGGCTGTATGGCTGAGAACAAGGGAAGGTCGTCGATGATGGCTTTCTGAGCGGAACCGCCTTCGCGCTCCCCTTTTTCCAGAGCGTCGAGCACGACCCGGGCGCGGGACACGACCGCATCGGGTAGGCCCGCCAACTGCGCAACTTGCACGCCATAGGATCTGTCTGCAGCGCCTTTGCGCACTTCATGGAGGAAAATAACGTCTCCTTCCCACTCCCTGACGGTGACGGTTGCGTTTTCAACGCCGCCCAGCTTTCCGGCGAGGGCCGTCAATTCGTGGTAGTGGGTCGCAAAAAGGGCGCGGCTTTTGTTGACATCATGCAAGTGTTCTAACGTCGCCCATGCGATGGACAGCCCATCGTAGGTTGCGGTGCCGCGTCCGATTTCATCGAGTATGACGAGCGCGCGGTCGTCTGCCTGATTGAGGATGGCGGCGGTTTCGACCATTTCCACCATGAACGTCGAGCGACCGCGTGCCAGATCGTCCGATGCGCCCACGCGGCTGAAAATCTGACTGACCAACCCTATTTGTGCTTTGGTGGCAGGCACGAAACTTCCCATTTGTGCCAGAATAGCGATGAGCGCATTCTGGCGCAGAAAAGTGGATTTGCCCGCCATGTTAGGCCCGGTCAAAAGCCATATGCTGGCGTTTTCGCCTTTTGAATTGAGGGTGCAATCATTGGCGATAAAAGGCGCACCATTCTGCGCGCGCAGAGCCTTTTCAACCACGGGATGGCGACCGCCAGCTATCTCAAACAGGCGACTTTCATCCATCTGAGGTCTGACCCAGTTTTCGGTTATGGCCAGTTGCGCCAGTGCGGCGGTCAGATCAAATGTCGACAGAGCGTTCGCGGTTTGCGCAATTTCGGCGGCATTGCTGAGGATCGCGTCGCGCAGCACCTCAAAGAGGTGTTTTTCAATCTCAAGCGCGCGGCCGCCTGCATTTAGGATTTTGGTTTCCATCTGCGACAGATCGGTTGTGGTAAAACGCACCTGATTTGCGGTTGTTTGCCGGTGGATGAACGTTTCTGACATGGGGGGCGCCAACATCTTTTCCGCGTGTGTCGCCGTTGTTTCGATAAAATACCCCAGCACGTTGTTATGCTTGATTTTAAGAGACGAAATCCCTGTTTTAGAGACGTATTCCGTCTGCATGCCAGCGATGACGGCGCGTCCTTCGTCGCGCAGTTTCCGAGCCTCATCCAAGGCCTCATCAAAACCTGCGGCGATGAACCCGCCATCGCGGCTGAGCAGCGGGGGTTCGTCGATGAGGGCTGCCACCAGATGCGCAATCAGCGCATCATGGCCTGTCAGATCACCGAAAGCTGCGGCAAGCGTATCTGGCAGGTCCGCCTGCGCGAAAGTCTGGTGAATTTCGTTGGCCATCACCAGACCATTGCGTAGGGCCGCGAGGTCTCTGGGGCCGCCACGATTAAGCGATAGTCTTGAGATGGCTCTTTCGAGGTCCGGCACTTTTTGCAGACAATCGCGAAGCGCGTCCCGAAAAGGCGTTTTGTCCACTAAGAAGGAAACCGCATCGTGGCGGTGGATCAGAGCATCCAGATCTCGTGTCGGGCTGGACAGACGTCTTTCGAGCAGCCGCGCGCCGCCTGACGTTACCGTATGGTCGATCACTGCCAAAAGTGAGCCGGAGCGACCGCCCTGCAGGCTTTGGGTCAGTTCCAGATTGCGTCTGGTGGCTGCATCAATCTGAACATTGCGTTCCAGCGCCTCGCGTTGGGGCCGGTGCACCCGTGGCAAATTCCCTTTTTGCGTAATGTCGAGGTATTGGATCAGCGCGCCCATGGCGGCAACCTCGGCGCGCCCGAAAGTGCCAAACGCCTCCAGAGAGCTGACCCCGTACAGGTTCAGGATGCGTTGTTCTGCGTTCGTGCTGTCAAAGGCAGACTTTGCAAGTTCGGTCAGCGCAATGCCAAAACCCTCGGCAATCTCGCGCGTGCTGTCTGCTTTGCCTTCAACAACCAAAAGCTCTGCCGGGGCAAGCCGGGCAAGTTCGGGGCTGAGACGGGCAAAGGACAAGGGCATCACATGAAAACCGCCCGTTGATATGTCTACCCAGGCCAACGCCGCACTGTCGCGGACGTCGGCAAAGGCTGCCAGATAGTTGTGACGCCGGGCCTCAAGCAGGCTGTCTTCGGTCAGGGTGCCGGGGGTGACAAGCCGCACAACGCCGCGTTTCACCACGGATTTTGCGCCGCGCTTTTTCGCCTCTGCCGGGCTTTCAAGCTGTTCGCAGACCGCCACGCGAAACCCTTTGCGGATCAGGGTGAGCAGGTATCCTTCGGCGGCATGTACCGGCACGCCACACATCGGGATGTCTTCGCCACTGTGTTTGCCACGTTTGGTCAGCGCGATATCCAGCGCCTGCGCCGCCGCAACCGCGTCGTCAAAGAACATCTCGTAGAAATCACCCATCCGGTAGAACAACATCGCATCGGCGTACTGTTCCTTGATCTCGAGATATTGCGCCATCATTGGCGTGACGGTCATAGATTCCCCCGTGGTGCTACGCGCGACCTTACAAACAGCGCCTCTGGGGTAAAAGTGCGGATTACATGAGTTGAGGGCCTTTGCGCAGTCCGTTAAGGGTGGCCGAAGCATTTTTGGAGGAGGGGCTCGCCCATGTCGAAATCGCGCGTAACGCCAGAAGAGGCGCTGGCCTTTCACTTGGAACCAACACCTGGCAAGTTTGAGATCTCTGCAACGGTGCCCATGACCACGCAGCGCGACCTTAGCCTTGCGTATTCACCGGGAGTTGCTGTGCCTTGCGAAGCTATCGCGCAAGCGCCTGAGACGGCATATGACTACACCAACAAGGGCAATCTGGTCGCCGTCATTTCAAACGGGACAGCGGTCTTGGGGCTTGGCAACCTTGGCGCACTGGCGTCCAAACCGGTGATGGAAGGCAAGGCGGTGCTTTTCAAAAGGTTCGCTGACGTGAATTCCATCGACATTGAGCTTGATACCGAAGACACCGATGCCTTTGTAAATGCGGTCAAGCTGATGGGTCCGACCTTTGGTGGGATCAACCTTGAAGACATCAAGGCGCCTGAGTGTTTCATCATCGAGCAGCGCCTCAAGGAAGAGATGCATATTCCGGTCTTCCATGATGACCAGCACGGCACGGCGGTGATTTGCGCGGCGGGGCTGATCAACGCGCTGCATATCTCTGGCAAGAAAATCGAGGATGTCAAAATTGTGCTCAACGGGGCTGGGGCGGCGGGTATCGCCTGTCTGGAACTGCTGAAATCCATGGGCGCGAAACCGCAAAACTGCACGATGTGCGACACCAAAGGCGTGATCTATCAGGGTCGTACTGAAGGCATGAACCAGTGGAAATCCGGCCACGCGGTCAAGACCGATGCGCGCACGCTTGAGGATGCAATGAAGGGTGCGGATGTCTTCTTGGGCGTCTCGGTTAAAGGGGCCGTCACCAAGGCGATGCTGGAAAGCATGGCCGAAGACCCTGTCATCTTTGCTATGGCCAACCCCGATCCGGAGATCACACCAGAAGAGGCGCATGAAGTCCGCGCAGATGCGATCGTGGCCACGGGCCGCAGCGACTACCCCAATCAGGTCAACAATGTGCTGGGTTTTCCATACCTGTTCCGCGGGGCGCTGGATATTCACGCGCGTGCCATCAATGACGAGATGAAGATCGCCTGCGCCCATGCTTTGGCGAACCTTGCCCGTGAGGAAGTGCCGGATGAAGTGGCGCTGGCCTACGGCAAAAACCTCAGCTTTGGACGTGACTACATTATTCCCACACCGTTTGATCCACGTCTCATTCACCGAGTGCCGCCCGCAGTGGCCAAGGCGGGGATGGCAACTGGTGCCGCGCGTCGGCCAATTGTCGATATGGAGGCTTACGAGCATAGCCTGAAACAGCGGATGGACCCAACCGCCAGCGTTTTGCGCGGCATCAATGCGCGTGCGCGGGCAAATCAGGCGCGGATGATCTTTGCAGAAGGTGACGATGACCGCGTTTTGCGGGCCGCCGTCAGTTACCAGCGCGGTGGTCTTGGCAAGGCACTGGTTGTTGGGCGGTCTGATGACGTCAAAGAGCGTCTGCAACGGGCAGGGCTGGGTGACGCCATGCGTGAGATCGAGATCGTGAATGCGGCCAACACCACGCATCTTGATACCTACAAAACCTTTCTCTACAGCAGGCTTAATCGTCGCGGATTTGACGCACAGGACATTCACCGACTGGCCGCGCGCGACAGGCATGTTTTCTCTGCGTTGATGTTGGCGCATGGGCATGGCGACGGGCTGGTTACCGGTGCCACGCGAAAGTCTGCGCATATTCTGGACCGGATCAATCACGTGTTTGATGCGGATATCGCTAATGGTGCGGCGGGCATTACCGCGCTGTTGCACAAAGGCCGGATCGTGTTCATCGCGGATACGCTGGTGCACGAATGGCCTGACGAAGAAGATCTGGCCAATATCGCGGAGCGCGCGGCGACCGTGGCGCAGAACATGGGGCTGGAGCCACGTGTTGCTTTTGTCAGCTTCTCGACCTTTGGCTATCCGATCTCTGAGCGTGCAAGCAAGATGGCCAAAGCACCGCTGGTGCTGGATCGCCGTGGGGTCAGCTTCGAGTATGAAGGAGAGATGACCGTTGACGTGGCGATGAACCCGCGCGCGCAGGAAACCTATCCGTTTTCACGGCTCACGGGGCCTGCAAATATTCTTGTGGTGCCAGCGCGTCATTCCGCAAGCATTTCTGTGAAGCTGATGCAGGAAATGGCGGGGGCGACCGTGATTGGCCCGATTTTGTCGGGCGTTGATCGTTCCATCCAGATTTGTTCGTCGCAATCCACCGCGAACGACATTCTGAACATGGCGGTGCTGGCGGCTTGCAAGGTTGGATAGAAAAGCGGCCCCGGGCGTTTGGGGGAACGGCCCGGGACCTCGCGTGAGATCAGCTTTGCACAAAGGGAGCGGAGGCGCCCCAAAGCTCTTTCACACGCTGATCGCGCCCGCAGGCGTTTCGGTAGGATTTGTAGGCTGATGACTTACGCTTTGGACCAAACCGCGTCAGGATAATGTCGTCCTGTTTGTAGTAGTCTTGGTGGTAGGCTTCGGCGGGATAGAACGCGCTTTCGCTCAACACCGGGGTCACGATGTCCTGTCCCAGAGCCTGCTCTGCTGCGGCGAGGGCTGCGCGCGCGTCGCGTTCCGATGCAGCATCTCCGACAAATATGGCGGATCGGTAGCTGTCGCCGCGATCACAAAACTGTCCTCCAGCGTCTGTGGGATCAATCGACTGCATAAACAGCGCCAGCAACCCTGCGCGGGTCACGACATCGGGGTTATAAATGATCTGCACGGCCTCAAAGTGGCCTGTGTTTCCGCTGGTTACTTGCTTGTATGTCGGGTTCTCAACCGTGCCGCCGGTGTAGCCGGATATCACCTCTGACACGCCTTTTACTTTTTCAAAGTCTGATTCGACGCACCAGAAACAGCCGCCCGCAACGGTCAGGGTTTCCATCTCTGCGGCATGTGCCTGTTTGGTTTGCGCCCACATGCCCAGTGCGATCATACACGCAAGGGCTATAGGTTTCAGGGTCTGAAATTTCGTCATGGCAGTTGCCTCCTGTGGTCATTGTGCCGGATTGAACCTGTCACTCAACTCACGAACCTGAGACTTCACGGGCTGGTGAACGAAGTTCATCACTTGTCAGTACAATTCGCGGTTTTTAGGGTGCTTTGAAACAGTTTGCCGATGTGCACTGTCACAATTGAGGAGCGGCAATGCGTATTGCGATGTGGTCTGGACCCCGGAATCTGTCGACAGCAATGATGTACAGTTTTGGCGCGCGGGATGATTTCACGGTGATGGATGAGCCCTTTTACGCGCCCTATCTGGCATCGCTTGAGATTGAGCATCCCCTGCACGATGAGATTGTTGCCGCTCATCCGACCGATCTGGATGAAATCGCGGCGCAATGCTCTGCCGCGCCATCCACCCCGTACCTTTATATGAAGCATATGCCGCATCACATGCTGGACGGTTTCCCGTTTGGTTGGGCGCGTGATTGCGTGAACATTCATCTGATCCGGCACCCGGCGCGGGTGATCGCGAGCTATGCCGCCAAACGCGAAAACCCAACGCTCAAAGACATCGGGTTTGTTCAGCAAAAGGCGGTTTTTGATCGTCTGGGCGGTGTGGTGATCGACAGTTTTGACATTCGCGCCGATCCCGAAGGGATGTTGCGCAAATTGTGCAGCGCCATTGATTTGCCGTTTGATCCGGCGATGTTGAGCTGGCCCGCAGGCCCACGCGCCGAAGATGGCGTTTGGGCGAAACACTGGTACGGCGCTGTGCACAAAAGCATGGGCTTTGCCGGGGCAGAGGGTGATTTGCCTGTGTTAGAGACAGATATGCAGCACCTGTGTGATGCTGCACTTCCCTTTTACAAGGCGCTCGCCGCGCGAAAAATCTGAGTTAGGATTTCAAACGACGGTTCCGCGCCGCGATCAGTTTCAGGCGCAGAGCATTCAGTTGAATGAACCCGGCTGCATCTTTCTGATCATAAGCGCCCGCGTCATCCTCAAAGGTTACATGAGCCTCTGAGTAAAGCGAATGATCCGACCAGCGACCCACACACCGCGCGTGGCCTTTGTACAGCTTCAACCGCACGGTGCCGGTGACATGGGTTTGGCTGGCATCAATGGCAGCTTGCAGCATTTCGCGTTCCGGGCTGAACCAGAACCCGTTGTAGATAATCTCAGCGTAGCGCGGCATCAGCTCGTCCTTGAGGTGCATGGCCCCCCGATCAAGCGTGATGGATTCGATCCCGCGGTGTGCCTCAAGCAGCAGCGTGCCGCCCGGTGTCTCGTAGATGCCACGGGATTTCATGCCAACAAAACGCCCCTCCACCAGATCAAGGCGTCCGCAGCCATGCTTACCACCTAGCTCGTTCAGTTTGGTCAGCACAGACGCCGGTGACAGCATTTCCCCGTTTACAGAGATTGCATCGCCCTTCTCGAACTCGATCTCCACATACTCTGGCGTATCGGGCGCGTTCTCGGGATGGACGGTGCGCTGGTAGACGTAATCAGGCGCGTCCTCTGCGGGGTCTTCCAGCACCTTACCCTCGGATGAGGTGTGCAAGAGGTTTGCATCAACAGAAAACGGTGCCTCGCCGCGTTTGTCTTTTGCAATCGGGATCTGGTTTTTTTCGGCAAAGTCGATCAGCTTGGTCCGGCTCGACAGGTCCCATTCGCGCCAGGGGGCGATAACCTTGATGTCGGGGTTCAGCGCGTAGGCTGCCAGTTCAAAACGAACCTGATCGTTGCCCTTGCCCGTCGCCCCATGCGCCACCGCATCGGCACCTGTCTCGGCTGCAATCTCAACCAGACGTTTTGAAATCAACGGACGTGCGATTGAGGTGCCCAGCAGGTACAGCCCTTCATAGACCGCATTGGCGCGGAACATCGGAAAGACGAAATCGCGTACAAATTCCTCGCGCACATCCTCGATGTAAATTTCGCTTGCGCCCATCATCTCGGCTTTGGCGCGGGCGGGTTCCAGCTCTTCGCCCTGACCCAGATCAGCGGTGAAGGTCACGACCTCGCAGCCGTATTCTGTTTGCAACCATTTCAGGATGATAGAGGTATCAAGACCGCCGGAATAGGCGAGCACAACTTTCTTTGGCGCGGACATGCAGGCTTCCTTTTCAATATCGCTTGCGCCCTAACGTTTTTTGCGTCGGGGAGCAAGCAATGTGGCTTGGGGATGGCGGTGCTTGTCGGGTGGGCCTGTGCGGTTCCGGCTTTGACAAGAAACTTGCCGTTTGCGCCGTGATGCGGCAGGGAACGCAATATGAGTGATTTTGTTGCAAACGCGCGGGCCGCTGAACAAGCGATGCGCGAGGTCTTTCCGCCGACACCGCTTTTGCGGAATGATCATCTGTCGGACCGGTTCAATGCAGATATCTGGCTGAAACGTGAAGACCTCAGCCCGGTGCGGTCGTACAAGCTGCGCGGGGCGTTCAATGCAATGCGCAAGGTGATCCCGGATCAGCAGCTTTTTGTCTGCGCAAGTGCGGGAAATCATGCGCAGGGCGTGGCCTATATGTGCAGGCATTTCGGGGTTTCGGGCGTCATTTTCATGCCGGTGACCACGCCGCAACAGAAAATCCTGAAAACGCAGATGTTCGGCGGCGATATGGTCGAGGTGCGTCTGGTCGGTGACTATTTTGACCAGACCCTTGCGCAGGCGCAGACCTTTTGTGCGCAGGAAGGTGCGCATTTTTTGTCTCCCTTCGACGATGAGGACGTGATCGAGGGTCAGGCGTCGGTTGCCGTAGAGATTGAAACGCAGCTTGGCCGTGTGCCGGACCGGATTATCCTGCCGGTTGGCGGTGGTGGCCTGTCTGCTGGTACCTTCAGCTATTTTGGGCGAAAGACCGACTATACGTTTGTTGAACCCACCGGCGCGATGAGCCTTGCCGTAGCGATCACGGCGGGTGCGACGGTCGATGTCTCTCCGATCAACAGTTTTGTGGACGGTGCGGCGGTTGCGAAACTGGGCGCGCGCACCTTTGCCCGGTTGGCGGAGGTGTCGCGGGAGGACGTGATCGACCTTGCCGAGGACCGTATCTGCACCACGATCATGGAAATGCTGAACGTGGAAGGCATTGTGCTTGAGCCTGCTGGAGCCTTGGCGATTGAGGCCCTGAGTGATGTACGGCATCTGATCGCTGGAAAAACGGTGGTTTGTGTGGCGTCTGGCGGGAATTTTGACTTTGAACGACTGCCAGAGGTCAAGGAACGCGCGCAACGCTATTCCGGTGTGAAAAAGTACTTCATCTTACGGATGCCGCAACGCCCCGGCGCGCTGAAGGAGTTTTTGTCGATCCTTGGCCCGGACGACGATATTGCCCGGTTCGAATACCTCAAGAAATCGGCGCGAAACTTTGGATCGGTGCTGATCGGTATCGAGACCCGCGCCCCGGAAAACTTCGCTGTTTTGCTGAGTAAACTGGATGACGCGGGCTTTACCTATACCGACATCACCAACGACGAGACGTTGGCGCAATTCGTGATCTGAGGAGAGGTGACGTGAGTTTTGAGGGCAAATGCGTTGTTGTCACGGGCGGCGCATCCGGCATTGGCAAAGCATTGGCCCAAGCCTTCAAGGCGGAAGGCGCGTTTGTTTGTATCGCTGACATCGACCGGGTGGCGGCGGAGAAAACCGCGGAAACTTGCGGTTTTTTGGGTCTGTTTTGCGATGTCCGCAGTGAGGCCTCTGTTGGTGAAATGATCGCCACTGTCGAACAGCAGCTTGGGCCAGTTGATGTATTTGTCTCTAACGCTGGTGTTTTTAAGGGCCAACCCAGCCACGCGGCGTCGGCGTCAAACGCGGACTGGGCGTTGAATTGGGAGGTACATGTGATGGCGCATGTTTACGCCGCGCGTGCGCTCTTGCCCAAAATGCTTGAACGGGGTGATGGGACCTTTGTGCAGATGACCTCTGCCGCCGGGCTGTTGAGCCAGATCGGGGATGCGGCTTATTCCGCCACCAAACAGGCAGCGGTCAGCTTTGCGCAATCATTGGCGATTGAACATGGTGACGCCGGCATAAAGGTGGGCTGCGTGTGTCCGCAATATGTGGCGACGGATCTGCTTGGGCTGGATGAAAGTGCCGCGCTTGATCACGATAATCTGCTGACGGCAGCGCAAGTGGCTGGTCACATCATTGAAGGGCTCGGCTGTGGCAGGTTTTTGATCCTTCCGCATCGTCAGGTGTCGGAGTATGCTCTGATCCGGGCGAAAGACCCGGAACGCTGGATCAAGGGTATGCGCGCATTGAAAGACAAGGCCGGCCAAAAGAACTGCATCGACCCACAGGAGCAATACCGGCTAGGTCAATGAGCCGTTTTTTCTTTGAGTTCGGTCAGGAAAACCTCACGCGAGGCCTGATATGTCGACATGATCTGGCCAAGGTCTACGGCGCTGGCGGGGTCAGCAGCGATATTGCTCTCCCCGGTTTGGCACAGGCTGGAGAATTGGCGAAATCCCAAGCTTAGTGCACTGCCTTTGAGAAAATGCAGCTTTTCGCCCAGCGCAGTGCCTGAAGCAACGCCTTCAAGGTCGGCGATCTCTTCATCGACCTCCTGCAAGAAAAGCTCTACCACTTCGTCAAAGTCTTCCGCGCCCACTTCGTCCCGCAAGGCGATGACCCGGTCCCAGTCAATCATTTCACCCTCCTGGTTACACCCGACATGAGTGCCAAAAACCTCTAACAAACCCTTTCTGAACACTCAAAATCAGGATTGATACATCAATTTTTGGGTAAGATTTGATCAATTTTTGGGACATACTTTTCCGAATTGCGGTCGGCGCATAGAAACGGCTTCAACCTGTTCATACGTCGTTAAGATCATCGCGCTAACCCCTTCGTTATGGTGCATAGAGAAGCGCGACTGACCGCAGAGCCCACCGGTGCCAAAGAAGGTACTGATCCGGCCGCACAGCCTAAAGCTGCGCGACGGGCGTTGGTCGTGGACGACAGCAAACTGCAGCGCAAAATTCTCAGCAGCTTGCTCAAGAAATGGGGCTTTGACGTGATCGAGGCCGCCTCTGGCGAGCAAGCCATGACATTGAGCCAAGAGCATAACCCCGAAATCATCGTGAGCGACTGGATGATGCCGGGCATGACGGGTCTGGAGTTTTGCCAAGCCTACCGGGGGCTATCACAAGAGCACTACGGCTATTTCATCTTGCTCACCTCAAAGAGTGAGAAAAACGAGATTGCAGAGGGGCTGGATGCCGGGGCGGATGATTTCCTGACGAAACCCGTGGATGCCAGCGAACTGCGCGCCCGGATTACGGCGGGGGAACGTATCCTTGAAATGCAGCAGGAACTGACGCTGAAAAACCGGATGATCAGCGACACGCTGGAAGAGTTGCAAAGGGTTTACGATTCCCTCGACAACGATTTGCTGGAAGCAAAGAAATTGCAGCAGTCCCTGCTCAGAGAGCGTGAGAAGTCTTTTGAGGGCGGTGATCTGAGCCTGTTGCTGCGATCAAGCGGTCACGTGGGCGGCGATCTGGTCGGATTTTATCAGATTTCGGAAACGGAGCTTGGTCTTTACGCCATCGATGTGTCCGGCCACGGGATCAGTTCTGCTTTGATGACGGCACGTCTCGCAGGATATCTGTCCAGCAGTGCGCCGGACCAAAATATCGCCTTGGAGAAACACAGTGATGGCTCTTATCGCGCCCGGCCCTTGGATGAGGCGATCTATACACTGAACGAGATGGTGCTCGATGAAATGGAAACGGAGCATTATTTTACGCTGCTGCTCGCTAATATTGACCTGCGCACCGGTGATGTGGTCATGGCGCAGGCGGGTCATCCGCATCCGGTTATCCAACGCGCCGATGGCCGGATTGAGCAAGACGGCAACGGTGGTTTCCCTGTTGGTTTGATGTCAGGCATCTCTTTTTCCAAGTTCGACGCTAAACTGGCACCGGGCGACCGCCTGTTGCTGTTATCTGATGGCGTCACAGAATGTCCCTTGCGTGATGGCGGCATGCTTGAGGAAGCGGGGCTGGAGAAAATGGTGCATGAATTGCGCGATGTGCGGGGAGCGCAGTTTCTTGAAACGCTTGTGTGGCGTTTGGGGGAAGCCGCTGGGAACGACGAGTTTCCTGATGACATATCAGGCGTTTTATTCGAATTTACCGGCGCCTAAAGCGTTTCAATTCTAACTTGAGACATCGATTATCACTTTTCGCACTCGACCAAAGGGAGAGGCCGCGAACAAGGGATTCAAGTATAAATCGAAACGCTCTAAAGCCCGAAGTATTGCTGAACAAACATCCGGTCACCGTCATTCCCAAGGTAGTTAACGGCTTGTGTGGGGCTCAGAACGAGTGTCTTGTGATCCGGCTCTGTCGGCTCTGACATCTGATAAACCGGATGGGCCACGTAGATGGTACATAGTTTTTCGGCCCACAGATCGTATTCGGGCATATAGGCAAAGCGGCGAAATGCTCCTAACCGCCGCGCCTTGGAAATCTTCCAGCCGGTTTCCTCAAAAACTTCCCGGTGTAGTGCCTGAATAGGGCTTTCACCCGGATCAATCCCACCGCCCGGAAGCTGAATATCAAGAGCATCCGACATTTGCGCTGTCAGCAAAACACGGTTCTGCAGGGGCAGGATCGCATAGGTGCCGGAGCGTAATTTGTACTGCCGATTTGTTTGTGGTGCATAGCCGATGCGTGGGATCATTCTGGCGCGCCCTCTTTTCAATGGAGGTATTCCTCTTATATGGACGCGGTATGCCAATGCTCTGGCGATAAGGAAACCCCGGTCATGACAAGTGGACAGCAAATCGCGTGGGACGATACGGTCCTGCCATTTCAACTCGATGCAAGTGACATGCGCGGGCGCGTGGCTCGGCTTGATAACGTGCTCAACAGTATTCTTGCGCAGCACAATTACCCGCCTCAGGTCGAGGCGCTGGTTGCCGAAATGGCCTTGCTGACCGCGTTGATTGGCCAGACGATAAAACTGCGCTGGAAGCTTCAGCTACAGGTGCAATCAAAAGGCCCTGTGCGGATGATCGCGACAGATTATTACGGTCCTGAAAATGAGGGGGATCCGGCCCGCATCCGAGCCTATGCCAGCTATGACGACACGCGCCTGACCGATGGGTCCGCGTTTGATCAGGTGGGTGAGGGCTACTTTGCAATCATGATCGATCAGGGCAAGGGGATGAAACCCTATCAAGGGATCACACCGCTGGACGGTACATCCCTTGCCGCCTGTGCAGAGGCATATTTTGCGCAGTCCGAACAGTTGCCGTCGCGGTTTTCGCTCAGCTTTGGTAAAAGCATGGAGCCTGGCGTGCCGGAACATTGGCGCGCGGGCGGTGTGATGTTGCAACACATGCCCAAGGCATCGCCATTTGTGGCTACGGGCGAAGGGTCCGGTGACGTTTTGCGCGCCGATGATCTTGTGCAGGACGCTGAAAAAGAGAACTGGCGCCGCGTCAACATTTTGCTCGATACTGTTGAGGATATTGAACTCATCGGGCCGTCGCTTGCACCAAACGATCTGCTCTTGCGGTTGTTTCATGAAGAACAGCCGCGGGTCTTTGATGCGCAGCCTGTGCGGTTTGGCTGTACCTGTTCGGAAGACAAGGTGCGCCAAAGCCTGTCGATCTATTCGGCGCGCGACATTGCGACAATGACCACCGAAGAAGGGCGCGGGACGGCGGACTGCCAGATTTGCGGCGAGCACTACGACCTTGATCCAGCGACCGAAGGGTTCGAAGCAGAAGAAGGCGGTGATGCCTCACACTCTTGAACATCTTCGGGCGGCCTTAGGGAAACCTGGCCGCCCGTCTTCAGACTATGACCTGAACCCTGAAACGGTCCTGCCGGAGGGTCGGCGCTTGCGCCCGGCGGGTGTTCTTGCGCCCATCATTCAGAAGAATGGTCGTTTTCACTTGTTGATGACAAAACGTGCATCTGGCCTGAAACATCATCCGGGTCAGATCGCCTTTCCCGGTGGCAAACAAGACGCGGGCGATGCGGATGTGACTGCGGCGGCGTTGCGCGAGGCACATGAAGAGATCGGTTTGCCGCCTGGACAAGTTGAGATTTTTGGCACGCTTCCTGCGCATGAAACAGTGACCGGCTTCATCGTGACGCCTGTGATTGGCTTTGTGAAGGACCCGTTTACCATGCGGCCAGAGCCGGGTGAGGTTGAAGAGGTCTTTGCCGTCCCGCTGGATCATGCGCTGGATGCAGATAAATTCGTAATTGAAGGGCGGCGCTGGCGCGGCACGAAACGCCGTTATTTCGCCGTACCTTACGGCCCCTATTACATTTGGGGGGCAACCGCGCGTATGTTGCGCTCATGGACAGACCAGATGAGCCAATAATTCCCGCCAACACAGTTTGGTGGCAAGATACTGCGGTCCATGCGGTTTGTCGGGCAATCGAACAGGATGACGCGGCCATCTACTTTGTCGGCGGCTGCGTGCGCGACGCCCTTTTGGGGCGCGACGGGTCAGATGTTGATCTGGCCACCAATCTTCCGCCAGAGGATGTGGTCAAACGTGTCGAACAGGCTGGTCTCAAAGCAGTACCAACCGGGATTTCCCATGGCACGGTGACCGTTGTAGCGCAGGGACGGGGCTTTGAGGTCACGACGTTTCGCCGCGATGTGAGCACCGATGGCCGCCACGCCGAAGTGGCGTTTTCCTCAGATATGGCAGAGGACGCGCGGCGCAGAGATTTCACCATGAACGCGCTTTATGCGCGGCCCGACGGTCGTGTGCTTGACCCGTTGGGGTCAGGTATTGCTGATTGTCTGGCGCGCCGGGTGCGTTTTATTGATGATCCGGAAAGACGCATCACCGAAGATTACCTGCGGATTCTGCGTTATTTCCGCTTTTTTGCATGGTATACCCCCGCAGCATCAGGTTTTGATCCGGACGCTTTGGCCGGTATTTCCGCAAACCTCGATGGGTTGGCACAGCTGTCGGCTGAGAGGACAGGTTCTGAAATTCTGCGATTACTGGCTGCGCCCAATCCAGCTGTCGCCGTTGCCGGGTTGCAACAAACCGGGGCGCTGGCACAGGTGTTGCCTGCGGCTGACGCGCGGTTTCTTGGCCCATTGATCCATTTTGAACAGGAAATCGGGCAGGGCGCTGACCCGATTGCGCGGCTGGCAGCGCTGGGCGGCACCGATGTGGCGAAAAAACTGAGGCTCAGCCGCAAGGACGCAAAACGGCTGGATCAGATCAAGGATGCCGCTTGGCAGGGCGGTTCTTTGCCCGCCATTGCCTACCGCCACGGGGCTGACATCGCCTTGATTTCCGCAATGTTGCGCGCCGCCGTGGCCGAAGCGCCGATCGCGCCGGACCTCAAAGATCAGATGAACAGGGCGGCGCGGCAAAGGTTTCCGCTGAAAGCTGCTGATCTGATGCCTGCCTTTGCGGGCAAAGCCTTGGGCGCACAACTGCGCGCTTTGGAGGATCGTTGGATTGCCTCTGATTTCATGCTCTCGCGTGAAGAGTTGCTGAAAGAAGCCTAGGCGTCTCGACATTTTCTTGTCTAGCGGGTAAGACCTTCGCAGCACAGGAGGAATGCAAAATGTATCGCGGGATCTGGTTCGTCTGAAGACGCCATAAATCCATGACCGCAGGCGTCCAAACCGGGACGCTAGCATTTGCATATCTATTCCAAGGCGACGTCCCATGTTCCGCTTCTTTGAAAACCTCGTTGATCCTTATATTTCCTATAAGGAAACCAATACACCGCCGCAGACTCTTTGGTCGTTCCTGTGGGACTACGCGCAGCCGTTTAAAAAGGTCTTTGTTCTGGCGGGCCTGATGTCTGTGGTTGTAGCGGCGGTTGAGATCTGGCTGATCTTTTACATGGGCCGGGTAGTTGACCTGCTTGAAGGGGATCCTGCCGCCTTCTGGTCTGATCACGGCACCGAGCTTATCCTCGTGGCGCTGTTCATCCTGCTGTTGCGCCCTGCGTTTCAGGCGTTTGATGTGTTGTTGCTGAACAATACGATCTTGCCGAATTTCGGGACGCTCATTCGGTGGCGGGCGCATAGACATGTTCTGCGTCAGTCAGTTGGCTGGTTTGAGAATGACTTTGCCGGGCGCATCGCCAACCGCATCATGCAGACGCCACCGGCAGGTGGTGAAGTGGTCTTTCAGGTCTTTGACGCCATATCGTTCTCGCTGGCCTACTTGATTGGCGCTGCGATCCTGCTCAGCGTGGCGGATGCCCGGCTTTTACTGCCCTTGATTGGGTGGTTTGCGCTTTATGCGCTGCTGGTGCGCTGGACGATCAAGCGTGTCGGGCCTGCCAGTCAGGCGGCCTCCAACGCGCGGTCAGAGGTCACCGGGCGGGTCGTGGATGCCTACACGAACATCCATTCGGTCAAGATGTTTGCCCATCACGATCAGGAGCTTGAGTACGCCAAAAGCTCTATCGAGAATGCGCGCCAAACCTTCCAGAAAGAAATGCGCATCTTCACCACGATGGACGTGACTTTGGTGATACTGAACGGTCTTTTGATCGTCGGCGTCGTTGGTTGGGCGCTGTTGCTCTGGGCGCAGGGGCAAGCCAGCGTTGGCGTCGTTGCTGCGGCAACCGCGTTGACCCTCAGGCTGAATGCGATGACAGGCTGGATCATGTGGGCCGTCACCAGTTTCTTTCGCGAACTGGGCGTTGTCGCCGAAGGGATGGAGACGATTGCGCAGCCGATCACACTGGTGGATCAGCAGGACGCAAAGCCACTGACCCTCACCAAAGGGGAGATCGACATTCGCAACCTCAGCCACCACTACGGGCGCGGGCGCGGGGGGCTGGACAACATCAACCTGACGGTGCGGCCCGGTGAAAAGATCGGTCTGGTGGGTCGTTCCGGGGCTGGAAAGTCCACGTTGGTCAAGCTTTTGCTAAGGTTTTACGATGTGGAACAAGGTCAGATCCTGATTGATGGGCAGGACATCTCTAACGTCAGTCAGGAAAGCCTGCGCATGGCGATTGGCATGGTGCAGCAGGAAAGCTCATTGCTGCACCGGTCGGTCGAAGACAACATTCGCTATGGCCGCGTGGGGGCGACCAAAGCCGACATTATTGATGCCGCACGACAGGCGCAGGCGCATGATTTCATCCTTGATCTGCAAGACCCGCAAGGGCGCGCAGGCTATGATGCGCAGGTGGGCGAGCGTGGCGTCAAACTATCGGGCGGCCAGCGTCAGCGGGTGACGCTGGCGCGTGTGATCCTGAAGGATGCGCCGATCCTCCTGCTGGACGAGGCGACATCGGCGCTTGATTCCGAAGTTGAGGCCGCCATTCAGGATACGCTCTACGGGATGATGGAAGGCAAGTCGGTGATCGCGATTGCCCACAGATTGTCCACGATTGCGCAAATGGACCGCATCCTCGTGCTGGATCAGGGTCGAATTGTCGAAGATGGGCCGCATGACGCGCTTTTGGCCAAAGGTGGACTATATGCAGAGTTCTGGGCCCGACAATCGGGCGGATTTCTGGCCACTGAGGATGATGCGTGAGAATATCAGACTTTATTGATGCGTTCCAAAAAGCTGAAGGTGCCCCCCCGCAGAGTTTGGGGGCTTTCATGCGCTGGTGTCTGTCGGGGGCTTGGCCTGCTTTGTGGCTCGCGGCGTTCTTTTCCGCCGCCGCCGGTGCGATGGAGGCGGGGACCGCCTATATTCTGGGGCTGGTCATTGATGCGACCGCCGCAACCGGGCCGGACGCCTTCTTTGATGGCCGCAATATTGCCCTGATCGCTGGTGCCATTGCGTTTTTCCTGATTGCGCGGCCTTTGCTCTTTGGCCTCTCTGCCTCCGCAAATGCAATCATTGTACAACCCAACGTGAACCCACTGGTGCTGTCGCGCCTGCATCGCTGGACGTTGGGTCAGAATGTCGGGTTCTTTGACGACGACTTCGCAGGCCGCATTGCGCAAAAGCAGATGCAGGCCGCGCGTGCGGTTACGGATGTGGTGTCTGAGACGATCAATGTGGTCGCTTTTGCCCTGGCATCGCTTGTGGGCTCGATCGTACTGCTGTTGGCGATAGATTGGCGCGTTGCCTTGGGTTTTGCGGGGTGGTTGGTGCTGTATTTTGGCATGATCAACTGGTTTCTGCCGCGTATCCGCGCGCGGTCTGCCGGACGTGCCGCGGCGCGTGCGATGGTGTCGGGGCAAGTGGTGGACACGATCACCAATATCAAAACGGTCAAGCTATTTGCCCATGCCGACCACGAGGACCGCGCGGCGCTGGGCGCGATGCAGACGTTCCGGGACAATGCTCTCAAGTTTGGCTATCTGTCGGCAGGCTTCAGGTTTTGCCTGATGTCTCTGGCGGGTATTTTGCCTGTCGTTTTGATTGGCGGGACGATCCTGTTGTGGCAGCGTGGGTTAGCGACCCAAGGTGATATTGTTGCCGCCGGTGCTGTGGCTATTCGGATCGCGCAGATGACCGGGTGGGTCAGTTTCACGCTGATGCAGATTTACGCCAACATTGGCGAAATCGAGGATGGGATGCGCACCCTGACACCGCGCAACCGGGTTGATGATGCCCCGGACGCAAAGGATTTGACGGTGCCACAGGGGCAGATTTCCTTTGACGAGGTCAGTTTTGCCTATGGTCGTGAAAAAGGCGGAGTTCAGGCCGTGAACCTTGAGATCAAGCCGGGCGAAAAAGTTGGGATTGTCGGCGCATCCGGGGTCGGCAAATCGACCCTCGTTTCGCTCTTGTTGCGGCTCTATGCTGCGGAAAAAGGGCAAATCCTGATCGACGGGCAGGATATCACGACGATCACTCAGGAAAGCCTGAGACGCAACATTGGTATGGTCACACAAGAGACAGCCATGTTCAACAGATCGGCGCACGACAACATTCTATACGGTCGCCCCGATGCCAGTTTCGAAGAGGTCATTGCGGCTGCAAAACGCGCCGAAGCGCATGATTTCATCCAAGAGCTTGAAGATCACCGTGGTCGCCAAGGCTATGAGGCGCATTTGGGCGAACGCGGCGTGAAATTGTCTGGCGGGCAACGGCAGCGCATCGCACTTGCGCGCGCCATTCTCAAAGACGCGCCGATCATGGTGTTGGACGAAGCAACGTCAGCGCTGGACAGCGAGGTCGAGGCCGCCATTCAAACCGCGCTTGACCGTGTGATGGAGGGCAAGACCGTTCTGGCGATCGCGCACAGGCTTTCAACCCTGACGGAGATGGACCGCATCATCGTCATGAAAGAAGGGCAGATTGTCGAGACGGGCGCGCATGATTTGCTGCTGTCAAAAGGTGGGCTTTATGCCAAGTACTGGGACCGCCAGTCCGGCGGTTTTATCCGCACGCAGGCTGCCGAATAGGTTTCTGGACCCAAAATGACCGAATGGACGATCACGCGGCTTGGCGCACAGGGGGACGGCATTGCCGATGGTCCGGTTTTTGCGCCCCGCACACTGCCGGGTGAGATCGTGAGCGGCGCGCTTTCAGATGGCGTGCTCACGGACGTGAAAATCGTGAGCTCGTCGGACAATCGGGTTGCGCCGCCCTGTCGTCATTTCAAATCCTGCGGCGGGTGTGTGTTGCAGCACGGCTCAGATGATTTTGTGGCGAACTGGAAAACGGAACGTGTGCAAACAGCGCTTGCGGCACAGGGGCTGGAGACTGTTTTCAGGCCAATCGTGACGTCACCGCCTGCCACGCGGCGGCGGGCGTCTTTCGCGGCACGGCGCACAAAAACTGGCGCATTGGTGGGGTTTCACGGGCGCAAGTCAGATACCATCATTGCCGTTCCAGACTGCACTCTTCTGGATCCAAAGCTCTCGGCCACCATGGGGCTGATCGAGGACATTGCCACAACAGGTACCAGCCGCAAGGCGGTTTTGAGCGTCTTGGTGACCGTCTGCGACAACGGTTTGGATTTTGCGGTAAGCGGTGGGAAACCGCTGGACAGGCGCTTGCGCCAGCACTTGGCGGTCCTGTGTCAAAAGCACGGTATCCTGCGGCTCACATGGGACGGTGAAGTCGTCGCGATGGAGAGTAAGCCTCAGGTGTCTTTTGGTGACATCAAAGTATCGCCGCCGCCCAGCGCGTTTTTACAGGCCACGCGACACGGTGAAACGCAGCTGGTGCAGACCGTGCAGGAAATCGCAACGGGCGCTGGGCGCATCGTTGATCTCTTTGCAGGATGCGGCACGTTCTCTTTGCCGCTTGCGCGGACTGCGTCCGTGCATGCCGTTGAAGGCGAAAAAGAAATGCTGTCGGCCCTCGACGAAGGGTGGCGTCATGCGCGCAGTTTGAAAACAGTCACGACCGAGGCACGCGATCTTTTCCGCAGGCCGTTGATGGCGGATGAGTTTCGGCATGTTGATCTGGTGGTTATTGATCCACCGCGTGCGGGCGCTGTGGCGCAAATCGCAGAGCTTGCGACCTGCGGTGTGCCACGGATCGCGCATGTGTCGTGCAACCCTGTGACCTTTGCCCGGGACGCGGCGTGTCTGGTGCAGACCGGGTACCATCTGGACTGGGTTCAGGTGGTTGACCAGTTTCGCTGGTCGGCGCATGTGGAGCTTGTCGGCTGCTTTTCTTTACCCCATATCCGCCGATGAACAGACAGGAGAAGCAGATGACCTTGCGTGAACAGCTAGACGTTTGGCTTGATCAACCTTGGGTCACGAACCTTGTGATGGGCGTGATTATCTTCAACGCAATCATTCTGGGGCTTGAGACGTCGCCTGAGGTCATGGCGCGGGCGGGCACGTTGATTGTCACGCTTGATATTGTGTGTCTTGGCTTCTTCGTTGCTGAAATCCTGCTCAAGATCTTTGCGCGCGGGCAGCGTTTCTTTACCAGCGGCTGGAACCTCTTTGACCTTGTGATCGTGCTGGCCGCACTTGTGCCCGGCTCTCACACCACATCCGTGTTGCGTGCGCTGAGGATACTGCGGGTCTTGCGGGTTATTTCCGTGGCGCCGCGATTACGCCGGGTGGTCGAAGGGTTCGTGACCGCCTTACCGGGCATGGCGAGTGTTTTTGTTTTGATGGCGATCATCTTTTACATTGGGGCTGTGATCTCTACCAAGCTTTTTGCGGCTAGTTTTCCGCAGTGGTTCGGAAACCTTGGTCAAAGCGGATATACGCTGTTTCAGATTATGACGCTGGAAAGCTGGTCCATGGGCATCGTGCGCCCGGTGATGGAGATCTATCCTTATGCTTGGGCGTTCTTTGTGCCGTTTATCATGGTCACCACCTTTGCGGTTGTGAACTTGCTGGTCGGCCTTATCGTGAACTCCATGCAGGATGCGCATGCTGAGGAATCAAATGCGGCAACGGACACCTACCGCGATGAAGTGTTGTCGCGCCTGACCGCAATCGAAGAGCGATTGGAAAAGAACGCAGGAAAGTGATCACAAAGTCTTTGGGTTAACGTGATTTGAATGGTATTTGTTGGAAAAGAGCAGAAAATAAAGACAAATAAGGCACAGGAACAGGCGCATGCGTCGAAGACATTTGATGTTTGGAGCGGCCGCGGCCGCCTCATTGGCAGCTTGTAGCAGCGGCCCAAAAATACCAAGCTACACAGGCCCGGAAGTCACCTTTGTTGTGGTTAACAAAGGGCAGCGAAGAATGCACCTGCTGCACAATGAAACGATATTGGAAAGCTACGGCATTCAGCTTGGGTTTGCGCCGGTGGGGCACAAAAGGTTTGAAGGGGACGGGCGCACGCCGGAAGGTGTTTACCGCATTGACCGGCGTAACCCGCGCAGCAGTTTTCATTTATCTTTGGGTATTTCTTATCCCAACGAAAAAGACGTGGAGTTGGCGCGGGCAAATGGCAAATCACCCGGCGGCGATATCTTTATTCACGGTCAGAAAAAGCCGTTTCGTACGGATACATCAGATTGGACATGGGGCTGTATCGCGGTGAAAAACCCCGAAATCGAGCAGATTTATTCTATGGTCAGAAACGGCACACCAATTGTCTTGAACGCCTGAGAGACGTCAGAAGCCCGGTGCAGCGGTTGGCGTCGCGGGTGCTGTGAGATTGTCTCCCATGATCAGGGTCCACCAGATTTTGCCGTTGGCTTCCTGAAACCAGGCAAACCCCATGTCGCGGGCATCTGCTGACAGGATAATGCGGCGCGTGTCCTCTTTATCCATCCATGCGCCTAGTGTTTCCAACTCGGATTCGTAGGTTTCCGATATGGTTTCGCCCACAAGCCGGCCGGGGTATCCCACACGTTGCACGCGGTCGATGGGGGATGATCCATCAGACCCAAAGTGCCAGGGTCGGTTTTGTACGGACATGTCGCGGGCATGGGTGGCTGCTGCTGCTGTCAGCCGTTCTTCAAGTTCAACAGGTGGTTGAGCTGCGGCACCACGCAGCGCGTTCACCGCATCCAGCATTCTGAAAGTGATCTTGGGTTCATCGGAATTCTTGATCCGGTAGAGTTGTGGCAAGGGTTTTCCGTCGGATCCCAGAGTGGGTGTGCTAGGCGTGGAGCACGCGGCAACCCCAACAGCGACACACAGAAGTATGGTTATCAGACGGATCATGCAATTCTCCTTGCTCTTGGCAGACGCATACCCTGCCCATCGTGTGAATTCAAACATACATCCGCCCCAAAGCGTTAGATGACATCTCTTTGATTTGCGACTGCGGCGCGGACGCAATACTGTCTCGGAAAAATGAACTTGCGAAATCGGAGGCGAACCATGCCAGACAAGAAGAATACCACCGGACGGCGGGCCTTTCTGGCCGGCGGCGCGGCGCTGCTGGCGTCACCAGCCATTGCACAAGATCTTGGGACTCTGAACTCAAATGAAACAACAGTTGGTGAGCGTGACCTCACCCGGTCGGTGCGCCGTAACATTTCAAGCTTCAGAACGCTCGACTGGCGGCCCTATTTCTCCGATCTTCGCAATGGTGCGGTGCTTGTGGATATCGACAGTCGTGCCCTCCACTACTGGAGCGAAGACGAATCGTTTTACAAGCTTTACCCGTCCAGTGTGCCGTTAAGCGAGGAATTGACCCGACGGGGGCGCACAAAAATTATCCGTAAAGTCGAAGGCCCAAGCTGGCGTCCAACGCCGTCGATGCTGGAAAGAAACCCGGACTGGCCTGAATTTGTGCCGCCGGGGCCAGACAACCCGATGGGGACGCATGCGCTTTATCTGACGTGGACCTACTACCGCATCCACGGCACCCATGACACGCGCAAGATTGGCCGACAGTCCTCAAACGGGTGTATCGGGCTGTACAATGAGCATATTTCAGAGCTGTACGGGCTCACCAATGTTGGCACTCAAGTGTTGCTTATTTGACGACATTGCGCGGGAATTCTGATGATTTTATCAGAATGTCGTTTGCAAACACGCGCGTATGGTGCTTTACAAACATGCACGAGGTAAGTCTTGGGCGCGTTCTGTGCCTTCTACAGAGCGTCTTTACTGGAGGTTATGATATGAAAAAACTCGTTCTTGCTGCTGCTTTCACTGCTGCCGCTTCGACTGCTTTTGCAGGTACAATCGAAGAGCCAATCGTTGAAGCGCCTGTTGTTGTCGAAGAAGCTGAAGGTTCCTCTACTGGTGTCCTTCTGCCACTGCTTCTGCTCATCATTGCAGCTGCTGCTCTCGCGTAAGCGGGAAACTACACTCGAAAAAGGCGGCGTTGAAGCGCCGCCTTTTTCAATTCTGGCATAGGGTTTTTTATAGCCAGCCCTTAAGATTGTCCTCAATCGTGTTCACCAGCGCATCAATGTGCGCCTTGTCGTCGTTCAGGCAGGGGATATAGGTGAACTTTTCGCCACCCGCGTCTTCAAAGCTTTCCTTGATCTCTTCGTTGATCTCTTCCAGCGTTTCGATGCAATCGGCTGAAAAGGCAGGCGCGCACACTGCGATGTTCTTTTTACCCGTCTCCGCCAAACGCGCGACTTCTTCAACAGTGTAGGGTTGCAACCACTCTTCCGGCCCAAAGCGCGACTGGAATGTTGTCGTAATTTCAGTGTCTTGCCAGCCTAACCGTTCTTTCAGAAGCCTTGTCGTTTTCTGGCACTGGCAGTGATACGGGTCGCCTTCCATCAGGTACCGGGTCGGCACCCCATGATATGAGCATACAAGAATGTCTGGTTTTTGCGCCAGTCCGGCATAGGCGCGTTCAATGGATTGAGCGAGCGCATCAATGTAGTCGGCGCGGCCAAAATAGGGTTCAACTGTCCGCGTGTTTGGTTGCCATTTTTCCTTTGTCAGCGCGCGGAAGAATTCATCGCAGGCCGTCGCAGAGGTTGCCCCCGCATAGTGCGGATACAAAGGGAAAAACAGAATTTTGCGGCATCCGGCTGCGGTCATTTCGGCCACCTTCGACTTGGTTGACGGATTGCCGTAGCGCATACAGAAATCAACCATCACCTCATCGCCGTGGCGGGCCTGCATATCCGCCTTGATCTTAGCTGTTTGCGCTTTGGTGATGGTCATCAAAGGGCTTTCGCTTTGCTCTTCATTCCAGATCGACTTGTAGGCTGCGCCGCTTGAAAAAGGGCGCTTGCTCAGAATGATCAGTTGCAACAGCGGTTGCCAGATCCACGGGCTGTAGTCGATGACCCTCCGATCCGACAGGAATTCGTTCAGATACCGGCGCATGGACCAGTAGTCATAGTTATCCGGCGTCCCAAGATTGGCCAGCAAAACGCCAACCTTTGGTTTCGGAACGGCCGGATGATCGTCGGCGGCGTGGGCCGGTCTCGCCATCACTGGTATCGAAGCGCTGCTGTCCAGCATTCGGAATTCCTTCATGTCTTGGTTCAGGCTCAGATAGACGGTTTTGCGCTAGGGTCAATCGGGCAGCCTGATCTCGGGTGTTGCAAGGGCATCTGCGAGCCGTGTTTTGGCCGATCCCGGACGTAGCGGTTTTTGCTGGCTTTCGTCCGGTGCCCAGCCTGTCAGAAAGATCATCTCAAATGTCGCTTTGATTCTACCTGTTCCCGCGCAAAAATGCTGAGAATACAGGCTTTTTGCGCGCAAAAGGACGCCACGCCTGCAAAATGAGCGTGGGCGCGCGGCCAGCGCGTTGTTTTCCGCCATATCGCGCAAGTCTTTCATCAGGTGATCCGTGTCACGATATGTCGCAGGCAGCACAAGGCTGTCAGCCACCGGCAAGGCAAAGCCCGCGCGCTGCAAAAGCGCGCCAAGATCGCGGATTTCACCCATTGGGGCCACGCGCGGGGACAACCCACCGGTTTCGGCGATTTCCGCCTCGGCGAGCACACTGCGCAGCTCTTGCAGGGTTTGTCCCCCAAGGGATGCCGCCAGAAAAAGACCGTCCGGCCTGAGAGCCCGTTTGCACTGGATCAACTGCCCGACGGGATCATTGGCCCAGTGTAGGGACAGCGCATGGATTACCAAATCGTAGTTACTCGGCGTCAAGTCCAGTGTGTCGTCATCATTGGTTATGAAAGCGTCGGGAAATCTTTGACGCCAGAGGTCTGGAAAAGGGGTGACGACGGCCACCTTGTTAAACCGCCTGTTAACCATACCCGCGCGATCTTGCAGTTCATCCGCGGCGGTCGCCTGAAGAAAAAGCGATTCGGGATCAGCCCGTTCGCGATACCGGATCAACGCATTTCGGTCCGTCAGATGGTTCAATGTGTTCATAAACGGAGTACCTAAGGTGGCCTACGTCGATTTTCAAACTGCCATTTCGCTGGTTTATCCGCCACGGTGTCTTGGCTGCGGCGGGAAGGTCGACAGTGATTTCGGTCTGTGCGGGCCTTGCTGGCGTGATACCGCCTTTATTGGTGGTGCGATGTGCGACACCTGCGGCACGCCCCTGCCCGGTGAGGCAGAAGATGACAAATTGACATGCGATGATTGCATGAAAACGGAGCGGCCCTGGCAAAACGCGCGGTCCGCGCTGGTTTATTCCGGCAATGGAAAGCGGCTGGTTCTTGCCTTGAAACATGGTGACCGGGAAGAGATTGCCAAACCGGCGGCCTCATGGATGGCCCGTGCCATCGCTGAACTGCCGCTGAAAAACGTGCTTGTGGCCCCGATCCCCCTGCATTGGACCAGAATGGTGAAACGGCGTTACAATCAGTCCGCTTTGCTGGCGCAGGCCCTGTCGCGTGAAACCGGATTGCCTGTATGCCCTGATCTGCTCCAACGAAAAAGGCGCACCAAGCCTTTGGATGGTATGCCGCGCGAGGTTCGTTTTACATCCGTGAAAGGGGCCATTGAAGTTCACCCGAACCGACGTCATCGGCTGATTTCCCGCCCTGTTCTATTGGTGGATGACGTTCTGACATCCGGCGCTACGTTGTCTGCTGCTGCGGACGCGTGTCTTGCAGCAGGGTCAGGGCCGGTATTCGCTGTCACCCTAGCGCGGGTCGCGCGGGATACTTAAATAATTGGCAACGATAAACGTCCGAAGGATGGAATGGGTATGAAAGCTGTCGAAATTTACACATCACCGCTCTGTGGGTTCTGCCATGCAGCCAAGCGCTTGTTGTCGCAAAAAGGCGTGAGTTTTTCTGAGGTGGATGTGCTGCAACATCCGGAGCGCAAGCCGGAAATGATCCAGCGTGCCAACGGGGGCCGCACGGTGCCGCAGATTTTTGTGGGCGAGACACATGTCGGCGGCTGTGATGACCTTTATGCGCTTGAGCGCACCGGAAAACTGGATCAGTTGCTGGCAGCCTGATGAAAGTTGCTCTGCTTCAACTGAATGTGTCCGACGACCCGCTGACCAATCTGGACATCACAGTTGCCCTTGTCCGCGAGGCTGCTGCCAAAGGGGCCCGGTTCGTTTTGACACCGGAAGTGACCAACTGCCTTTCCACCAGCCGAAAGCATCAAAACAGCGTTCTGCAGCTTGAAGACGACGACATCACGCTTAGGGCTTTGAGGGCGGAGGCCGCGTCGCTTGGTATCTGGCTGCTGATCGGGTCGCTTGGGTTGAAAACCGGTGATGCTGACGGGCGGTTTGCCAACCGAAGCTTTCTGATCGGCCCTGATGCAGAGGTCGTTGCGACCTATGACAAGATTCATATGTTCGACGTGGATGTCACGCCGGAGGAAACCTATCGGGAATCCGATGGCTACAGGCCAGGGGACCGGGCCAGTTTGGGGGCGGCGCCCTTTGGCAGTGTTGGTTTGACGATCTGCTATGACTTGCGGTTTCCGGCGTTGCATGGGGCGCTTGCACGGGCTGGTGCCAGCATCCTGACGGTGCCTGCCGCATTTTCGCCCGTTACAGGTGCGGCGCACTGGCATAGCTTGCTGCGCGCGCGCGCGATTGAGACAGGGTGTTTTGTGCTGGCACCGGCGCAGACGGGCGAACACCACAGCGCACGGCATAAAACGCGAAAAACCTACGGCCATTCGCTTGTTGTAGACCCGTGGGGTGCGGTGCAAATGGACGCAGGCACAGAGCCGGGCGTTTACATGACAGACCTTGACATGGATAAAGTAGCACAGGCCCGGCGCAGAGTGCCCAGCCTCGCAAACGCGCGAAAATTTAATGGACCCTGATGGAAGACAACCGCAATGCACTGGCAATTTCACTCTTTAGTGAGGTGCTTGCGGCTGATCAACTGGTGCGCGCGCGGCTGAGTAAAGTCCTCCCCAAGGGTATGGAAATCTCTCACTTTTCAGTTCTCAATCACCTTGCCGGTTTCGTGGGTGAACGCACACCTGCCCAACTGGCGCAGACGTTTCATGTCACCCGCGGGGCGATGACCAATACGGTGAGCAAACTGGAGTGGGCCGGGTATTTGCATGTGCGCCCTGATTGGGACGATGCGCGGCGCAAGCTGGTGTCCATCAGCCCGGCAGGAAGGCAAGCGCGGGATCATGCGGTCGGCACCATCGCCCCGCTGATCAACCAGATGGTCGAAAAGCTGGGCGATGAACGGGTCCGGTCTGCCCTGCCGATTTTGCGGGAACTCCGCGTGCAGCTGGGCGAAAAGACCTAAGCCCCCGGTTTGATACTGGTGGTGACGTAGTTCACGCGCAGGTCCCGCTCTGAAATGCGCCAGTTCCAGCCCAGCGGATTAAACACAAAACCTTTGCGGTCCACAGGGTCAAAACCGGAGGCTTTGAGCAGGTCATAAAGCTCATCCGGCGTGATGAATTTTGACCATTCATGCGTGCCTTTGGGCAACCATCGCATCACATGTTCGGCCCCGATGATCGCCATGGCGAAAGATTTGGGGTTCCTGTTCAGAGTCGAACAGATGTGCAAACCGCCCGGTTTTGTCAGGGCCGCGCAGGCGTTCAGGTAATCGCTGGGTGAGGCGACGTGTTCAATGACTTCCATGTTCAGCACAGCATCGAAGGCCTCGCCCGCGGCAGCCATGTCTTCTGCTGTTGTGTGTCTGTAGTCGATGTTCAGACCGGAGGCTGCGGCATGCACTTTCGCGACCGGGATGTTACGCTCTGCCGCGTCTGCGCCAACCACCTCGGCGCCAAGCCGGGCCATGGGTTCACACAGCAACCCGCCACCGCATCCGATGTCGAGGATGTTCAGCCCTTCAAACGGGCGTTCGGTTTTCAGATCACGCCCGAACTCTGCGGCAATCTGGCTCGAAATATAATCGAGCCTGCACGGGTTCAGCATGTGCAGCGGCTTGAATTTCCCGTTCGGGTCCCACCACTCTGCCGCCATCGCCTCGAATTTGGCAATTTCAGAAGGATCAACCGTGCTTTGTGGCGCTTGCATTCTTATCTCCATGTGCTCAATTGCGATTTCGTATTATATAGGATTGCCATGGACAAGTTTTCAGACCAGCGCCGCGCCGTGCAATACCTTTACCCGCCGACCGACCCGTTCGACCAGCGGATGATTGATGTTGGTGACGGGCACCGCGTTTATGTCGAGCAATGCGGAAACCCCGACGGTATTCCGGTCGTTGTCCTGCACGGTGGTCCGGGCGGCGGGTGCAGCCCTGCGATGCGGCGGTATTTCGACCCTGCGGTGTTTCGGGTTGTGCTGTTTGACCAGCGCGGATGCGGACGGTCGCGGCCCCATGCCAGTGTGAACCACAATACCACGTGGCATCTGGTGGATGACATCGAACTGATCCGTAAATCCCTTGAGATTAGCGAGTGGGTTGTGTTTGGGGGCAGCTGGGGGGCCACGCTGGCGCTGATCTATGCGCAAGCGCACCCGTCGCACGTGCAGCATATTGTGTTGCGCGGTGTGTTTCTGATGACCCAAGCCGAGCTTGATTGGTTTTATGGCGGGGGCGCCGGTAAATTCTGGCCCGAAGTCTGGGCCCGGTTTGTGGCCCTCATTCCCGAGGATGAGCGGGATGACCTGATCCAAGCCTATCACCGTCGTTTGTTTTCCGGCAACATCGCGCTTGAGACGCGATACGCCAAGGCGTGGTCTGCATGGGAAAACGCGCTGGCGTCGATTCATTCGAATGGGATCACAGGTGATAGCCCGGGAGATTACGCGAGGGCATTCGCGCGATTGGAGAATCACTATTTCAGCAACAGCGGGTTTCTGGATTTTGATGGTCAGATTCTTGCGCATATGGGCCGGATCGAGCATATTCCCGGTGTTATCGTGCAAGGACGGTATGATATGATCTGCCCGCCGGACCGCGCCTATGCGCTTTCCGAAGTATGGAAAAATTGCGAGTTGAAAATGGTGCACAACGCGGGCCATGCCCTTTCAGAGCCGGGGATCAGTGCTGAACTTGTCCGCGCAATGGACAGGATCGGCGGGCAATGAAAGGCGCGCAAAGAATGGACCGGCGGGCGCTGTTTGCGTCAGGTGCGGCGGCGGCCTTGTTGGCGGCAACCGGCGTGTCGGCCGCATCATTGCCGCATCGTGGGGGGCGGTTGCGGATGGCTCTTTCGGGTGCGTCGCGTGACGATCAGTTCGACCCACTGGGCAGCGACCTTTTTGAAGGTCCTACCACATCGGGGCTGTTCATGAAGATTGCCATCTTCGGCACATTGTTCGAAACCCTGACGGAAGTCGCAGCAGACGGCACATTGCGTGGTGATCTGGCAACCCGTTGGAACAGCACAGCGGACGCCAAAGTCTGGGAATTCGACTTGCGTGAACAGGTTCATTTCCACAATGGCGCGCTGTTTACGGCCAATGATGTGCTGGAGTTGCGCAGGTTTACGTCGGATGCGCTGCCCCTGAACGGGGTAACCCGCATCGCCAGCGATGGCCCGCACCGTGTGCGCTTTGAGTTGGCAGAGCCAGACCCGCAGTTTCCGTTTTTGCTGGCCAATCCACAATTGGTCATTCTGCCGTCTGATCACATGACTGACGCGATGCGCCTTGGCATTGGCACCGGGCCTTACAAAGTGCGGAAATTCGATGCCGGGCGGCACTTGATCGCCGACAGGCTCGATACGCACTACAAAGACGGGCGTGCGGCGTGGTTTGATACGATTGAACTTGTGGGTATTGCGTCAGATGCCGTGCGGGCAGAAGCGCTGCAGTCGCATATGGTGGATGCAGCGGACCTTTACCATGCGGCGGATATCACCGATGGTCGGAAAATGACATATCTGCCGGAAGAAGGGTTTATGAATTGCGCGGTCGATCATTGTATTGCCTTGCCTGCGCAGATCGGGAACCGCTGGTCGCTGGACGATTTGCGCGCGCCGCAGCGGTGGTGGATGGCCTGATCCCAATCAGGGCTTGCAGAGCGGGCGGGCGACGCGTATATGCCGAATAATAGCGGCGTGTCTGGGTCCAAACCAAATGCTCCACCGGAAACGACCACGGGCCGCGCGCCCGTTTTTTTGTGCTTCGACGTTCGCTTTTTGAAAGATCCGAATGACCAACGACCTGATCGCCAAGGCTGCCATTGATCGCCGCATGGCCGAGATCATCACACCGGTGATCGAGGACATGGGGTTTGAGCTTGTGCGCGTGCGGCTGATGTCTGGCAAGCAGACGACCCTGCAGATCATGGCGGACAAGCCTGATGGCGGGATCGAGGTCGATGACTGCGCCGAAATCAGTCAGGCAATTGGTGCGGTGATGGACGTCGAAGACCCGATTCTCGATGAGTACACGCTTGAGGTTTCAAGCCCGGGGATTGACCGCCCTCTGACCCGCCTGAAAGACTTCGACATGTTTGAAGGCTACGAGGCAAAGATCGAAACGGCAGAAATGATCGACGGTCGTCGCCGCTTCAAAGGTGAGTTGGCGGGTGTCGAGGGCGATGAAGTGCTGATCAACGTGCCGGAAGGGACGATTGGCTTGAAATTTGACTGGCTGAGCGATGCAAAGCTCGTGCTGACCGATGATCTGATCAAGGAAATGTTGCGCCAGCGCAAGGCTGCGGGCGCAATCGGTGCTGAGGGCACTGTGGATGAAACCAAATTTGACGAGATAGAGACGGACATGTCCGCTGAGGGAGAAACGTAATGGCTATCACATCTGCAAACCAGCTTGAGCTGTTGCAAACCGCTGAGGCGGTTGCCCGCGAAAAGATGATCGACCCCGGGTTGGTCGTGGAAGCGATGGAGGAAAGCCTCGCGCGGGCGGCAAAGTCGCGCTACGGCTCCGAGATGGATATCCGCGTGAGCATTGACCGCAAAACGGGTCGTGCGACATTCACGCGGGTGCGCACGGTCGTCGAAGAAGAGTTGCTTGAAAACTATCAGGCGGAATTCACTGTCGAGCAGGCCAAGCAGTACATGGACAACCCCGAGGTTGGGCAGGAATTCATCGAAGAAGTCCCTCCCGTGGAAATGGGTCGAATCGCGGCGCAATCCGCCAAGCAGGTGATCTTGCAAAAAGTGCGCGAAGCGGAGCGGGACCGTCAGTTCGAAGAGTTCAAGGACCGCGCGGGCACTATCATCAATGGTCAGGTCAAACGCGAAGAATACGGCAACGTCATCGTGGATGTGGGCGCAGGCGAAGCGATCCTGCGGCGCAACGAGAAAATCGGCCGTGAAAGCTACCGTCCGAATGATCGCATCAGGGTCTACATAAAAGACGTGCGCCGCGAACAGCGGGGTCCGCAGATCTTCCTGAGCCGTACAGCGCCGGAATTCATGGCAGAGCTTTTCAAGATGGAAGTGCCCGAGATCTACGACGGTATCATCGAGATCAAGGCCGTTGCGCGCGATCCGGGCAGCCGTGCGAAAATCGCCGTGATTTCCTATGACAACTCGATTGATCCTGTTGGTGCTTGCGTTGGTATGCGCGGAAGCCGCGTGCAAGCTGTAGTCAATGAGCTTCAGGGCGAAAAGATTGACATCATTCCGTGGAATGAAGATCAGCCAACGTTCCTTGTGAACGCGCTGCAACCGGCGGAAGTTTCCAAGGTTGTGCTGGATGAAGAAGCAGGCAAGATCGAAGTTGTGGTGCCGGAAGAGCAGTTGAGCCTTGCGATTGGCCGTCGTGGTCAGAACGTGCGTCTTGCGAGCCAGTTGACCAACCTCGACATCGATATCATGACCGAAGAGCAGGAAAGCGCCCGACGTCAGGCAGAATTTGAAGCGCGCACCAAGCTGTTTGTCGATAATCTTGATCTGGATGAGTTCTTTGCGCAGCTTCTGGTGTCTGAAGGCTTTGCCAATCTCGAAGAGGTCGCCTACGTGGAGATTGACGAGCTTTTGGTGATCGACGGTGTGGATGAAGACACCGCCAACGAATTGCAGGCCCGTGCCCGCGACGTGCTGGAAGAGCAAAACAGAGTGGCGCTTGAAAAGGCGCGTGCGCTGGGCGTTGAAGAAAGCCTTGTTGAATTTGAGGGTCTCACACCCCAGATGATTGAAGCATTGGCCAATGACGACGTGAAAACGCTGGAAGATTTCGCAACATGCGCTGATTGGGAGCTTGCTGGCGGCTGGACAACTGTGGACGGCGAACGCGTGAAAGATGATGGCGTCCTTGAGCCATTTGATCTGACGCTGGAAGAAGCGCAGCACCTGATCATGACAGCGCGGGTCACGCTGGGCTGGGTAGACCTTGCCGATCTTGAGGCGGATGAAGACACCGAAGAAGACGGTGAAGGCGCAGAAATAACCGAGGAGACCGGAGCCTGATTTCAGGCTCTGGATGCTTGAAATGGGACGCGGTGGCGCTCAAAACAATCCCGACGGGGACACGCAGCGCAAGTGCATTGCCACTGGGGATGCGCAGCCTAAAAATGGTTTGGTGCGGTTTGTGGTTGGCCCTGACAACCAGATCGTACCGGATGTTCTGGGAAAGTTGCCCGGCCGTGGTATCTACGTATCGGCAGACCGGGCTGCGATCGACAAGGCCAGCGCGAAGGGTCTGTTTTCGCGCGGTGCCAAGGCACAGGTCACCGTTTCTGATGGCCTTGCTGACGAAGTTGAAAAGCAACTGGTGCGGCGTGTTGTTGATCTGATCTCGCTGCAGCGCAAGGCAGGGCGCGCTGTTGCAGGGTACGAGAAGGTAAAAAACTGGTTGCAGATGGAGGAAGCAGAGGTGCTCATCCAGGCAATCGACGGGTCAGGCCGGGGGAAGTCCAAGTTGAGCACGCCTCACTACGGGTCTTACATTGGCTGGCTGACGTCAGACGAACTGGGTTTGGCATTCGGACGCCAAACTGTGATACATGGAGCGCTTGCCTCTGGTGGACTCACGCAACGTGTTGTAGAGGAAGCCCAACGGCTGAGAGGCCTGCGCGAAAAAATGGATGGCATCGGCCATTCGGAAGGATAGACGAACTTCATGAGCGATACCGACGGTAAAAAGACATTGGGACTGCGCGGCTCCGGCCCGCGCCCGGGAAACGTCAAGCAAAGCTTTAGCCACGGGCGGACGAAAAACGTTGTGGTGGAAACCAAACGCAAACGCGTTGTGGTGCCCAAAGCAGGTGCTGCGGGCGGTTCTGGTGCCGGTAAGGCATCAGTCGGTGATCCGTCAAAACGCCCTGCCGGTATCTCTGATGCAGAGATGGAACGCCGTTTGAAGGCGGTGCAGGCAGCACGGGCGCGTGAAGTCGAAGAAACCGCCGCACGCGCCGCCGAAGAAAAAGCGCGCGCAGAAGACCGCGATCGCCGCCGCGCCGAACAAGAAGAAAAAGAACGCGCGGAGCGTGAGCGCGAGGAAAGCCTGCGCGCTAAGGCAGAAGAAGATGCCCGCCGCAAACGCGAAGCCGAGGAAGCTGCAGAGGCTGCGAAAGCAGCTGCCGCTGCACCTGCGCAGGAACCTGTGGTTCAGCGCCCGGCATCGCCCAAGGCAGCGCCCGAACAGCCATCGCGCAAGCAAGAGCGTGACAACAGAGACCCCGGTAACAAACGCGGTCGTGGCGGTGACGATAACCGTCGCTCCGGCAAACTGACGCTGAACCAGGCGCTTTCCGGTAACGAAGGGGGCCGACAACGGTCCATGGCCGCGATGAAGCGCAAGCAAGAGCGCGCGCGTCAGAAAGCGATGGGCGGTCAGGTCGAGCGTGAAAAGGTCATGCGCGATGTGCAGGTGCCTGAAGCGATTGTTGTCTCAGAGCTTGCCAACCGGATGTCCGAAAAAGTGGGTGCGGTCGTCAAGGCGCTGATGAACAACGGGATGATGGTGACGCAGAACCAGACAATCGACGCGGATACCGCAGAATTGATTGTCGAAGAGTTTGGCCACAAGATCGTCCGTGTCTCTGACGCAGATGTTGAAGATGTGATCAACGAAGTCGAAGACAGCGAAGAGACGCTCAAGCCACGCCCACCCGTGATCACGATCATGGGCCACGTTGACCACGGCAAAACATCTTTGCTGGATGCGATCCGCAACGCCAAGGTTGTCGCGGGCGAAGCGGGCGGTATCACGCAGCACATCGGCGCCTATCAGGTTAAAACTGACGCGGGTCAGGTGCTGACGTTCCTTGATACGCCGGGCCACGCTGCCTTTACGTCCATGCGGTCTCGCGGGGCGCAGGTGACGGATATTGTTGTTTTGGTTGTGGCTGCAGACGACGCTGTCATGCCCCAGACGATTGAGGCGATCAATCACGCCAAAGCCGCCAAAGTGCCAATGATCATCGCGATCAACAAGATCGATAAGCCTGCTGCGAACCCGGACAAGGTGCGTACCGACTTGCTGCAACACGAAGTGATCGTGGAAAAACTGTCTGGCGATGTCCAGGATGTAGAGGTTTCTGCCGTATCGGGCGCGGGTCTTGATACATTGTTGGAAGCTATTGCGCTGCAAGCAGAAATTCTGGAACTTAAGTCAAACCCGGATCGCGCGGCCCAAGGTGCCGTGATCGAGGCGAAGCTTGATGTGGGTCGCGGCCCTGTTGCCACCGTTCTTGTACAGACGGGTACATTGAACCAGGGTGATATTTTCGTTGTGGGCGAGCAGTACGGTAAAGTGCGCGCGATGGAGAATGATCAGGGCAAACGTGTCAAAGACGCAGGCCCGTCGGTGCCGGTTGAGGTGCTTGGCCTCAATGGCACGCCCGAGGCAGGCGACGTTCTGAACGTGGTTGAAACCGAAGCGCAAGCGCGCGAAATTGCTGAATACCGCGCGAATGCCGCGAAAGACAAACGCGCCGCTGCCGGGGCCGCCACAACGCTTGAGCAGTTGATGGCCAACGCCAAGGCGGATGAAAACGTAAGCGAACTGCCCATTCTCGTAAAAGCAGATGTGCAGGGCTCTGCCGAAGCGATTGTGCAGGCGATGGAGAAAATCGGCAACGATGAGGTCCGCGTGCGCGTCCTGCACCACGGTGTTGGCGCGATCACGGAAACCGATGTGGGTCTGGCAGAAGCCAGCAACGCGCCAATCATGGGCTTTAACGTCCGTGCCAACGCCTCTGCCCGGAACACGGCGAACCAAAAGGGTGTTGAGGTTCGGTACTATTCGGTAATTTACGACCTCGTAGATGACGTCAAAGCTGCGGCCTCAGGCCTGTTGAGTGCGGAGATTCGCGAGAACTTCATCGGGTATGCCTCGATCAAGGAAGTCTTCAAGGTCACAGGCGTCGGCAAAGTTGCGGGTTGTCTGGTCACTGAAGGTGTCGCGCGGCGCTCGGCAGGGGTGCGGTTGCTACGGGATAACGTGGTGATCCACGAAGGGACGCTTAAAACACTCAAGAGGTTCAAGGACGAGGTCGCCGAAGTGCAATCGGGTCAGGAATGCGGTATGGCATTTGAGAACTATGACGATATCCGTCCGGACGACGTGATTGAGATCTTCGAGCGTGAAGAGATCACGCGGACCCTCTCATAAAACCAAAAAAAGCGGCCCAAGCGGCCGCTTTTTTCGGTCATAAAAATTCTACGGGCGAGCCACGAGAGTTTCGTAAAATAAACCGAAACGCGTAGTCGCAGTGTGGAAGTCAGGCGGTGGTGGTGACCGGAATGCCTGCGTAGTTCTTTTCATCGACCTTAATTACAATTCTTCCATCCGGCAAAGCGCGGACGAAGAGGCCTTGTATCATTACCGCACTGCCTAAGATAATTGTGCGTAGCATGTCTTTCTCCTCCCCAGGATACTGACTACTACCATAAGTAGACTGAAATAGTTAACAAGTCATAAACAATTGATCTAATGCTTTAGTATTGAATAAAAATCGGCAAAAAAGTGCCTATAGGCGATTGAAACTAAAGCAAATCGCGCAATACGGGAATAAGTGGTAAATCCGCAGCGGGCATATCGTATTTTTTCAAATCAGTAACTCTGACCCATTTGAGTTGCTGGTTTTCTTTGGAAACTGGCGTGCCTTCCCATTTTCGACAGACGAATAGCGGCATCAACAGATGAAAATCCGGGTAGGCATGGCTGGCGAAAGTTAGCGGGGCCAGACAAGATTGCCACGTATCAATGCCCAGTTCTTCGTGCAATTCGCGGATCAAGGCGGCTTCCGGGGTTTCACCCGCCTCAACCTTTCCACCGGGGAATTCCCACAAGCCAGCCATGGCTTTTCCTTCGGGGCGTTGGGCGAGGAGAATGCGCCCATCCACATCGATAAGGGCCACCGCAGATACGAGGACGGTCTTCATTTTTAAACCTTTCAGGAGCGGTAGTCTGCGTTAATGTCGATATAGCCATGGGTCAGATCACAGGTCCAAACCCGGGCAGACCCTGCGCCTAACCCAAGGGTGACGCTTATGTCGACTTCGGCGCCTTTCATGTGCGCTGCGGCGTCGGCCTCATCGTAATCCGGACTGACCCAGCCGTTCTCAGCAACAAGGGTGTCGCCGAAATGGATGGTCAAACGGTCTCGGTCTGCTGCGGCCCCGGATTTACCGATTGCCATTACGACGCGCCCCCAGTTTGGGTCTTCTCCAGCGATTGCTGTTTTGACCAGCGGCGAATTTGCAATCGACAATGCGTGGGTTTTTGCATCCGCGTCAGTGGCTGCGCCCGTCACATTGATGGTCACAAACTTTGTCGCCCCTTCGCCGTCACGCACAACCAGATGTGCCAGACTTTGCATCACCTCGTGCAAGGCGTTCGAAAAATCGGTGTTGCCGTCCACATTCACGCCAGAGACACCGGTTGCGGCAGCAATCAATGTGTCAGACGTGGACGTATCACTGTCGACCGTGATGCAATTGAACGTCTTGTCATTCAAATTGCCGACGAGGCTCTGAAGCGCAGGTTGCGAAATCTGGGCATCGGTAAAGATGTAGACAAGCATAGTCGCCATGTCTGGCGCGATCATGCCGGAGCCTTTGGCGATACCTGCAATCGACACGGTTTTCCCGTCTACCTCAATTTGTGCGCCTGCCCCTTTTGCGAAGGTGTCGGTCGTCATGATCGCATGGGCTGCGGGTTCAATGGCGTCCGCGGCCAGTGCTGTGTTCAATGCCGCAAGGTGGGTTGTGATCTTGTCGAACGGCAAAGGTTCACCAATCACGCCCGTTGAGGATGTGAAAACACGATTTTCCGGCACGCCACAGGCTAATGCCGTGGCCTTGGTAATGGCAGCGACCGCATTGACGCCATTTTTGCCGGTAAACGCGTTTGAGTTTCCAGAGTTCACCAAGATCGCAGTGCCACCCTCCGCCGGGCTACCAAGCTTGCTCTGACAATCCAGAACGGGCGCTGACCGTGTGGCTGACCGGGTGAACACACCCGCAACGGATGTTCCGGGGATCATCTTTGCCAGCATCACATCTGTCCGCCCGGCATAGCGCACCCCTGCGGCAATAGTAGAAAATGCAACGCCCGGAATGACCGGCAGCTTTGGAAAACCCGCCGGTGCCAGCGGAGACACTTTGTCAATTTTGGCCATGTGCTTACTGTAGCAGATCGAGCCGGCGGATCACGCTGGCGTCCCACCCATCAAACGGCGTCACGACCACATCCGCACTGGCTGCAGCGGCTTCAATGGCTGCGTTGCCAATTTCGCGGCGGATGTCATTTTCAATTTCGGCGCGCGCGTCTTCCAGCGTCGGCACATTGCTTTTGCGTACTTCGTTCAACAGAATGACGTGCCAGCCAAATTGTGTCTGCACGGGGTCAGAGACTTCGCCAGCTTCAAGCGCGATTGCCGCGGCCTCAAACGGAGGCACCATCATGCCGGATGAAAACCAACCCAATTCACCACCTCCCGGTCCGGAGGGGCCGATTGACGACTCACGCGCTGTTTGTGAGAAGTTCGCCCCCTCATCCAACGCTTGCTTGATCGCAATAGCCTCTTCTTCGGTCTCAACCAGAATATGTGCTGCGTTGAATTCGTCTTCGGCTTCGATACTGCCGTATGCTTCGTCGTAGATCTCTTGAATGCGGGCCTCATCCAGATCCACATTCATCATGGTGTTGACGACCTCGCCCGCAACCAAAGACCGCTGTTCGTTTTCCAAAGAGTAGACCACACGGGGCGGCAAGCTCTGGTCAAAGTTCTGTGCGAGCGCTTCCTGCTGCACAATCTGGTTCAAGATTCCGTCATAAAGCGTCTGAGCATCCAGCTGTTGGTACTGTTCAGGCAACGAAGCCGCCGCAATAATCATGTGTCCGATTGTAATCTCGACACCATTTACCGTCACCACAACAGTCGAAGGATCCGGGTTTGCAGCGGCCTCTGATGCTTCTGCGTCGGTCTCGGCCTGATCCTGCGCAGAAACAGGCAGCGCAAGGCTGAACGCAACAAGAGTGCTTGCAACGAGATTGAGAGATTTTGTCATGACATGGTCCTATGAAAGGTCACGACTGTTCGTGACATTGACACTGTTTGGCGCGACCCTTACACCGCCTTGAAGGCGCTGCAAGACTTCGGCGTTCACAATGTTTCTATGGGCTGCACGGCAGACGAGCAAGCACATCAGTACCTTAACGTATCACTTCCGCTGGAGTTCGCATGCTGGGTTTCGGAACAATCGCAAAAAAGGTCTTTGGCACCCCAAATGACCGCAAAATCAAAGCGAACCGACCGCTGATCGCATCGATCAACGCCTTGGAACCTGAGTTCGAACAACTCAGTGATGATGAGATAAAGGCCAAGACGGATGCGTTGCGCAAACGCGCGCTTGAGGGCGAAAGCCTCGACGATCTGCTGCCCGAAGCCTTTGCCAACTGTCGCGAAGCGGCCCGCCGCGCCTTGGGCCTGCGGGCTTTCGACACACAATTGTTGGGCGCGCTGTTTCTGCATCAGGGCAATATCGCCGAGCAAAAGACCGGTGAGGGTAAAACGCTTACCGCTACTTTCGCGGCATACCTCAACGGATTGACCGGCAAGGGTGTGCACATCGTCACGGTCAACGAATACCTCGCCAAGCGGGACGCGGCATGGATGGGTCAGGTTTTTGGCGCGCTGGGTATGACAACCGGTGTGGCCTATTCGAACATGCCGCATGAGGAAAAGGCGCAGGCCTATTCCAGCGACATTACCTATGCCACGAACAACGAGCTTGGGTTTGACTATCTGCGCGACAACATGCGCTCTGACCTCAGCGAAATCTACCAAAAGCAGCACAATTTTGCGATTGTGGATGAAGTTGACAGTATTCTGATCGACGAGGCGCGCACGCCGCTGATCATTTCCGGCCCGTCGCAGGACCGCTCCGATCTTTACAAGACGATTGATACGGTAATCCCGCTGCTGCAGGACGATCATTTTGAGCTGGATGAGAAGACTCGGAACGTGACCTTCACCGATGAAGGCAACGAATATCTGGAAGAGGTTCTGAAAACGCAGGAATTGTTGCCTGTTGGGCAGACGCTCTACGATCCAGAAAGCACAACGATTGTCCACCATGTCAATCAGGGGCTGCGGGCGCATAAGCTGTTCCAGAAAGACAAAGACTACATCGTCCGCGACGGTGATGTTGTTCTGATCGACGAATTTACGGGCCGGATGATGGCCGGGCGGCGATTGTCCGATGGTCTGCATCAGGCGATTGAGGCCAAGGAAGGCGTTGAGATCAAACCGGAAAATGTGACGCTCGCCTCGGTGACGTTCCAGAACTATTTCCGTTTGTATGACAAGCTGTCGGGCATGACGGGCACTGCTGCGACGGAAGCCGACGAATTCATGGAAATCTATGGGCTTGGCGTTGTCGAAGTGCCGACAAACAAACCCGTTGCCCGACTCGACGAGGACGATCAGGTCTACCGTACCGTGCGAGAAAAATATGGCGCCATGCTGGAGCAGATCAAAGGCGCATCTGCTAAAGGGCAACCGGTTCTTGTGGGCACAACCTCGATCGAGAAATCGGAAATCTTCAGCAACATGTTGAAAGAGGCCGGCATTGAGCACAACGTTCTGAACGCGCGCCAGCACGAGCAGGAAGCGCAAATCGTGGCGGACGCAGGCAAATACGGTGCTGTGACAATCGCTACAAACATGGCCGGACGTGGGACCGACATTCAACTGGGCGGGAATGTCGATATGCAGGTGCTGAATGCCATCGCTGCTGATCCTGATGCTGACCCGGATGCGTTGCGCTCTCAGATTGAAGCGCAGCATGCGGACGAAAAATCAAAGGTGATCGCGGCGGGCGGGCTTTATGTCATCGCGTCCGAGCGGCACGAAAGTCGCCGCATTGACAACCAGTTGCGCGGTCGGTCCGGCCGTCAGGGTGACCCGGGCAGATCGTCGTTCTACCTGAGCCTTGAAGACGACCTGATGCGCATATTCGGGTCAGAACGCCTCGAAAAAGTCCTGACAAAGCTTGGTCTTAAAGAGGGCGAGGCGATTATCCATCCGTGGGTGAACAAATCGCTGGAGCGTGCGCAGGCGAAGGTCGAGGGCCGCAACTTTGACATCCGCAAGCAATTGCTGAAATTCGATGATGTGATGAACGAACAACGGAAGGTTATCTTTACCCAGCGCCGCGACATCATGGAAGCCAAAGATCTCAGCGAAATCACGGATGACATGCGCCATCAGGTGATCGCCGACCTGATTGACGAGTTTCTGCCACCCAACACCTACGCGGACCAGTGGGATTCTGACGGGTTGGATGCGGCTGTGACAGAGCGGCTGAACCTGTCTTTGCCCATCGCGGATTGGGTCGAGGAAGAAGGCGTCGATGACGAGGCCATTCAGGAAAAGATTACAGAGGCCAGCGACAAACTGATGGCCGAAAAAGCGGAAGCTTTCGGCGCTGACAACATCCGGAACATTGAAAAGCAGATCCTGTTGCAGGCGATTGATGCCAAATGGCGCGAACATCTTCTGACGCTGGAGCATTTGCGGTCGGTTGTTGGTTTCCGAGGCTATGCGCAACGCGACCCACTGAACGAATACAAGAACGAGTCCTTTCAACTGTTTGAAAGCATGCTCGATTCTCTAAGAGAAGACGTGAGCCAGAAGTTGTCTCAAATCCGGCCAATGACCGAAGAAGAGCAACAACAGATGATTGACCAGATCAGAGCGCAACAGGCGGCTGCGACATCGGCGGCGGTGGCGTTGTCTGATACTGCATCAGCCGACACTCCGGCGGCGGCGGACGTTGAATTTGACGAAAATGACCCGTCAACTTGGGGCAACCCGGGGCGAAATGAACCCTGCCCCTGTGGATCAGGCAAAAAGTTCAAACACTGTCACGGTCGCCTGATCTAATCTTCCATTTTGCGCGCGTGATGCCTGCGGTTGGTCGTGGCATACCACGTCGTTGTTGAACGGTGCGTACCCTACCTGTATTCCAGCGGGCTTGCCTGTATTTGGCAAGATTTCGTTATTGAACAATCCGGTGCAAGGCATGACAGTCGTGGTGCGATAACCCGAAACGGAGCTTCTCATGCGCCAAAGCCGTGCAGCGATACGCGCTGTGCTTTTTGTGTTTTTCTGGACTGCGGCAACCATCGCTGCGGCGCAGGACGTGGTTTTGACCTCGCGTGATGGCCAGATCGAAATCAGCGGCACCCTTCTGGGGTTCGACGGTGAGTTTTACCGCGTAGACACGGATTATGGCGAATTGACCGTGGACGGATCCGGCGTGCTTTGTGATGGGCCCGGATGTCCGAACCTGCAGGAATATGTTGCCAAGGTGTCCTTTTCAGGTGCTGAAACACTGGGTCGGTTAATGCTGCCCGCGCTCTTCGAAGCTTTTGCGCAGAAAAACGGGTACCTGTTCGAACGCGAGGCGCTTGATGAAACGCATCTCAAGATCACGCTTCGACATCGGCACGACAATAGAAAGGTGGCTGAGTTCTTCATTCGACTGACCAATACCGATGAAGGATTTGCCGATCTGCTGGCGCAAGAGGCAGACATTGTCCTGGCCTTGCGTGAGATACGAGCGGATGAAAACAGGCGGGCATTCGAGGCAGGCATGGGCGACATGTCAGGCACGCATCGGAGCCGTGTTCTGGCGCTTGACGCTCTGGTGCCGGTCGTAGCATCTGGCAACCCTGTTCGTTCAATCTCTCCCGGTGATCTCGCGGCTGTTTTCGCAGGTCAGATCAGCAATTGGTCGTATCTTGGTGGGCCGGATGCGCCCGTGACAGCTTATGCTTTGGATACGTCTTCTGGATTGGCGCAAGCAATGGAAGATCTGCTGATGGCGCCGATTGGCCGCCAGATCTCAGAGACGGTTGTGCGACACAGCCGGGTGACGGACCTGACGCAGGCAATCGAAGAAGACCCGTTTGGCATCGCGCTGGTGAGTTATGCCGAAGTCGGAAACGGGCAAAGCCTTTCCTTGACGGGGGCCTGCGGTCGGACACTGCGTGTGACGCGGCGCACGGTGAAAACGGAGGATTATCCGCTCACGGCACCCATGTTCATGTACCTGCCTGCGCGACGTCTGCCAAAGGTCGCGCGAGAATTTCTGGTATACAGTCGCAGCCCTGCCGCGCAGGGCGTCGTGCGGCGTATTGGATTTGTCGATCAGGCTACAGAACAAATTCCTGTGGAATTACAAGGGGATCGATTTGCCAACGCGGTTCTGTCCGCAGGGGAAGAGGTGGGTCTGGGCGAATTGAAACGCATGACTGAAACCTTGGCGCCTATGAGGCGGCTCACCTTGTCGTTCCGCTTTGATGCGGGATCGGCGCAGTTGGATGCGCAATCGAAATCAAACGTGCAGTATTTGGCAAGGTCGCTTGAGCAAGGTCGGTATGATGGCATGAAACTTGTTTTTGTGGGGTTCAGCGATGGTGACGGCCCCGCGGCATCCAACAAAGCGATTGCCCTGCGCCGCGCTGAAGCTGCATTGCGTGCTGTGCTGGATGCGGCGGAAACGGCGGACCTGTCTCAACTGGACATGACGGTCGATGCCTTTGGGGAGGCGATGCCTTTGGCCTGCGACGATAGCGCGTGGGGCAGAAAAGCGAACCGGCGCGTCGAGGTGTGGCTGCGGTAGCGTGCTCTTGCCGCATGTCGTGGACCGTTGATCACAAATACCCGTCTGATCGAAAGCTCAACTCACAGGATTTGCCGATGATCAGATGATCGTGCAGCGTCAGACCTAATGCGACGCATGCGGCGTTAATCTGCTCCGTCATGGAGATATCGGATTGGCTGGGCGTCGGATCGCCAGAAGGGTGGTTGTGCACAAGGATCAATGCGCTCGCGTTGAGTTCAAGGGCGCGTTTTGCAACCTCTCGGGGATAGACCGGAACATGGTCCACCGTCCCTTTGGCCTGCGCCTCGTCTGCGATCAGTACGTTTTTGCGATCGAGATAGAGCACCCGGAACTGTTCGGTTTCACGATGCGCCATGCTGGTGTGGCAATAATCCAGCAGCGCGTCCCAACTGGACACGACATTTTGCTGAATGATCTTTGACCGGGCAAGCCGCTGGGCGGAGGCTTCGACGATCTTTAATTCAGTGACGACAGCGTCGCCCACCCCGGTGACGGCGCGCAGACGTTCCGGTGATGCGGAGACTGTGCGATTGAAGTCCCCAAAGTGATTGAGCAGTTTTCGTGCCAGCGGTTTCACATCGCGCCGGGGGATCGCCCGAAAAAGGACAAGTTCCAAAAGCTCATAGTCGGGCATTGCCTCTGCCCCGCCTTCGATAAAGCGTTTGCGCAACCGTTGCCTGTGGTCCGCAATATAAGACGGCGTCCGGCCTCTGGGCAGAAGGACAGGTTGGGATTCATCCATCAGGAATGGAAGCGGCGATTCGGCGAGGGAGTGGCTCTTTTCAGACATGAGAAAAGGATTGCGCCGTCTTGGTTTATGAGCGGTTAATGACGGCGCTACACGGCTGATTATTTCCACAAAATGTTCTGCCCGCACCAGCACCGCATCGGCGTCAGGCGCGGACAGAAACAAATGAACCAAATTGCATTGGGCGGGGTCAGCCCTTCATACTATCCCAGAAGCTTTTCACCGAGGAAAAGAAGCTGGAGGATTCAGGGTTGTTGTCTTGCGAAAGCTCTTCGAATTCCGCCAGCAGTTCTTTCTGACGGCTTGTCAGATTGACGGGTGTTTCTACCGCAAGCTCAATGAACATGTCGCCCTGACCCCCGCCGCGCAAGGCGGGCATCCCTTTGCCACGTAAGCGCATTTGCCGGCCAGACTGGCTGCCACCCGGAATTTGCACGCGTCCACGCCCGCCATCAATGGTCGGCACTTCGATTGAGCCACCTAACGCTGCTTTGGCCATCGAGACGGGGACGCGACAGAAAACATCGACCCCTTCGCGCTGGAAAAGCTCGTGCTCGGCCACTTCGATAAAGATGTACAGATCGCCGGTCGGCCCGCCGCGCATCCCGGCTTCACCTTCGCCCGCCAAACGAATACGCGTGCCGGTTTCAACGCCGGCTGGAATATTCACCGAAAGCGCGCGATCTTTCTCGATCCGTCCAGCACCCTGGCAGGATTTACAGGGGTTTTTGATGATCTGCCCAAGGCCAGAGCACGTGGGACACGTACGCTCGACAGTGAAAAAGCCCTGTTGTGCCCGAACCTTGCCCATGCCCGAACATGTCGGGCAAGAAGTGGGTTCAGCCCCGCCTTCTGCGCCGGATCCGTTACAGCTTCCGCAGGCAACCGAGCCCGGTACGTTGATGGTTTTTTGCAGACCACTATAGGCATTTTCAAGCGTTATGCGCAGGTTGTAGCGCAGGTCAGCCCCGCGTGCGGCACGCTGTCCGCCGCCACGCTGCTGGCCCATGAAATCGCCAAACAGATCATCGAAAACATCCGAAAATGCGGATGAAAAGTCGCCTTGGCCCCCGCCCGGGCGCCGTGCACCACCGCCGCCCATGCCGCCTTCAAAGGCTGCGTGACCAAACCGGTCATACGCTGCTTTCTTTTCGCCATCTTTCAGAATTTCGTAGGCTTCGTTGGCTTCCTTGAACTGCGCCTCGGCTTCTGGATTGTCTTTGTTGCGGTCTGGATGCAGTTGTTTCGCTTTTCCGCGATAGGCTTTCTTGATCTCATCAGCGGATGCGCCTTTTGAGATGCCAAGTACCTCGTAATAGTCGCGTTTTGACATTCACTATCCCTTCGTGCGGAACGTGACAGGCCGACCCGAGGGTCGGCCTATGCAGTGGTTCCGTGTCTGTCGCCGCCTTACGCGCGCTTATCGCCGTCGAGATCTTCGAATTCCGCGTCGACGATATCATCGTCTGCATCACGCGGTGTATCCGCAGGCTCTGGCCCGTCTTCGCCGTCTTCCTGGCTGGATTTGTAAATCGCTTCACCCAGTTTCATGGCGGCTTCGGTGACGTTTTGAATGCCCGATTTGATCTTGTCTGCGTTGTCGGTTTCCATCTCGTCTTTAAGCGCGGCAATTGCCAGCTCAATGGCTTCGACTGTGGTTGGATCAACCTTGTCCGCGTGCTCCTCCATCGACTTTTCGGTCGAATGAATCAGGCTCTCAGCCTGGTTCTTGGCTTCGATAAGCTCGCGACGGGCTTTATCCGATTCTGCGTTCTCTTCGGCGTCCTTGACCATTTTGTCGATGTCCTCATCGGACAGCCCACCAGATGCCTGAATGGTGATCTTTTGCTCTTTGCCGGTGCCTTTATCCATCGCCCCCACGGACACGCTGCCGTTTGCGTCGATGTCAAAGGTGACCTCGCCCTGCGGCAGACCACGGCGCGCGGGCGGAATGGCTTCAAGGTTGAAGGCCCCCAGCAGCTTGTTGTCCGACGCCATTTCACGCTCGCCCTGGAAGCAGCGGATGGTGACCGCGTTCTGGTTGTCTTCGGCGGTTGAGAAGATCTGGCTTTTCTTGGTCGGAATGGTTGTGTTCCGGTCGATCAGCCGTGTGAACACACCGCCCAGCGTCTCGATGCCGAGGCTCAGCGGCGTGACATCGAGCAGGACCACATCTTTGACGTCGCCTTGCAGGACACCGGCCTGAATAGCGGCACCCATGGCCACAACTTCATCAGGGTTCACGCCTTTATGGGGCTCTTTCCCAAAAAATTTGGTGACTTCTTCCACCACTTTGGGCATCCGCGTCATACCACCGACAAGGACGACCTCGTCAATGTCTGAAGCTGATAGTCCCGCGTCTTTCAGCGCCGCCTGACAGGGCTTCATGGATGATTTGATCAGATCGCCAACAAGGCTTTCCAACTTTGAGCGCGTGAGCTTCATGACCATGTGCAGCGGCTGACCGTTTGCACCCATGGAGATGAACGGCTGGTTGATCTCTGTCTGGCTGGAGGACGACAGCTCGATCTTTGCTTTCTCGGCCGCTTCCTTCAGACGCTGCAGCGCCATCTTGTCTTGTGTCAGATCGACCTGATGCTCTTTTTTGAACTCGCCCGCGAGGTAGTTCACGATGCGCATGTCGAAATCTTCACCACCAAGAAACGTGTCGCCATTGGTGGATTTTACTTCGAACAGACCGTCGTCAATCTCAAGGATGGTAACATCAAATGTCCCGCCGCCAAGGTCATAGACCGCGATGGTTTGGGTCTGCTCTTTGTCCAGACCATAGGCCAGCGCCGCTGCCGTCGGTTCGTTGATGATCCGCAGCACCTCTAGGCCTGCAATCTTGCCCGCGTCTTTGGTGGCCTGACGCTGGGCGTCGTTGAAATACGCCGGAACGGTAATGACCGCTTGCGTTACGTCTTCGCCAAGATAGCTCTCGGCGGTCTCTTTCATCTTTCCGAGGATGAAGGCTGAGATCTGACTTGGCGAATATTTCTCGCCCCGTGCTTCGACCCATGCATCACCGTTACCGCCGTCGATCACGGCAAAGGGAAGGTTTTTCTTGTCTTTCGCAAGATCTGCGTCGTCATTACGACGTCCAATCAGGCGCTTGACACCAAAGATGGTGTTGTCTGGGTTGGTGACGGCTTGCCGCTTTGCAGGTTGCCCCACGAGGCGCTCGTCTTCCGTGAAGGCCACAATGGACGGGGTTGTCCGGGCTCCTTCGGAGTTTTCTATGACACGTGGCTGGCTGCCGTCCATGATGGCGATACAGCTGTTTGTGGTGCCGAGGTCGATACCGATAACTTTTGACATGTTTTGATCCCTCTTCATACTCAAGGCGATAACTCGAAACGCGGACCCTTTATGGCGTCGTTGTTCCGACCGATGGAGGTGCACGGGAAACATCGCCCCCTGCGTTCCGAAGCGTATATAAGGAGGGGGTTCGGGGGCTGCAACCTGTACGACCCCGCGTAAGTGTGATTCTTTTTAAGTGTGCGCAGCATTCGGCACGGAGGTCGGGAATGGAAAAACCACTGAAAGTCGCCGGGTTCGACCTTTACAAAGGGTTTCTTGATGAAGCGGCGCAGCAGGAAATCCTGTCCGAGGTGCGCACAATCATCAAGAATGCTCCGATTTTTGCACCGGTGACGCCGCGCGGCAAACCGATGTCGGTCAGGATGTCTGCAGCGGGCAAGTATGGGTGGGTGACGGATCGCAAGGGATACCGCTATCAAGACACGCATCCTGATGGTTCGCCGTGGCCTGAGATTCCATCGGGCATTTTATCGATCTGGCAGCGCGTTTCTGGTGTGCCGCGTGACCCGGAATGCTGCCTTGTGAATTTTTATGCCGAAGGCGCGCGCATGGGTCTGCATCAGGACAAAGACGAGTCGGATTTTTCCATGCCTGTCGTGTCTGTATCGCTGGGGGATGACGGATTGTTTCGCATGGGCGGCAATGACCGGGGCGACCCGACCCAGTCCATTTGGTTGAATTCTGGCGATGTGGTCGTGATGGGAGGTGATGCGCGATTGGCGCATCACGGGGTCGATCGTATCAGATTTGGGACCAGCACGTTGCTGGCGAAAGGCGGACGCCTGAATCTTACCCTGCGTGTGGTCAGCCCGCCGTAGCAGGCACTTAGGAAGCAGTCATCTCGTCAGTCGACATCCCAAAGGCATCAGACGCGAAAGAAACCGATGTAACGTTGGTAAACAATGGCGCTGCTCTGGTCGTCGTCATGTCGACGAGCGCTGCTGCATCATTATCGAAAATCGACAAACCGCTCGACATATTGTTCCAACAACTGTCAGCGCCGTTTTCGTTGTCGTGTATTAGATTTTTGCGATGCGAATGGCAGGCGTGTCGGAGAAATTAAATCCCCCGGATGTTTGCGAGGTGCCACGTACGGTGCTGCCCGAAGGGGCCTTACATCTTCTAAACCGATGACTTTGCGTGGACGGCAGCGCCTAGACGACGGCAAAATGGTCTGCTGCGGCGAGTTTTGTTTGGTGAGGCATCATTTTTCTTCCATCCAAGTCCGCAGCTGAACATTATGCGGGGTATGCGTTTCATCGACTACAGGCGCGTATCGCCATCCAGTCTTTGCTTATGTGTTCCTCGGTTCGTATGTTTGCCAACGCGTGCTTGTGTTTTCTGAGGGGAACGCAACGTGTACCATTCGGTACTAGATGTCTGTGCCTGTTTGATCTGCGCGGCATAGCGCAAGGGCACAAAACGGTAATGCTACCAAAAGCTTCGCTTGCTCCAAGCGGCCGCCCCTTCTGTGCGCGATGTTTCGCGCCTTGCCACACGGCGCGCGCCACTTTGCCAACCATGGCACGTCGTCCGCTACCTTCGCGCGCCCCAACTCAGGGAAGCATGGCGTCTGGTGAAAAACTCGCCCATCAACCCGACCATGACGCAAATCAGCCCGATCCAGAACGCGTATGTCCAGTCGGTATATCTTGGGAAGTAATTGATAAAGATGAAGCCCCGTGCCTGATCAATCGCATGAAACAAGGGGTTCCAGTCGAACATCGCCAACATGAAGCCCGGCATTGTGTTGGCGACGAACATCTTGCCTGACGCGATCATGTTCAGACGCTGGTAAACCGTCGTGACAATGCTCACCAATTGAGGGGCCCACGGTTTGATGGCCAGCAACAAGAGCCCGATTGCAGCCCCTGTGAACCACGCCAAAAGCAGCATCCCGAAAGCACCGGTGGGATTTTCGATGGTGATCGGTGTGATGGCCACATGATAGACGAACAGGATCACCAGCATGGACAACACCTGCACATAAAGCGCCCCCAAAGCGGCAGAGCAAATCGCAACGAATGTGTTCATTGGCGCATGTTGCATCATGGGGGATGCAGGCCCTTCAGAACCCGCAACCGCACTCAGCGCTTTGGTGTGGCTCATGAACAGAAAAACGCCGGACATGATATACAGCAGAAAGTCGCCCCGCAGGGCCGCCCCCCGAAGACCGAGAATGTTAAACATCACATAGAAGGCGACGACAAAGAGAACTGACTGGATCAGATTGATGCCAATCGCGATCAGCGCATTGGAGTGACCCGTGCGCACAGATCGCACGGACGCGTGATAGATCAGCGCCCAAAGCGTGGCCGCGGAAACAATAACGCCATTCTGCTGCTTTTGAGCGTGGAACATTTTCTTTTTCTCTCGAGAAGGTCAATTATGACAGCGAGATGTTGCCGTTCCGTTAGCATCTGACCATAAGTAGCCAAAGTTCAGACATCAATGGCGTGACCAGAGGACATTATGGATTATTCGAAGTTGGTAGGTGTGATGCGCCAGTTGGCGCTAGAGGCTGGCGATGCGATCATGCAGGTATACGACAGTGACGATGTCGGCGTGAAAACCAAAGCAGACGACAGTCCTGTGACCCGCGCGGATGAGGCGGCAGATGCGATCATCTCTGCCGGGTTGGCAAAGGCGTTTCCCGATGTTCTGGTCGTGACGGAAGAACAGGCAGCGACCCACGCAAAATCTGCAGACACGTTTCTGATCGTTGATCCGCTGGACGGCACCAAAGAGTTCGTGAACCGGCGGGGGGACTTTACGGTCAACATCGCTCTGGTCGAACAAGGCGTGCCAGTGCGGGGCATTGTTTATGCACCTGCGCGAAACCGTATGTTTTACACGGGATCTGATGGTGTTTCTGTTGAAGAGGCCGGGCCTTTTGATCCTGCCAGTGCAGGCGCCTGCACACCGGTTAGTGTGACCACGCCAGACAATGATGCCTTGATGGTCGTGGCGTCCAAATCCCACCGTGATGCAGCAACAGATGCCTATATCGACCGCTACAATGTGCGCGACATGACGAGCGCCGGAAGCTCTCTCAAGTTCTGTCTCGTGGCGGCCGGAGAGGCCGATATTTACCCGCGTCTCGGACGGACAATGGAATGGGACACCGCCGCAGGCCATGCGGTTTTGGCCGGGGCAGGGGGTCATGTGGTCCGCTTTGACAGTCACGCGCCGCTCACATACGGCAAGGACGGGTATGAAAACCCGTTCTTCATCGCCTATGCGCCCGGTGTCGATCTGAAACCTGCCTAGTGTCGGTCCTAATCGCCATTCCTGCAAGATTTGCGTCGACACGCTATCCCGGAAAGCCTCTTGCAGCGCTTAAAGGGGCAGGTGGCGTGTCGCGCAGCCTGATTGAGCGCAGTTGGCAAGCGGCCTGTTCCGTACGTGGGGTCGACCGCGTTGTTGTGACAACGGATGACGACCGCATCAAAGAGGCCGCTGAGGCCTTTGGCGCTGAGGTCGTGATGACATCAGAGGCCTGTCAAAACGGCACGGAACGCTGCGCGGAGGCGCATGCGGCGCTGGGCGGCGATTTTGACATCGTGGTGAACCTGCAAGGGGATGCACCGCTCACGCCACCCTGGTTTGTCGAGGACTTGATCGCGGGCCTGCGTGCAGCACCAGATGCTGATATTGCAACGCCTGTGCTGCGGTGTGACGGGAAAACCCTGAACGGGTTTCTGGCGGATCGTGCAGCGGGTCGTGTGGGTGGCACAACAGCCGTTTTTGATCGTAGCAGCCATGCGCTTTATTTCTCGAAAGAGGTCATTCCTTTTACGGCTAAGACATATGCGGATGATGCTGAAACGCCGGTCTATCATCACGTTGGTGTTTATGCTTACAGGCCTGAACCACTGGCCGCCTACCCTCAGTGGCCTGCGGGCCCGCTCGAACAACTTGAAGGGCTGGAACAGCTTCGTTTCATGGAAAACGGACACGCGGTGCTTTGCGTGGAAGTAGACGCACGCGGACGTCAGTTCTGGGAATTGAACAACCCGGAAGACGTGCCAAAGCTCGAAGAGATGATGGCAGAGATGGGCATCGCCTGACTACTCCGCCGCGTGTAATAGCGGTGTGGGCTGTTCAGGCTGAAATGGCTGCGCCGGTTTATCATCGTGCTTCCTGCTGCGCTTGCTGTAGAGCAACGCAAACATCGGTGGCGTGAAGTAGAAAGATACAATCGCTGACAGCAGCACCCCGCCCGCAATCGCCACGGCAAAGGGAGGCCAGAAGCCGCCGCCCGCCAGTATCAACGGCAAGAACCCCCCGAAAGTTGTGATCGTGGTGGAAATGATGTGGCGGCTTGATCCGGTGACCACGCGCGCCATGGCGTGTGTATCGCCATTTGCTGCCTCTGCATCCCCTTGCAATCCGGTAAGGATGATGATGGCTGCGTTGATTGACACGCCGATTGAGCCAATGACCCCAATGATCGCGTTGATCCCGAGCGGGAATTGCAGAACGGCCAGGGCCAGCATCGAAAGACCGGCGGACAGAACGCAGACGATCAGTGCCACAGCCGTCAGCCGGAAAGAGTTGAACGTCAGCGCGATGGTGGCCACGGTCAGGGTCACGATCAACCCGATGGAGGCCAGAAGGTTGCCAACGGTATTGGATCGCGCATCGCTGTCGCCACCCAATTCGATGCGGTAGCCAACCGGCATTTCAAACCCACGATCATCAAGGGCGGCCAGAACTTGCTGCAGCGCTTCTTCCGGCAGAATACCGGGAATAAGAAACCCCTGAATGGTGTTCGTCCGCTCGCCATTTCGGCGGATGATGACGCTTTCGGAGGGCTCAAGTACGGGGTTTGCCAGCTCTGACAGCGGCAGGGCAGGAAAGATACCTTGGGCCGACAGTGCAAGCGCATTGGGCAACAGGATCGGCAGATCCGAAATTGCGGCCAGATCGGCACGCAGCGCGTCCCCGTAGCGCACACGCACTGGCAGTTGTTCAGTGCCCTCAACCAAAGAGCCGCCTGTGACCCCCACCAGCCCGGCTTCTAACTGTCTGGCAATGTCGGTGACATCCAGCCCAAGCAATCGCGCAGCGGTCTCATCAATCTGGTAGCGGATTTGGGGCGTGCCGCCCGTCACGGGTGCACGCACCTGTTCTACGAGGGGAAGGTCCGCCATGATCGCGCGTGCATGTGCCCCAAGGTCGCGCAACACATCCAGATCAGGGCCGACAATGCGGATTTCAACAGGGGCTGCCACGGGCGGGCCTTGCACCAGCCCGCGCACGATGATGCGCGCCTGTGGATGTGCCTTGCCCAGAGTTTCGCGCAGATAGGGCACTAGCCGCGCGGACGCTTCGGCATCCATGGTGGTGATCATGGCCTGCGCGTAGCCGGGTTCTTGCGAGCGCCCGCCAGTGATATTGTAGTAAAACGCCGGCCCAGATTTCCCGACAGACCAGAACACGCCGGTGATGTCATCCTGCGCGCGGAGGTCCGCGTCGACCTTGTTGGCAACACGCAGCGTTTCTTCGATCGCGGAGCCCGGCGGCATTTCAACCTCAAGATAGAACTGGTTGCGCTCGACACCGGGGAAAAATTGCGCGGTCAGCGTGCCAAAGCTCGCAAACCCAAGGACGGGCAGGATCAGGGCAATGGCGATGGAACGCAGCGGGTTTTCGATGGACCAGCGAATGGTGCGGGTAAAGCCGCGCGCCAACAAAGGCATCTCAATCCCGCGGTGCAGCATGCCGCGCCGGTCGTCTGAGGACAAAAACCAGCCTGCCAGCGCTGGCGTTACCGTGAGGGCCACGACAAGTGACCAGACCAGCATCAACACGACCGCAATCGCGATGGAGCCTACGAAATCGCCCGCAGGCCCAGGCAGCAGGATCATCGGCGTAAAGGACAGCGCCGTCGTCACCGTAGATGCCAGCAGCGGCGCGGCCAGTCGTTTTGTGGCCTCGCCCACCGCAGCCTCGCGCGTGTATCCGCGCTGCAACCGTTGTCGGATTTCATCAACCATGACGATGGCCGCATCCACCAGCAGGCCCAACGCCACAATCAGTCCGGTGACCGACATCTGATGGATCGGCAGCCCAATAAAGTTCATCGTGGCCAGCGTCGCCAGAGAGACAACAGGCAACACCAGCGCCACGATAGCCGCCGCCCGCACACCAAGCGTGATAAAGAGCACGCCGACAACAAGGCTGATCCCGATGGCCATATTGGTGCCAACCTCAACCAAGCGGTCAGCGGTGTAGGTGCTTTGGTCAAATAAAAGCGTCTGGCTCATGCCGACAGGCGTGGTGGCGTCTGTTTCGGCAAGGGCATCGCGCACAAAAGCCATCCATCGGTCAATCTGCACCCCGTCCTGGGCCAGAACACCAATCAGAACAGCGGGGCGGCCATTGGCGATTGCGGCCTCTTTGGCAGGGGTGCGCGCACCGCGCGAAATCTGGGCAAGATCTCCAACCGTGACAGACGTGCCCTGCGCATTCTCGCGCACAACCACCCGCGCCACGCGCTCAAGCGTTTCAATTTCACCAGAGATGTTGATGGTCAGGTCATTCCCTGCCCCCTGCAACCGACCGGCCTGCACCTTGCCGTCTGCTGCCGCGATGCGCGCTGCAATCTCGTCCGCCGTCAGCCCAAGAGCCGCCGTGCGTTGTGCGTCAACGGTGACCAGAACTTCTTCCTCTGGTTCCCCAAAAAGATCAACAGCGCGGGTAGATGGAATGGCCCGCAGCTTGTCGGCCACGGCTTCTGCCCGCTTGTGCAAAAGCGTGATCGGCGTGGTCTCATGGTTGGCGGTCAAGGCGATCACAGCGGAATAGGCCGAAATGCCCTCCGCATTGAATTCCGGGGCCATCACGCCGGGCGGGAATTCCCTGCGCGCATCCGCAACTGCATCGCGCGCCTCTGACCAGACCTGCTCGATCGTGGCTTCATCCAGCGTTTCGAGCAATTCGACCGACACGACCGACACTCCGCTGCGCGACACCGAAGAGACCACATCAACCTCTGCAATCTCGCGCAGTTCTTCTTCGATGGTCGCGCTGACTAAGGCCTCAACGCGACCCGGATCAGCCCCCGGAAAGGCGGTGGTGATCGTTGCAAAGAGATTGGTGATGGTCGGGTCTTCCTGACGACCCAGCGACAAAAACGAAGAGGCCCCCGCCGACACCAGCACCAGCAGAATAAGGGCGACCAGACGCGGCTGGCGGAACGTCAGGGTGTTCATGTCAGCCTCCCGCGCCCAGGACGCGGACCGATTGGCCCGCAACAACGCGGTGCGCGCCCGCATCTACCAGCTGAGCGCCCTGTTCAAAGCTGCCGCGCAGATAGGCCCGTTCCTGATCCAGATGCAGTACTTCAACGGCGGCGGTGCGCACGCGGTTGTCTTCTACCACAAGGATCGTCCAAAGGCCGCCGTCGCCTTCCTTGAGCGCATCAAGTGGCATCCAGACACCCTGTCCTTCGACGAACATTTTGACCACAACGCTTGCGGTGCGCCCAAACGTCAGCGGCTCGGTTGCATCAATCGTGAAAATAGCCGTCCGGGTGCGCGTTTCGGCGTCAATGTCCGGCCGCAGATGCAACAAGGCGGCAGGGTAGCTGTTGCCCCCGATCTGTATTTGCGCCTGCGCGATCTGCGCCGGATCAAAATCAAGTGGCAGCCCCACACGCACCTGTGGCGCTGTGTCTTCGATCAGGGAAAGAACAGGCTGACCGGCCGCCAGTGTTGTTCCGGGATCAGCAGACATAAGACCGACCTGCCCTGAAAACGGTGCGCGCAGGACAGATTTGCGCAACCGTATTTGCACAGCGTTCAGAGCGGCGTCAATTTCGATAATCCGGTTTTGTAATTCATCCCGGCTGGCGCGTGCTTCGTCCTCGCGCGCAACGCTGGAAAAACCTTGCTGTCTGAGGGCGGCGCTGCGCGAAAATTGCCGCTCTGCAAAATCCAGTTGAACGGAAAGGGCCGCGCGGGCCGCTTTCAGCTGTTCCAACTCTGCATTCAAAAGCTCAACGTCCAAACGGGCAACGACTTGCCCATTTTCGACATGGTCCCCTTCATCGACGGTCCGTTCCACCAAACGCCCGCTGAGTTCAAAGGACATATCAATCTGTGCGGCTGGCTCCACTTGCCCCACAAAGGCGCGCTGGCGCATGTAGCCGTCTTCAAATGCGAGAGGGCGCACAGAAACGGGGGTGGGTGCTGCGGCATCTGGCAAAGCGGTCTCAGCGGCGCGCGACTGCAAGGCACTGCTGCCGAAAAACACCGCTGCCCCTGCGCCTAAAATGATCAGAACGGTCATAAACATGGTCACCGTTCGTTTGATCGTGCGCTTTGCCAGTGAGGGTCTATGTGTGCCGGACATTAGACTGATCCTTTAATGTTAGTCCCTCTAACATATGTTAGAGGCTCTTACTTTGACAAGGCTTACGATGTCTGAAAAAGAATGGATCATGGAAAGTGCAGAAAAGAACACCAAACGCTCAAGCTATCACCATGGTGACCTGCGTGCGAAGCTGATCGATGCCACACGGGTTTTGGTAGAGGAGAAGGGGCCTGATCATTTTTCTGTATCAGAGGCATGCAGGAAGGCAGGGGTATCCACCGCAGCACCCTACAAGCACTTCAAAGACAAGCAGGAAATGCTGTCAGAGGTGGCAAAGGAAGGTATGTTGCGCCAGCGTGAGATGCTGGTGGCGGAGCTTGCGCTTTATCCACCCGCCACGCTTGAGCGGATCGTGGCGATGGGCCGGGTCTATGTGCGCTATGCCCATGAAGAAACGGGTGTCTTTCGCTTGATCTTTGGCCTGTCGGAACGTCACAACGATGATGCTGTTCTAAAGGAAATGGGGGACCGGGTTTTTGACTTGGTCAAAGGTGAAGTCGCGATGTTCGAAGGGCGCGATGTGGTGACCCAAGAGGATGAGAACAAGGCGTTTCTGCTCTGGAGTTTTGTGCACGGTCTGTCGTTTTTGCAAATCGACGGCAAACTTGAAGACAAGAACCTCGAGATTGATCTTGAAGCTGTCCTGATCGACATCGCCAAACGGGTTATGCGGGACTGAAGGCAGCGGATTTCAGGTTGGGGTGCGATTTCGAAAAGCGGGATAAATGAACTGTGGCGCGTGGTTGCGCCTGACTTACAGCGCGGTTTTGCCTTCGAACAGATTAACCTGCAGCTGTAGAGGCAAATTCCGGGGCAGCATCTTCCATGCCATACGAATAGCCATCCACGACGCGCGACAACAGTCTGCGAATCATATCGCTGTCGTTACATTCAATGGATTTTAACAGATCGCTGAACGCGCGGTCGGTTTCCTCGGGTGACAGGAAAGCTTCCTTGGCGCACATGATTTTTGCGTGCGGGGTCGCGATCTGATTGTCGTCGATCAATAATTCTTCATAGAGTTTTTCGCCGGGCCGCAATCCGACGTAGTTGATTTCGATGTCACCATTGGGGTCTGCTTCGTTCTTTTCCCTCAGGCCATTGATCTTGATCATGTTCCGGGCGAGTTCTGCAATTCTGACAGGCTTGCCCATGTCCAGCACGAAGACTTCACCACCCTTTGCGAATGTACCTGCGAGCAAGACCAACCGCGCGGCCTCTGACAGGGTCATGAAATAGCGGATCACATCAGGATGCGTTACCGTGACCGGGCCACCCTTGGCGATTTGTTCCCTGAACAGCGGTATGACAGAGCCCGAGCTTTCCAGAACATTGCCAAAGCGCACCATCGACAGGGTCGTTTCGGGATGGCGTCGTTGCAAATCCTGTATCAGCAGTTCGCCAAACCGCTTGGTCGCCCCCATGACGTTGGTCGGTCGCACGGCCTTATCCGAGGAGATCAGAATAAAGCGATCCACACCAACCTCAGCCGCTGTGCGGGCAACCACATGCGTGCCCAGTGCATTGTTGCGTGCCCCTTCAACTTCATTGGCTTCAACAATGGGCACATGCTTGTAGGCGGCGGCATGCAGGACAGTGTTGATTTTAAAGTCGCGCATGGCTGATGCCAGCTTTTTCTCTTGCAGGATTGAGGCAAGCACCGGCACGATATTGCCTGAAAAATCGGCGGCCCTCAGGCGTTTTTCAATCGAGTAAAGCGCAAATTCACTGTGCTCGTACAGAACGAGCGTATCAACTGACGCGGCTGCAAGCTGCATGCACAACTCGGACCCGATAGAACCGCCCGCGCCGGTGACCATCACGTTCTTTTTTGAATAGTTGCGCGCAATCTCCGGCATATCAAGAGTGTGGGTCATGCGCCCCAAAAGGTCTTCGCTGGTGATTGTTTCCAGTTGTTCCGCAAGCGAGCCACCGCTCAATAGACTGGCGAGGTCCGGGAGGTAGCGCAGCGTTACGTCATAGCCGCTGAGGTTTCGAAAGATCTCCTGACGCCGGTGTCTGCTGGCGGAGGGGATTGCGACAATGATCTCTTCGATTTTCTTGGTAGCGACGAGGTGCGCAATTTCTGTGGGGCTATGCACCCGCAGGGTCCCGATAATGGCTCTGCGCAAGGACGGTTTATCGTCGACAAAAGCCACAGGGCGCAGCGTGCCCGTTTGCCCAAGCGTCCGGGCCATTTGCACGCCGGTGATCCCGGCCCCGTAGATCAGCACGTTTTTGCGGTTTTGAGAACTGTTCCGGCTACGATACAAAATCTGGCCGATCATAACCCGCAACCCGACAAAACCAACGATGAGCAACGGCGTCATGATCAGCGGCGCAGACCGGGGAACCACAACATAGCCTACTGAATTTACGAAGAAAAAAGTAGATCCGATCAGAAACGCAAAGAACGTGAGCTTTAAAATATCGCTGTTGTTAAATCCGTGCGTTGCTATGTATGGAATCGACATGGCCAAAGAAATTGCCGTGGCAAATGCACCCAAACCCGCCGCGGTGATCCAATAGTTGGACCAGAAGAACCCCAAATCGAAAGAGCTCAGCCGCATGGCGATGGCCAGATACAGCGCAATCGCGATGATCAGCACATCAAACGAAACGATCAGGACGGCTTTTTGGCGCCTGTTCAATGCATTTATTATGGACTCAAAGTTCTTCAAAGGGTGGACCGCCGATAATTAACGAATTGTTTTCATTCGAACATTAAGCCCATGAGCCGCACAGTGTGTATCGGGCAGCTGGCGAGCAGGCCTGCATTATCTTTACCAGCCGCAACGCCTGCTGAACACCCACCAAAAAATCAACCAGAAAATGGGACATTCCTGCACCGCTCGGGCCAAAAGCACCTGCGTATCTCGGTGAGACCCGTACTGTGCGTGTTTCCAGACCGGATGCGGACACAGTGATCCAAGTACCTGTGCCACGACAACATCACCAGGCAAAAGGTTCCGGGCAAGCTAACAGCAGCCTTATTGCCTAATGTGGATTTTGTTTCATGGTAGGCAGACTGCTCCGGAAGGATTTGAAATGCGCCTGCACAGATTTTGCCTTTTGCCGTCTTGCGTCGGCAAGTCTGTGGACCTGACTGGGAATCATGCGCAGGCATTGCCCGTTTGGGGCCATCTGACATGATACGCGCGGCTCTGGCCATGACGCTCATTGGGGTATCACTGGCGGTTGTGGTCGCGGCAAGCTGGGGCGGGATCTTCAGCCAAACTGCAGCACGGGTTTTGTTCATTGCCCTGTGCCTGATCGGCTTACGCAGCAGCACCTTGCGCGAGGGGTTGCTTTTAGCGGGTGCGATGGTCTTGTCTGTCTTGCTTTTGCGGCACCCGGACGGGCAGGCCGCGTGGGGGGCGGCGGTTGATCTTGCCGCCTTTTTCGCGGCCTTCATTGCCTTGCTCACCGCGTTGAAGATCGCAGCGGAACGGTCGCGGTCCGTCCTTGCTGTAGGCCGCTACCTGATTGGACAGCCCGCCGGGCGCAGGTTCATCGCGACAGCCAGTGGCGGGCATGTTCTTGGGGTTTTCCTGAATTTCGGGGCAGTCAGCCTGATGGCGCCCCTGATTCAATCGGCGACCAAACACCCTGACGGCAGCACCGACACCCGTCTTGAACGGCGGCAGTTATCGGCCTTGTTGCGGGGTTTTGCGTGGATTTTGCTTTGGGCCCCGACAACGCTTTCTCAGGCGGTTTTGCTGACGCTCTTTACCGAGATTGACCAAGGCAAGATCGTCCTGTGCGGCATTGCTACCGCGCTTGTGATGATGGGCGTAGGCTTTGCCTATGACCGCTTTGAATGGCGCGGCACCCGCCCGCCGCCTGCCACTCACGCTGCGCTGCCGTTGCCTGCCAAGGCGATGTTGCGGGTGGGGTGCATCTGCGCATTGCTAATCGCTGGCACGGTCGCCTTGCAAATCAACGCGGGGTTTTCCACGGCATTGTCGCTGATGTTCATGGCCCCCGGTGTGACCCTTGTGTGGTTTGCGTGCCAGAAACCGGTGGGAACCGCCATCACCTCGCAACTGGCGACGTTTTGGCCCGCCTTGAGATCAGACGCACCCGGTCTTGCGCGATCCGCGATGGCTTTGGGCTTGTCAGGGTTCATCGGCAGAGCACTGGCAGAGGTGCTGCCCGTCGCCGCCATGACCCAAAACCTTGACCTTGCGGATGTGCCGGGATGGCTGTTTCTCGCTGTTCTGCCGGTGTTGATCACCCTTGGGGGGCAAGTGGCGCTGAGCCCGATTATTCTCGTGGTCTTTATCGGGCATGTAATCCAGACCTTGCCAGCCTTACCCGCAGAGCCGACGCACATCGTTTTTGCCCTCAGCGCAGGGTGGGCCATTTCGATGTTCACGTCCCCCAATGCCACCGCGACTTTGCTGATCTCTGCGACGTCGAAGATACCGCCAACCACGCTGACGTGGCGGTGGAATTTGCGATATGGCATCATCAGTTATGCGGTCCTCGTTGGGATTTTCGCATGGCTGGAAGCCTAACCGTCCGGGCTGTTTGTCAGCGTCCACTTTCGTAATCGCCAAAGCAGATCGAGGGCCTGCGTGCTCTGTTTAACTCTCGTACCGTGTTGAGCCTCTGCGGTTCGCATCAATGGGCAGATTGACATGCAGGGGCTCGTGCGCGCGCTGCGCACAGGCCTGACGCGGACAGATATGACAGTTGATCCCGATCCTTGCGTTGAGCGACTCCTCGTCCAAATTGAAAGGGGCCGCATAGCCGATCCTTTTGACATGCGTGCGTTCACAGCCCAGCGTGACCACCAGCCGCCGATCCTGCGTATGCCGACTGACAACAGGGCGATCCGTGGTGCGACTGATCGTAAAAAACTGCCCGGAATCAGGCAGTTCAACAAACTGTGGCATGATGGTGCCGGGGTGTGCGAAAGCGCTGTGGATATTCCAGACCGGGCAGGACCCGCCCTGTTCCGCCAGCGTAAAAGGCGTGGCGTTAAACCTCTTTGTGACATTGCCGGATTTGTCGATGCGCAAAAAGAAAAACGGCACCCCCTGCGCGCCGGGACGTTGCAACGTCGTCAGGCGCTGGCAGGCCTGTTCAAACGAGACCCCCAGTGACAGCGCCACTGAATCGATGTCGTAGGACGTCTCTTCTGCCAGATCGAGGATCGCGCCATAGGGCATCAAAAACGCAGCGGCAAAGTAGTTTGCCAGTTCGACGCGGCAACGTGCACGGCCCGCAGCCGTTTCGATGCCCGAACCTGCAACCAGATCGTCCAGCAGAACACTGCAGCTGACCAATGCCATGACGTGCGCCAACTGGAACTTGCGGTTCTCGTAATTCAAAGCTTGCGACAGCAAAACGCAATCGCGGGCTTCGTCAAACACCCGCAAAGCATCAGGCATGTTCTTGATATCGCGGGTTTGAACGTCAATCCCGTAGGCGTACTTCAGATGGCGCTTGATGCTGCCATAGATGTCATCGCTATGGCCGCCCACAGCGTCGCGCGCGGCTTCTGCTGCCTCTTCCAAAACCGCAAAGTGATTATCGTGGCTGCGGAAATAGTCGTAGATTGCGGTCTCTGGCGAGGCAGAGAGCATCCCTGCTGCGCCTTCTCCCGGGGTAAGGTGGCGGACGTTTTCGCGCAGGGTGTTGTGATGTTGATAAAGCTGCAGAAACTGCTCTACCAGCCGTGGCGAATGATCAATTGCCGCGCGCAGTTCTTGTAAATCTGGCGTGTCACAACTGAAAATAGGGTCTTTGACGATGGCGCGCAGATCAGCGACCTTGCTGGTTTCCGTATCGTTCACCAGACTGCGCCAATCGACACCGTAAGTTTCCGTTAAGGCCATGAGAACCTTGACAGAAAGGCTGCGCTGGTTGTTCTCAAGCAGGTTGACGTAGGCCGCACTTACATCCAGTGCGCGCGCCATCTCGGCCTGGGTTTGATTGTGTGCACGTCTGAGTTGACGCAGTTGCGGACCTACAAGTGTTTTTGCCATGTTTACAACATTACAAAAATGAAGGCAGTAAAAGCAATAATTAACATGGCAACACCATTTTGCGTGAAATTAAATTTCATGCGTCTATCTAGTGCGGCGTCAATCGACTCATCAGCACCACCTGAAGTGGAAATTTCGGGGCTTGTTCGATGCGTCATCTTAGGGAGGACATTACATGACCAACAAACTTACACGGCGGATCGCGATAGTCGCGGCCACTTCTGCTGCTCTGCTGACGGCTGTGCCTGCGGTCGCGGGTGATTGGAAACCTCAAAAGCCGGTCGAGATGGTGATTATGGCAGGACAGGGCGGCGGTGCGGATCGCCTTGCAAGATTGTTCCAGTCGATCATTCAGAAAGAAAACCTTGCCAGCATGCCCATCCTGCCCGTGAACAAAGGCGGTGGTTCCGGTGCTGAGGCGCTGCGCTATCTCAAGGACAAGCAAGGCGACAACCACACCATCATGGCGACGCTGAACAGCTATTACACGACGCCGTTGCGCACCGACATTGGCGTTAACATCGAAGAATTCACACCGATTGCCCGTATGGCATTGGACACGTTTGTGCTTTGGGTCAACGCAGACAGCGACATCCAGACATTGGATGACTACGTGGCGGCCGTGAAAGCGGCAGGCGGCAAGTGGAAAATGGGCGGTACTGGCACGGGTCAGGAAGACAGCCTTGTGACTGCGATGCTTGAAAAAGAGTTCGGCCTCGAAATCACCTATGTGCCCTTCAAAGGGGGCGGTGACGTGGCAAAGAACCTCGTGGGGGGTCACATCGACAGCACGGTCAATAACCCGTCAGAGCAGCTTGGTTTCTACAACGCGGGCAAGGCACGTCCTATCGCGACATTCACACCAGAGCGGCTTGCTGTGTTCCCAGACACGCCGACAATGACAGAGCTTGGTCATGCTCTCGTCTACGACATGCAGCGGAGCTTTGTGGCCCCGGCAGGCATGGATCCAGCGGCGATTGCCTATTACACAGCGATGTTCGAAAAGCTGAATGCGTCGGAAGAATGGCAGACCTACACGTCTGAAAAAGCGTTGTCCCCTGAGTTCCTGACCGGCGATGACTTGCAGGCCTACTTCATGAGCGAACGTGACAAGCATTCTGATCTGCTGGGGTCCATGAGCGAAGGCTCCTGATCCACCTGTAAGATTTATGCACCCTAAAAACTGGAGGCGCATGCCGCGCCTCCATACTGCCTGCACTCAAATCAAAGAGACTTTGTCATGCTGATGGCTGACCGGATGATTGCTGCGGTGATCATGGTATTTTCTGTGTACTTCATGTGGCACGCAACCGTTTTGCCGATTGGCTGGAACGGGATGACCGGCGGGCCCGGAGGCGGTGCATTTCCGTTCTGGCTTTCTGCCATAATGTTCCTGTGTGCGGGTGGCATTCTGCTGCGGAGTTTCCGCCAGAAACAACAAAGCTCAGACAGCTTCTTTGACCCCGAAACCCTGCGCTCTGTTGTTCTCGTTGTGGCGTCGATTGTCATCACGATTGCACTGATCCCGTGGGTCGGAACATATGTTGCGCTGCCTTTGTTCCTGCTGTGGTACCTCAAGATATTTGGCGGGCATGGCTGGGTTTTGACCGGGTGCCTGACCTTGGGCACCCCGATCTTTCTGTTTTTCTTTTTTGAAGTGACTCTGAAAATTCTGCTGCCTAAAGGCATGACAGAGTCCCTTTTCATCCCGCTTTACGCAATTTTCTTTTAAAAGGCGCTCCTGATGGACCTTCTTGCACATCTTGCTGATGGCTTTGCGACGTCCTTGTCGCCGCTTAACCTTTTCATTGTGATCATGGGTGTCACGGCAGGTCTGTTCATTGGCGCGATGCCGGGCCTTGGCTCTGTCAACGGTGTGGCCATCGTGCTGCCGATGACTTTCATCGTTCCGCCGTCCTCCGCCATCATTTTGCTTGCGGCGATCTACTATGGCGCGATGTATGGGGGCGCGATCAGTTCGATCCTGCTGGGTATTCCCGGTGCATCAACGGCGGTGGCGACCACCTTTGACGGCAGACCGATGGCGCAGCAGGGCAAGGCGGGCCTCGCGTTGATTGCGGCGGCTTCTGCTTCTTTTATCGGGGGCACAATCTCAGTTATTCTGTTCACGCTTTTTGCTGTCCCGCTCGCGGACGTCGCCCTCGCCTTTGGGCCTGCCGAAGAATTTGCGCTGGTCCTGCTGGCTTTCACAACATTCGTGGGGCTGGGCGGGGATGATATCCTCAAGACGATCATCATGATCTGCCTCGGGCTGGCCCTTTCCACGGTGGGTTTGGACCTTATTTCCGGGCAACCGCGCCTCATCTTCTTTGATGAACCGGGTTTCTATTCGGGCATTTCGTTTCTGGTGCTGGCAATAGGTGTCTACGGGATCGGTGAGATTCTCTACACGATCGAAACCTCCAAGACAGCCCCAACAGTGACCCCCGCGCGCATCACGTTCCGCGAGGTAGGTCTTGGTCTCAGAGAGGTCAACAAGATGTGGAAAACCCTGTCTTTCGGGTCTTTCATGGGCTTTTTCGTGGGCATGTTGCCCGCCGCTGGCGCCACGCCTGCGGCTCTGATGGCCTATGGCATGTCCAAGATCATGTCCAAAGAGCCTGAAACCTTTGGCAAGGGCAACATCGAAGGGGTGGCCTCTCCGGAAACGGCGAACAACGCGGCCTCTACAGGTTCGCTTTTGCCGATGCTGACGCTTGGTATTCCTGGTTCGCCCACAACGGCGTTGTTGCTTGGCGGCATGGTGATGTGGGGGCTTGTCCCCGGTCCGATGCTGTTCATCGAACAGCCGGATTTTGTCTGGGGCCTGATTTCGTCGCTCTACACGGCGAATGTTGCTGCGGTTCTGGTCAACCTTGCGCTGATCCCCCTGTTTGTCTGGGCGCTGCGGATGCCCTTTACCGTGCTCTGTTCGCTTGTAATTGTATTGTGTATCGTCGGCGGTTACGCGCCGAGCCAGAAAATGCACGACGTCTGGCTGATCATTGTGTTCGGCGTTGGGGGGTACCTCTTGCGCAAGGCCGACTATCCGCTGGCACCGCTTGTCCTGGCGCTGGTTCTGGGCCCGCTGATGGAGAAAAGCTTCCGCCAAACATTGATCGCAGAGCAAGGAAACGTCATGGCGTTTATCGAACGGCCGCTTTCTGCTACCTTTATCGCCATCAGCGTCATTTTCTTTTTGCTGCCGCTTTTGAAACACGTAAAAAGCGCGTTCGGTCGTAAGAAAGTAACGACCGACAGCGCTGCCGAATAACGACCTACAAATCTCAGGGAAACACTAAAATGCATACCACCATTCAAGCCTTGATTGCGGATCAACCGGCTGACGCAAAAGTATTTGGCGCGCCGGGACGCGAATGGCTCACCTACGCGGGGCTTTGGGATTTGTCGGCGGAGGTAAAAGCAAGCCTGAACGGGTTTGGCATTGACCGTAAAGACCGGGTCGCGATTGTCTTGCCAAATGGTCCTGAGATGGCGGCGGCCTTCATCACCGTGGCGCAAACGGCGACGACCGCACCCCTGAACCCGGCCTACCGGGAAGAAGAGTACGATTTTTACCTCTCCGATCTGGGGGCCAAGGCGCTGATTGTGATGGAAGGCTATGATGGCCCCGCGCTTGCGGCTGCGGTGAAAGCGTCGATGGTGATCATTCGCCTGTCGGTTCCTGCGGATGCGCCGGCGGGCTATTTCACCCTGTCGTCGGATCATGCTGACCCCTGCACCTCCAGCGCGCCTGATGCTAATGACGTCGCATTGATCCTGCACACGTCTGGCACGACATCACGGCCCAAAATCGTGCCCTTGCTGCAATCGAATGTCGCGGCGTCGGCGGCGCATATTCAGACGTCCCTGAACCTTGCGCCCACAGACCGTTGCATGAATGTAATGCCGCTTTTCCATATTCACGGTCTGGTCGCTGCGGTGTCCGCCAGTCTGGCGGCAGGTGCCTCTGTCTGGTGCGCGCCGGGGTTTGACGCTTTGAAGTTCTTTTCGTCGATGAAAGAGGCACAACCTACGTGGTACACCGCCGTGCCAACGATGCATCAGGCGATCCTGACCCGTGCAGGCCGCAACAAAGAGGTGATCGACACGGTGCCGCTGCGGTTCCTGCGGTCATCCTCGGCGTCTTTGCCAGCGCAGGTCATGACGCAGCTTGCTGAGACATTTGGCGCGCCGGTGATCGAAGGCTACGGCATGACGGAGGCTGCGCATCAGATGGCGTCGAACCCGTTGCCGCCCCGCGCCCAGAAACCCGGTGCGGTTGGCGTGCCTGCAGGCCCGCAAGTCCGGATCGCGCATGAGATTGAGAACCATCTGATTGACGGAACGGGCGAAGTCGTGATCTCGGGGCCCAACGTCACGCCCGGGTACGAAGGCAACCCGGAAGCTAATGAAAAGAGCTTTTTTGAAGCAGAGGGCGCGCGCTGGTTCCGTACGGGCGATCAAGGGGCCTTTGACGAAGACGGCTACCTTGAGCTGACCGGCCGCCTCAAAGAGATCATCAACCGGGGCGGTGAAAAAATCAGCCCGCTGGAGGTAGATGGCGTGTTGCTGGATCACCCCGCCATTGCGCAGGTTGTGACTTTTGCGTTGCCCCATCCCAAACTGGGTGAGGAAGTCGCAGCGGCGGTCACCTTGAAAGGCGAGGCAACAGAAGCCGACATTCGCAGCTTTGCCGCGCAACGCATGGCGGATTTCAAAGTACCGCGCAAAGTCATCATTCTGGATGAAATTCCCAAAGGCGCGACCGGGAAAATGCAGCGGATCGGCATGGCCGAGAAACTTGGGTTGGTCGAGAAAGTCTGAAAATGAGAATCTGTATTTTTGGCGCGGGTGCCATCGGCGGCTATATGGGCGTGAAACTCGCGCAGGCGGGGGCGGATGTGAGCCTTGTTGCGCGCGGCCCGCATCTGGCCGCGATGAAGGACAAGGGTCTCACCCTGATTGAAGAAGGCGAGACAACCACTGTTGCGGTCAATGCCTCTGACAATGCCGCTGATCTGGGGCCACAGGACTATGTGATCGTCACGCTCAAGGCGCATTCCGTGCCGCCGGTTGTGAGCAAGATGCAACCTTTGATCGGCGACAACACCACCATCGTAAGTGGTGTGAACGGGGTGCCGTGGTGGTATTTCCACAAGATCGGCACCGATCTTGAGGGTACCCGGCTGGCCAGCGTCGATCCCGGTAATGCCCAATGGGATGGGTTTGGACCGGATCGCGTGCTGGGGTGCGTCGTCTATCCCGCTGCTGAGGTTGCGGAACCGGGCACGAACAAACACATCGAAGGCAACCGCTTTTCGCTGGGGGAGCCGGATGGGTCGAAATCGGACCGCGCCATGGCGTTGAGCAAAGCGCTGTCGTCCGCAGGTCTGCGTGCGCCGGTCCGTCCGCGTCTGCGCGATGAGATCTGGGTCAAGCTTTGGGGCAATCTGAGCTTTAATCCGATCAGCGCGCTGACCCACGCGACACTGGATGTCTTGTGCACCGACCCCGGCACCAGAGCCGTTGCGAAGGGCATGATGCTCGAAGCGCAGGCCATTGCTGAAAAGCTTGGTGTGAAATTTCCAATTGATGTGGAAAAACGCATTGATGGTGGGGCTGCGGTTGGGGCGCACCGAACCTCCATGTGGCAGGACCTTGATGCAAACAGGCCTATGGAGATTGACGCTTTGGTAGGTTCTGTCCAAGAACTTGGCCGTTTGACCCAGACGCCAACACCGACAATCGACACGGTTCTGGCGCTTGTCGCTTTGCGTGGAAAAACAGCGGGGCTTTACGGGGTATGAGTATCAAAAACATTCTGGTCGCCTATAACGGCCTGCCCGGATCAAAAGCGGCTTTGCACGGGGCCGTGACCTTGCAACAGTTTTACGGGGCGCATCTGACGGGTCTGTTCGCGCATGGCGGGTCTGATCTGTCGCACCAGATCAAACCGTGGATGCCTGCTAAGGTTCAGGAGGCCATACTGGAGGTCGCGGACAAGTCTCACCGTGAAGTGCGCGATACTTTCGATGAGATTTGCGCCCCGGTCCCGCAGGATAAATTGCACTGGATCGACCATACGGGGGCGGTGCAGGCAACCGTTTCTGCCTATGCGCGGCTCTTTGATATTACGGTCATCGGCATCCATGAAGAAACCCCGGACGCGGGCCAGCATCACATTGAGATTTATCCGGACCGGGTGGCTTATGACAGCGGCAGGCCGGTGATGATCTTCCCCTCCGGCTACAGAGAGAGCGTCTTTAAACGCCGCGCCGTGGTCGCATGGGACGGTGGGCGTGCCGCCGCGCGGGCCTTGGCGGACGCAATGCAAATCCTTGAAGATGAGGACGAGGTTGAAATCGTATCGGTCGGGCGGTCACCGCTGGCAGAGGCGTTACCGGGCATTGATGTGGGCACCGTGCTGGACCGGCACGACGTAAAAGTCACGCTGACCGAACTGCCAAAGGGCAAAGAAAGCATCGCGGAAACCCTGTCGGCGCATTGCGAAGCATCCGGCGCGGGACTGTTGGTCATGGGGGCCTATGAGCACTCTCCCCTGCGGGAAAGCCTGATCGGCGGTGTGACCCACGACATTGCCCTGCGCGCCAAGCTTCCGGTGCTGATGAGCCACTAACGCAGCACATTTGCGGCGTGTTCTATGTGTCGCATGTCGTTATGAAAATCTGCCGGATTTCAGGGCATTTCTTGTTATCGCGCAGCGTGTATTGCATGACGGCTGAACAATTGGACCTAGCGTACCGGCACGACGTGGAACAAGGCAACCGTCATCTTTTCAAGAACAAGGGAGAAGGCTGGCTTCTGACCTTTTGGTTTTTGTTGCCAATACTTGGTCAGGTCACGGCGGCGTTCTTCTTGCTCACAGCCCCGTTTTTTCGAAACCGCACCGGCAGCTTTCGGGATGCCTTGGTGGTGTTTTCCGTCATATGCGCTGTCTATACTCTTTATATTTTTGGGGTTTCAGCGGCGTATGGCGGCATGGATGAAGCGATTGAACCAGCGGGCGATGCGCTCTCTTTGTTTTTGACAGTTGCGGTTTCGACCTGGGTCGTTCGCAGCCAATCCCGGATCAACCCGCACCATGTCTATATGGCCTGTGTGCTTGTCCTGATCATTATGTTTCTGCTGCTCGCCTTTTTCGCGGTTTTTATGGGCCAGGAACGGCCCGGGTTACTGATGAAAAACCCGCTGAATTTAAGCCCTTTGCTGCTGGTGCCGATTGTTTTTTGCACTTTCTGGCAGTTCGCCCCCTCCAAAGGGTGGATCATTCTTGGGGTGGTGGCCTTCGTGATGGGCTTTGCGTCTGTCGCCACCATTCTTGAGGCGCGGGGGACGACCCTTGTGCTTGCGGCATTGCTGCTGACCCGGTTGATCTGGGGTATTTTCGATGCGGCAAACGTCAGGCATTCGTTGCGCAACGGGGCGTTTGTTCTGGGCATTCTCATCGCTGTTTTGAGCTTCGCCTTTTTTAACAACTCGATCGGGGAGCGTTTTCAAGCAGTGACCGAGGCATTCGAGCTCCAAGAGAATATGACCGCCGATGGCACAGACGACGCCATCATGAACGCTACCTCAGACACGTCCGTGAACCAACGGCTTGCGATGCTTATTGCCGGATGGAACGCTTTTAAGGAGCGCCCGATCTTTGGATATGGCGGTCAAAACAGGTTTGACGCAGCCGTGGACTATCTGCCGGGGTCTTTCGCGTTTCAGTATTCTCATTTGCACAATGAATTTGTAACGCACGCTGTTGCAGGAGGCATACCAGCCGTTGTGCTTCTGACGGTTATCCTGTTTTTTCCCGTCTACGTGGCCTGTCGCACGCCGGGAGAAAGCAAAAACCGCATGCAAATTGCCGCCATGTTCACCTTGGCGTTCGTCGGGACGGCCTTTTTCAACAATGTGCTGTTCAACGATATTTCTGCGTTTTCCTTGGGGCTGTCCTATGTTTTCGCGGTGCTGGTGCTGGAATCCGTTTAGAATTACGCACAAACCGATTAGAATTTTCTCTGGCTGCACACGTTTTGGAAACAATCTGACAGTACCGTGACAATATTCCGAGCCTGTGGGGGGCTTGCCGTGTGAAGGAGAGTTTAGTGAGACGTCGTGAGTTTATAGCCGGCGCTGGCGCCGGATTTGTGTGTTTGGCCGCTGGTAAGGCAGAGGCCGCCAAGCCTTTGACTTTGCCAGACTACAATATGCCAGAAGAAATGATGCCGCGCGAAGTGCGGATCAAAAACAAATTTGCACCTTATGAAGTACATGTCGATCCGGGGCAGTACGCCCTTTACTGGACGCTACCCGACCAAAAAGCGATCCGCTATGCGGTGGGTATTGGCCGCACCGATCTGTACGAATCCGGTGAGTTCTTTGTTGGCGCCCGCAAGGAGTGGCCAAGTTGGACACCCACGCCCGGCATGTTGGAGCGTGAGCCCGAAAAGTATATGAAGTATCAAGACGGCATGCCCGGCGGGCTGAACAATCCTTTAGGGTCACGGGGGTTGTATCTGTTTAAGCCCGGTCTGGGCGACACGTTCCTGCGCATTCATGGGACAAACGATCCCAACACAATTGGCAAACGCGTGTCGAACGGGTGCGCCCGGCTGATCAACGATCAGATGATCGATCTGTATGATCGGGTGCCGATGGACACGCGCGTGATCCTCTATCCGATCACGCGCGCGTAAGGGTCGCGCCGTCAGGCAGCGTTTGCAGAAAGCGCCGAAGTTGCGTTCCGGGCCTTTTGGTTCGGGCCGCGAACGTCTTCCCAGTTCAGGTCCCTTGTATAGCGTCGGGACAATTGCCCCTCTTCATTCATGACGAAAAGGTGCAGCCAGCGATTGTCGAACAACGCCTTGACCGAAGGGTGCTTGTCGAGAATCTTGTTGATCTCTACGACCGGGGCTTCGATCACAACCGACAACCGCAGCGCATCATGCATGAACGTGTTTCCGTCGTGCACTGATTGCCATGGCAAGCCTGCGCGCGGTGCGCCGCCGTTCCCCTCAAGCGTGCCAACGCCGCCGCACACATTATGCAGCAGTTTGTTGCCTCCGCCAAAAGTCTTCGGCGCGACGACGGACCCGTAGTAGGCCAGACTGATCCAGCTTGCGACCACAACAGGGGCCGTCAGGATAAGCTCCAGAATGCCAAAGTTTTCGTCTTTCGCCCACTCGTAGTCGTGCAAGAACGTCCGCCCGTCCATCGCAGCTTTTTGTGTCCGGTGGCGCGGTGCGGCCACAAAGGCGCTACAGCCCGCAAGCCCCCATTCGGGCCGCGTTTCTGACCAATCCAGCGCACGTTTTGTGACATCGGCGCCGGTCGCCGCACGCGGCAGTTTAAGCGCGCGTTCGGCAGCAGCAATTTGGGTCGCCGCCACCAGCCATGTCTCGATTGCCTTGCGGTCACCTGCGGCGATGGGTTGTGGCAGATCGCTTGTATAGAGCGTAATCTCGTCGGTTGTGGTGTTGTGCAACCCGGCGACAAACTTTGTATCTGCCGGAATCTCCATCCCTGACGCCAAAAGCCCCTCACGGACATCCGGCGCATTCAGCAATCCGGCCAGAAGCCGCGCGTTAACGTCCCCGGCGTATCCGCCGCAGGCACCGCATTGCAGCGCGCTGGCGTGGGCATTGTTGGTCACCCTTGCGCCATGTCCCAAGACCAGCACGGTCGGTGCAAAGTTCGACGTCAGCGACATCGCACCAAGGATCGTCCCCGCCATTGTGATTTTCTGCTCAAGGGTCACATCATCCGAAAGCTGTGGCTGCGCTGCAACCTTGCTTTCGGTGGGCATTCCAAGCGCGTCGCGCAACAGTTTGCCCGCATAAAGCGGCCCGCTCGCCTCGACAAAGGCAAAGGAGGACACAGCCGCTTGCCGGAACCGCCCCCATGCGCGTGACGCCCGTGACGACAGTCTCATATCAAGGTCGGCCGGGTCTTCTGTATGGCTGGTGAGCTGTGGTGACAACAAAACGGGCAAACGGTGCTCCATCACATCGGAGGCCGTCGCCTGATGCGCGGCGCCCAGCCCAAAGAACCCTGCAAAACCCAGCGTTTCAATCCCGGTATCCTGTTGTTCCAGCGCCCGCCGAAACCGTTCTGACCGCACATCGATGCAGAAGGCGGCCTGCAATTTCGGACGCTCAGACTGCTGTGGCACCGCGGGTTTTGCGAATTTTTCCGAAAGCTGCCGCTGGTAGGCCCGTTCGGCAGCTTCCTGCACAATGGTGTCCACCAAATGGTGTGTTCCCGGCGTAACAGGCGCTTCGTGCTTTTTGAGCGTTTCGGCCCATTTGTCCGCGATCTCGTCCTGATACTGCTCGAACAGTGCGCTTTCCCACACCAGCCGCAACGTGAGCAAATCGCTGAGCGTATGCGTGGTTTCACCGGACATTTCAGCGACAAAAAGTTCCTTGCGCGCAAGCTGGGACCAGCCGCCCATCTCCAGAAGAAGCTGGTGGAAATAGGTTTCCGCAGATTGCGGGATCACGCCCAGAATATCGCAGGCTTGTGACAACGTCCGGCGCGCAGGGTGCGGCAGGCGCGATACCTGATTTGTGAACCCGCTCAATCCGGCAATTTCAGCCGACAGGTCACGTTCTGCAAAAACCTGCCAGCTTTCAAAGGCGCTGAGGCCGGGGGCTGCTGACCAAAGCGCTTGCCCTTCATCAAAGAACCCGGCGGCCCAGACGCCGATGCGTTCTGTCACCAGCGCAGGCCAATCGGTGCCTGCGGCCTCTGCGGCCAGCGCGGCAACCGTTGGCAAATACGCGCTGTCTGGCCGGGCTGTGTTGAGCGCCGTTTTCAGCGCGTCCAGTGTGGCTGGTCCACCGACTGGTGCGGCATCAAGAGCGGCTTGCAAATCCTCGTCTGTGATTGTGCCATTCTCGATCTGAGCCAGCAGCGCATCCCGCGACAGGGTTACATTCTCGCCGGCGACGCGTTCAAGACGGGCGGCAACTTCGGCCAGCGACTGCTCCGTTTGGCCCAGAAAGGGGTTTACGGCAACCGTTGCTTCAAGGGGCCACATGGGCGGGATCGCTTTGCCTGCAAGATCGGCCGCCGCGATAAGCTCAAGGTGCTGTCCGGAAAACCCGGTGTAGATATCCGCTTTCATCAGTTCGCTCCTTTTTGTGGAGTAATATGTTTCTGCCAACCGCCCAGTGCCTTGTCGGTGAGCGCGTTGAGGTAGAAACCGTTAACAATGTGAACCCGCAGGCCTTGTGTGGCCGGGTGATGCGCCCATAGCGGCAGACAGGTCTGCGCCAGAGCAACCAGCCCAAAGCTCAAGAGTGCCAGTGCGATCAACGCCCATTCCAGCGGCCCGGCTGCCGGTGTGGCAGGCAGCGCGTCGGCGGTCAGCATCTCTGACAGGCGTTGCAGCAGCAGATAGCTGACGGTGGCCGCACCAGAGTAGATGGCGATGCGCTTTGTCAGGGCCTTTGGGGCAAGGTCAGCCAGGCCTTGCGCGATCAGGTAGGCCACGCCAAAGATCAGGATGGCCCCGAGTGCGATGGCTTGCGGTGATTTCGTGCCCAACCCGACAAAGGCCTCAAGAGCGAAATACACCAGCGCGTAGATGACCAAGGCTGCCATAAAGGCGCGGTTGATGGCCTTGATCCCCGGAATTGCTACGGGTCCTGGCCGTTTCAGGGCTGCGACGCTCAGGATTGCACCGCCGGATGACAGGAATGCATGCGCCTTGTAGAGCGAGTGCGCGACGATATGCAAAAGCGCCAGCGGAAAGAGCGCGAGGCCGCACTGCAGGATCATAAAGCCCATCTGCGCAACAGTAGACCACGCAAGCGCTGTCTTGATCGCAGGTTGTGTCAGCATCACGAGCCCTGCAAAGAGCGCCGTAAACCCGCCGACCATCACCAGTGTGGCCAGCACCAGCGGTGACAGCAACATGACATCTGCAAAACGGATCAACAGAAAGCCGCCCGCATTGATCACGCCTGCGTGCAGGAGCGCGGACACCGGTGTGGGCGTTTCCATCACTTCGGTCAGCCAGCCGTGGGTCGGGAATTGCGCGGATTTCAGAATGGCGGCCAGTGCCAGAAGGGCTGCAGCAAGATGCACGCTGCCTGTCGCCTCACCCGTGCGGGCAAGCTCTGCGATGGTGCTGATCTGTGCGGTACCAAAGGCTACATAGAGTTTGACAGCGGCCAGAATGAGGGCGGCATCACCTGCGCGGGCGATAACGAATTTCTTGGCGGCGGCGCGCTGTGCGGCGGCTCTGTCCGGATAGAACAGCAAAAGGCGATGCAAACAGAGGCTTGTGGCAACCCATGCGACCACGAAAACGGCCAGATGCCCGGCCTGCACAAGCAGCAGCACGGCGGCAAGGGTCGCGCACATCCACGTGGTGAAATAGGCCTGCCGCGGCTCCCGGTCGAGGTAGGTGCGCGAAAAGCGCAAGACGATCCACCCGATGAACGACACAAGCAACAGCATGATGATGCTGATACTGTCCAGCCGCGTTGCAAAGGCACCGTCCGCAGGCCCGTTCATCAAAAGGGCAACAAGGCTGATGACCGTCGCCCCCAAAGCGCCCAGCCCGGCCCATTCGCCCAGACGGGCGCATTGTTCGCCGGTCAATGTGCGGGTGAACGTGATAACCGCCGCTGTCATGAACAACAGCACCGGGGCGAGCAGGGGAACAATATCAATAACCATGGCGTGCGTCTCCGGATGACCTTCAAATCTACGTCAGGGTGAAGTAGGCCGCTGCCAATCGAAAATAAAATTCATTGTTTGTGCGAAAACGTTCTACTAAACAGAACGACATGGCATTGATGAATTACAACCATTTGCGATATTTCTGGGAGGTTGCGCATGACGGGAACCTTACCCGGACGGCGGCACGGCTGAACCTGTCGCAATCCGCGTTATCCGTGCAGATCCGCAAACTTGAAGACCGTCTAGGCCACGCCCTTTTTGAACGGCGCGCGCGTCAGTTGCATCTGACCGAAGCCGGTCGGATCGCCCTAGACTACGCCGACACAATTTTTGGCGCAGGTCAGGATATGCTGGCCACATTGTCCCGGACAGGCATCGCGCGGAAAGTGTTGCGCGTCGGCGCGCCAGCCACGCTTTCGCGGAACTTTCAGATTGAGTTTCTGCGTCCCGTATTGGCTGAAAAGGATGTGGAGCTGGTGCTGCGCTCAGGGATGTTGCCTGAGCTTTTGCAAGGGCTGGAGACTCTTTCACTCGATGTTGTGCTGACCAGCCACGCGCCCCAGACCGATGCGTTGAGCACGGTAATCAGCCATCCGATTTCCCAGCAGTCCGTCAGTCTGATCGGCACCCCGCGCCGCGTGAATGGCGAAACTTCCCTTGCCAAGCTGCTGTCCGAACAGCCGGTGATCCTGCCGACCTCAGACAACCCCTTGCGTGCGGGGCTGGACAGTTTGTGCGCGCGCCTTGGCGTGACGCCGGAACTGGCGGCTGAGGTTGATGATATGGCGATGATGCGCTTGCTTGCCCGCGAAGATCTGGGGCTTGCGCTATTGCCGCCCATTGTTGTGCAGGATGAGTTGCGCGCAGGGTTGCTGACCGAAGCGGCAGAGACAGGGTTGAGCGAGAGCTTTTACGCGCTAACAGCCAAGCGGAAGTTCCCAAACCCTTTGTTAGAGACGCTTTTACACACGCATCCGATTTAAAGCAGGTCGCGTTCTTCCAGCACTTTGCGCGCGACCCGAAAGCATTCGAGCGATTGTGGCACACCGCAATAGATGCCAACCACATGGATGATCGCGCGGATTTCGTCAGGCGTCACGCCATTGTTCAATGCGCCACGACAGTGGATCTCCCATTCGTGCATTTTGCCCAGCGCCCCGATCATCGACAGGTTCATCATTGACCGGGTTTTGGCGTCGATTGTGTCGTCCCCCCAGCCAAAACCCCAGCACCAGGCGGTCATCGCTTCTTGAAAAGGGCGGGTGAAATCATCTGCGGCGGCGAGGTTTCTCTCCACGTATTCTGCCCCCAGCGTGGCCTTGCGCTGCTTCAGGCCGCGTTCGAAAAAGTCGTCATCCATAGGTTTCTCCTGTCACGGCGTTAGGCATCAATGGCTTCGCGCATCCACTTCGCAGTGTCTTGATAGAATGTTCAGAATTCAACCCGCAAGCCGGTGGTATGTCCTCTGCTTTTCAGACCGCGCTGCACGCTTTCAACCAGATGGATGTCTTCTCCAATCGTTGTGGCCCTGTCTTGCACCGCAAGTCTGCGTTCGGTCTCATCGTCAATGCCGTCGTGCGAGACCTTGCAGTGATGCATATGTCTTAGCCGCCAATGTTAGGCATTGAGCATATTGTCCGGATAGATCTGAAAAGAAAACGTGGTCCGTAGTAAAACGCTGCACTAGGGCCTGCATCCAGCGGCTGGCATTCCGCAATGTGCCTCAGAACGCAACAGTGATCGTGGGGCGCGATATCATAGGTTTCGGGATGCATGGCGCCCGTTTAAAACGTCGGACGGTTGAACGATCAATGGTAGCATTCTGGGTTGTTTTCTACCGAGATTTTCCAATCGCAGTTTTCGCGGGCTGCGTCTGGGTTGAGGGTGACGAAGATGCACCCCAGAAAACCCTCGGTGGCCACGCCCGTCAGGCAATTGCCTTTTTTCGCTCAAAGACCGAAGGATCGGTTTCGTATTTCGAGTCCAGAGACTTTGTGAGGGGCATCATGGAAAACACGTCCGGATATAGGCCAAACATACCATTTTGTACTCACTGTGGTGCAAAAAGGACGTAAGCCTGTCCGTCGAAACTTCGCCCTCTGCTGAATAGACCACGACATGTCTGATAACCCACCCCCCGCCCGCGCCTAAGTGGTTATCGTCAGGGATGGCGTGATGGGGCTCGGCCCTGCCCATCTTCTTGGGGGCGAAGGATGGAGCCGGAGACTGTCCTGCTGGAAAAGACCGACATGATAAGTGGATCGAATAGGCGCGCGGCAGGTCTGACCATCGATTCCACCAGATCCCATGGGCCGGATGTTTGACTGCAAAATCAGTCTCTATTCATAAAACTCGAGTCCGAAACCGGGCAGGCGGGAAACTGGCACAACTGCGGTTCGTTTCGGCTGGTCTATACCGAAGACGAGATGGACTGGCTGCGGCATTCGCTTGCTGTGGATCGGGCGATTGCTTCTCACATCGGAGGGGTCTACATGCCCGATGTAATGATGGCCGTGGCGCTGGGCGCGCGTCAGAATAGCTTGCAGGACTACCGTCGGTCGCAGGCGGCAAACATCACCTGAAAAGGCGAAGGCCTTTAGGTCGTTGAGACGCCAAAGCGCGCGATTATCTGTGATCACGTGGTGAACGGTTGCGGACCCTCTGCGCGCCAGATCGGCAAGTAGTCCGTGCTGCAACTGCCCCTAACCTCAATGACGCACCACTGCACAATGACCGAAGATGTGCCTGAATTTGCTCCCTCAGAGACTGAATTAGCGGTGGCCAATGATGACAGGCAGGTTTCTGGCTATACCCGCACAGAACGGAAAAAAAGGGCCTGATCGGAAAATATGAAAAAGAGAATGCCAACGCCGTATGACACGATGAATGCCTGTGGGCGTGTGAGAACTGGTTGTTAGACGCACACTGCGATCAGGTCATGCCTTTGCTTGGCAACATGCTCAAGCGGATACAGCTCCGTGAAGCGTTTGGCAGTACATGCGCCATGCATGGGGCGATCATCCATCCGCTGGTCGGAAACCCGATGACAGGTCCTGCGCCGGGCGTGCAGCATTACTGGTGTCGCTGATGTCAATATGCGTGACTGTGACCCGCGCCGCTTTGGGGCCTATGCCTCGAAAAATCCTTTCCGCATTCCAACCGGCTTGCGAGACGCCCGGTGAAACCATCACCTCTCTATGACATCCTCAAGGCCAAAAGCGCCACCTACGCGGCCAGAACGCCCCTTCTGGTTTGCTCAAATACGGGTTGTACAGCCGGATCAGTACGGGCTTGTTCGCATGGCGATGCGTGTTCTGGTGGGCGCTGAATGTGCTGCCGTGCGCAACCGGCTTGGGATCAGGGCCTCAGACTTGCGCCTTGCTGGACAGGCTGGTGGCCAACCGCCTGCCGCAAAAGGACGGCGGCGTTATTCTTGTCCATATGCGCGACCGCCGGGGGCTGTATCGAACTGGAGAGAACAATTATCCGTCTCATGGGGGATCGCCTTTATCGGGTCTGTGCCGCCATTTTTAAACAGCGCCTGCTTGATTTCCTCGCGCAGAAAAGGGTGTGCTAAGTCGCGCAGGTTGCACCTTTTCAGAGGACTGGTCTGTCCTGTCTTTCAACGGGCCAAAGTCGCGTGATGTGATGGCCGTCTGTCTGAATGAGGATTGGTCAAACGAAGGCGTCCGGTCGTTATATGCGCAGGAACTGACAGTGGTGGGCCATCAGGTCTTGGCTCTGCAGATATCCTATGCGGGTGAAGTTGGAAGGGAGTTGCACATACCGGATCAGGCTTGTTTGGATGCTTGCAACGCAGGCCAGTGCGGCGGCTGACAGGCCGTTGGTTTGGGCCTATCTGTAACCGGAAGCTGCGGTGCGGGGCACCGCGCTTGATGTGTTGATCCGGGACGCGCCCCGCGCTGCGCGGGCGCTGGGCCTGGCAGCATATAATCTAAAATCGTTACGGCCCAGCCAAACGCAAGGCTCTTGGCAAAGGAATGTGTATGACGTTGCCTGACAAAATGCGCGCTTGCGTGCTAAACAAAGTCGATGTCAACACGCGCTCTGGTTGGTATTCAAAGGCGGTAACACAAGCCACGACCGGTAATGGCTTTGACCGTGTAGAGGATGAAGACTTGGATGCCACCCGCATCGGGGTGCGCGTGATCTGTGGCAATTGATTGCAGAACCCTGATGACCCCGACAATAAGGACAATACCGGCTACTATGGGTCAGAGCGCGATGGCAGGTTTCCAGAAATCACAACGCTGCCTGCGCAAAATCCGGTAAGCGTGATGCCTGATCTGTCAGATGCCGAACGGGCGATGTTTTCCTCTTCATACTCAACCGCTGAAGGCGTGCTCGCGCGCACCTGATAATCTGCGCGCAGCAATAAAACCCGACAAGATCATCGTGATTGCTGATGTGGCTGGTGGGCCGTATTGGCTGCAGATCTTCGATATTCTGGAGCGGGGGGGCGGACGCTATGTGTGGTCACGCGCAATTGCTGGCCCAAGCGTGGCCTTCGATCTGCGCGATCTCACGCTTCTGGGGTCTACGGTTGTTCCGCCCGAGGTGATTGTGAACTTCAAAGCCCATGTCGAAGCCGGCGAGCCTAAACCCGCATTGGCCGCCACCTATAAGCTTGATGATTTGCGGGACGCGCAGGCAGCGTTTATCGCGAAAAAGCACATTGGTATTATTGCCGTCTGCCCGTGAATCTTGCGCGTACAGGTCTTTTTGCCCCAGATATGCCAGAAGCAGAGGGCACCGATGCACACAGCGTTGGAGATGGCCCTAGTATAGCGAAAATTGTTGTTGTCCTGATGGGTAACGGACGCGAGGGCGCAGAATTTGCTGTCATACGCTGTCCAGTCCTGAGTCCTGCACTTGGGGGCATCCCGTTTGAATATCCCTGTTCATTTTGAGAAGGGCGTCAGAAATTCGAAATACTTGATGCGACTCTTGTGAAGTTGGAAACGAAAGTGGGTATCACCGGATCGGGTGAGGGCTCCCCTTGGGATCACACGTGTATCGCGGCGATGGTCCTGAAACTTGAACGCGCAACGGGTTTTGCCCTGCGGGGGCATCTATAGGCCAAATCTCCGATTGATATGATGTGCTGGTACATCGCAGGATAGCCCCGCGTGTTAGACCCTGATGGGCAGGCTGCCTTTGTGAATATGCCGCCTTTTAAGCATTTCGCGTGAGGTAAACACTTTTCTTTAGCGAACTTTGGCTAAACCGCAGGCTGGGTTGAGAGGGTTCAAAACGGTATTGCTATGGGAAAACAAAACGGTTTCAGCATCTGTCTTGAGAGCTTCGAGAGCGTTTATGCCGGGGCGCCTTTGGCCGCTTTCGTAACCGATCCGGAGGGTCGTCTCATTACCGCAAATGCAGCCTTCGACAATCAGCTTGAAGGCAGATGGGACGAGGTGAAAGGTCAGGAAATCTGGCACCTGTCGCCAAGCATCTCCGAGGCCGATTTCCGCCGCGTTCGTAGTGAACTTTCGCACGCAGGTCAGGAAGCGGTGCGTATGATGGGGTGCCGTCTGTCTGACGGTCCGCAAGTGGCGATTGCTGATCTGTATTTCATCCCCTTTTTGTGGTCTGAAACCGAACCCGTTGCGCTGATTGTTCATGTGATCGACGCCAAACACGTTCAAAAACTGGAAGCGGAGATTCAAAGGGCACGCGCCACATTGGATACGACAGAGGCGCTGTTTCGGGCATCCACCAAGGCCAGCCATGTCGGATTATGGAGCGTTTGCCCGGAAACAGGCAAAACATGGTTCAGTGACATGTGGTACGAACAGTTGGGTTATGCGCCTGACAGCTTCGAGGCGTCCTTTGAAAAGTTTCTGGAACTGATGCATCCGGAGGATCATCAAAGCACCATGGATGCCTACAATGCGCTGATTGAAAAGAAAACAGACCACTATATGGCGGATTTCAGGCTGCGCCATGCAGACGGAAGCTGGCGGTGGATTGGTGCAAGAGGCGCCAATATGGAGGATAAAGAGGCAGGGCGCGCAGCCCTCATTTGCGGAACACAGTTGGACATTACGGGCCGTAAGGACACTGAGGCGCGGCTGGCGCAGGTCGCGCAAGAGGCTCTGGAACATCGCGCACGCTTGGATCAACTGGCGGACAATTCGCCAGTCGGCTTGTTTGAGTTCAGGATGTTACCAGACGGGTCGGTCGAGTTCCCTTACATCAGTGATGCCGTTTTGGATAACCTCGGGGTCACGCGGTCAGAGGTGGACAAAGATGGGAGCGCGTCCTTCCGAAACCTTTTGCCAGAATATGTGGAACCGGTGAGCGAAGCGATAGAGTTGTCGCGAAAAGAACTGCTCCCGTTCCGGTTTCGCTACAGAATTCAGCACCCAAAACGTGGTATTGTTTGGTTACAGGCGAACTCCGTGCCCACACGTCTCGAAGACCAGTCCACGACCTGGCACGGCTCGGTCTATGACATAACGCCCGAGGTCAAACGCGAGGCGGAATTGCAGGAGGCGCGCGATCAAGCGTTGCAAATGCAAGAACAGATGGAGGAGTTGGCGCTTCATGACGTGCTGACGGGTCTGCCCAACCGCCGGTTCTTTGACGTTCGCCTGAAGGAGGAACGCACGCGGGCACGCGATTCTGAGAACGGCGCGGTGACGCTGATCCGGGTTGATCTGGACCACTTTAAATACGTGAATGACAATCTGGGCCATGATGCTGGTGATGCCGTGCTGGTTCATGTGGGGAATTTGATCAAAGACGGCATTCGGAAAAATGACTTCGTGTCGCGGATCGGTGGCGATGAGTTCTCGATTATCCTCGGGGACGGGGGCGATACTGATCTTGCGCGCGACATTGTCCGCCGCATCCACTCAAGGGTTCTTCAGCCCTTTCACTATGGTGATCAGATTTGCCGTTTCGGGGCCAGTTTCGGTATTGCGACCTGTGATGCTGAAACCGTTGATGAGGGCGAGCTACACGCTTTTGCGGATGCAGCCCTGTATGAGGCAAAGCAAAAGGGACGTAACCGGGTAGAGGTGTTCACCCGATCCTTGCATGCGCATATTATTGAGAACCGGCATCTCACGCTTGAGATTGAAGCAGCACTGGAGCGGGAAGAATTTGAACCGGTTTACCAACCGCAGTTCTGCGCACGCAAACGCACCCTTGTAGGGCTGGAGACATTGGCGCGATGGCGCCATCCGACCCGCGGGATACTCTTGCCCGGCCAGTTCATGGATGTGGCAGAGCAAATTCGGGCAGTCCCGATTATTGACCAGATGATGCTTGAAAAATCCCATGAGATATTAAGCTGGTGGCGCGAGAACGGCTTTGTGCCGCCGAAGATCAGCTTTAATGTCAGTTCCGGGCGGTTGCGCGATCCTGAGATATTGAACGTGGCAAGGCGCATGCAGGAAACCGGCACTGTAATAGCGTTTGAACTGTTGGAATCGATTCTTATTGAGGATGAAAACGATGAATTCCGGTTCAATCTCGACGCAATGAAGGACAGCGGCATTCAGGTTGAGATTGATGATTTTGGGTCTGGTCACGCGTCAATCATCGGGGTGATGGAAGCAGAACCTTCTGTTTTGAAGATCGACAAACGCCTTAGCTGCAATGTCGTGGAAAACCCACAGGCGCGTGAACTGATCGCAGCAATTATTCGGATCGGATCTGCTCTGGGCATTTCGGTCACTGTGGAAGGTGTCGAGACACCGCAGCAGGCCGCTGTGCTTACGGATCTGGGGTGTGATACGCTGCAAGGGTTCTTGTACTCCAAACCGCTTACTGCTGTTGAAACACTGGAGTTTTCCCGAAGGTTCGCCACTGCCATCGGATGATCACCCGAATGGCTTTTGATCAGTATCTCACAAGGTTGGCAAAATATGCTCAGGCGCGTTTCCGGCAAGTATCTGTCAAAGAAACAGGAAAGTTTGGCATGGCCAGATTTGCATTCTCGAGGGCGCGGGAATTGGCTCACACGTCCCGATTTGGGCGGGGGTGCCCCCTTAAATCACACATGGTTTTCTGCAGTTATGGGTGCTAGTTCACAGCCTGTGTCCAAAAAAAGGCTTTTATCCAAATGTTAGTCGTGTTTTTGACACCTCTACATAGCATGCTATCAATAGAACTAAGAACAAATCAGAAGGGCTAAGGTTACCATGTATTCATCTCGTGAGGTGACAAAAGCCATTTTTCCGGTTGCGGGAATGGGTACCAGATTTTTGCCAGCGACAAAATCGGTTCCCAAAGAAATTATGACTTTGGTGGATCGTCCCTTGATCCAATATGCCATTGACGAAGCGCGCGCCGCCGGCATCAAGGAATTCATTTTCGTGACGTCCCGCGGAAAGGGCGCTTTGGAAGACTATTTTGACCATGCGCCGCAGTTGGAAGCGACCTTGGCGGCCAAGGGCAAGACGAAACTACTTGAGACACTGCAAAACACAAACATGGACAGCGGTGCGATTGCCTACATTCGCCAACACAAAGCGCTGGGCTTGGGCCACGCGGTGTGGTGTGCACGCCGTTTGATCGGCGATGAACCTTTTGCCGTTATTCTGCCGGATGATGTGATCGCCGCGACAAAGCCCTGTTTGCAGCAGATGGTAGAAGCCTATGCGGAAACGGGCGGCAACATGGTCGCCGCGATGGAGGTGCCTTGGAGCCAGACGTCATCCTACGGTGTTCTGGATGTGAAAGAAGAAAAAGGCAGTGTGCTGCGCGTCGGCAAAATGGTTGAAAAGCCTGAAAGTGGTACTGCGCCATCGAACCTCGCAGTGATCGGACGCTATATTCTGTCGCCCCGTGTCCTCGACCGTTTGACGGATATGGAAGCTGGTGCCGGTGGTGAAATCCAGTTGACGGACGCCATTGCTGCTGAAATCGACACAACCGATGGTGTGCATGGGTTCAGGTTCAGCGGGCAACGATACGATTGTGGATCAAAATCCGGCTTTTTGCAGGCGACTGTCGCTTTCGGTTTGGAAAGAGATGACTTGCGCGACGACTTGAGGTCCTTCTTGGAAAATGTCGTGCAAATGGGGAAGGCTGCTGAATAAACGATCCTCACTTTCAGCATGGCAGCGCTACAAGCTCCGGTGGCGCCGGAAAAAACGCATCTGGCAAGGTTTCCGCAGCAGACGTGACCTGATAGAAGCCTGTAATCGTACCGAGAACATTCGTACTCAGGACATTCTGTGCTTTGTGTGTGTCAGAAACGAATGCGTGCGGCTGCCCTATTTTTTGCAATACTATCGGCAGCTTGGGGTGTCTCACTTTCTGTTTGTGGACAATGATAGTGATGACGGAACAACGGCCTACCTGAGCGCGGTCGCAGATGTGTCGCTGTGGCATACAAAGTCAAGCTACAAGGCCGCGCGCTTTGGCATGAACTGGCTAACGTGGCTGCAGTGGCGCTATGGTGCGGGTCACTGGTGCGTGACCGTGGATGCGGATGAGCTTTTGGTTTATCCCGACTGTGAAAAAGAAACCTTGCCCGCTTTGACCGCTTATCTTGACCAGCGCGGTTTACCGATGATGGGCGCGGTGATGCTCGATCTCTTTCCAAAGGGGCCAATCGAAAATCAAACCTACCGAGCGGGGCAAAATCCGCTCGACGTGCTGCCGTATTTTGATGCTTACGGGTACTGGGCGCAACTTCAGCCAAAAATGCAAAACCTGTGGCTCCAAGGGGGGCCGCGCGCGCGGTGCTTTTTTACGGACGACACAAGGCGCGCGCCCACACTGAACAAAATACCACTGGTGAAATGGCGCCGCAGTTTTGTCTATGTGAATTCGACACATAACGCTTTGCCTTCGTTCCTGAACCATACCTATGATGAGCATGGTGTTGAAAAGCCCAGCGGTGCGTTACTGCATACAAAGTTCCTGCCCGGCGCGGCAATGCGCGCTAAGACAGAGCAAAGCCGGAAAGAGCACTTTTCAAACTCGGCCCTTTACGACGCATATTACGATGCGGTGGCTCTGAACCCGGACCTCTGGACCCCAGATGCGGTGAAATACGAGGGATCTTCACAACTTGAAGATGTAGGGATTATGCAGCGTGGCGGCTGGTTTTCGCGTTAAGCGAGCATAATGTTTGCGAAACAACGTATAATAAGCAATAGTTTATCAACTAATTGCGCCTACTTTCCGACGGCGTGACTATTCTCGTCTGGCGTTAGTTCATTCTGGTTGAAAGTGGCGACAAATGAGGTGCAGCAAAGAAGGGCTGACCGATTGAGTTTACTAGGTTCGTACCGGATGCGATGGATCCGCAGGCGGTTCCGTTGGCGGGCGCGGATCAAAGCGCACGACCTGAGTAAACACATCAACCGGACGTCACAGATCAGGTCAGACGATATCCTACTGTTCTCAACGCAACGCAATGAACGGGTACGGCTGCCCTATTTTCTGGAATATTACCGTGCGCTCGGTGTCGCGCATTTTCTGATTGTTGATAACGGCAGCACCGATGGCACGCTTGAGTATCTCTCGGACCAGCCAGATGTTTCGGTCTGGCGGACGGAGGCGAGCTATAAGGCTGCGCGATACGGTGTGGACTGGCTCAATCACTTGCAAAGCAGATATGGCCACAAACATTGGTGCGTTGTCGTTGATCCGGACGAGTTTCTGGTGTTCCCCTTCTGCGACACGCGTTCGCTCAGGGCGCTGACAGACTGGTTGGACACGTCATCTATTCGAACCTTCAGTGCCATGTTGCTGGATATGTATCCAAAGGGTGACGCAACCGATCATGCATATCAGGAAGGTGAAAACCCTTTCGATACATTATGTTGGTTTGACAGCGGCAACTACACAATTTCTAAAAATCCGTTGTATCGGAACCTGTGGATTCAAGGCGGTCCGCGTGCGCGCGCCTTTTTCCCGAATGAGCCAGAGCGCGCACCGGCTTTGAACAAGATACCTTTGGTGAAATGGGACAGGCGGTACACATTTGTGGATTCAACCCACATGTTGCTGCCGCGCGGGCTGAACCTTGTCTATGATACATCTGGCGGAGAGAAAGTCTCGGGCGCGTTGCTGCATGCCAAGTTCCTCGATACCTTTTCTGCGAAAGCCGCTGAAGAAGTGGAGCGTCGTCAGCACTACGCGGAATCCTACGAATATCAGGCATATCTGACCGAAGAGGGCAGCACGCATAGGCTTTGGAACCGATGGTCAGAGCGGTACATCAATTGGCGGCAGCTTGAAATTCTGGGTTTGATGTCGCGGGGCAACTGGGCATGAGCCTTGGTGTTGTCATGCTGGTGCACACTGCGCTTGATCGTGCAGAACAGGTTATTCGGCATTGGTCCGCTGCCGACTGTCCGGTCGTCGTTCATGTGGATAAGCGGGTATCGCGGCCCGTCTTTGAACGGTTCAAAGAGCAATTGAGCGATCTGGCATATGTGTCCTTTTGCAAGCGACATCGATGTGAATGGGGGACTTGGGGCCTTGTTGCCGCAACGCAGGCTGCTTCCGAAAAAATCCTGTCTGAAAACAAATCTTTGAACCACATTTATCTGGCTTCCGGCGCGTGCTTGCCGTTGCGCCCGGTGGATGAACTGATCGACTATTTGGAGCAGCGGCCGCATACGGATTTCATTGAAAGCGCCACGACCGCGGATGTGCCGTGGACTATGGGCGGTCTGCAAGAAGAGCGCTTTACCTTGTGTTTCCCCTTCGCCTGGCGGAAAAACCGCGTGCTTTTTGACCGTTACGTACAATTGCAAAGGCTGCTCGGGCTCCGCCGTAGGGTGCCAAAGGGGCTGGTGCCGCATATGGGTTCGCAATGGTGGTGTCTGACACGTGCAACGCTCGATGCCATTTTGAACAACTCCGATCGCAAGACCTTTGATGCCTATTTCGCGCAGGTTTGGATACCGGATGAAAGCTATTTTCAGACCCTCGCGCGTCTGGTGTCAGGAAACATTGAAAGCCGATCCCTGACCCTGTCAAAGTTTGACTATCAGGGAAAACCGCATGTTTTCTACGATGATCATCTTCAGTTATTGCGGCGTTCTGATTGTTTTGTGGCGCGCAAGATCTGGCCGCATGCGGATAGGTTGTATGACGCCCTTTTGGCGCCTCCTGACAGCATGACCGGCAGGACAGAACCCAACCCCGGCAAGATTGACAGGATTTTTGCCAAAGCAATTGATCGCAGGGTGAAAGGTCGCCTAGGTTTATCAATGCAAAGCAGATTTCCCCAAGCGGAAATGCAAGCGGCGCACACTGCGACCCCTTATACCGTCTGTCAGGGGTTTTCCGACCTGTTTGAGGATTTTGAGGGCTGGCTGAAAACAGAGACAGGCGCGCGCGTACATGGTCATCTGTATGGGCCGGAGCGGGCGCATTTTGCCGATGGTGAACCCACGATCAACGGCGTCTTAAGCGATAGTGCGCGGCTGCGCGACTACAACCCGACGGCTTTTTTAACAAACCTTATCTGGAATACGCGCGGCGAACATCAGTGTTTTCAGCTGGGGCCAAATGACAATCAAGAAATAAACCAGCCTGTTGCTAGAGACCCAAATGCGAATATTTGGGTCATCACAGGGGCTTGGGCCGTGCCCTTGTACAAAACCACCGATGATTTCAGGTTTCTTCGCAAAGAAGCTGCGCGGCTCCAGAAAATCGAAAGCCAGTTTTTGGAGGTGCTCCGTTCTCGATGGGTCAAGGCGCGCGTTCGCATCTGGACGATGGCTGAATTTATTGATGCTCCGATGGAGCCCTTGCAGGACATGGTGGATCAGATTGGCCCGGTGAACCGGAGGCGACTTGTTACGGCCCCCGTGCTTGTCGATCTCTCGCGGTTTGGAATCTTCCTGCAAAAACTCAAGAACGAAGGCATGCACCCGTACCTGATGGGTGATTTTCATGCGACGGAAGAAAAGTTACGGACTGCCCCAACTGAGCAGATGCAGAAACCGTATATTGTGCGCTAAACAATGAAACGCCCGTTTAAAAGCTTTGTTGTTTTCGCGGATATGCGCACAGGCTCTAATCTGCTGGAGGCCAATTTGAATGCGCTGGATGGGGTTCAGTGCATAGGCGAGGTTTTTAACGCGACGTTCGTGGGCTACCCCAATCGCAGCAGCTTGTATGACATCAGCATGGCGGAACGGGACGCTGATCCGCATAAGTTACTGAAGACGCTTGTCCATCATGACCAAGACCTCGTCGGGTTTCGCTATTTCCATGACCATGACCCGCGCATCCTCGACACTGTGTTGGGGGATGAAAACTGCGCCAAGATTGTGCTGACGAGGCCGCCCATTGAGAGCTATGTCAGTCTCAAGATCGCGCAGCAGACCGGGCAATGGAAGCTGACGCAAATTGCCAAACGAAAATCTGCTAAGGTCCTGTTCGACCCGACCGAATACAGATCTTTTGCCGACACCCTGAGCGCTTATTATGCGCATATTCGGCGGGCGTTGCAGGTGACGGGGCAGGCGGGGTTTTTTATTGATTACAGGGATTTGACCGAACTTGAGGTGATCAACGGGCTGGCAAAATTTCTAGGCGCGCCGTCCCGGCTGGAAAAGACCGACCAAAAGCTGAAAGTGCAAAATCCGGAATCGCTCACCGCGAAAGTAGAGAACCCGCAGGATATGCAGCGGGCGTTGGCCGCTGATCATGAAGAGACCTTATCGCGTTTGCCGGAACATGAACCGTCCCGTTTGGCTGCGGTGCCGACTTACATCGCCACAGCGTCGGCGCCCGTGTTGTTTTTACCCATAAACGGGGGGCCAACTGACGTGATAAGCCAGTGGATGGCTGAGTTGGACGGAGAGGGGCCAGCAGCTTTGCATCGTGGGATGTCGCAAAAACAGCTGCGGCAGTGGAAGCGTTCTCACAAGGGGCACCGCAGTTTTACGGTCCTGCGGCATCCGGCCCTGCGGGCTTATCGCGTGTTCCGCAAGTATATTCTGCCAGAAGACGGGCCACAGGCCTACGCGCGGGCGCGGCGTGTCTTGCAAGGATCACTTGGTGTGGCCTTGCCGCAAGACCCGACAGATATCCCGCTCAAACGGGCCGCTTTCAAGAAATTCCTCGACTTTTTGCACGCTAATCTGTCCGGCCAGACGAACATCCGTGTCGATGGTGCATGGTGTACGCAGGGGCAAGCACTTCAAGGGTTCGGCACGCTTGTTCCGCCGGACTTTGTGTTTCGAGAGACCGACCTGACCCGAGATTTAGCGTTTCTGGCAGATTGTGTAGGCTGCGGTCCTTCTTGTGGGCCAATTCCTGCCACTGGCGATGCAGATGATGACTTCGATGAAATTTACGATGATGAAATCGAAAAAAAAGCCGCGACGGCTTACCGGCGCGACTATGCTCTTTTTGGGTTTTGTGCTTGGAAATGACGCGTCAGGCGGCCTGCTCCGCCTCGCTGGACGTCAAAATCGTGAAGAGCGTGCCCGCATCGCGGTTTGCCCGCAACTTGGTACAGATACTCGCATTGCGCAGCGTGCGCGATACCAGCGCCAGCGCCTTAAGATGTTCAACGCCTGCATCTTCGGGCGCAAACAAGGCGAAAGCGATGTCAACGGGCTGCCGGTCCACAGAATTGAAATCGACTGGCTTGTCGAGCAACACAAAGGCACCAACCACTTTATCCACGCAGTTCAGGCGGGCATGCGGTAACGCCACACCATGTCCAACACCCGTGGGTCCCAGTGCTTCACGCTCCAAGAGCGCGTCATGCACCTGCGCAGACGGTAGACCGTATGCCTGTTCCACCAGATCGCCGATCTCGTGCAACAGACGTTTTTTGCTGGAGGCAGACGTCAGAACTCTGACCGCCTCATTCTTCAAGAGACTTGAAAAATCCATTTTGCTCGCACTGTTTTAGGGGGGTACACGCCCGGTTGATCTATTTGGGATCGATCCAGCCAATGTTGCCGTCTTCGCGACGGTACACGACGTTCACGCCCTCTTTTGATTCATTTCTGAATACCAACACGGGTGCTCCAGCCAGTTCCATTTGCATCACAGCTTCCCCAACGGAAAGGGAGGGTATCTGCGTCTCCATCTCGGCCACGATAATGGGCTGGAGGGTTTCAGGTTCGTTTTCTTCCGACTCGGTATCAGCTGCGAGGATATAAGACGCGCCGCCGAATAATTCAACCGGTTCAACCCGGTCTTTGTGATGATCCTTCAATCGGCGCTTGTATCGCCTTAGCTGCTTTTCCATCTTGTCGCGGCAACTGTCAAAGGCCGCGTAAATCTCGGTCTGGTGCGCTTTCGCCTGCGCGGTCAGACCTGTGGATAAGTGTACTGTTGCTTCGCAAACGAATTCATGTGCTGATTTTGAAAAGACCACGACTGCCTCTGTGGGGCGCTCAGCATATTTTTTGACAACTTCGCTGAGTTCGCTTTCGACGTGGGTTTGCAGCGCTTCGCCGATGTCGATTTGTTTGCCGCTGATCTGATACCGCATGGTCTCTCCTTCTAGTTACCTCGCACAGATGCCGCGCGCCTGTTGGGGCACACGTCCTGAGCGATTAGGGAAAACAGCAAAATGCCGTACTGTCGATGTCTGGATATGAACTCCAGAACTTATGCGGTTCAGAACAGATACTGCACAAAGCCATACGTCATTGAGCACGAAAACGGATGCCGGAGTCAAATAAAACAATTCTCGAAATACGGGAATTCGGGGTTGCTTTTTAGCCAATTCTGAAGTCGCCGCCCAGGTAAACCCGTCGGACGTTTTCATCCTGAACAACGTCGGATGGGCTGCCGGACATCAAAACGCGGCCTTCGTGCAAAATATAGGCGCGATCCACAATCTCCAGCGTTTCCCGAACGTTATGGTCTGTGATCAGCACCCCGATGCCGCGTTTTTTGAGATCGGCAACCAGATGCCGGATATCGCCGACAGAGATTGGGTCAACCCCGGCAAAGGGTTCGTCCAGCAAAAGGTACTTTGGTTTCGCAGCCAGACAACGCGCGATCTCTACCCGGCGGCGTTCACCCCCGGACAGTGCCAGCGCCGGGGCGCGTCGCAGGTGTTCGATGGAAAAATCCGACAGAAGCTCTTCCAGTCTTTCACGTCTTTTGTGTCGGTCTGCTTCTGTAATTTCGAGAATCGCGGTGATGTTGTCTTCGACCGACAGCCCGCGAAAAATGCTCATTTCCTGAGGCAGGTAGCCAATGCCCAATTGCGCGCGCCGATACATGGGCAAGGCGGTGACGTCTTTTCCGTCCACCCGAACAGAGCCGCCTTCGGGGCTGACGAGACCTGCAATAGCGTAAAAGGTGGTCGTCTTACCCGACCCGTTAGGCCCAAGCAGAGCCACGACCTCGCCACGATCCAGTTCCATGGAAAAATCACGGATCACCGTTTTCTTCCGGTAGGACTTTCGCAGATGTTCCACATGCAGCCCGCCTGACCCCGGCTGTACAGTCAGTTCAGGCTTGTTCACTCGTCACCACCCTGTTTCAGGATGGTTCTAACGCGGCCCGTCATTGTTGCCGTGCCTTCGTCGAGCAGAACAACCATCTCGTTGGACATGGCTGTTGAAAACCCTTGGTTCAGAACCACGTCTCCGGTCATGACGATGACGCCTTCTTCAACGGTGTAGTCTGCCCGCTCAGATTCCGCCTCATCCAGACCTGACACAAGCGTCACGCCCCCCGTAGCTTCGATCAGGTCGATCTCTGACTTTTCTTCATTGTAAAACACGAGGACTTCAGGCGCTGTCAGCGTCATATCCCCTTGCACGACAACTACATCAATAGTGAACAGGGCGGTTCCTGCTTCCTGATCTATGGAAAGGTTTTCTGATGTGATCTCGACCGGTTGGCTGGTGTCTTGCGGGGCAGACCCAAAGGCGACCTGCGTGCCCTGCGCCATGCTGTGACCCGCGAGCATGACCAACGAGAGTGTGGTAAAAATCAAAGGCTTCATCAAATCAGTCCCGAGCTTCTTTGGGCAGGTATATCAACTTAACACCCTTTTGAAAAAGTAAATCGGCAGGCGCGCCGCGTTCCGGTGCCGTTAGGATCATAGAGCCCGCATCAAGGTCCCCCCCTAGCATAACGCCGGTTACACGATCCGGGGACCGAATATCCAAAGTCGACATCTTACCATCGAGGTGTTCGCTGCGGACAACAATGCCGGTTGACGTTGAAATCACCACCTGACCGGTCAATGTCGAGGCATCGCGCGCAAGGTCGAATGTTCCTGCGTTTGATGTGACGTCGATGACGGTGCCAGAGGCCATCTTAAAGTTGGCCTCAACCTGTTTCGCGGTCTTTGCGCCGTCCAGATCGCCCGGTGTCGTGACAGTTTCCGCGACAAAAGTGATCTCGTCTCCGTCTGCGGACATGCCTGCGTAATATGGCGCTGTGACCTGTTGATTGAGCAGCCTGTTTTGGATTTCAGGTTCGGCAAAAGGAATGCTCTGGCCGAACTCCACGGCGCGGCTGAGCAAAAAGAGCGTCGATAAAAGGCCAAGAGCGAACAGCGGGAGCATCACTTTGAGAAATGAAACTGTGCGCGAATATCCATCCATGGCCATTCAGATCACCCGATTCCGACCCGCAGGCAGTCATGGATGCGCACCAGTCCGACAGGCACTTTTGGCCCGCCGGGGTCCAGCACAAACAGGCTGGTGATCTTGCGGCCCTGCATAATCGCAAGCGCCCGTTCGGCAAGGTCCTGTGGCGCGATGGTCACGGGGTCCTTTGTCATCACGTCTTGCGCAGACAAGGACAACAGCCCATCCATATGCCGCCGCAAATCGCCATCCGTGATGATCCCAGCAAGCGCGCCTGCCCCGTCGGTGACCCCTGACACGCCAAAGCTCTTCTGGCTGATCTCGAGCAGTGCTTCGGTCATCGGCGTGTCCAGACCCACAAGCGGCATCGCGTCGCCGCTGTGCATGAGGTCCGCCACCGTAGAGAGTTGAGCCCCCAGTTTGCCGCCCGGATGAAACTGCCGAAAATGTTCGGGCGTGAATTTCCGATGCTCCATCAAGGCCATCGCCAGCGCGTCGCCCAAGGCCAGGGTCATCGTGGTCGAGGACGTGGGCACGATCCCCGTGCCGCAGGCTTCCTCTGCCTGAGGCAACACCAACGCCACATCCGATTGCCGCAGCAAGGTCGATTGCGGTTTGCTGGCAACGCCGATCATTGGAATGGAAAAGCGGCGCGTGTAGGCGATGATGTCTGCCAGTTCGGGTGTCTCGCCCGAATTTGACAGTACCAGAACCACGTCGCCTTGCCCCAACATGCCAAGATCACCGTGGCTTGCCTCGGCGGGATGTACGAATTGTGCGGGCGTGCCGGTGCTGGCCAGTGTTGCCGCGATCTTGCGCCCGATGTGCCCTGATTTCCCCATGCCTGACACGATGACGCGTCCTTTGGCCTCCAGCAGCAGGTTCACTGCGGCGGCGAAGGACTGGTCAAGCCCGGCTTCGAGCTGTTCCAGCGCGGCAATTTCGATGCGCAGGACGCGTTTTGCGGTGTCGAGGAAAGAGCGGCTCATGAATGGGCGAAAATATCCGTGTCGGGCCAGCCCATCAGGTCAAGCTGCGCGCGCACGGGCAGGAAATCATAGCAGGCTTGTGCTGTTTCCATCCGGCCTTCACGCTGCAGCATGACATTCAGCGCATCGCGCAACTGGTGCAGATACAGCACGTCGGATGCGGCATATGCGACCTGCGCGTCGGTGAGGTCTGCCGCGCCCCAATCGCTGGATTGCTGCTGCTTTGAGATGTCGATGCCCAGCAATTCCTGCAACAGTTTTGCCAGTCCGTGACGGTCCGTATAGGTCCGCACAAGGCGGCTTGCGATCTTTGTGCAGTAGACCGGCGACGCCAAAGCGCCGAACGCATGATACATCGCGGCGATGTCGAACCGCCCGAAATGAAACAGCTTCAGCACCTTCGGGTCTTCGAGCAATTTGACCAGATTTGGGGCCTCGCGTTGGCCTTTCGATATCTGGACAAGTTGCGCGTTCCCGTCGCCGCCAGACAGTTGCACGACACACAGTCTGTCCCGGTGCGGATGCAGCCCCATGGTCTCGCAATCAATCGCGACCTCTGGTCCAAGGTCCAGATCATCGGGCAGGTCATTTTGGTATACTGTATGTGTCATAGCGCCCCTATAACGTGCCTTTTCGGTCGGTGGAAGCGTTCCCGCGCGTCTTGGTTGTCTTAATGTTGTGACACGTCTGGTAGGGGAAACCGCGCCAACAGCAGATGAACGAGGCCCCGGCAGTCTTCGCCGCGCCAGTTCGGCGGAAAAAGAACAGGCGGCATGTCCGGATGTTTCAGCAGCAGCCTGCGCCAGTTGTGGACGATGAGACACCTCAGGACAGCTTGATCAAGCGGGTCAAACGCCTGTGGGTCAGTTAACGCAGCCTCTGCAAAGATCAGAATGGCGTGAAGCGCGTCGTAGTCATCTTGGCGCAACACCTCTGCGAGCCTGATCCGCAACCATTCAGGGGGTGTCGTTCCCTCAAGTCGCAAAGCACCGTCGGGCGGCGGTGTCTGGTCAAAGCCCACATAGAACCGGGGGCCAAAGGACAAAAAGCCGCGCTGCTGCATGTCTGTGCCGGGATCAGGGCAGGCGGGGTCTGTGACCACCACCTGCCAACGATCAGGCGTCGTGCCGGGTGGGGCGTAGACACGCCGCCCGGCGTTTTGCGTTTCGCGTAGCCCATAGTCAGTCAGTCCATGAAGGCTTTGACGCCCATGTTTTGTTGAGGTGATCCACCCGTCTTTGCGCAACCTGTGCAGTGCCACGCGCGTGGCTGCGGGCCGCACCCCGAGGCGGGTCATCAGGTCCGACAGGACCGGACCGGCCAGAACCGCGTTCTCTTTGCCAGCCAAATCGCCAAAAACGGTGACCAGTAAAGACCAGACCCGGTGCCCGCCAAGCGCCAGCAACCGCTCGCATACGGTGCGATAGGCGTCAGGTGGCATTCATCGTCAACAGATCATACTCTGCCACGGTCTCAAGATGTTGGTTCAGCAGGCGGGCGTGCCAACGGACTTCGCCATAGTCATCGTTGCGCTTCTTTTTGGCTTTCACCGTCAATTCCACCGAAAGTGCATCGCCGGGCACAACGGGGGACATGAAACGCAGGTTGTCCAGTCCGGTATTGGCCAGAACGGGGCCGGGGTCGGGATGCACAAACAGACCGGCGGCAAAGCTGATCAGCAAATAGCCGTGGGCCACGCGACCGGGGAAAAACGGGTTTGCGGCCGCCTGTTCCTCGTTCATGTGGGCGTAAAACGTGTCGCCGGTGAAGTGCGCAAAGGTCTCAATATTGTCCAGCGTGATGTCACGCGGGCCTGCCCTTAGCTGCTCACCGATTGTCAGTTCTGTGAAGGTCCGCGTGAAGGGGTGTGCCTGCGTCGTGTCCACGGTTGCGCCCGGCACCCATTGGTTACTGATGGCCGTAATGATGTCGGGGCTGCCCTGTATCGCCGTGCGCTGCATGTAATGCATGACGCCCCGGATGCCGCCCAACTCTTCGCCGCCGCCTGCGCGCCCGGGACCGCCATGCACCATGTGCGGAAGGGGGGCACCATGTCCTGTTGCTTCGTGTTGGGCGGTGCGGTCGTTGAAGTAAAGCCGCCCATGAAAGGCCGCCGAAGACAGCGCAATGTCGCGGGCAAACCCTGTGTCATGGGTCATGACAGAGGCCACCAATGACCCCTTGCCGCGATTGAGCAGGTGTGCGGCATGGTCGGCATCCTGATATGGCATCAGGGTTGCGACGGGGCCAAATGCCTCGATATCATGAACATGGGCAGCGGCGTCCGGGTCCGCGCAGTGAAAGAGTGCCGGGCGAATGAAAGACCCGCCCTCGAACCCGCTGACAGAAAAAGCCGCAGTATCCTCTGTCAGCAACGCGGCTTCCTCCGCAATCAGAGCGGTTTTAGCCAGCACATCGCGGCGTTGCTCATGAGAGACAAGCGCCCCCATCTGCGTGTCCGCTTGCCTTGGGTCACCAATGCGCAGGCCGCGCAGTTTATCGGCAAGGGCGGTTTGCACGCTTTTTTTAAAGGCCTCTGGCACCAGCAAACGGCGGACGGCTGTGCATTTCTGCCCCGCTTTTACTGTGATCTCTGAAAAAGTTTCAGAGACAAACAGATCAAACTCCGGACTGCCCGGCGTGGCATCCGGCCCCAGAACCGACGCGTTCAGACTGTCCTGTTCCGCCATGAACCGCACCGATTTTGTGGTCACGACGGGGTGCGTTCTGAGGGTCTGTGCGGTCTCGGCAGATCCGGTGAAAGCGACCAGATCCTGTTCCTGCAGATGGTCCAGCATGTCGCCGACACCGCCCGCGACCAGTTGCACGGCCCCCTCCGGCAACAGGCCGCTTTGCACAATCAGGCGAAAGCAGGCTTCAGTCACATAGCAGGTGGCGGTGGCAGGTTTCACAATCGCGGGGACCCCTGCAAGAAGCGCGGGAGCCAGTTTTTCCAACATCCCCCAGACGGGAAAGTTGAATGCATTGATGTGGACCGCAACGCCCTGTCGCGGCACGCAGATGTGTTGGCCGACAAAGGACCCGTTTCGGCTCAGTTGCTCCACAGGGCCGTCCAGATAGACGCGGCTGTCCGGCATCTCGCGCCGCCCTTTTGAGGCGATGACCAGCATCGTCCCGATGCCGCCGTCGATGTCGATCTTATGATCGCGCAGCGTGGCCCCGGTGTCATAGCTCAGGTCATACAGGGCCGCGCGGTGTTCTTTAATATAAAGCGCCAGTGCCTTGGTCATGCGCGCGCGGTCGTGAAATGTCAGCGATCTCAGCGCGGGGCCGCCTTTTTCGCGCGCATAGGCAAGCATTTTTTGCGCGTCCGGCCTCGCGGTGCCTGCCCGCGCAATGGGCGCGCCCGTGATCGCACTGTGAATCCTGCGCGCCGCATCATCCGGCGCAACCCAGTGACCGGCAGAAAAACTGTTCACATCGCGAAGCACATCACCCTTGGGCATCAAAACATCCTAGTGCGTGTCGTATTCAACAACGATGCGCGGCGTCAGCGGGTAGGATTGGCAGGTCAGAACAAGACCGCGTTCAACCTCGTAATCTTCCAGCGCATGGTTGCTCAGCATCTCGACTTTTCCTTCCAGAACGCGGGCCTTGCAGGTCGAACAAACCCCTGCTTTGCATGCAAAAGGGGCCTCAAGATCATTGGCGAGCGCGGCCTCCAGCACGGACTGGCCGGGCGCTATGGCAAAACTGCGGGTGACGCCTTCGACGGTGATCTGCGCCTCTGACGCGGGCTGATCCGCTGTGCGCGCCTGAAGCGCTGCGCGTTCGAGCCTGCCTTGCTGTGTCTCGGTGAAAAGCTCAACGATGATGTCATCTGCACGCATCCCGTGGTCTTGCAGGCTGGCCGACATGGTCAGCATCATCGGCTCCGGCCCGCAGATAAACGCCGTATCGATCTGGCTGACATCTACCCAGCTTTGGAAAAGCGCGCGGCATTTTTCGACGCTCAGCCTGCCGGAAAACAGATCAATATCCTGCCCACTCTCAAGGATATGGATGATCCTGACCCGACCCATGTAGCGGTTTTTGAGGTCTTCAAGCTCTTCGCGGAACATGATCGTGTTCACCGCGCGGTTGGCGTAAATCAGCGTGAAGCTCGACAGGGGCTCGCGGGTCAGCGTGCTGCGCAGGATGGAAAGCACCGGCGTGATGCCCGAACCGCCTGCAACGCCCAGATAGCTTTTTGCGTCCGCCGCACTCAACGGGCGGGAAAAGCGCCCTTGTGGCGGCATGGCCTCAAGACGGTCGCCGACTTTCAGATCGGTATTGGCAAAGCCCGAAAACGCGCCGTCTTCGACTTTCTTGATACCGACCTGCAACGTGCCGTCATCGAGGCCTGAGCAAATGGAGTAATTGCGCCGCACCTCGGTCCCGTCAAAATCATGTCGGAATGTCAGATACTGCCCCTGTGTGAAGTGGAATTTTTCAGGGTCATCCGGCGTCAGGGTCAGCACCACGGCATCCCGAATGGTGCGGTGAATATGGGTGACGGTCAGGGGATAAAAGGCCATGGGTCAGATACACTTGAAATATTCAAAGGGCTCAAGGCAGTCCGAGCATCGCCACTGCGCCTTGCAAGGGGTTGATCCAAACTGGCTGACCCTTTGCACTTGTGTTGATTGGCACTGCGGACACTGTTCTGGCCCGCCTGCTTTTTGCGGGGGCGCGATCCCGTAGGCTTCCAGCTTGCGGCGGCCTTCCGCGCTCATCCAGTCGGTTGTCCAGGCGGGCGCGATTTGCGTTCTGAGGTCGATGTGTTTGATCCCGTGGTCGCGCAGGCAGTTTTCTATTTCGAAGCTGATAACCTTTGTGGCCGGGCAGCCGGAATAGGTTGGGGTCACGGTCACTTCCAGCGTGTCCTCCACCCATTTCACATCTCTGATCACGCCCAGATCGGTCAGCGTGATTACCGGGATTTCCGGGTCAGGGAGCGTGGCTAACCAACGCCAAACCGTCTCTGTGCTGGGCTTTTCCGCTACCATGTCGCATCCGGGTAGGCGCGTTGCAGCCACTGCATCTGTGTCAGAAGATGCCCAAGATGTTCAGAATGGCGCGCGCCGGTTTTGCCGCCCCGATGCGCAAAGTCAGATGCAGGGCGCACCAGCGTGGCCGCGCCCAAAACAGTGTCCAGTTGGGCGTCATAGACTGTGCGCAACCCGCCCGGATCAGGGGCTATGGCTTGCGCCACAAGCGTTTCATCAACCGGATCGCTGTCAAACATTTCACCGATGTAGGGCCACAATTTATCAAGCGCCTTTTGCATCCGTTGGTGGCTTTCCTCGGTCCCGTCGCCCAGGCCGATGACGGTGTCGGTACTGCGTTCCAGATGGTAGGTGACTTCTTTCAACGACTTCTCTGCGATCGCTGCAATCTGATCCTGCGCGCTGTTCATAAGGCCAGTCAGGTAGTGATAGTGCCAGAGATCGAACAGAAACTGCCGCATGATCGTCTGCCCGAAATCGCCATTGGGCTGCTCGACCAGCAAGATGTTCCTGAAATCCCAGACATCGCGGCGAAAGGCCAAAGCATCCGCATCCCGACCTTTGCCCTCGACCTCTCCGGCGAGGTTTAACCAAAGGGTGGTTTGCCCGATCAGGTCCAAAGCGGTGTTTGTGAGTGCAATGTCTTCTTCCAGAACAGGGGCCACCCCGCACCATTCAGAGACGCGATGCCCAAGGATCAGCGTGTTGTCCCCCATGCGACACAGGAATTCGAACAACGGGTCGCTCACATCGCGCCTGCGTCGTCAGGAATGTCGTAGAATGTCGGGTGGCGGTAAACCTTGTCGTTTGCAGGGTCGTACATCGGGCCTTTTGCGGCGGGGTTTGAGGCGGTGATTGAGGCGGCCTCGACAACCCAGATGCTCACACCTTCGTTGCGCCGGGTGTAGACGTCGCGGGCGTTCTTGATTGCGGCCTCAGAATCGGGGGCATGCAGGCTGCCCACATGGCGGTGGCTTAATCCATGCTGCCCGCGAATAAAAACTTCCCAGAGGGGCCATTCGTTTTGCATCGGTCTACTCCGCAGCCATCTTGCGCGCCTGCTTTTTGCGCGCATGGGCCAGCAACCCGTCACGCACCCATGCCCCATCATCCCAAGCGCGATTGCGCGCCTCCATACGCTCTGCCGAACATGGGCCGTTGCCCTTGAGCACATCGTAAAATTCCCGCCAGTCCGGTTCGCTGAAGTCGTGATGCCCGGTGTCTTCATTCCAGCGCAGGTTTTCATCGGGGATGGTGAGGCCCAGCACCTTCGCCTGCGGCACCGTCTGGTCCACGAATTTCTGCCGCAGCTCATCGTTGGTGTTCATCTTGATTTTCCACGCCATATTCTGTGCGGAATGCACGCTGTCTTTGTCAGAGGGGCCGAACATCATCAGCGAAGGGTACCAGAACCGATTGAGCGCATCCTGTGCCATCCGGCGCTGGGCGTCGGTGCCGTTTGCCATCTTCATCATGATGTCGAAGCCTTGGCGCTGATGAAAACTTTCCTCTTTGCAGATACGGACCATCGCGCGGGCGTAAGGCCCAAAAGAGGTGCGCTGCAAAGGTACTTGGTTCATGATCGCGGCCCCATCCACAAGCCAGCCCACAGCGCCCATGTCCGCCCATGTCAGGGTCGGGTAGTTGAAAATCGACGAATACTTCATCTTGCCCGAAAGCAGATCACCGGTGAGGTCATCGCGGCTCACCCCAAGCGTTTCCGCCGCACAATAAAGATACAAACCATGGCCCGCCTCGTCCTGCACCTTGGCCAGCAGGATCGCTTTGCGTTCCAGCGTGGGCGCGCGGGTGATCCAGTTTCCTTCGGGCAACTGCCCTACGATCTCAGAATGAGCGTGCTGGCCAATCTGGCGGATCAGCGTCTTGCGATAGCCTTCCGGCATCCAGTCTTTTGGTTCGATCTTTTCGCCACGATCAATGCGCGCCTGAAACGCCGCGAGTTGTTCAGGGTCTTCGTTTGATTTTTCCGACTGGATCATCTGCGCATACATCGTCTCAGGTCCTTTCCAAAATCATTGCAACGCCTTGCCCGACGCCCACGCACATCGTGCACAGCGCATAGCGTCCACCGGTACGCTGCAACTGATAGGCGGCTGTCATCACAAGCCGTGCGCCTGACATCCCAAGCGGGTGCCCCAGCGCAATCGCGCCCCCGTTGGCATTCACGTGCGGGGCATCATCTGCAACGCCCAGCCTGCGCAGGCAGGCAAGACCTTGCGCGGCAAAAGCTTCGTTCAGTTCGATCACATCCATTTCGTCAATGGTCAACTGCGCACGGCGCAGCGCTTTTTCAACGGCAGGGACCGGCCCGAGCCCCATAATGCGCGGCGCGATCCCGGCAGCAACCATCGTTACCACCCGCGCCATGGGGCGCAGGCCGTGGGTTTTGATCGCCGCTTCAGAGGCCAGAAGCAGAGCGGCCGCGCCATCGTTGACGCCTGAGGTATTGCCCGCCGTGACCGACAGATCAGGGCCATTGATGCCCCGGAGGCCCGCAAGCCTGTCCAACGTGGCCTGCGGTCTGGGGTGTTCATCGCGACAGACGACCACAGGGTCTGACTTGCGGTGCGGGATTGTGACGGCGGTGATCTCGTCTTCAAACAGCCCCGCCGCCTCGGCAGCTTGCCAGCGGTGCTGGCTGCGCAGGGCAAAGGCATCCTGATCCGCGCGGCTTATGCCATCTTCGGCTGCGACGTTATCGGCGGTTTGCGGCATCGTATCAGTGCCATAAAGCGCGTCCATTCTCGGGTTTATAAAACGCCAGCCTATGGTTGTGTCATGAATTTCAGCTTGGCGCGAAAACGCGTGGTCGGATTTGCCCATCACAAAGGGTGCGCGCGTCATGCTTTCCACGCCGCCCGCGATCATCATGTCAGCGTCGCCCGCCCGAATGGCCCGCGCGGCGGCACCCACAGCATCCATGCCGCTTGCGCACAGCCTGTTCAGCGTAATTCCCGGCACTTCTACCGGCAATCCAGCCAGAAGCCCGGCCATACGCGCAACATTTCGGTTGTCTTCACCCGCCTGATTGGCACAGCCAAGAATGACATCATCCAAGCGTGCCCAATAAACCGATGTATTTCTTGCCAGGAGTGCTGCGATTGGCACGGCGGCCAGATCATCCGCGCGCACAGCAGACAGCGCGCCACCATAGCGCCCGATCGGCGTCCTTTGAGCGTCGCAAATGAAAGCCTGCACGAACTTCTCCCTGTTCGGAGAAGCTTAGCGCGGCTTTCGATTCGACGCAATTTTTATGTTACGGAAAAGCTATTATCCTTTCATGTTTTGTAACACGACTGGGGTCTCACAGCGCGTGGCGCAGGTGGGCGACTGCTGCGCATCCTTTGCCGTCGAACCCGCCGCCACCCCGACATGAGGCAATGTCTCTACTCTTTTTTGATGTACCGGACGCGCGTGCATCCTGATGTCTGCAATCGCCTGCTGCACACTGCGGGACAGCGCGGCGAGGCTTTCGACCCGGTGCGCGTTGTGTTGGCAGAACATCTGCGCATTTCTTGTTTCGTCCAGCAGAGAGCACAGGTTCTGAACCTGCAGATCTGCGACGTTTGCGTGGTACCAAACGTCCTGCAGCGCCCGTGCCGGAGGGGTGATGTCAACTCTGAACGCTGTGCCGATGATCCGGTCCCCGCCCTTGTGCAACGACACATGCTGCAACGTCGTATCCCACTGCCCCACGCCGGTGGGCAAGGTGAAGGTTTCCAAAAAACGGAGGTCCCGACGGGTCGCCGCGCAGATGTCGAGCTTTTCTGCCATCAGGTCCGCTTGGTCTGCGGGCCACAGGCTTTCTTGCGCCGCGCCTGTCATCCGCTTTTCCCGCAGGCCAGCGGCGCTGTCATGGGCCGCATTGCTGCATACGGGGGCAAAGGGCTGGTCGGGGGCCGCGCGTTGCACTGCAAACATCGGCACATGAAAGCAATCAAGAAGGGCAGAAAGCTCTTTGACAGAATACGTCTCAAACATATTTCCTCGCACTGGATGGTTGAAAGAAGTGTGAGGTGATTTTCTTGCCAGTTGCCTAACCGTTTGGATCGATTTTTCGATAAATCAGTGCCGGTTTCTGGCCTGTTCCCGGAAATACTTTAATATCAGATGGTTACGTATCGCACTGACATGTGCAACACTCTGTTTACCGTTTGAGGTCTAAAGACTGCACTGCTTGTCGCCGTAATTGCCTTTCGCGCCAAACCACCAGCAACCCGCCTGCCGCAATAAGCAAAGCGCCGGGGAAAAGTTCGCTGAAAGGTGCCTCATCATAAAAGACGTAGCCCAGCACAAAGGCCATAGGGATGCCAAAATAGCTGAACGGGGCCAGATTACTTTGCTCTGTCATCCGGTAAGAGATGATCAGAAACAATACGGCCGTTCCGCCAAAAAAACCCATGGATGTGATCCACCATAAATCGCTGAGGGCCTGCAGCGGACTGAAGCCGCCGGTTATCGGTACAAGCAGAAACGTGCAAAGGGTCGCCATCCCGGTCGCATAGAAATTTATCAAGGCTGTAGGAACATCCTCATCCATCATTCGCGATGTGACACCGGCCAGTGCGTACATCGCTGCTGCCAGCAACGGTAGCAGAGCGGCGGGGGTAAAAGTGTCCTGACCGGGTCCAACAATCAGGACGACCCCCACAAAGCCGATAATCACCGCAGACCAGCGCATCATGCCAACCTTTTCCCCCAAAAGCGGCACGGCAAGCGCAGTCATGAACAAGGCATTGGCATAGGTGATCGTCGTGGCCGTGGCAAAGTTGAGATAAATCAGCGACAGATAGAGAGAATACTGCGCAACAGTCAGAATAACCCCGCGTGTCAGAGCCAACCGCCATTGCCGCATGCGCCAGACCTTCCCATGCGCGCGCCACAGGCTGGAGGCGTATAGGGCCGCCACGGACGGAAACAGACCGAAAAAGTTGCGGTAGGCAGCGAGTTCAGCAGTTGTGTAGTCCGCAGACAACCGCTTGATTACAAGCGCCATGCAGTCAAAAAGAAATAGCGCGACCAAGGAAAACATGATCGCGCGCGTGGTTTTTCCAAACACTTAAAAAGCCCAGACTATTTGTGCATAACTTAGAGTGGTCGTGCGGGTTTCACAGCCCCCTTATTGATGTGACACACCGGGTCATGTGTCGGGCTTGACCTTGCCACGCAAGGACTTCACTTCACCGCGCGCTTTCTTTGCTGTGAGACGCCGTTTTTTGGACCCAAGCGTTGGTTTGGTTGGAATCCGGCGTTTGGGTTGCACCAAGGCCTTGCGGATCAACTCTGCAAGCCGATCGCGCACAATTTCGCGGTTTCGCGGCTGGCTTCGGGTTTCATCGCATTGCAGCACCAAAGCGCCATCGCTGGTCCAACGCCGTCCGGCAAGACGTTTCAGCCGCGTCTTTGCAGGTCTGGGCAGGCTGGGTGAACGCTCTGCCTCGAACCGCAACTCAACCGCAGAGGAAGTTTTGTTGACATGCTGCCCGCCCGGCCCGGATGCGCGCATGAAGCTTTCGGAAAGTTCCCAATCGGCGATGGTGATGTCGTCATTTATGCGGATCATGGCGGTTGCCGGTTCAAATTTGATGTGGATGTATGTGCGAGATTTGCACCTGTATCACGACGTAAAAGGGCCGCACAACGTGGTGCGGCCCAATCGAATGGCTTAAGGAGGGGGATCGGTTAGACGTTTTCGATCGTGCCCGTCCACTTGGGTAATCTGCCCGACTAAGGGCTGCCTCAGCAGGCGATCTCCCAAGCTGTTCCGAACCCTCGCTCCAATACCTTTCTTGACACTGGATCACCTCCTTTACCTATCTGTTGACGTTGATTGAATCGTCGCACAGGTTGAGGCATCCGCCAAGCTTTTTTTCGTTAAACTGCCGACAATGCCCGCGCCGTGATGATCCGGAACGGCACAAGCGCCAGCAAGGCAAGGCTGAGTTTCACGCCCCAATCCGCGACAGCAAGGCTTACCCACAAAGGGACAACAGGGCCAAAGCCCAGCAATGGCAGCATTTCGCCGGCCCACGACACGTCGTTTGCGGGCTCAATCCACGCAAGGCTTGTTGAAAACGCGATGCTGAAAAAGAGGGCAGTATCGACGGTGCTGCCCACAAGAGTGGAGGCCAGAGGCGCGCGCCACCACGTTCCGTTGCGCAGCACAGAGAATATCGCGATGTCCAAAAGCTGTGCTGTCAGGAAGGCCAGCCCGGACCCGATGGCGATGCGCAGGGTGACCAGTGGGCCAAATTCGCCCATGATCTGCGTCCCGATCAGAGAGCACGCAACCCCAACCAGAAAGCCTGTGAAGACGACTTTGCGCGCGGCAGCGGAGCCATACACCCGGTTCATGATGTCCGTGACCAGAAAGGCTAGCGGATACGTAAACGCGCCCCATGTCAGCCAATTGCCGAAGAGGAACTGAACAAGGATATTGGAGGCAACAACAATGGCGGCCATGGCAATAATGCCGGGGAGGTGAATTCGGGTCATGGTTTGGGCTTTCCGTTTTGGCAAGGGTGCGGCACTTGGCTCGGCACAACGCCGAACGCGCGGGACGTAGCGCTATTCTGCGCGGGCTTCAAGACCTTTGGGGATCACGTATTCAACCAAGCGGGTCGGCACCATCGGGTAAAAGTTGTTGTCAGAAACCATGGTCAGGCGGATGTTGCCTGCGTCATCTGCCCAAACGGCCAGCCCTTCGAGGTTTGCGTGACGCCAGATCGGGGTCTCAAGCACAAGGTCCCAACGGTCAAAGCCATAGCGTTGCACATCAAACCGCCTGATTTGCGTGCGAAACCCGTATCGGACCTCGCGTTCCAGCAAATAAAGGTATCCATCCGGTCCGTAGTCGGCCCCCACGGGTCTGAAACTATCGACCAACGGCAGCGTCAGCGATTGCGCCCAGGGGCGGCCCGGTTCCCGACTGTAGACCAAAGCCTCCGTCGCGCCGGAGAGCACCCCCTCGGGCATGGTGATCAGGTCGCCTTCTGGCCCGATGGCCAAGGCCTCCAGCCCGATGTTGGCACCCAGTGCATTCCATGCGCGGGTGTAGTGCGGCCAGATCGCCTCCGCCTCCCAGGTGTCGAACTGCAAAACCCGTTGCGCATGTTCAAAAGATACAAAGATTACGCCGTCACGGCCCCATGCCACGCCTTCCGCATCGGTGAAGGGGAAACGCTCTGGTGTGCGGGGGTCATTTGGCAGCGCGCGGTTTCTGAGGACTGTGGCCCCCACCACCTGTTCGCGGTCACGCTCAAACGTCCCGGCCAGCATTTGCCCACGATCCGTGACAGCAACGAAACGCTTACCGTCGTCCGACACGTCAATGCCTGACAGCCCGCCAAACCAATTGGCATCGTGCTGCCATGTGACCGATGTGACGAATTCGGCGAACTGGTCTGGCGCTACAGGGTCGGGCAGCGGCCGGACCATCAGCACCGGGACCACACACAGAAAGAGGATCGCCGTTATTGCAAGAGTGTCGCGCATTGAGCAGGCAATTCGGCGAGCAGGACATCGCGACGTGGTTTGGGTGGGGGTGCGTTGGGATCAGGTGCAGGCGGGTTCAGGATTGCATCAACCCACCCTTGGGCTTCGTCGCACCCATCCCCGGGCGGTGGCGGCGACTGGTCTACGCAGGACGCGGCGTCTGCGGGACATCCAAGCCGCACATGGAAGTGATAGTGATGACCGTACCAAGGCCGCACCTTGCGCAACCAGGACCGGTCCCCGGTTGCGTTTTGGCACATGTCTACTTTTGCGCCGGGGAAGATGAAGATGCGCGTCACACGCGGATCAGATGCCGCCGCCTTGACGATTTCGCGATGCGCCTGTGTCCAGCTGCTGTTTACAAATGCGCCGTTTGACCGCCTCATGGAGATCGAGGAGATGTTTTCGCGCTGGGTACGGCTTAGCGACAGGGTGTCGGCGGGCCTGAGCCAGATGTCTGCATCCAGCCCGATCTGATGGCTCCGGTGACCGGAGGTCATGGGCCCGCCGCGCGGCTGGCTGATATCGCCCACGTAAATGCCGTCCCACCCCGGTTGCTTTGCTGCATCGCGGCTCAGGTTTTCCAGAAAATCAATCACCTCCGGATGACCCCAATTGCGGTTTCGTGACAGCCGCATCGCCTGCCATGTGGGGCCGGTTTCAGCCAGCTGTTCTGCACCCGCCACACACCCCTTCGCGTAGCTGCCAAAGGGTTCGGGCCTGTCCGCTGAGCCATCTTGCATCGCGCCAAAGAACTGCTTTGCCGGTTTGTTGGCGTCCGCGTGGCCCGACGTGCCGATGACAGGAACAACAGCTTTGGCGGCTGTGCTGCTGGTGGGTGCCGGTGCGCAGGCGCTTAGGCCCACAAGGGCTGAGAGTGAGAGTATGCGAAGGCATTTCATGTGCGGGTGTCTCCTTCGGGTTTGACAAAGAAAAGTAAAACAAGGCCAAACAAGAACAGGCCGATCAGCGGTGCGATCCCAAGTTGCTGAGAGCCTGTAGCCGCCGTTGTGACGCCGATCAACAAAGGCGCCAGAAAGCTGGTTGCCTTGCCTGAAAGCGCGTAGAGGCCAAAGCCTTCGGTCATCCGGTCGGGGTCTGCCTGCCTGACCATCATGCTGCGGCTGGACGCCTGCAACGTCCCGCCCGCCGCCCCAATCAGTGCGCCAAAGGTATAAAACACTACATCCGGAAGGCGGCTGTCTGCGTCCACGCTGATCCCGAACACGCTCTCGCGGGAGATAAAGACCACTGCGACCGCAACGGCCAAAAGCACTAGTATAGAGACCGATATGACCGGTTTGGCCCCAAGCTGTGTTTCCGCTTTGCCGCCCAGCCATGCAAAGATTGCACCAGCCAGAATTGCGATAATGCCAAAGACGCCCGTGTCGACCACCGACCAGCCCAGCACGCCTGCCGCGTAGATGCCGCCAAAGGCATAAAACCCGTTCAAACCATCCCTGTAGAACATCGACGAGGTGAGATAGGCAAAAAGCGACGGTGTGCTGGGCAACTGCCGTACGGTGCGGACCAGCCCCAACAGGGCGTCGCGCACCGCATGTTTGGACCGTTTCATCGGTGCGGTGTCTGTCGTCCAAAGAAAGAATGGCAGAACGAAGACTGCAAACCAGATGGCGGTCAGCGGGCCTACAAAACGGGTGCCTTCGCGGGTGTCCGGGTCCAACCCGAAGGCCGGTGCCAGACCGATGAAGGTTTTGCCCGTTGCAGGGCTCTCAGCGAAAAACACCAGCATAATGACCAAAGCGACAAGGCCGCCGATGTAGCCAAAGGCCCATCCATTCCCAGAAATCCTGCCAATTTCATCCTTGGTGCCAAGCTCTGGCAACATGGCGTTTGTAAAGATCGTTGCGAATTCCAAGCCGATCATGCCGATGGCAAAGAGTGCCAGAATAACCAACAGGTTAAAGCTATCAGGATGCGCAAACCAAAGGCCTGCGCTGCCCAGCAGGTACAGCGCACTGAACACGAATATATAGGTGCGCCTTGTACCGGTCGTATCCGCCAAGGCACCAAGGACAGGCGCAAGACAGGCAATCACCAGCCCGGCGGCACCAATCCCGAAACCCCATGCCGCTTGCGCGCGGGGGCCGTCCTGCAGCAATTCGGCGATGTAAGGGGCGAAGATAAACGTAATGACAAGCGTGCTGAAGGGCTGGCTTGCCCAGTCAAAGAAGAACCACCCCCAGATGCGTTTGCGCTTGCTGCTGCTCATGGCCTTTTGCCTTGTCCTGCCCTTCCCCATAGAGCAGGCGCGCGCCGATCAGGCAAGGTTGCTTTGCCTTGTGTAAACCAAACCTGAGGCTCTGACTTGCTCTTTGCGCCGCCGAGGCCTACTTGAAGAGCACCCAAAGGAAAGGTCAGTCCATGCAATCGCTTTTTGAAATCATCATGCTGCTGCTGAACGTGCTGTATTTCTTCGTAATTGCGCATGTGATCATGAGTTGGCTGATCAATTTTCAGGTTCTGAACACGAGCCAGCAACTGGTTGCGCAAATCTGGTATATGCTGAATCGCGTGCTGGAGCCGATTTATACACCCATTCGCCGCATTCTGCCGAACATGGGCGGCATTGATCTGGCACCGCTTGCCGTGCTGCTTGGCATCATCGCCCTGCGGATCATTCTGGCAAACAATTACGCCGCTTTCGTTTGATTGCAGGCGTTGCGGCTTGAGTATTTTTGGCCAAAAGAAAGCCTGATTATCTTGCCCAGCCTGCGCGCTTGTGGGACTCTGCACTGTAAGAGCAGAATTAAAAACAGGCGGGTGGATGAAAGACGCGATTGGGCTGCTGCAGGATGTCTTTGGATTTGACGATTTCCGTGCCGGGCAAGCGGAGATTGTAGACGCCGTTGCCGCTGGAAAAAACACGCTTGCGATCATGCCGACAGGCGGGGGGAAGTCGCTGTGCTTTCAACTACCAGCCTTGCTGCGGCCGGGCGTGACGGTGGTTATTTCGCCTTTGATTGCGTTGATGCGGGATCAGGTGCGCGGGTTGCAGGAAACTGGCATTTGCGCAGGCGCGCTGACCTCTGGCAATACGCCCGAGGAGACGGATGCGGTCTGGTCTTCACTTGAAAGCGGCGACCTGAAGCTGCTTTATATGGCGCCGGAACGGTTGGCCTCCGGGTCGATCATCAGCACATTGCGGCGGGTCGGCGTGTCCCTGATCGCCGTGGATGAGGCGCATTGCGTGAGCCAATGGGGGCATGATTTCCGCCCGGATTATTTGCGCATCGGGGCGCTGCGTGAAGCTCTGGATGTGCCTTTGGCGGCTTTCACTGCGACGGCTGATGCAGAGACACAAGTTGAGATTGTCGAGAAACTGTTTGCGGGGGGCACGCCAGAGGTATTTTTGCGCGGCTTTGATCGCCCCAACATTCACCTGTCCTTTGCGGTCAAAGACGGACCGCGCCAGCAAATCCTGCAGTTTGCCAAGGCGCGAAAAGGCCAGTCCGGCATTGTTTATTGCGGCACGCGCGCCAAGACCGAAACACTGGCCGCAGCGCTGCGGCAAGAAGGGCATCTGACGCTGCACTATCACGGCGGGATGGCGGCGGACGCCCGGCGCGAGGCCGAAGAGCGGTTCAGTCGCGAGGATGGTCTGATCGTTGTGGCTACGGTGGCTTTTGGGATGGGTGTGGATAAGCCCGACATCAGATGGGTCGCGCACGCCGATTTGCCCAAGTCGATTGAGGCGTATTATCAGGAAATCGGCCGGGCAGGCCGGGATGGTGCGCCTTCTGAAACGCTGACGCTTTATGGGCCAGAGGACATTCGCCTACGCCGTTCGCAAATTGACGAAGGGCTGGCCCCGCCGGAACGCCGCGCGGCGGACCACGGGCGTCTCAACGCGTTGTTAGGTCTGGCGGAGGCTTTGCAGTGTCGCCGCGTGAACCTTCTTGGGTATTTTGGAGAGGACGAGGTGACCTGCGGCAATTGCGATCTGTGCGACACGCCGCCGGATACTTTTGATGCAACAACGGCGGTCCGCAAGGCGCTTTCGGCTATTTTGCGATCCGAAGAAAGGTTCGGCGCGGGCCATCTGATCGATATTCTGCTGGGGCGTGATACCGACAAGATACGGTCATTCGGGCATCATGCGCTGTCGGTTTATGGCGTGGGCAAAGAATATGACAAGCGGCAGTGGCAAGCGGTTTTCCGGCAGATGATGGGCCATGATCTTGTGCGCCCGGATCCTGCCCGCCATGGCGCTTTGGTGATGACGGACGCGGCCCTGCCTATTTTGCGCGGCGAAAACACAATTGACCTGCGTCGTGATACCATCTCGAAAGCACCGCGCGGGCCTGCAGTACGCTCCATGGTGAGCGAAGAAGATGCGCCGCTGCTTTCTGCGCTCAAGGCGAAAAGGCGCGCTTTTGCAGAAGCGGCAAAGGTACCGGCCTATGTCATCTTCAACGACCGGACTTTGGTGGAAATGGCAGAGCGGCGTCCTGCCTCCCTTGACGATATGGCGCGGATCAGCGGCGTTGGGGCCAAAAAACTGGAACGATATGGCGCTGCCTTTTTGGAAGTCATCACAGGGGCTACCGAAGACTTGCACCCGACCAGACGCAAATTGGCGGGACGCGAAGCGGGGCAGCTATACGATCAGTTGATGGCCGCACAGGCAGAGCTTGCGCGCGGCAAGGATGGCACAGAAAAACCCATGAGCTGCTCTGCGTCGCTCTTGGCGAAGGTTGCGCAGATGCGGGCGGCCAACCATCAGGAACTGAACCGGCTCTTGGGAGAGCGCCGTGCAGAACGATTTAGCGCGGCATTTCTGGACGTTCTCACGCGCGCGGGCTAAATGCAGTGAGGGAATAACTTTGACACAAGGAGAAGCGCATGCTGGTGGTGATTTCGCCTGCCAAACGGCTTGACTGGGACGTCCCCCAAGACGGGATGACCGCCCCTGATTTTCAGGAAGATGCGATCCGGCTGGCCAAAACAGCGCGCAATCTGACGCTTGGAGACCTCAAACGTCTGATGGATTTGAGCGATGATCTGGCGCGGCTCAACCGGGACCGGTTCAAATCCTTCGATGCAGAGCCGGAAAATGCGCAAACGCGCCCGGCAGCGCTGGCCTTTGCGGGAGATACCTATCAGGGATTGGAGGCGGCCAGCCTTGATGCGGATGAAATGGCATGGGCGCAGGATCATCTGCGCATCTTGTCGGGCCTTTACGGTGTCCTGCGCCCGATGGATGCGATCCAACCTTACCGGTTGGAGATGGGGAGCAAACTGAAAACGCGCAGAGGGGCAAGCCTGTACACCTATTGGCGCGATCAGCTGTCTAAAGCTCTGAATGATCAGGCTGAGGCGGTAGAAACCTCTGTTTTGGTGAATTGTGCCAGCAAAGAATATTTTGACGCCGTGGCCCCAAAATCGCTGAAACTGCGGGTCGTCACCCCTGTTTTCATGGAAGATCGCCAAAACGGTGCGGGCCCCAAGATCGTCAGCTTCTTTGCCAAACGCGCCCGTGGGGCGATGGCGCGCTATATTGTGCAAAACAGATTGACCGATTGCGACGCGCTCAAGGATTTTGACGCTGGCGGATACGCATACGATGCAGAACACTCCAGCGAAGACCGCCCTGTGTTTGTTCGTCCCTACCCGGCGGCCTGAGCCTGCAACTGAGGTGCGGGGTCACGCGCCGCCTGCGGTGCATTTTCGCAAATGCAGGCAATGATCTGCGCTTTGCGCAAAGGCTTGGTCATGTAGTGGTCCAGCCCGGCTTCGAGTATTTCTTTGTCATCGCCGTCCATCGCGTGGGCGGTCAGTGCAACAACCGGGACATGGCGGCCTGTTTCTGCCTCCAGCGCTCTGATGCCGCGTGTGGCCTCTTTGCCGTCCATCCGGGGCATTGAGATGTCCATGAAGACAAGATCAGGGTCAAACGTCTGGTACATTTCGACGGCCTCTATCCCGTCGCAGGCAAACTGAAGTTCAATATCAAGCGATTTCAGCATCTTACCAAACACCAGCCTGTTTGTTTTGTTGTCCTCCGCTGCCAGAATTCGCATTGGTCTGGAGGCGACGTCCTGCTCGTCCTCCTCTGAGGTCGCTTCAGGCGCGGTTGCCTCATCGCTTGCGCGTGCCACTTTCTGGCTCGTGGTCAACCATCCCATGAAATCTGCGCGCGGATAGGGCCGCTGGACAAAGAAGGTTCCCTCATCCGCGTCGGACCCCGAGCAGTTCCGCGCTTGCGTCCCGCTGATCACGCAAATCGGTGCGGTTATGCCCTTTTCACGAAGCTGCTTAGTAAACTCTGTTGCGTTTATTTTGGGGGGTGAGTGATCCGCGAAGATAATAGAGACGTCGTTGTCCACAAGCTCCATCGCCTCAGCAGTCGTAGCGCATGACATGCTGATGATGTTCAATTCGTCCAACTGGCTTTTCAGGATATCCCGCGTTGCCTGCGACGCATCAACGATTAACGCGCGTGCGTTGGTCATTTCGGGAAGGCTTTCGTCGTGGTCGCCATCAATGGGCAAAGTGACCTCAAAGCCAAAGCACGACCCGACACCCTCTTGCGAGGTCAGCGACACCTGACCATCCATGAGTTTGATCAGCCTTTGCGTGATGGCAAGGCCGAGCCCTGTGCCGTCAAACTGCCTGTTCCGCTCGTTTTCGACCTGATTGAATTCCCCAAAAACATGCTCGATCATGTCGGGAGGGATGCCGATGCCCGTGTCTTCAACGGTGATCTGAAGCGTGACGTCTTTTCTGGTCGCGCCAATCTGCCCGCGGACGCGCACCAAAACAGACCCTTCAGAGGTGAATTTGACCGCGTTCCCGGCCAGATTGGTCAGCACCTGGCGAATACGGCCGCGATCGCCGATGTAGCACGCAGGCAGGTCCAACTGGTAGTCAACCGCCAGCGTGAGGCCTTTGTCGTGTGCGCTGGATTGCAGCAGGCGCACGACGTCATGCACGGATTTTTCAAGATCAAACGGATCATTGTGCAGAGTTAGTTTGTCTGCCTCAATCTTGGAATAATCGAGGACGTCGTTGATGATCACCAGCAGGGCTTCGCCAGAGCTTTTGATCGTCTCGACATAAAGCCGCTGTTCGTCATCCAGTTCGGTTTCTTCCATCACACTGGCCATGCCGACAACGCCGTTCATGGGCGTGCGTATCTCGTGGCTCATATTGGCAAGAAACGCGGATTTCGCATGGTTGGCGGCTTCGGCAGCCTGGCGCGCGGCGTCGATCTTTTTCTCATATTCGACGGTCTCTGTGATGTTCAGCCATAACGAAATGATGTCGCCGTCCGGGCCACGCTGATCGGTGACTTTGATGTACTCCCCGTTCCAAAGCTGAATGACAACGGGTTCAGGGGTCGTGTGCTGTACTCTTTCGATCATCTGTTGCCGCCAGACCGCTGGTGTCAGGTTGCCCGGATTGACGATTCCCTCATCCGTCATCATTTGCAGAATGGTAACATAGCTGACGCCCGGTTTGACATCTTCCAGCTCATCAAAATGTTCAATGAACGACGGATTGGCCAGCACAAGCTCCAAGTCCGTGTTGAAAAACGCAAAACCGTCTTCGATGGATTCAATGGAATGCCACAGCCGTCTTTCAACCCGTGCAATCTGCTGTTGAGCCGCTGAAAGGTCTGATTTAACACGCTTATTTTCGTCACGGACGTTGGCAACCTCTGCGCGGGTTTCAACGATCTCGTTCGACAGAGCACGGGCGTGCAACCCCAGTTTTTTGTTGGCCGCGTGTAATTGCGCTTGCTTCAGTTCGAGCAAGCGTTCGGCGGCTAACCTGCCACGTCGTTCGTCCGCCAGTTTTTTGGCGATGTTCATCGTGTTTGAAAACCTGTGCAAATACCTGTCGAGTTTGCGCAGACCTGAGTGAAGATCGTCTTAAAGCCGCCACCAGATTTCTTAGCGTCGGCCCTCTCGCAGCCACGCGATCACGATCAAGCTGGAGGCCAGCAACAAGACAAGCCAAGGGGGCAGAATTGATGTCTGGCGGATGTCTCTGGTCTCGTAGGCGTCGCGTGGTGTAATCCCGATCCAGCCTCGCCCATGAGCGGGCCTGCCAATGCGAATGTCACGCAAGCGCGGCAGACCTTCTTCGAGGCGCAAAACGCCGCCGCGCATACCCGCAATGACAGGCGTCAGGATATCTGGTGTCGCAATGGTTCTGACAAATTCGCGGGGGGCTGCAGGCCCCAGACCAATCACGGCGATTTCTTCCCCATTTTCAAGACGGTACAGCCCAATCTCCGGTCCTTCTATGGTTGTTGTAAACAGACCCGGACGTTCCTCTTCAAGGGTGTGCTCTGTGACATTTCCAGAGGGGTCTTCAACGGTAAGCGGTGGCACCGTCTCTTGCAGGGTACGCCGCTCAACGCGCATGGTCTGGCCCGTTGCAATAGTTGTCAGGGCCTCTTCCTCAAGCTCTGGCTCTTTCATCATCCAATGGGCAAGACGGCGCAGCAATTCCAGCTGCGGGCCACCACCCTCATAGCCGCGATTCCAAAGCCATGCGTGATCTGATGCAAGTAGAGCGACACGGCCTTCGCCGACACGCTCCAACACCAGAAGGGGGCGATCATCGACCCCGGTCATGACCACATGACCCCGCGCGTCAGCGACATCGATCTGGCGCAGCCAGCGGCCCCAGTCGCCCCCATCGGGCAGGTCGGTCGTCACCGGGTGACGCTCACCAATATCTGTGACTGTCGCCCGGAACGGTTCTTCCAGAACCCGTGCTGTGGGGGCGGCGGGCAAAACCGGCCCAAGCGGAGAGCGATAGATACTGTCGGCACCGGCAAAATCAGGGCCTGCGGCGACCAGCACCGCGCCGCCTTCGCGGATGTAGTTCGCCACATTCTCAAGGTAGGTGGAGGGCAAAATCCCGCGCCGCTTGTAGCGATCAAAGATGATCAGATCAAAATCGTCGATTTTCTCAAGAAACAGTTCCCGCGTTGGAAAGGCGATGAGGCTCAATTCGCTCACCGGCACGCCGTCCTGTTTCTCTGGCGGTCTGAGAATGGTGAAGTGCACCAGATCAACAGAGCTGTCTGATTTCAGAAGGTTACGCCACGTCCGGCCACCGGGGTGCGGCTCGCCTGAGACCAGCAGCACGCGCAGCCTGTCGCGCACACCGTTCATCTGAATAAGCGCCGTGTTGTTGCGGTCTGTCAGTTCGCCGTCCGCCACAGGAACGGTGAACTGGATCACGTTCCGCCCGCCATGAGGCAAGGTCAGCGGTAATTCGATGTCTTCGCCAATTGGTACTTCAAAGCGTTGCGGGTCTGCGCCATCTACTGAGATGTCTAATGGCGCAGACGTGGCACCTTCTGGCACGGCCCCCATATCCTCGATGCGCAGGGTCAGGGTCACAGGTTCGCCGATGATGGCAAAGCCGGGCGCGTTCCTGATTTCAAGCCGCCGGTCCCAGTCGTCCGCTTTGCCCGTCAACAAAACGTGCATGGGCGCTGGCAGGTTAATTGTTAGGTCGGCATCGTGGACTTGCCCGTCCGACACAGCGATGATCCCGGCCACACGAACTCTGGGTTCTTCGGCAAGGGCGCGGGCCAAAGTGGTCATAAGCTGGGTGCCTGCGTCGCCATCTCCGTCGGGTACTGTCACGCGCCGCACCTCGGTGTTGCCGCGCGCCTCGATCCGTGCGGCGAGGGTATCAGCGGCGGTGCTCATCTGTTCGGGGCGATCAGAAAGCTGCTGGCTGGCGCTTTCATCTTCCAGCAGAACAACAATATCTGTGAGCGGTGTGCGGTCCTCCTGCTGATAGGACGGCCCGGTCAAAGCGCCCAGAACGACAAGTGCGGCCATACCCCGCAAGGCCCAGCCGTTCAGCCCGCGATATACGGCGAGACACACAGACGCCAAGGCGATGACGGCAACAACCACAATCGCAGCCCATGGCAGGAGTGGATCAAAGACGATACTTGCGATCATTGGCCCAACCTGTCGAGAAGCGCAGGCACATGGACCTGATCAGATTTATAGTTGCCGGTAAGCACATGCATGATGAGGTTCACCCCAAACCGGTAGGCAAGTTCGCGCTGCCGTTCGCCTGCAAATCCACGGCCAACGGGCACCATGGGCGAACCGCGCTGGTCAACCGCCCAGGCCGCAGCCCAGTCATTGCCGCCAATCACAACGGGTGTGACCCCGTCGTTGAGGTTTCGGAAGGGCATCCCCTCGACCTGTTCGGAATCTGCCGGTGCCGCCTCAACCCAGACATCGCGGCTGGCATGACGTCCGGGGTAATCCTGCAGAAGATAGAAGGTGCGCGTCAAAACGTGATCGCCCGGCAAAGGTTCCAGCGGGGGAATATCCAGCGACATAGCAAGGTCGCGCAGCTTACGCCCATTCGGACTGGCCGCGCCAAAGCGTGCGACATCCGCATCACGCGTGTCGAAAACGATCATGCCTCCTGACCGCAAATAGGCGTTCAGCTTGGCATATGCCTCCGACGAGGGGCGCGGCTGATCGGTCGTGATGGGCCAGTACAGCAAAGGGAAAAACGCAAGTTCGTCCATTTCCAGATCAACACCAACAGGGTCTGCTGGTTCCACGGAGGTACGGAACAAAAGCGTCTGGGACAGCCCTGATAACCCGGCTGCTGATACGTTATCCACCTGCCTGTTTCCGGTCAGCACATAGGCCAAGGCAAGCTCGGACGTTGCGCTGAGCGCGAAGGTATCATCAACGCTTGTTTGCGCGTCGGAGGGTGCGGGACCAAGGATCAAAAGGCCTGACAAAACACCTGCGGCCACGTTGCGTGATTGACCCAGCAGGCGGCCTGACAAGGCCAGTGAGGCCACCACATCAGCCAGCAGCAGTAAAATCGAAAGGCTCAGTAACCAGCCTGCAATGGGTTGTTCCGGTGGGGTCGAAAACCCCTTGACCGGGATGCGCGCAGGCCAGTCGGCCGGGGTGAGCATATCGCCGTCTTCGATCACATTGCGGGCCAGACGACGATCGCCCGAGACATAAATCCCCGGTTGCAGATCGGCGCTGGGCGGGACGGTCAGCAGATCAGGCCCGGGTACACCGGGCAACGTACCCGCATCTCGCAACGCGCCATAGCCGTTCATCACAATCTCCGGGGTCCATGTGGTGCCTTCAAGCGCTTCGGCATCAGGGCGCGCGCCTGCCGATGACACGGCAAGCCGTTCCAGCATCTGAACAAACAGACCGGACAACGGCAGCGTGGACCAATCCGCACTGGCTGTTACGTGAAACAGGACAATCTGACCCTGCTCCAGAGGCTTGCGTGTGACCAAAGGGGTCCCGTCGGTCAACTCAGCAATCACGCGCGCAGCAAGCGTCGGGTCTGGTTGTGCCATGACCTGGCTCGTGATCTGCACATCTTCCGGAATGTTCAGCCCAAAAAAGGGCGAGATCTCGCGGAACGCGGCAAGCGCCTTGGGTTGGCCCCAACTCATCGCGCCGCCCACCGTGCGTCCGCCAGACCGCAATCGCACAGGCATCAGCGGGTCTTCTTCGCTCCGGCTGACATCGCTTGCGGCCACGCGCGGGCCTGCAAACCGCACCAGCATCCCGCCCTTTTCGATCCAGGCGGACAGTTGGTCAGCTTCAGATCCTGACAATGTGGCCACATCCGCCAAAATGATCACATCCGGATTTGCCGGCAGAATGTCGCTCAGGGTGCCCCTGATCAGATCGGCATTGGGCGCAAGCGCTTGTTCCAGATAGTGCAGGGGCGACAAAAGCTGCAGGCCTTCGCGGCTTTCACGCCCGGCGATCAGCCCGACCTCCCTGCGGCGCAAGGCGTCGTCAGCCAGTGTTGACGCGCCAGCAGAGCGTTGCGCCTGAATATCAAATCTTGTGATCCGCGCGCGCAGTTCCGCAGGCAAGGACATCGCTGTTGATGCCGTTGTTTCACCATTGGCAAAGGTTGCCATGGCGGTTGCCAGAACGGTTGCGTTTCCGGCGGGGTCGCGCCCCTGTGCCTCAATGACAATCTCGCGTTCCGGGCCGGGGGCTGCACGCAAAGCAGAGAGTTGCACCGCACCGTCCTCGAAGCCTGCCGGGCTCAGCGCGAGCACGTTGGAGGCCGTTTGATACACTTCGACAGCGCCTTGCGTCTCAAAAAACGCAAGCGTGTCAGACCGGCCCGGATAGTCCAGACCGTCGCTGAACCAGATCGTGTCAAACGGGCCGGTGTCTTGCACGGCGGTGATTGCCTGGGCTGTCAAAGCAGCGTCGGGCTGCCATGCGGATGGCTGGAAGCCGGCAAGCCTGCTGCCCCAGACATCTGCGCCCTGGAAAACGGGTGGCTCTGGCCGGGTGAGGTTCAGAAAGCCAACGGTGCGCCCGGCGCGGCTGGCGCGCGAAAGCTCAACCTCGATGGCGGCTTGCTGCTCGGTCCATCGTGATGCGCCGCCCCAACTGCCATCAAGCACAATCAGCAAAGGCCCATCGCCACGGGCGCTATTGTCTTCTGGGTTCAAAACCGGACCGGCAAGGCCGAGGATAATCGCGGCAACCGCCAGCATCCGAAGCAACAGCAGCCACCATGGCGTTCTGTCCGACACTGTTTCGTCATCCGTCAGCCCCAAAAGCAAAGCCACACCGGGAAAACGCCGCCGGATGGGTGCTGGCGGGACGGCGCGCAGGATCAGCCACAAAATCGGCAGCGCGATAAGCGCCGCAAGTAACCAAGGGGCTGTAAACCCGATCCCGCCCAGAACTGTCATCGCTGATCGCCCCCATCAAGCGCCCGGTAAAGCCACAAAAGCGCCGACTGGGCAGAGGTATCGGTGTGGTGAACCCCATATTGCCAACCGGTCAGCGCGCAGAGTGATTGCAAGCTGTCTTTCCGCTCTGCCAGCCGATCAAGGTAGCGCGTTTTCAGGTCGTTTGCTTTCAGCGTCTCATGGCTCAGACTGCCGCCGACGCTTTCAAAAATAGTGCGGCCCCGGAAAGGGAAGTTTTCCTCTGTCGGATCAAGCACATGCAGCAAAACGCCCCGCACGCCCCGGTCTGCGGCCTTGGTCAGCGCAAGCTTGACCTCCGCAATGTCGCCCATGAAGTCCGAGACAAAAACAGCACGCGCTGACGGGATCATCGCCCGGTGTTCCGGCGGGCTGTAGTCTTCTGCCGCGTCCTGCGAGAACATCTCTGCCAGTTGCAGAATTTGCGCGTTTCCCCGCCGCGGGGGCAGGCTGGTGCCGGTCAGGCCAACGCGTTCGCCGCCTCTGATAAGCAGGATGGCAACGGACAATCCAAGCAAGCGTGCGCGGTCCGCTTTTTGTGGCAGCGCATCGGATGAGGCAAACCGCATGGAGGCCCCCTGGTCGATCCACAGCATCACGGATTGCGCGATCTGCCATTCTCTTTCGCGCACAAACTCGGTATCGCCCCGGGCCGAACGGCGATGGTCGACCATGCGCCTGCTGTCCCCGGGTTGTGCCGGGCGGTATTGCCAGAAATCATCGCCCATGCCTGCGCGCCGCCTGCCGTGGTCGCCCAGCAGGACGGCCCCCGCCAATTGCTCAGCGCGTGCCAATAGGGGCGGAAACCGGGCGGCTTCCGTTTCGGCCTGCGCCCTGAGGGACGCGGGTACATTCACGCTGCGGCCTTCCCATCTGCGAGGCTGGCAGCGGTTGTTGTGATAAGGTCTGACAAGCTGTCCCCGCGCGCACGGGCCGCAAAGTTCAGCGCCATCCGGTGCGTCAGGACCGGCTTTGCCATGTCAATCACGTCATCCACTGAGGGTGCAAGGCGGCCCGCAAGCAACGCGCGTGCGCGCACCGTCAGCATCAACGCCTGTGCGGCCCGTGGTCCCGGGCCCCATGCGACTGTCTCGCGCACCTTTTCGCTAACGCCGGCTTCGTCCGGGCGGAAGGCCCGCACCAGATCGAGGATCATCTCGACCACGCTCTCGCCCACGGGCATGCGACGCAGCAACTGCTGTGCTGCGATCAACTCAGCGGCAGAAAATACTTCGGTGGACAGGGCCTCGCCATCGCCGGTTGTCGCCAGCAAAATATCCCGCTCCGTATCTCTGTCAGGATACATCACATCAACCTGCACGAGAAAACGATCGAGCTGCGCCTCGGGCAGCGGGTAGGTCCCTTCCTGCTCAATCGGGTTTTGCGTGGCGAGCACATGAAACGGCGTGCCCAACGCCCGGTTTTCACCAGCCACAGTCACGGTTTTTTCCTGCATCGCCTGCAACAGAGCCGACTGTGTTCGGGGGCTGGCGCGGTTGATTTCATCCGCCATCAGCAACTGACAGAAAATCGGACCCTGAATGAACCGGAAGGCCCGCGACCCGTCAGCCGCCGTATCCAGCACTTCGGAGCCAAGGATATCAGCAGGCATCAGGTCAGGCGTGAACTGCACGCGGTTGCCATCGAGGCCCATCACCGTCGAAAGGGTTTCAACCAGTCGGGTCTTACCAAGGCCGGGCAGGCCGATCAGCAGCGCGTGACCACCGCACAACAGTGCCGTGAGCGTCAGCTCTACAACACGATCCTGACCGATAAATCGTTTGGTAATCGATTCTTTTGCCGCGTTGAGCTTGTGACCCAATGCTTCAATGTCTGCGACCATATCTTCGGCTTCGCTCATGACAACCTGCTCCGATACATTATATCCTGCGTTCTTATCTATTCTTCTTTCGTGAAATGGCAAAAGCTATGAGTGGACAAAAAACCGTGACACCGACCGCAACAAGTCTGGCAGCGTCAATAACTGCCACAAAATCGCGCGGCTTGCCGCCAGTTCATCTCTGGAATCCGCCATTTTGTGGCAACCTCGACATGCGCATTGCCCGGGATGGGACATGGTTTTACGAAGGCACGCCCATCGGGCGGCCGGGTCTGGTGAAACTTTTCTCATCCATCCTGAAAAAAGAAGGTGAAGATTTCTTTCTGGTCACGCCCGTAGAGAAAGTAGGTATTCAAGTAGATGATGCCCCTTTCCTTGCGGTGGACTTTGACGCCGAAGGGGCAGGGGCCGCACAGCAGATACAATTTGAGACCCAGGTGGGTGACCGGTTTCCGGCGGATGCCGAACACGCGATCCGGGTTGAACGCGATCCCGACACAGGCGAGCCTTCGCCCTATGTGCATGTGCGGGCAGGGCTTGAGGCACTGATCGACCGCAAAAGCTTTTACCGGCTTGTGGATCTTGGCCAGGAGCATGACGGGTGGTTCGGCGTTTGGTCAGGCGGCGCGTTTTTTGGCATTATCCCAGCAGAAGAGTTGCCCTGACGCCCCAGCCAGTGCACTCTATGGTTGTGGTGTCGGGGGAGGTAACATGGGCGAAAAATCGGCAGTGATCTTGGGCGCGGGCAGCGGACTTTCCGCATCTGTGGCGCGGGCTCTGGCCAAGCAAGGCTATGATCTGGTCCTCGCAGCCCGCGATGCGGAGAAACTATCAGACCTTGCTGCGGAAACCGGGGCGCGCGCAGTCAGCGTTGATGGCACTGATCCAAAAGCTGTGGCGTCGCTCTTTTCAGATTTGCACAGTCCTTTGCGCGTGGCGCTTTACAATGCGTCGGCGCGTGTGCGGGGACCCATCGCAGAGCTTAACCCGGACATCGTCAAACAGGCGATAGACGTGACCGCCTACGGTGCCTTTCTGCTTGGTCAGCAAGCCGCGCGCTTAATGCTGCGCAACGACGGCGATACCAAAGGCACAATCCTGTTTACGGGGGCCTCCGCTGGGGTCAAAGGGTTCTCGCAGTCGGCAACGTTTGCCATGGGAAAGTTCGCGCAACGAGGGCTGGCGCAGTCCATGGCACGAGAGTTGCATCCTAGGGGTGTGCATGTGGCATGGATCAACATCGACGGGGCGATTTCAAACTCTGACAAAGGCGGGCTTGATGACGGGTCGGACGCGAAACTGTCGCCCGATGCGATTGCGCAAAGCTACCTGCATCTGATTGACCAGCACCGGTCTGCATGGAGCGCGGAGTTGACCCTGAGGCCTTGGGTAGAGACGTATTAAAGCGGGCATGACATGCGGATAGCGGCGCATTTGGGGTATATGTGGCAGGATGTGCCGCTATTGGATCGGGTGCATTTGGCCGCCGATGCTGGCTTTGATGGTGTCGATATTCCTACGCCCTATGAGTTGCCGGCAAAAGAATTGCAACGCGCTTTGCTGACGTCAGGATTGCCTTTGGTCACAATTGCCGCCCCTCCGCCCAATTATACGGGCGGCGATCAAGGGTATCTGGCGCGCCCTGGCGCGGAAAGCCGCTTCGAGCATGATTTTAAACGTGCCGTGCGGTTTGCGTCCGCGCTCAACATCCCGATGATGCACCTTTTGGCAGGCCCGGTTCCGGTCGGGGATGACACTCAAGCGTTTGAGACAATGCAGCGCAATCTTGACTGGGCCGTGGGACAAGCAGGCGACATCAAGCTTTTGGTTGGCGCGTCTCACGACACGGCGCTGCACGATCCTGCGCAGGCAGTCGAGTTGGTAGACAAGGTCGCACATGATGCGCTGCAGCTTTTGGTTGAGGTCGGCGACGCTGCTGTGGCGCTGCCCATTGTGAAAGAGGACACGTCTTTGATTGGTCAGATCAGTCTCTATGCGACGGCAAAGCGCGCCTGCCCGGCCAAAGATGGTGGCTCCCTTAAACCTGTTTTTGAGGCATTGAAGAAGGCCAGATATGACGGCTGGATCAGTGCCGCCTACGCCTTTGCGGCGAAAGACAAAGACCCGCTGCGCTGGCGCAAGAGCGTGGCACCTTGAGGTCTAGAAAAGCTAGGTTTAGTGCGCAACAGCCCAGTTAGGGCCTGTTCCGGCGTCAACCGTCAGCTTCACGTCGAGCCTGACCACAGGGTCTGGCGCGTTCTCCATGACGTCGCGCGCCGTCGTGATCAGCGCGTCTTCTGCCCCCTCGTCTACCTCGAAAAGCAACTCATCATGCACTTGCAACAACAGTTTTGCAGGCAGGTCTTTGATGGCGTCGGGCATCCGTACCATCGCACGGCGGATCACGTCGGCAGCCGTGCCCTGAATCGGTGCATTGATCGCCGCACGCTGGGCAAATCCTGCACGGGGGCCCTTGTCGGTGATGTTGGGCGTATGGATGCGACGCCCGAATAGCGTCTCTACATAGCCGTTTTCGCGGGCAAAGGCTTTGGTGTCGTCCATGTAGGTGCGAATGCCCGGAAATCGCTCAAAATAGCGGTCAATGAACCCTTGCGCCTCGGACCGTGGGATACGCAGGTTGCGGGCAAGGCCAAAGCCTGAAATCCCGTAGATTACGCCAAAGTTGATCGCTTTGGCACGCCGGCGCACGTCGGGCGTCATCTCATCCAGCGGTACGTCAAACATCTCAGAGGCGGTCATGGCATGAATGTCCAAACCATCCTCAAACGCTTGTTTCAAAGCGTCGATCCCGGCGATATGCGCAAGAATGCGCAATTCGATCTGGCTGTAGTCCAGCGCCACAAGCGTTTTGCCCTCTTCCGCTACAAAAGCCTCGCGAATGCGCCGCCCTTCTTCGGTACGGATGGGGATATTTTGCAAGTTAGGGTCTGTTGAGGCGAGACGCCCGGTCGAGGCTCCTGCAATCGAATAGGACGTGTGAACGCGGCCAGTCTCTGAATTGATGTGGTCTTGCAGGGCGTCTGTATAGGTGGATTTTAGTTTTGAAAGCTGCCGCCAATCCAGAATGCGACGGGGCAATTCATGCTCTGTTGCGAGGTCTTCCAGAACGTCCGCGCCCGTCGCATAGGCCCCGGTCTTGCCCTTCTTGCCGCCCTCAAGGCCCAATTCGTCAAACAGAATTTCGCCCAGTTGCTTGGGGCTGCCGACATTGAACTGCCTTCCCGCAAGCCCGTAAATCTCGTCTTCCAGTCCCGCCATTTTCTGGCTGAAGGCGTTGGACATGCGGCTGAGCGTATCGCGGTCGACCTTGATGCCTGTCTGCTCCATCTGCGACAGTACGGCGACCATGGGACGTTCCAGCCTCTCATAGACCTGCGTGACCTTGCTTTTGTGCAAGGCTGGTTTCAACTGTTGCCACAGGCGAAGGGTAATGTCGGCATCCTCAGCTGCGTAGGGGATCGCATCATCAATCGGGACACGGTCAAAGGTGATCGCTGATTTTCCAGTCCCTAACAACGGTTTTATGGGGATTGGCGTATGATCAAGATACCGCTCTGACAATTGGTCCATCCCG